>JAZQEE010000001.1:0-6091 GCA_045538815.1 Acutalibacteraceae bacterium
ATAAAGGGATTGGGTGTACCGAATTTATTATTAAGGATTTCCTTTGTGTTGAAATAGTAAACTCTCTGGTCTTTGCCTGTGTCGCCGCCGTATGTAAATCTCTTACCGACGGTTTTGAAGGTTTCCTTGATTGTATCGCCAAGCTTGCCTGAGAAGATTGAAGGCTCTGTTGAAGAATCATAGGTGAATTCACCGGGTTCTGCGCAAACTTCAACAATCTTGCCCTGCTCAACGATAATCATGCACTGACCGTCTGCAACTGCAATGCCCGAGCCGTTGGAGATAACGTTGTCGCTGCCCTTGGTGTTTGATGAACGTCCGCCAATACGCTTCTGTCCCTTCACCATCAGCACGTCATTTTCGAGTGAATCGCAGTAGAAAAATTCCTTCCACTGGTCTGCCAGTACTCCGCCGAGTGCGCCTATGCCTGCTTTAATAAGTCCCATATTACAAATCTCCTTTTAAGCATAATATTTACTGTCTGCTTACAAAAATATTTTATCATACAAGACGTTTTTTTGCAATATTATGTTTATGAACGAAAAATAAACAATATTGGTGAACATAATGAACAAATCTAAACTTGCAAAACATACCGCAATCATGACGGCGGTCAATCTGATTATGCGTTCGGCATCGGTTGGATTCAACGCATATCTGACTTCAAAAATCGGCTCTGCGGGAATGGGTCTGTTTCAGCTCGTTTTAACCGTCTATTCCCTCGCTGTTACATTTTCATGTGCAGGAATAAAACTCGCCGCAACAAGAATCATCGTTGAAAGTGAGGCAAACAAGAAAAATGATATTCAGAAAACACTTGCAAAATGCCTTGTTTACGCTTTTGTCTGCGGATGCGCAACGGGTCTGCTGCTGTATGTTTTTTCTGATTTAATAAGCCTTTACTGGCTTTCAAGCGCACAGACTGCATCATTATTAAGAATTCTTTCGGGAAGTCTCCCTTTTGTTGCAATGTCTGCAGCATTGGGCGGCTATTTCACTGCAAGAGAACAGATTCCGCAATACTCAACAGTGCAGATGCTTGAGCAGGGAATAAAGATTCTGATTACCGTTTTCTTGCTGAACAGATTCTCCGCAAAGAAAGCGGTTAATCTCGCAATTGCAATTGTCATGGGAATGACTGCCGCGGAGGTTGCTTCTTTTTCAATGTCTTTTACATTAAAAAACATAACTGCACCGCTGAAAACAGATTTGAAAGCAGTAAAACTCGGCAAAATTCTGAGAATAGCCATACCGGATGCATCTGGCACGAGCATGAGAAGCATTCTGCTGACAATTGAGCATTTACTCATTCCGAAAGGATTTGAAAAATCAGGCGAAGGTAGCGCTGCCGCACTTTCTGCATACGGAAACATTCATGGAATGGCGTTACCCGTTCTTCTTTATCCGAGTGCCGTTATATCATCGCTTTCATCTCTGATGGTACCTGATCTCGCAAGGAAGAATGAGCTTGATGACAAAGACGGAATTAACAGAACGGTTGAAAAAAATCTTTTGAGGACTCTTATTTTCTCATTTGCCTGCGCATTTATTTTCGCTGTTTTTGCGCCTGCTTTATCTGAAGCTGTCTATAAATCAAACGAAGCGGTGATGTATATAAGAATACTCTCACCGCTTGTTCCGATAATGTATATGGACACCGTTACCGACGGAATGCTTAAAGGGCTTGATCAGCAGCTTTATTCAATGAGATATAATATCATTGATTCTGCCCTTTGCGTCGGTATGGTATATTTTTTGCTCCCGAAATATTCGGTTAAAGGTTATATTTTTATTCTGTACGCAAGCGAAATAATCAATTTTTATCTCAGCTTCAACAGACTGATTGCCGTTTGCGACATAACATGCTTCAGAAAAATCAAAGCTTTGCGAGAACGGCAAGAAGATATTCCCATACCCTTTTCGCAGATGAAATACTCAGCTTTTCGCCCGGAGTATGAATATCATAAAGATCAGGTCCGAGCGAAACGCAGTCAAGTCCGCTGATTTTGCCGCAGAACAAACCGCACTCAAGACCTGCATGAATTGCAGTCACCTGCATATCCCTGCCGTACATTTCTTTATATGTTTCTGCCATAACCTTTTGAAGTGCAGAATCCTTGACGAATGCCCAGCCGGGATATCTGCCCGTTATCTTATTTGAAGCGCTGTATTTATCGGCAATTGCAACAAGTCGGTCAAGAAGTGCTTCTCTGTCATCATTCTTACTGCTTCTGACTGAGTAACCGAAATGTATATTATCTGCATCTGTATTAAGGGTTCCGAGATTGAGTGAAGTTTCAACAAGACCGTCGATTTCCTTGCTCATTGCCATAACGCCGTAAGGAAGCTCATTAAGCATTGATATAACAGCTTTTGTTGAGTCAGCGCACATTGCGTCACAGCCGTCCTCAACCGCCTTTACGGCAACAAACAAATCGGGGTCGGTATCAGAGAATTCATTTTTGAATTCTGCTTCGGTTTCAACTAAATAACCGCTGATATTTTCGTCGGAATAAACTGTGCAAATGCACTCTCTGGTTATTGCATTATCCTTGGTTCCGCCGTCAATTCTGACAACTGAAATCTTTGTTTTTTCACTCAGCTTTGCGAGAAGCCTGCCCATAAGAACGCTTGCGTTTGCATATCCGACATGAATCTCTGCGCCCGAGTGTCCGCCGTGAAGCCCGCCGACGGTTATTTCACAGCAATTACCGCTTGCAGCTTCTCTCTTAACGGGAAGTTCAATATCTATTATTGCGCCGCCTGCGCAGCTTACCCAGAGAACGCCTTCGTTTTCCGAGTCAATATTTATCATTCTTCTGCCCTTGAGAACCGAAGTATCGAGGACATCCGCACCGAGCATTCCGATTTCTTCGTCAACCGTAAAAACAGCCTCAATAGGAGGATGAGAAACATCATTGCTGTCAAGAAGTGCGAGGCACATTGCAACCGCTATTCCGTCATCACCGCCGAGAGTTGTACCCTCAGCATAGACAAAATCACCGTCAACAGCGAGCGAAAGACCTTCTGTTTCAAAATTTATATTACAGTCATTTTCTTTTTCACAGACCATATCGAGATGACCCTGAAGAATAACGGGTTCTTCATTTTCTCTGCCGTTGGTGCCGGTCTTGAAAATAACAACATTTCCCGCTTCATCTCTGTAATAATCAAGACCTTTTTCTTTTGCAAAGTTCTCGCAGTAATCACTTATTATTTCAGTTTTTCCCGAGCCTCTTGGTATTGCGGAAATTCTTTCAAAATATTCAAAAACCTTTTTCGGTTCAAGATTGCTTAATACTCTGTTTCCCAAAAAATCACCTTCAATAACATAATATGGTTATAATATCATATTTTAAATAATATTTCAATGAAAAAAGGGTCGGAATTAGCCGCCTTCCGATATGACAGCATAAGCATTTTGAAACGGTATAACCTCGGTTATGCCGTTTCTTTTTGTGTGCATCTGCTATAAAACTTATTTAATAATTCGTTTGGTAATATGCCTGCATAGTTGTAACTGATTATAACTTTCTGCACTCTTTTACCTGATGATTTATCAGGCTTTTGAACATAAACAGCTTTCACCATATCATTGAAAACAGTAGGTGTCAGTTCTTCAATGCCGACATATTTTTTGCTGTGCGGATAAACTTTTCAATGTTATCCGTTTTTTCTTGAATTTCCTGAATTTCTTTGTTTAACAACTCGATTTTTTCTTTCAGTTCGGTTTGCTCTGTTTCGTAATCGTCAGAAAGCATTTTAAATCTTGTTTCTGAAAGATTACCGTTTACAAGGTCTTCATAAACACGCTTGAATAATCGGTCAAGTTCGGAACAACGGTTTTTCGACTTTTGAAGTAACTTGTTTTTTGCATCAAGCTCTTTCTTTGTTTCACTGGATTTCAAAGCTCCGAGTGCTTCTCTGAATTCATCTTCAAAAGCGGAAACACACAAACAGACAAGTTGAATGTTTTGGAGTGTTCCTTCTTCAAGAACAACCGCACGTATAAAATGAGAATCACAAGCTTCCGTGCTTCTCTTTCTTGATGAAGAGCATACAAAGTGGTCTTGCCGTGTTTCATAATTGTTCATTGCACAGTAATACATTTTACTGCCACAATCTGCGCAACGGGCAATTCCCGAAAGCATATTTGTTTTGCCTGTCTTTGTTGGTCTGCGTTTATTCTGTCGAAGTTCTTGCACTCTTTCAAAGGTTTCTTCATCAATGATTGCTTCGTGCGTGTTTCTGAAAACTTTCCACATTTCGGGTGGGTTTGCAATCTTCTTGTTGTTTTTGTAAGATTGTTTACGGGTTCTGAAATTCACCATATGACCTGCATACTCGTATTTTTCAAGAATACCCGAAACCGTGCGTGAGTGCCACCCATATGGATTTTCTGTTGGTTTGGTTGGAGAATTTACACCGATTTTATGCCAATGTACGGTTGGAGTTTCAATCTTATCTGCTCTCAGAATATTTGCAATTTGTGAAGGTCCGTAACCCTCCATGCAAAGATTAAAAATTCGTTTGACAACCTGTGCAGCTTCTTCATCAATAATCCAATGCTTTTTCGGATTTTCCGAATCTTTCAAATATCCGTACGGCGGAGTTGATGTAAGATATTCTCCTGCTTCGCCTTGACTTTTCTTAACGGCACGGATTTTCTTGCTTGTGTCCTTTACATAAAACTCGTTGATTATGTTCAGGAACGGAGTGAAATCATTGTCTTGCTGATTATCACTATCAACACCGTTGTTGATTGCAATGAAGCGGATATCATTGTTTGGGAATTTAACTTCCGTATACATTCCGACTTCAAGATAGTTTCTTCCGATACGGGACATATCTTTTACGATAACCGTAGCGACTTTACCTTCATCAACAAGTGATATTAACTCCTGCCAAGCGGGTCTGTTGAAATTCGTTCCGGAATAACCGTCATCGGTGAAGTGCTGAAGATTTTTAAAACCGTTTTCTTTTGTGTATTTCTCGAGCATTGCCTTTTGATTTACAATCGAGTTGCTGTCACCTTGAAGCTCGTCATCTCTTGAAAGACGTTCATACAAGTCGGTAATTTTGTCAGACTGTCTTTTCATCTTTCCTCCTGTTCAGGCGGACAGTCTGCCAATACAGGATTGCTTGATTTCAATATATCATACATTTGTTAATTTTTCACCTCTTTTTTCAGATTGTTCAGAAGTTTTTCGGGTAAACTTTTCTCACCGTCAAACTCGGCGACGAACACATAAGTTGTTTTACCCGATTGAAATGTTACGGATATATCGGGTAAATCGTTCGGCAACGGTTTTTTTGCGACGATGTTGCCGTTATCGTCGAAATGAATGTTGTTGTTCATAAATTTATTCCTTTCATTATTCAATAAATTCTTGTTTTGAATTTTGTGTGGATTGCCGTGATTGTTCTTGTTCCTGATATTTAACATTCGCAAGAACTCTTGAAATGATATGAAAAGTCCGTATAGCCAAAGAGGTAAAACTAAAAAGAAACATAAATGATAAAGCAGGCAACATCGAAAAAATGTTGCCTGCGAGATTAGTTATGACACTTGTCAAATAACCTTTTTAAATCACTTCAAAATTTTTAATTTGCCGATTACAGGCAGTTCCTTTGCTCTGCCGTTAAGGGCATTGATAATACCGATAACTGCAAGAACTGTAATAACAAGACCTGCAATGGGAGCAACTATCCAGCCGATAACAGGAATAACCGCAACAACGGAAGCGATGATACCGCCGAGGAAAAGGACAAAACCCTGATTGGTATGGAAACGGGCAAATTTTGAATCCTTTGCGGCAAGAAGAGGAATAAAGAAGAGTATGTAGGCGAGAACAGCCATAACCTTGTTCTTTTCGATATCCTGTGCATCGTATTCGGAAGTGGTATCTGCCGTATTGTTGAATTCATTGAATTTTTCTGACAAATCAATGGGTTGGTTCTGCTGAACGGGTGCTTCAATGGGTGCACCGCAGTTTGTGCAATTCATAACACCGTCTTCTACCTGAGTGCCGCACTGTTTACAAGTTAACATAATAAAATCCTCCTTTAATTCAGATAATCGTTTATTGCA
>JAZQEE010000002.1:0-36727 GCA_045538815.1 Acutalibacteraceae bacterium
CTGTTGCCTGTGGGCTGATCGGATTCGGTATGGCTGCCGCCATATTCGGGCCGCTTTACGGTGTGCCGATCATGAAGTCCTATCCATCCAAGTTCATAGCACCCTCTATCATCGGTCTTGCTTTCTCGGCGGTTCTTATTCATGCGGTTATTGCCGAGCTGTTCCTCGGCGCACCTGTCGCACTGTATATCGTTTACGCAGTGATTATGGGTGTGCTTGTGTTCGTGTTTATGCAAGTTGAGCCTTTCCTGATGTTTACTCTTCGCCGTCGCATTGCCGACGATACCGTTCCTGCTGCAGAAGAAGCAGAGAAATCTCCCGTCGAGAAAACGGAAGTAAAAACCGAGTCTGCAACTGTTTCGGCAGACGATGCAGATAATCCTCTTGCAAAACTCAGCCCGAAGAAACGTGAGGTTGCGGAGCTTATCTGTCTTGGCTATACTAACAAGGATATTGCAAAAACCCTGGTCATTTCCGAGCATACCGTGAAGGATTATGTAAAAGATATTTATTATACTCTGGCGGTTCACAGCCGTTTGGAGCTTGCCGCCCTTGTAAACAATTACCGCCTGGCAAACAAGAAATAACAAACTTAAATCATATTTGATACTTGCTGACATATTAAATAATGATATCAATATAAAAAGCAGGCAACACCACAAAAGTGATGTTGCCTGCCAAACTTTTATCTCATATCTGATAGTGTAGTATAATCCGTATTATTTCGCAGATATTCTTCTATCTTTCCGTTTAACAGTAATCTGACATAACTTATCGGTTCGTTGTAGATAAGAAAATTGAGTTCCGATACTTCATATATATTACGAGCATATTCGTTTTCGACTGTATCACAGTCGATTGACACCATAGAACCGTCGGTTAACTTCACCTCAACACAAGCAGTGTCAATGTTGAATTCACAAGACATAATTTGATTTTTCATAGCAGAAATCCTTTCTTAATTTAATAAGCAATCTGTTTGGCAACTGCCGCACTTTTTAATTTCTGCTATGCTGTCTTATCGGAACGCCGCATTAACCGACCCTTAAATCAATTATATGCCAATTCTCCGTTTTCATCAAAAATTTCGGTTGGTTCAAGATTCTGAGATTCATTATCAGCATAAATATCAGAGGTTTCGTCATAGTATACTTCGTTTTGTTCTTCAATTTCATCCCAACTGATATGATACCAGGTTGAAAGAATATAATCATCATAACCGGGTATTGAATAGTTATGAGCCGTTTCTTCAAAGCTCATCAGATCCTTAACGCTTCGCTTCTGAAGAACAACAGGAAATTTACGGTGAATAAGCTTTTCGAGCTTTGTCTGACCCATCCCCTGATTCTGAAGAACATCATATGAGGTTGCAAAAATAATTTCAAGACCTTCTTTTGCATCATATTCAAAGCCTGCAATTCCTCTGAACGGAAAAACATCAACGTCTTTATAGCTACGGTTATAAATCTTCAGCGGCTCATTCTTAAAGAGAGTCCCGTTTTCTTCTGACAGAATAAGCAGGAAATCGTCATTATATATCCAATCCTCGCCGTCATAATTATAATCGGGAACATAAGTAGCAAAGATGTTGTTGTAGTTATTTGACAGAAAGCTTATTCCGTCAACATACCAATTTACTTTTTCTGAACCCGGAGTTTCTGTGCAAGTGTAGCGTTTTAATGCCCTTGCGTACATTCTGTCGCCTCTTTTGATTCTTACGATGTAGTTTTCAATTACATATCTGTATTCTCTGTCAAAAACGCTTATGTATCCGACTTCTGTAATCGGATCACCAACGGTTATTTTTTCAGAATCCGTCAGATTATTTGCATTGACAGTTCCTCTGAAATTTGCAATTTCACTTTTGGGAAGCTTTGCAACGAGCTCTTCGGGAATACCGTAAGACTTAAGGTTATTGCAGGTTTCATGATATTCCTTGTCAGACATCTGAAAATCTTCAATGCTGTAAGGAGAAATTTCTGCTTTTTGAAACGAATAAGCCAAATCACCTGCAATTACCATCGCAAAACTCAAAGCGGCAGCAGATAAAGCAAAGAAAAATTTTTTCGATGCGGAATCCTCGACTTTATATTCATGATCAGATGCGTATAAAAGCTTATTTATCCGCCAGAAAAGCTGAATCGTGACAACTATACCCGCAATTGCAACCGCAAACATCGGAAAGACAAGCCACCCGATATTGTCAAGGGTTAAATTAACATTTGTTTTTTCTCCGCCGGTTATTGCAAGAGCAAAGACGCCGCTTATCACTGCGGGTACGCATGCAAAGAAGGTGCAAGCCGTATACCGCAAAGGCTTTTGTGAGAGCTCTTCGTAAGGTTTTGTGAGAACTTTCAGACCCTTGAAAAGCAAATACCATGAAATAACATTCAGAATAATCTGAACAACCGAAAAGCAAATATTGATTACGGGATTACCTCCAAGAAACGGGTCTGCCGCAAGATTAACGCTTGAAACAAACTCAGCACCAAGTCGGGTAAAAAATGCAGCATTCAGCTCTTTATTTACCTTTCTGAAGCAGAAAAGCGCCGTAAGAAAAATTACCGAACCAAGGGCAGTTGTTATCTGCTGCATTCCTTCAAAAAGGTTGATGTGTACAGTCATGAATAAATAGCCGACCAGAAGAAGCGTCATTGCTTTCTTTACGCTCAATGCAGGAAAATATGAATGAACCTTTGAGAGATTCTCTCTGAGAAGAGCTCTGTTACCGAGCGCATTGATTGCTTCATCCACTGCTTTTTCTTCATCCATTCCTACGGCAAGATTGATTTCATATTTCGTCATCAAATGGTCGTAAAGCTCGTCTCTGACCCTCTCCCGTTCTTTTTTTGACATAATACCAGAACACAAAAAATCAAGTGTTTTCTCAAAACGGTTTTCATCCACTTTTATCACCTGCATTTTCTCTTAAAATATCAACCGTAAGTTCTGTCCGGCATCGCAAAACAAAAGCGAAAAACTTCATTTTTCTTTATATATCCGGAACAGCTTTCTTCACTACTCTCAAAAACATCTTCAGCAGTTCTTAATAATAGTGAAAACGGAGTCATTTTATGAATATACTCAATATTCAACTCCCCTTTTGTCTCGTATAAGTCATCAAACTTCAATGTTTTTGATGAAACTATAATCATTTCATCTTCGGGTTTAAACTCAAAGCCTTTTATCCTCACCGGTCCGATGTAATTATAATAACTTACTCTGTACGGTTTAACCTGTTCAAATTCAAATGATTCCGGATTCTTTTGCAGAATCATAAGGAAATCATCGGATTCAATTATTTGCTCTGAAAAAGACATGTTGTCAGCAGAATATTCAAAGAAAATTCCGTCGCGGTAAGTCTTGAAATAATCATCCGTGATTGAAACATCAAACACGGTCAGTACCCTGACATAGTTTACACCGTCAACCGTGTGAACAGGAATTGCATAAAAATCAGGTTTAACAGTTAACTCTTCAGCTAATAAATGAGGTAATTCAAATCTTTCATACAAATCAGATTTAGTGTTCCGGTTTAAATAAACATCTTTAGCCGACTGCGACATTTCAGAAAAGCTGACAGTTTCTGAGTATGTTGCAATCTCGCTTGCCGGCAAAAGTGAAACAATATTTTCGGGAACACCGAACGAAATAAGGTTATCGCAAATTCTTTTATATTCCTCCTGAGATTCAAATGAATAATCTTCAACCGAATAGGGCTTTGTTTCAGGCGTTCTGCACAGGTATAAACCGTCAACTGTACCGATAAGGACAAGGCTGATTAAAGCAAATGAACCTACAATAATCATTTTCTTTTTAAATGAAGTCTCAACAATATAATTATGCTTTACCTCATAAAGACTCTGCGAAATACGGCTTATCCACACTGCCGTTACAATCAAAACAAACGCAAATAAAATAATTATAATTTTAAAAATCAATTCAGATGAAATAAATTGATAATCAATAAAAAATCCGAACAGATTAAAAATCAAAAATACAATTGTGCCCGCAAAAATCGCACCTAAATAAATAAAATAATGCATTGCTGAGTCTGCAAGCTGCTTATTATAAGGTTTGATAAGATTCCAAATGAGGGCAATAAGCGTAGGAAACACCATTACGCCGAAAGCTATAAGACCGGAATAGTGTTCATCAAAAATATCATCAAGAATTTCAATCGGTGACAAGGCGTAACAGACAATTGTTATCACGAACCAGATACAATAAAATACAAATAAATTTTTAAAACTGAAACCGTTTTTGTCACAGACTTTGATTTTTCTCATCGAATACAGAGAAAACAAACCTGTAATAAGTCCGCAAAACATTGCAACCGCAGTAACCTCCGACTGATTAAAAGAAGTCAAAAGAGCAATTGCAAGGAAAATAAACGAAAATACAAGGCAGTTCAAAGCACTTTTCAGTGTCTGAGACGGTGCGCTTTTATGTACTTTAGCAATTGAATCCTTGAGTTTCTCTCTGTTACCGAGCGCATTGATTGCTTCATCCGCTGCTTTTTCTTCATCCATTCCCACGGCAAGATTGATTTCAGATTTTGTCATCAAATGGTCGTAAAGCTCGTCACGCATTTCTTCGCGTTCGATTTTTGACAGTATACCCGAGCATAAAAAATCAATAATTTCGTCAAATCTATGCTCAAGCAAATTTGGCACCTCCCAGAACCTTTGTAACAGTGCCCGAGAAAACCTTCCATTCCTTTTCTCTGCCTGCAAGCTCTTTGAGTCCTTTTTCGGTTATTTTGTAATACTTGCGTTTTCTTCCCTCAGCCTCGCACCAATAAGCCTCAAGACTTCCGTCAGCTTCAAGCGAATGCAGAATGGGATAAAGCGTGCCCTCATTAAGGGAGAAAACATCCTCACTTGCGTTTTCAATTGTTTTGATTATTTCATAGCCGTACATATCACGCTTTGAAATAACACTCAGAACGAGAAGCGCAGTGCTCCCCTTCGCCAATTCCTTACTGATTTTCATAACACCACTCCTTATACATAGATTTACAATACATCGGTTATCTATGTATATGTTAGCATACACAAATAATATTGTCAATATCAATTTCTTATATTTACTGCTCCGCATCTTGCATTGTAAGGATAAAAATGTTATATTGACATTAACAAATAAATTTTGAGGTGATTTTATGTTCTGGAATTTTTTAACCGATGTTCTCAAGCTTGCGCCAAGACAGATCTGGGGTGTTGAGCAGCAAATTTATCATCTTACCGAAATTTTCACTTCATTCTCACCAAAAAAGATTATTGCTTCTTTCCTTGCAATAATCGAGCTTTTCGGTCTGACTATTCTTGATTATCCCACTACTCCCCGAGGTCAGGAGCTTGACCTGAGCGGTTACACCCTTGTTTTTGAAGATGAATTTAACGGCACGCAGCTTAATACGGATGTATGGGAATACAGAGGAAGCGGACCACGCCGAGGCGGCTTCAATGCCGAAAGCCAGGTAAGACTTGAAAACGGAAACATGATTATGACCGGCGATTATCAGACCGACGGCACATACGGCGAGGGCTGGTATACGGGCATGATAAAGCTTAAAGAGCGTTACTGCAAGGGATATTTTGAAATTCGATGCATTGTTAATTCCGGTTCAGGCTTCTGGTCAGCATTCTGGATTCAGGCCGATTCTCCTTACACTGCCTCTGTTTCTAAAGGCGGCGTCGGCGGAGCAGAAATTGACATATTCGAATCCATGAGCTGGGGCGATGCAATCGGCAGCGATTCGGTTTCGCAGACTATTCACTGCGCAGGCGTTGACGGTGTTCAGGAAGGATTCCAGTCCTGCAATCTCGGAAGATTTTACGGCAAAAACATTTATGAAGAATATAATACATACGGTCTGGAATGGACTGACGATGAATACATATTCTATATAAACGGCGTTGAAACGAGACGCTCATCATTCGGAAACGGCGTTTCCGAAGTTCCCGAGGATGTCATTGTTTCTCTTGAAATCCCTTCTGAAGATATACTTAACGAGCTTGACAAGGCATCATATAACACTGAATATATTGTTGACTATGTAAGAATTTATCAGAAATAAACAGTTAACCCCTCACGAATCGTGAGGGGTTATTCTTATGCCTCAAGGAATATATTCCTTATGGTTGCAATTTCTGAAGATGTAACTCCGATTGAAAGAAGGTAATTTTCGGCTTTCTGCTGAATCGTCACGCCATCATATGATTTGAGTCTGCCGATGAATTCATTCATCTGATTAAGACCCCACAGGTTGCCGTGATACATTGCAGAGAGCTGATAATCACGCATCAGATCTTCTTCAGACACTCCGAGGAGAGCTTCAAGAAGATAAGCAACAGTACCTGTTCTGTCCATACCGTGTGTGCAATGAAGCAAAACGGGATAATTATTTCTGTCTGCCAGAGCGGCAAAAACTTTTCGGGTTGATTCTTTTCCGTATTCAGTGAATACATCCGAATACATCTGACTGTTATAATATGTGTGTTTAACTCCGGCTCCAAGAGCGTGAGTTCCGTTAACATTATCGCTTTCTGCGCGAAGATCAATGTCGGTACGGATTCCGAGAACGGTAAGCATTGTGCTTACACCGTCGGGAGTAATCATATATTTTGAGTTAACTGCACCGTCAAGTTCGCCGCTTCGATAAAGCATTCCCTGACGAATATGTTTTCCGTCAACAGTTTCCCAGCCGCCGATGTCACGCATATTGACAACGCCGTCTACAGACATCAGTCTGGGTGATTTTGCAGTTCTGAAGCTTCCGTCAACACTCGTTTTTGACCCGTTTGAAAGAGAAAGAACAAAACGGAAATAATACTGAGTTCCCGTTTTAAGATTATAAACATCAACGTTCTTTTCATCTCCGGACAGCGAATAAACCGTCGGAGCTTTGAAATCACTGTTATCCGAAACAAAAAGCTCGGCACTTCTGACAGCATAGCCGGCAGGAATACCTTTTATATCATACCAGAGTTTCACGGGCACACCCATATCAAGCCTGTCCAATGCGGCATAATCTTTATAAATACTGCTTGCAAGAACTGTCGGTTCAGAATTCATATACTTCGTTACCGCAGCATTAACAAGAACAACCTCATCCTCAAAAAGCGGAATTTCAATATGAATACTTGAATCAGTTGAAACTATACCGCTTGCAGAAGGATTATCGCCGTTTTCATCCGATGCCGAAAATCCATTCTTATCGAGCATTATTCCCAAAAGAACCAGCACAACCGCAAACAGAATTGCAATAGCAATATTCGAAATTCTGTATTTATACTTCTTGAAAAAGTGCTTTATGTCTTTCTTTTTATTATTATTGGTTCTCCTTCTGCGCGATGAGCTATGATGATGACTGTGATGGTGATGTGAATGGCTGCTGTGATGAGAATGATGGCTGTGGTGAGAATGATGATGTTCACCGCTATCCTGAGATGAAACCGGAAGACTGTCAGCCTCATGCTCCAGACGGATTATTTCATTATCTTTATTATCCATTAAACCGCCTCCTTTATTTTTACTTCAATTATGAAGAGCTGTTTTTCTTTTTAACTGAATTTTTAAGCAGAATCAGCATGTTTCTGCTTTCTTTGAGAGCAAATTTCGGATTGAGACCTGTCAGAAGCAATCTGTTATTCTCTCTGATTGGCTTCATAATAAATCCGAGAACAAAATTTGTGAAGAATTGAGTAAGGAGCGACGCAAACGCCGCACCGCATGCACCCCAATATGGAATCATAAATGCGTTGAGAACAATATTGAAAAGCGCACCTGAAAGGTTGATTATCCAGAGATATTTCTGCTTCTGTTCAGCAAGTATCCAGACATTGCGGACTGAACCCATAACAGAAAAGCTGTAAAACCACACAAGGATTCTTAAAACAGCAACACTCGAAATATACTCTTGTCCATAAAGAATACCAACAATCTGATTGGCAAAAACCGTAAAAACGATACTCTGTGCAATTGCCATATATTGCGTTATCGTGTAAAGGCGCGATACATTCAGCTCAAACTCAGAAGATCCATTCTTTTTATCCTCAAGAATAATAGGTCTGTAAGAATCGATTATTGCCGTATAAACGAATTGTGCAATAGCAGCGCAAGTTATAGCTGCCGTGTAGTATCCGTTTTCGGCTGTTCCTAAAATTGATGTCAGCATTATATGATCCGTGTTCTGAATGACAACAAGCATCATCGCAGAAACAATATAATGCTTGCTCCTGCTTAATAAAGCTATTCCCGTTTTAATGGAAAAAGACATTTTGCCGCCCATTTTCAAATATATAATAATCAACGAAACAGCAACAACCGCATATTCAAGAGAGTTAGAAAAAGCAAACCAGAAAACATTTTTCTGAGAAATCAAAAGAAAAATCTTATATGCCGAAACAATAAAATAGGCAACCAACATGGTAACCGAGGAATACTTTGATATCAGCTTATACTGAAACCAGTACTGAATCATTTCAAGAGCTGAAAAAAGAAGTGAAATGCTGTATATAATACAAACTATATTGGTTTCTGTCTGTCCTGCATCAAACAAAAAAGTAAATGCCGAAACGCACCCCATGCACACAAAACTTGAAGAAAGATTCAGGATCAAGGATGTACCGATAATTTCACTCTCTTTTTCCGGCTTCTCAACAAGTTCATGCACTAAGGTGGCATCAAAGCCAAGTTTCATAAGCGGCAACAAAAACGAAACGACAGAAGCAGCGTATTTTATCAGGCCATAATTCGACGGTCCGAGGAATCTTGCAGAAAACATTCCGACAATCAACTGCAATAATGACTGTATTATCTTGCAAATAACTATCCATTTTGCATTATTGAAAACCTTTGATAAATTCATACTTCCACCATTTTAATTTCTGCAGCACATCCCACAAATCCGGGGATGTGCTGCAATTGTTTCTATCAGCCTATAACCTGACCAAGTTCATTAAATGTATAAGTCATTTCTACCGAAAGGCCGTTTGTTTCCCAGGCATAATAAGACTTATTAACAACTAACGAACCGTCATACATAACGAAATAATAATATCCGTCAACATAATTTAAACCTACAGGAGCGGGTTTACCGTTAACATAATAGTATCTGATACCATCCTGCATAAAGAATCCGTTTATCATTTTACCATCGGGTCCGAACTGATAATTTGACTCAGGAAGCAAACCGTTACTCTGCCAGACATACTGCTTTTTATCAACAGAGAGTTCTCCGTTTGCACCGCCTGCAAAATAATAATCTCCGTCAATAATTATAAGTCCTGCCTGCTTGGGTTTACCGGTTACATAATAGTAAAGAACACCGTCTTTTTCCACTATGCCGTCAAGCATTCTTCCGTCAGGTCCGAATTCATAAGACTTTTCAGGAAGTAAATCATTTGTTTTCCATACATACTGGGTTTTGTTAACGCAAACCTCACCCTTAGAGCCATTGACAAAATAATAAGCTCCGTCAATTATAATAAGTCCTGCCTGTTTCGCTTTTCCGTTTTCGTAATAGTAAAGAACACCGTCTTTTTCTACCAAACCGTCAAGCATCTTTCCGTCAGGTCCGAATTCATATGTCGCTTCAGGAAGAAGACCATTTCCCTCCCAAACATATCTTTCTTCGTTAACAGAAAGCTCGCCGTTAGAACCGCATGCAAAATAATAATCATTATCAATCATTATCAGTCCGGCCTGTTTCGGTCTGCCGTTAACATAATAATATAGAACACTGTCTATTTCCACAATGCCGTCAAGCATCTTTCCGTCAGAATCAAACGAATATGTAGCTTCGGGAAGCAAATCGTTTGTGTCCCATACATATTTTGCTTCATTAACGCAAATCTCACCGTTTGCTCCGTTTGCAAAGTAATAATTTCCGTCAATAAAGAGCAGTCCTGCCTGCTTGGGTTTACCCTTTACATAATAGTAAAGAACACCATCTTTTTTAACGATACCGTCAAGCATTCTTCCGTCGGGTCCGAATTCATAATCGGCTTCAGGTAGGAGACCGTTACCCTCCCAGACATATCTCTTTTGATTAACACAAATCTCGCCTTCGGATCCATTAGCAAAATAATAATCTCCGTCAATGAGAATCAATCCTGCTGTTTTCGGCTTACCGTTCTCATAATAATAGAGAATTCCGTCTTTCTTTACTATGCCGTCAAGCATTCTTCCGTCAGGTCCGAATTCATATGTTGACTCAGGAAGAAGTCCGTTTCCGTTCCAGACATATTTCGATGTGTTGACAATAATTTCGCCATTTGAACCGCCGGCAAAATAGTATTCACCGTTAATCTCTATAAGACCTTTGGCTTTTCTTTTACCATTTTCGAAATAATAAAGAGTTCCGTCAAGCTCAACTATTCCGTTAAGTGCCTTATAATCTTCGCCGAAGCGGTAAACACCTGTCGGCAAATCGCAGAAGGTCTGTTCTGCGTACTTTTCGCCGTAAACTGCGTGACCGTAATAATCAAACAGATAGTAATCTCCATCTATCTTATGGAGACCCTTCTGAGCAAGACCGTTTACAACATAGCTGAGGCTTCCGTCCTTATCGGTATAGAAACCGTCAGGAATAACTTCTTCCTTACAGATACCGTCTGTTCCGAAATCATACCATGTGAAATCCTTACTGTTTGATTCCTGAACGCAGCGATATCCTTCATATCTGTAGCTGTCATAGAAATAGTATCTGTTACCGTCAATTATTTCCCATCCTCGTTTATAGAATGATGGACCGTAATAATATCTGTAACCAAAAACACATTTCACCCAGACACCTGAAGAAAGTTTTCCTGTTTTCTCAAAATTATAGGACATAGGGCCTACTTTGTAATAACCTTCTTCGGCAGCCATGGTTGAAGAGTGGAAATAGTACCAGTCATCACCGATCATCTGCCAACCTGAGGCAAGAGTACCGAGCTTTGAATAACGGTAAACATCTTCAGCTTCGTCATAGAAGAGACCGGTATAAGTTGTCTGACCGACATTGATTCCGTTTTCTCCGAAATCATAATAGTAACCGTCAATCAGCTTAACTCCCGTATATCTGACGCCGTCCTTATAATAAGCGAAACCGCCCTCTTCGTTGACCCAGCCTTCCTTAATAGCCTTTGAAAGAGTGTAGGTATCTTCAAACTGAGCATAAACGCTGCCGAAATAGCCACCCTTTTCGTTGGGGTCATTGGGATTGATAAACGGATAAAGTCCGTAAACTTTTTGGTTTTCGGGGTTATTTGAGAAAGTATAAAGTGCGTTTGCACGCATATACATCTTATAGCTGATTTCACCTGAGTTAACAACGGAAAGCTTATCCTTCGGCCATTCAACGCCCTCTTTGGGGGTAATCTTGATTCCGCTGAGTATGCAATGCGGATTTGCTGTTTCGGGGTCGATTGCCTGAGTCTGGTCTTTCCAGTTAAGAATCAATGTAAGAGTATTAGTCTCTTCATCCAACTCAACTCCGTTAAGCTCAAAGCACTCATTTACAATGGTAACTTTTGAATAATCAACCTCAAAATTGGGGTCAATTTTTACGGTGGGCTTAACAACAGTCAGAACACTTACACGCTCTGCAAGCTGAAGAAGGAAATTCCAGGCAGAGGCATTTTCAAGTTCAGCGCCGGGAAGCATTGTTGTTAAATCTGCAAGCTGATCGGGAATGGGAATCTGAGTCATATCAATTGCAAATGTATATGATGTTACCATCTGTTCATTTGCATCAACAATCTCGTAAACCGAATTGTCTTCGGTTGTTGAGTTCGAAACTACTCTGTCCCATGCAAGCATGCGGTCGCCGCCGACTGCGTTATCAAAATCAAATGAAACCTCGCCCTTGTTATAAAGCGAAACATTCAGTGAAGCGGTCTTTTCAGGATCAGCTGCCAACGCTGCATAAACAATAACATTCTTCACACCAGAGCTTTCACTGCCGGTAAACTCAAATCCGCTGACGGTACCCGCCGCAGGATTACTGAGAGAGAATGTAATGTCAGATGTCAGAATTGTTACGGGTTTGTTTTCATAAAGAGCAACTACGGGCAGACTTGCGGGTATTCCGTAAGTTGCATTTATATTTGATTTGCTGAAATAAACTCTGTCGGGGTCAACAATATTAAGTGTTTTTGAGCCGAGAATCTCTTCACCAAGCATCAGATAAACATCAACCGAACCGTTTCTGAGACCGGTAAAAATACCGTCAGCAGTAACAGTGCCCCACTTTTCATCAGACACTGCCCATGTCGTTCCCTCAGGAAGCTCTGCTGCATTACCGGTTGCGCTGACACCCGATGCAGCAAGCTGAAGAGATGCACCCTTGGTTAAATAATCAGTCTCACTCTCAACAATTGCATGGTCAAATGCGGTTGAACTCGGAGCTGTTGAAACCATAAGAAGTGATGTGCTGACTGAACGGGAGGTGCCGTCGGAGGGTCTGCTTACAACAGCAATTTCGTCTGCCCCTTCAAGCTTTGCTACATATGTTGTTGAGCCGCCGCCGTCAAGATTGATTGCATTGACACAGCCTGCCTCAAACATAATCTGTGCAATTTCCATTGCATCGCCGCCGCAGGAAATCGGCTCCTGTCTGCCGTCAAGCACCATGAATACTACTTTACCCGTTCTTGTTATACCGACAGCGGTACGGCTTGCACGGTCTTTGAAATAATTCGAATTTGTCTTGACTGCAATTTCGCCGTCCTTGATAAGAGTTATACCAAATCCGCCGATACCTTCTTTGACTCTGTCTTTATAAATTGAATTATATTCAGCCTGAGTGCCGATGACAGCAGTTCCGTCTTCAAGAATTCCGAAGAATCCGCCGCCGTCAATGGGATGGTATTCCTTGCCATCCATAATGAGAAGACCGCCGGGCTCACCGGTTGACATATTATATCCGTCGCCGTTGATGCTGGCTATAACATTATAGTTTTCGATATACTGCTCACTTTCAGGATTTCCGTACTTATTCTGCGCAGCAGTTGCCTGAGCGAGAACAGTTTGCATACCCCAGACAGTCGGGTCATTATTTTTATAGTTAGCAAATATATGTACATCGTCCCTTGAAAGGTCTGCGGTTGCCGTGTAGTAAACCATCTGCTTATTATCGGCGGTTGTTGCCTTCTTGATGTTCTGGATAATACCGGGAGCAAGTGTTGTTGTTTCAGTTGAGAAAACGGTATAATACGGATTCTCCGTTACTTCAACATAGTCGCCTGCAAGCTTGCAGATATAATCGGCAAATGCATAGCAGCAAGCTTTTCTGAGATCGGATACTTCAGTTCTCTTGAATTCCTTTGTTCCTTCAAGAGTTGTTATAAGCTTATTACCGGTATATAAATTATAAACCTCATCACGGATATTCGCACGGGTGCTTACACCGCCGAGACGGTTTTCAATGAAATAATCCGCACGGATTTCCATTGTAAGATCAGCAGTAAAATAGCCCTCAAACAAAGCAGTAAGATCACCCTGCTCGTAGGTTGAAGAAAGCAAGGTCTTCATCAGATAATACGAATCAAGGTCGCCGTACATATCCTGCTGATTGAAGCCGCCAACCTCTTCAGGGTCATCCTGAAGAAGATAGTTAACCGAAATTTCTGCAATCATTTCGTTGAGTGTTCCCGTTACATCGCCGTAATCGGAGAATTCCATAAGGTCACAGATATCGCCTGCCCAACCGCCGACATCGGCATGGTTGATGCTCTTTTTATTATGATAGGTGATATCCATTGTTCCGAACATGTGACCGAAATCAACAAGATCACCGTTGGGAATATTAAAGGTTTCAATATTCTTGAGGGAGCTGACTTCAATGAGCTCATCATCGCTTCCTGCAACGGAGTTCTGTTCATCCTCCATCTTTGCAACGAACTCAGCGAAGCCTGCATCTTCATAGCCCGCCATAATGCCCCATGAGCCTTCATTATATCTGTCAACACCGGTACGGATATATTTGATTACAAGCTCAAGCGGATCAACGCCGGGAACTTCCATTGAGTAATAATAAGCAAGTTCTTCAAGAATCAACAGATTTTCGATAAACGAATCGTAA
This sequence comes from Acutalibacteraceae bacterium, assembly GCA_045538815.1. Lineage (GTDB taxonomy): Bacteria > Bacillota > Clostridia > Oscillospirales > Acutalibacteraceae > CAG-177. The sequence goes on from JAZQEE010000002.1 coordinate 14,075, forward strand.
TCGGTAACTGTAGGTGCATCGAGTTTCGGAATTTCAACATAAGTTGTATAGGCGCAACGTGTGCAATCCTCATATGCTTCCCAGCCGACGCTTGTATAAGTAGGATTCTTTGCTTCATATTTAACAATGTTATGACCGAGAGCAGGAATAATCTCCTGAGCGATTATGATTTCGCCGCAGACTGAGCAATGGCTGCCTTCGGTATGTCCGTCCTGAGTACAGAAAGCGGGCATTTCTTCATCGATAACTTCTTTGTGACCAAGAGCCTCCCCTTCTGTATGTCCGCAGTTATTGAGACAAGTTGAGGGTTCGGTACAAGTTGCAGCAGACATATTGTGCCCCGTTGCGGGTATTTCGCCGTCAACATACTTATATCGGCAACGTGAGCAGGTGTGTACGGTGCTGCCGCTTTCGGTGCAGGTTGCAACGGTTACTTTTTCTCTGAACTTATGACCGAGTGCAGGAACAATTTCCTGATCACATACGGTACAAACCTGAGCAGTAAGACAGGTTGCTCTTATACCGGGAGTATGACCCTTTGCGGGTGCAAGCTCTTCGCCGCAATCAGTACAGGTCTGAGCAGCGCCGCAGGTTGCTTCAGCACCGGGAGTATGACCCTTTGCAGGCGCAATTTCAGAGCCGCAATCCTGACAAAGCTGAGCTTTTGTACAGCTGATATCCGAACCGATTTTATGACCCTTTGCGGGAACCTCACCGTCAGCATAGCTGTCGTCGCAGTTAAGGCAGGTATGAACCGAATAGCCGTTCTGCGTGCATGTGGGTAAATAAACGGTTGTTACATAATTATGACCTTTTGCAGTTTCGGTTATAATACCGCAGACCGTACATGTCTGATTTCTTGTGCAGGTTGCGGCTGAGGTCAATGAATGACCCTTTGCCGGGATAACATGCTTACCCTCGGTATGGTCACAACGGGCACAATGGCTGCCTGAGCTGAAGCCATCCTCCGTACATGTTGCATCCTGAGCTTCATTATGAATCATTTCATGACCGAGAGCAGGACTGAGTTTATCGCCGCAAACAAGGCAGGTCTGAGCCTGAGTACATGTTGCCTCAGCGCCAGCGGTGTGTCCGTTTTCGGATTTAAGGATTTCTCCGCAGGTTACGCAGATCTGAGGTTCTGTGCATGTTGCTTCAGCACCCGCAGTGTGTCCGAGAGCGGATGTTTCGTTATCAATATAGCTGTCACCGCAAGTCAGACAAATATGCTCGGTATGTCCGCCATCTGTACAAGTCGGAGCAATAACAGTTGTCTGATAACTGTGACCGAGAGCTGCTGCGAGTTCCTCGCCGCAGACAGTACATGTCTGATTATCGGTGCATGTTGCTTCAGCGCCCGCAATGTGACCCTTTGCAGCAACTTCATTATCAACATAAGTATTGCCGCATGTCAGACAGGTATGGGTAGTATAGCCGCCTGTTGTGCAGGTAGCTTCAGTAATTGCTATCTGATAATTATGACCTTTTTCGGGATTGAGTTCTTTTCCGCAAACGGTACAAATCTGATTGGTTGTGCAGGTTGCAGCAGCGCCCGCAGAATGTCCGAGTGCAGGTGTTTCTTCGGTGTAAGTGCTGCCGCAGGGACATGAATATGTTTTGATGCCCTTTTTCTCACAGTCAGCAACCTGAACAACAGTTTCAGTATATATATGAGAGGTATGCTCAATCCATACGCCATTTACATAATAGTTGGCTGAATTTGCGCTTGTTGTTGCCTTATATGTTCCGTCAGCGTTTTTAAGCTTTGCGGGAGTAATCGCAATTTCAGAATAACCCGTGTTCTGAACAAGCTGATAAGTTACTGTTTCAGAACCTTTCTTCAGCAGAGCTTCGCCCTTTCCGGTGCTGAAAATGTTGGCACCGCTCTTAGTTGTATAAACATAACCTGCTGAAGCATCCATAATGCCTTCAACCTGAATTGTTGCATCCTTAAGGTCTGCTTCTTTTCGGTTATATTTTCTTCCGGGAGCATACTGAACGGGTATGAATTTCTTGTTTGAAGGAGCGCAGAAACCGCCCCATTCTGATGAGTCATAAAGGTAAACATTAGTGCCTGAGGCAAGAGCGCAGGTTGCATTCTCGCCGATTATGATTTCCGAGCCGGGAAGCATTGCTATATCCTGAGCAAGGGTTATCGAGCCGCTGTTAATCTTAACTGTAATATTACCGTTAATGGGAAGCTCATATTTCTTCGAATCAATCTTTGTTGAAAGAATGCCTGAGCCGATCTGCATTTCAATCGGACTGATGGAGATAGTTCCGTCAACCTCAACAACAAGTCTGTCAGTCAAGGGATCATATCTTTTTGTTACTGAGCCTGATGTAAGATTGAACATTGCATCGCTTTTTGCAATGAAAGAAATACCCGAACCGAGTGTCATATTTGACATTCTGACAGAAGTATATGAATTTTCAACTGCGCCGGCTTCAAGGGTAAGAGGAACTTCGATATTCTGAACATAGTACTGCGAAAGCGGGAAAACTCCGTTTTTCATTTCGGAAGTCTGTGTGCCGCCTCTGAAGTCCATTATCTGGAAATACTCATATACGGAAGCGCCGCTTTTTGCTGTAACCTTACCTGAACCGATAATAAAGCCGTATGCATAAAGCTTGCCGCCGTTATTAACAACGATATTGCTTCCTTCATTCATTCTGATGAATCCGCAGGGGCCGTCAGGCGATCCGCCGTTTTGTTTACTTCCGAGCGCAGTATAATGCTTTGCAGGGACACAAAGTGTTCCGTTAACAGTTATGTTAGCTCCGTTTGCCATAGTCAAAGTACGGAAAGCGGTGGGAGTTGTACGTACTTCGTGTACCGCCTCGGGTGCGTCGGTATAAACCGTGTTTGCGCTGTCAAAAGGTATGAGAAGAGTAACGCCTGAAGGAACTGTATAGTCGCCTGCAGGAAGTGTTCCATCATTTACGGGAACAATTATTGTTTCACCGGATGACTTTGCGTACGAAACAGCTTTATTCAGATCTTCAAAGAGATATTTATTACTGTTTGTGGAGAAATAAGCAACGGAATTCTTGCCGACAAAAACAGCTTTAATAGTTGCATCGCCAACGGGAGTATAATGATAAGTTGCTGAAGTTGAATAAATGAAATTGTTTGAAGGGTCAACCCAACCGATGAATTTTGCACCATTTGCGGGAGTAGCAACAAGTTCACCGCCGTTTTCAAGGGTAAGATTGACGGGGGTTCCCGAAGCTGCTGCAGTTCCGTTAACCTTAACAGAACCAAGCTTTGAATCAAAGTCAAAGGTTATATCCGAGTTATCTGCAACAGGAATAAGCTCAAAATCGGTAAGTCTGAGTGTAGCAGTTTTGTTTCCTGCCCCTGCCTCAAAGGTAAGCGATATATTTGCATCGGGATAAAGCAGAACGGAATAAGTTCCGCTTGCATTGCCGAGCGAAAATGACGAATGGTTTGAAATATTATAATTGAATTTAAGCGTTGAAATCTTATCGGTATTATTATAAATATCAACAGTATTTGATTTTGTACCAAAAAGACCGCTCTTGACTGTTACCGTTACGGAATTGCCCGAAACAGAGCCAGTACCCTGACTGTCGGTTATAAGCACACTACCGTTAAGAACAGAGTAAGAGCTTGAAGCAAAGGTTGAAACGGAAGTTGCAAGCTCAAGAGTTGAAGAAAATGTTCCTATTGATTCAGCAGTATCGGTTGCAAGAACCTTTTCTCTTTCTTCTTCAGACAAATCCTCTGTCATTTCCCTGAGTTCATCAATATCGTCAACAGCATTCTGCATGGTATCCCAATCCATATTGATAACTGCATCAACAATTTCATCCTCAGTAAGATTGCTTGAGCCGAGATAGCGCAGCAATACCGCATTCATCTCAAGAAGCACATCCCAGCATGCATCGCCTTCTTCAATTCCAAAAAGAGATTTCAGGCTTTCCTTATCTGATAAGTCAAATGCAAAGGGATGAATAAAGAGTGTTGACATAATTATAATTGCTGCCAGAACTGCTGACAGCAACCGTTTGACAGTCTTCTTAAACATCAAAAATTCCTCCAGTAAACTAAAATATATAATAACCTCAGAAGTCGTGAGTTTCTTTTGATTTCATAAAAGGTAGTGCTAAAGCAAAGAATGCCATGTAAGCAATTTCGGTTCTTAACGATGAATTATAAAAAACCATAACAATGCAAATCAATGACATTATCATACTGATCTGACAAAAGAGTTCATTAGCGCAGTTATTCTTCAATCTACCTCTTGCAAGAACAAAACAGAGGACAAAAAACAAAATATAAGCAACAAGACCCAGAAATCCTGTTTCCAAAAACAGAAATGCACTTGAGAACCAAACATAATTCAAATAAGAATGCGACTGATAAAAAGGGGTATTGCAAATATCAAAAGATGACGTGTCACAATTGCCCAGTCCCATACCGAATAACCGGCTGAAAGTATTTGTAAGAATGTCTCTGCTGATAGTCGGGATTGCCGTAAATCGACCCAAATCCTTTGATGTTGCATAGTTTTTAGCCGTTATTGTTTCCCATAAATTCTCAATTGACAGAGTTCGGCTGTCACCGAATATTTCAGAAAGAAGCATACTTGAAAGCATAACAAATACTGCAGCAACCGAAATAAGAACAACCTTTCTGAAAGAAAATCTCGTTAAAAATGATGAGAGAACAAGAATCATTATAAATAGTATAAAATAAAATTTAAGTTCTGCCATTGCAGCCAATAAAAGAGATATTCCGCATTTTATAAAACACAGCAGGGTATTTTCCTCCTTGTTCATAAAACGAAGAATTGATTTGCCGATTACAATTGAAAAGAAAAAAATCGTGAAGGCATTACAGCCTTTTTCCGTACCGAATATCCCGCCGAGATGATCCTGTCTGTAATCAAGAACAAAAAACTGAAAAAATGAGACTACTGCGTTAACCCAGAAAAGAATATCCATAAACTTAAGACAACCGTTTGCATCGTCTTCATCAAATATCAATGCAAACAATAAAAACGCAATGTAGAATCTGAAGTTATTTCTTACACCCCACAAAAAATAAAAGGGCGACTGAAGATTAAATAAATGAACAATAAAACAATATAATAAGTATCCTACAGTAAAAATTACAAATGGGGTCAGCTTCTTGTTTAATACCGCATACTTTCTGATAGTTACCAGTAAAAGCGCACAGACATAAACCAAATCAACCGTATATTTAATAAATGAAGGTATTCCGATAAATTCCAATAATAAAGCCATTATAAACGGAAAGAGAAAAATAAAATATGTCATCATTTCCGCTAATGACCGCTTTTTTACATATATGAGTCCTTTGCGATATTCCTGCATATAATAATCTCCGACTTATCAGTTTCGAGTTTTAATCCAAAGCATAAAAAGACATATGCTATAAAATCCTGATTTATATAATTTCCAGAAAAACTGCAGTGACGGGCTGCTCAGCGCAATAACTTCATCAGTTAATGCGTTTCTGATATGAGCATTTTTAAACAGTCCTCTGAACAGTTTTTTCTTTTCTGCCAACGGCAAGTCAGAAGCTGTCAACTGCTTCATTCCGGACAGACAATATATAAGATATCTGGCTTTCAGATGATTAAATGTTTTCTCAGAATAATTGAATTCCGAACACTTTTCAACAGCATTCTCAAGGAATCTGTCATTCATAATCTGAAAATCCTTTTTAAATGTTCTTGAAAAAGAATTATCATTCTGAAAATAATAATAATAGTTTTCAGAAAGAATTGAAACAGACGAAATATGACTGAATAATTCTATAATAAACAAAGCGTCTTCCGAAAGAATTTCTCTTTCGGAGCGGAATTTAATTTCAAAATCCCTGATGATATTCAAGTCAATCAGCTTTCCGCAGACACCGACTCCGAATCCTTTTTCATTAGTAAACAATCCCGGAAGAATAACATCGGTTACTTCCTTGTTTTTAAAAACATAATCAGATGTTAAAACAGGTTTGATTTTTTTGTTTCCTGCCGAATCAACATCTGTTCTTCCATACATAACTATCTCTGATTTATCTTTTTTTGCAATGTGATAACACTTTTCAACAGTGTTTTTATTTATGTAATCGTCACTGTCAACAAAAAGAACATAGTCCCCTGACGCATACTCAATGCCGGTATTTCTCGCTATTCCCGCACCGCTGTTTTCTTTATGGACAACCTTAATTCTGCTGTCTTTTTTTGACCATAAATCACAGATTTCAGGGCTATTATCAATTGAACCGTCATTAACAAGAATGATTTCAATATTCTTATATGTCTGATTGATAACTGATTCGATGCACCTGTCAAGATATTTTTCAACATTATAAACAGGTATGATAACTGAAATCAACTGATTCATAAAGCGGACTCCCAAGTATTATTTATCATTAAGCAAAATTCTGAGCGACTGATTCCAGTCATACTCCATAACAAAAGAACGGGTGTTGATATTATCGCAGGAAAGTGCCTCTTCAATCAGCGTATTCAGTCTCTTTTTATCAAACGAGTCAATAAACCAAAAACCGTTTTTACCGATAAAAGCCTTCATTTCTCCGAAATCAGTTGTGACAATCGGTTTATTGCACGAAGCCGCTTCGAGACACGACAGCGGAACATCAATGCAATTCCCCTGCTCAACAACAGGAAAAAAATAAACATCTGAGAGCTGATATATTTCCTGAATGTCGGGAAGATAATCATCAATAATCCTGATATTATTGCATTTGAGCAACTGCTCTTTCAACTTCAGATTATGTTCATCTTTAGTCAGCGTACTGACAACCAGCAAAACCTGATAATCGGAAGAAAGCTTCATAAGCTCTGAAATATTTCGCCCTTCATTAAGATGACCTACATGAATGATTACGGGAACATCAGGGAGAAAACCGTATTTCATTTTCAGTTTTTCTGAATCTGACGGCGAAACGGGAACAAACTTATCTGTTTGCACTCCGACTTTCAGTCTCCTGATTCTTCCGTCAGTAATAAAAGATTTGAGTTTTTTTCGGGTATCGTCAGATAACACAAAAAATTCAGCACCGCAAAGTTTAAAAAGAATCTTTGCAAAAAAACTAAAATCCGTTACTTGCGTAAGCAAAACACTAAGATCTTTTTTTACGATAAGTGATAATATAAACAGTCTGATTGCGGTTGAAAAAGATCTTGCAGGGAAAGGAATATAAAGAACATCATCATTTTTTCGCAAAGCTTTTATGATATCTTTCGTTAAAAGAAATTTATTAGAATTAACAAACACATCAGTAAGTGAAGACTGTCTTTCATACGAAACAACAGTAACGCTCTGAGATGTCATTTTCAATTTTCGGACCAGACTGTTTGCAACATTCAAACAGCCTTCATCAACAATTTCAGTTAAGCAATTAGTAAAAACAATCATATATTTTATCGCTTTCGTTATTTGGCTCTTTTATATAAAGCTATAAAACTTATTGATGAACACCGCAGTTTTCACAGGTGGAACAGGCATCAAGCTGCGCCTTGGTTATCTTTCCTTCACGCAAATCCCTGACAATTTTATTTTCGTACATTGAATATTTCTTCTTTTTGAAGAAACGCAAAAACTTGTGGCGAATAACCCAGAATGCGGGCTTCCATATATATTTATGCATTGCGGGTGAAACAGAGCCTATCATCCAGCAGTTGCGGTCACAGCATCTGACTTTTTTGCGGACATTCTCAGCCGCTTCGCTGTTCCACAGCTCGTCCCATTCTTGTTCATTAAGATTACCCATAACCTCCTTCTCTTTTGTTCCGTTGCAGGGCATTACATCACCGTAAGGATCAATAAAGAAGGTATCAAAGCTCATATCGCAGGGCAAAAGACGTTTCTGACTGAAAATATAGTTAATTAAACCGTGATTGAAATATGCTCTGAACCACTTTTTGGGACTGTTGGATTCGAGCAAACGGTTTATGAGGTTTTCAAAACTCTGAGCCACGGCAAGTCTGTCGTGAATAATATTGTTGGATTCAACAAAATAGAAACTGTTATGAAGAGATGCCGTTGCAAACTCCATATTAAGTTCATTTGAAATTTCATAAAGCGGAACAAGGTCAGGAGCATTTTTATCCTGAACTGTCATGCCGAAACCTACATCCTTCATTCCCATATCAACAAGGGTTTTAAGGGTTGTATAACCACGGTTGAAGCCATCCTCAAGTCCTCTGATTTCATTGTTTGTCTGCTCAAGACCCTCAATTGAAATGCGTATTCCTATCTGAGGAAACTCTTTACATAAATCGACAATTCTGTCGGTAAAAAATCCGTTTGTTGAAATAACAATTCTGTCGCTTTTTTTATAGAGTTCACGGACAATATCTTTTAAATCATCCCTGATAAAAGGCTCTCCGCCCGTGATGTTGGTAAAATACATCTCAGGCAGCTTACGGATTGTTTCTATTGAAATTTCCTCTTCAGGCTTTGAAGGCACTTTATATCTGTTGCACATAGTGCATCTGGCATTGCAGCGGTAAGTTACGATAACTGTGCCGTTTAGCTTTTTGGACATTATTATTCACCTTTATTTTTATTAAAAACTTTAATATAATCTTTCGCTATACTGTTCCATGAATAATTCTCTTCAGCATTTTTTCTCGCTGACGCATGAAGATTTTCAGAATCGGCAAATACGGTTTCTTTAATAAAAGCACCAATGTTATCTCTCACAAAAACCGCACCTTCTCCAAGCTCTATTGCAAGCTCAGAGCAAAGAATAACAGGGATGCCTGCCGAAAGCGATTCGATGCAAACAAGAGGGAATCCCTCGTATTCAGATGCGAATATTGTTGCCGACGCTATATTATAAAGCCCGTTCATTTCTTTTCCCGGCGAAGCAGTGCCGAGATAAACAACACTGTCTGATACTCCAAGCGAAGCGGCTGTTTCTTTTACTTTTTCAAAATAGTCATCCGAAACTATTCCGCCTGCATACGCATAAATCAGATCAGGATCTTTTTTCAGACTTTCAGCGAGCTTTTCAATAACTCTCGCCTGACCTTTATTCTCATAAACAGAACCAACCTGAAGAATAACCTTTTTACCTTCAAGCTTATATTTTTTCAACAAACCGTCTTTTTCGGTTTTATTCAAAGGATGATATACATCGGTATTAACACCGTTTTTTATAACAGCTATCTTTTTTGAATCTATATTCAGATTATTTACAATGTTATCTCTTGTTGGTTTATTAAGAACAAAAATCAAATCAGCATTTTTCATGGAGATAATTTCCTGAAAATACCTTTTATTCAGGGTGCCTCTCACCTTTTCCCAGGGCAGACTCCACATGCCGTTATGATTGGTATAGGCAATTACAGCCTTTGAACGAAGCTTTTGAGGAACAAGCTTTGTAAAGAAAAAAAGATTATACTGATTATGAAAATGAAGAACGGTTTTTTCATTTTCATTTTTCAGAATACTTCTTAATTTTAACGCAAGCGAGACGGAATAAGCAACTCTTTTAAGCTTATGGACTATGCCTAAACTGACATCCGATCCGGTAAAAAAAGACGGAACATCAGCCTGAATAATGGGGAGATTATTCTCTTCTCTGTCCTGAGCAGAGATGTCTATTATTTCAACGGGCTGCTCCATTGCCATAAATGCTTTTGTCAGCTCTTCAACAACGCTTTCTGTTGCTGCGGCAACTCTGGCAGGAATCGGAGTATAACCTGTTCCTATCTCATAAATCTTCATAAATCATTCACCATATATTTGCATTAGTTTTTCAAAATACGATTCGGGTGATTCAAAACCAATTGAATTACAGTTTTCAGTAAACTTGCTGAGAATATCAGGATTATCGAGAAGATAAGAAAGCTTCTGAGTCAATTCCTCAGCATTACCGGGTTCAAATAAAAGACCGGTTTCACCTTCTTTTATCAACTCGGGAATGCCTCCCATACGGGAACCGATAACCGGGGTTCCGTAAACCTGAGATTCAATAACAGAAAACGGACAGTTTTCGTACCATTCCGAAGGATAAACACTGACTGAAGCCCCGGAAATGAGTTCTTTTAATTCATCGCCGGTTTTAAACCCGAGATATTCGGCGTTCGGAGTTTCATTGATTCTTTCCACAGACTCTCCGAATCCTGCAAAAAGAAATCGGGTTTCCGGCATTCTTTCGGCAGCTTCGAGCAGGGTATTCGTTCCTTTATCTTTGGACAGATGACCGAATTCCAGAACATAGTTCCCCTTTTCGGCAGATGATACACGCTGTATTTCTATAAAGTTATGTATCATAACAGTTTTATCCGCAAATCTCTTTTGCGAATCAAGCTTTGATTTAAGAAACATCGAAGGACAAATAATTTTGTCAATATATGAATAAGCCTTGCTGTATTTCCACAAATAAGCATCGGCTGTTGCGAGCAAGCTTTTTAAGCTTGAATTTTTCATGCACTTGGTTTTTAGGCAATTCATATAATTGCCGTTAAGGCATTTTTCGCAAACATTGAATTCGGAATCAAAAAGCCCGTGACTGGGACAAACCAGCTGATAATCATGGGCTGTGTATACTATTTTTGTATTTCTTCCGCTTTTTTTACGGTATTTTTCAATTTCAAGAATAATGCTCGGAGTAAGATGAAACTGAATATTATTCAAATGAACAATGTCGGGCTGAAAAGATTCAAGTACTCTTCTGATTTTTCTTCGCGCTTCAGCGGAGTAAATTATTCTGAACGGTGCATTTAAATTGTTCTTGATTCCTGCGCCGAAATCAATATCGCTGACATACGCTCCGACTGAATTTCCGACAATATTCTTTTCATTCTCAAGGCCGAAGTATTCAACAGAATGTCCGTTATCGGACAAGGTTTTGCCGAGCTTGAAAACATAAGTTTCCGAGCCACCTTTAGGATATAAGAACTTGTTAACAAGCAAAACCTTCATTATTCTCTTCCTTTAACTTTTATTAACGGAATAACTAATCATTTTTTATAAAGTGATAAAGTCTCTAAAACAACATTGTCCCAGTTATATTTATCGCAGATATAAGCAGAGCTTTCAGCTTTACTGCGCACGGTCATTTCGGGATTGTCACAAAGAAGCTGCAGCTTGTCCCTCAGATCCGCCGTATCGCCTTTACGGAAAGTAAAGCCGAATTCTTTCGTTACATCTGCACATTCGGGAATATCCGATGTAAGGCAGCAGTTTCCGTAGCTCATAGCTTCAAGAAGGCTCAGGGGCATTCCCTCAACATCTGACGGAAGCACATAGATATAAGCGTTGCTGTAAAGCTCTTCCCACACCCTGCCTTGAACAAAGCCTGTAAAAATTATTCTGCTGTCACCTTCGGCAGACTGTCTGATTTTTTTCTCAAATTCTTCCGTATCCGAAGAACCGCCTGCAATAACAAGCTTTTTATCTGTCTCAACATTTTTGAAAGCATCGACAAGATACTCAATGCCTTTTTCGGGAACAAGTCTTCCCAAAAAAAGAATATACCCGTCTTTTTCTATTCCGAATTTTTTCGACACTTCCTCAGCCTTAGCTTTTTGCGGAAGCGAAATTCCGTTCGGGATAAAAACAGTTTCACGGGAATAGTTATCTTTGAAATAATTCTTTACATTTTCGCTTAAAACGATTATTTCATCAGCAAATCTTACTGCGCATTTTTCACCTGATTTAATATAAAATGAGGCAAATCTGCCCCATTTTGCTCTCTGATGATCAAGCCCGTGAATTGTTGCAACACATCTTTTTCCGAAAAGCTTCGGAAGCCAGAGCATAGCGCACGGTCCTTCTGCATGAAAATGCACAACGTCATATTTGCCGAATGCAGCTTTTAAGGCAGCAAAAAAAGAGGATGAAACAGCTGCAAGCCCGCCCTTCTGAACGGTAAAAACACTTTTGATTCTGACCCCTTTATACTCTGAAAGAATTTCGGAATCAAACTCTTCTCCGCTGACATGATGACCTCTTCTGTTGTAGCAGGTTACATCATGTCCAAGCTCAGCCATTCTTGTTGCAAGCTCGCTTACAACAATCTCAACGCCGCCCTCACGGGACGGTATTCTCTTATGACCAAGCATGGCAATGCGAAGCTTACCGTCTTTTTTGGGAGCCATTATTCACCCTCCATACCGAAAACAGCACCGACAGTTTTCAAGATAATAATCATATCGGTTTTAAAACTGCGGTCCTTTATGTATTGCATATCGCATTTCATCCAATCATCAAATGAAATGCTGTTTCTCTGAGGCTGCACCTGCCAGTAGCAGGTAAGTCCCGGAGTAACAGATAAACGCTGCCACTGATATTCATCATACATGGCAACCTCTCTGGGCAGAGGCGGTCTGGGACCGACAAAGCTCATATCCCCTTTAAGAATATTCAGAAGCTGCGGAAGCTCATCAATGCATGTGCGACGGATAAACTTTCCGAAACGGGTTATTCTCGGATCATCCTTCATTTTAAAAGCAGGACCGTCCATTTCGTTTTTTTCGAGAAGTGAATCCAGCATTGACTCAGCATTCGGAACCATTGATCTGAATTTATAGAATTTAAATTCCCGACCGTTCTTTCCGACACGCTTCTGAACATAAACAGGCGATGCGCCCGGACTGTCAATTACAATGATAACAGCAACAATGATGAGAGGAATCAGCAGAACAAGCATGGCAATAACAGAAAAAACGATATCAAAGCATCTTTTAAAGAACTCATACACCGGTTTTTTCTGAAGCGCAGCCGCATGATCCGACTTAACATTATTCAAGCTTTTTTCTGCCTGATTCTCAATCATCAAAATGCTCCTTAAAAATCAAAATCAATCCTTCAATTCATAAAACAGTTTAACAACCGTTTCTTCAATTGAAGATTCATGTGGATAAAACTCAATATGGTTTTCACCCTGAACTGTTCTTCCTTCAAGCTCACAAATCTCAACGAACTGATAATCTGCAATCTGTTCGGCAAGATACTGAAGTCCGTTTCCCGAATAATCGGAAACAATATAGTCAGCAAGCTTCACACCGACATCCATAGCGAAATTCTCATCGCTGTTCATAAGCGAAAGAGTCTTTTCGTAGAGAGCTTCAATATACTGACGCTGACGCACCATTCTTCTTGAGTTGGTGCTGTCATCAAGACCGTAACGGGTACGGACATAGTTGAGAGCGTGCTCACCCATAAGGGTTACTGTTTCGCCCTTGACAAGAGTGTCATCAATACCCGCAAAATCATCAAGAACGGTAAGCTCTACGCCGCCGACATAATCATTATACACGGAAACTGCATCCATTGTTACCGAAACATAATGGTCAATCTGGATATTCATAAGCAAATCAGAAACAGCATCAGCAGTGTTTCTGCAGCTTACTTCCTTGCCGTTACCGTAGGTGTGAGCAAGAGCAATCTGCTTTTCAACCGTGCCTACTTTATCGCCCGCAACGCCGAGAACAGCCATTTCAGCCATGGTATCACGGTTGATATGAAGAGCGGTACAGCTTGAATTTGCATGGTCAATAACAAGAAGCATCAGAAAGTCTGCCTGCTTATTATTGTTATACGACTCAGGGCTCTCAGTCTCAAACTTATCAAGGCCGAGAATCAGAACCGTTTCAACATCGTCCTTGAGCTCATACTCATCGCCTTTGAATCTGAGGTTCGTGCTTGCAATTCCTGACTCAAATTCAGGAAACTGACTCTGACGGTTTTCCCATATTCTGACGAGAAAAAGACCGGATGAAACCAGAAGTATTGCAGCAAGAATAACCGCCGCATACTTCAGATTTTTTGTTCTTTTTTCTCGGGATGTATAATGCTTACTCATGCTTCCTGCTTATTCTTCTTGAGGCTTACAAGAACAAAAACAAGAGCAACAGCGGAAACAAACATTGCGATAGCGGGGATGTAAAGTGCCTCACCTGTGTTGGGAAGATTTTCTGCTGAAGTGTCAACAACAACTGCGAAGGGTGAGAAGTCTACTGCTGAGAATTCGATTGTGTTCGCTACTGTATTAACGATAACATCAGGAACAACTTCCCAGCCTTTATCTGAGCTTCTGTGAAGAAGAGCAACAAAATTCTTTATTGTTTCGGCGGAAAGAGTGATTCTGATTGTTCCGCAATAATCATGATCGCCGTTGTGATATGCTGTAACATCGAAAAGGTCGCTTACTGCAAGATCGCCGACGGGAATATTCTTTGACGCTGCAACTGCCGCAAGAGCTTCGCAAAGCTTTGTGAGGTCTTCGTTAGCTGCAATTTCATCATATGCATCGTTGATATCTTTTTCTCTTTTTTCATCAAGGTCTTCTCGCTCAGAATAAGGAGTTACAACAATGCGGGGATTACATGAACCGTCGTCGTAAACAACTTCGATAATAACGGGTGCAGGGTTGCCAGAGGGACTTGAAACAAAGCCGCCCTGAGCAAATGCGAGGAATGCTGCGGATGCAACCATAACGAGTGCCAGACATACTGCTAAAATCTTTTTCATAATGAATTCATCCTTTCAGATTTAAATTTTTATTTCAAAAAATTCATTAACATAATCATCAAAGCTCGAATTGAATTCTTTTCCAAGCTTTTTTTCAATTGTTCTGAATGCCCTGCCGATATCGGGCGCGCGGTCATTCATATTGTGACAGTCGGAACCGAGAAAATGAACTGCGCCTTTTTTCAGAAGACCGATTGCTTTTCTTCCGGTAAAAAAATCGTTGATAAAGCTTGCGTTAATCTGCATCAGAATTCCGCTGTCAAGAAGTCTGTAGAAAACATCAGGTTTCTGAAATTTCATATATCTTTCGATATGAGCAAGCACCAAAGTTACTTTTCCGTCAGAGGAAATATCAATAAGTTCTCTGATTGTGTATTCAGTCCATTTGGTAAACGGCATTTCAAGAAGCAAAAGCTTTGTTCCCTGAATGCAGAGGGATTTCAGTTCATGCAAACGGCTGATTCCGTCATAGAACTTCACTTCCGCTCCCTGGATTATTTCAGGCATATCGGGAGGCAAGCTGTCCATCAGCTCAGTATAGGAAGCCTGCCTTCTTGCAAGAAACTCACTGACAGACTCATCGTTGGCGTAAAAATGAGGCGTTGCGACTACTCTGTCTACCCCCTGCTGCCAAAGAGTTTTAAGCATCAGAATGCTTTCTTCCGTGCTGCGGCTTCCGTCATCAATCTTCGGGAGAATATGCGAATGAAAATCCGTCATATAAACACCTTCTTATTTTTTTCCGTTGTCGCCGTAAGTTTTGTAATATTTATAATATTTCTTGTATCGGTATTTGCTGTATGAACCCTTGCCTTTTTTGTCCTCATTGATAACACAGCCGAGAACATTGACATCAGAGAGCTTAAGCTGTCTGAAGCAGGTTTCAAGCTCCTTCTTTTCGGTATAATCTTCTCTGATAACAACTATCATACCACTGATGAACTTTGAAACTGCAAGTGCATCAGAAACAAGGTTTACGGGAGGAAGGTCAATGATAATGCAGTCAAAATTCTCTGAAAGAGTTTTGAGAACATTCTTCATTCTTAGAGAGCCGAGAAGCTCGGATGGGTTGGGAGGCAATGCGCCCGAAGGCATTATATACCAGTTGTTATTCTCGGGTGATTTGAAGGTTCCCATCTGTACTGAGCCTGCGCCTCTGAGCAAATCGGTAAGACCGAATGTATTTTCAATTCCCATCTTCTTGGCAACACTGGGAATTCTCATATCGCCGTCAATAAGAAGAACTTTTTTTCCGCTTTCCGCCATAACATAAGAAAGGTTAACAGCGGTTGTGCTCTTTCCTTCGCCTCTCATTGCGCTTGTTACACCGATTATGGAGCACTCTTCATCCTGCGGAAGAGTAAACGAAAGATTGGTTCTGAGCAGCTTATACTGCTCAACGGCGGTAAATTCAAGATTTTTATGTAATGTTTTTTTATTCTCGTTACCCGAGAAAAAATTGCTTTTACTACTTCTCATATCAGTTCATCTGCTTTCACTTTTTATAGCTGTTATAATATGCGTACTTCTTTGTTCCCGTATTCAGCAAGTCAGGTATCTTGGCAAGAATGGGATAGCCGTAATTATTGAGAACATATTCTTCATCGTGAATTGTGTTATCAAGCAAAGCAAGAATAACAAGCAACGCAACCGAGAAAACAACTCCGAGAACAAATCCGATTGCAGTGAATTTGGTGATATTCGGTGCAACCTTCTTGTTGATTGCAATCGCCGAGTCAACAACCTCCATCGAGCTTCCTTCAACAATCTCAGAAACTCTCTTGGGAAGAATTCTTGCGATTCCGTTTGCAATCTTTTCAGCTTCATAAGGATCGGTAGTTGTAACGGTAACTTCCATAATCTCCGTTTCATTAACGGGGGCTGCATCGATCATCTCATAAAGCTCTTCCCAGGTATATTCAACCTTTGTTTCGTCAATTATTTTTTCGAGGGTTGTTCGGTTCTTAAGAAGAACGGTATATGTTTTAACAAGGCTCTGCGCCGCGCTGATTTCTGAAGAGCTGATGCTGAAACCGAGGTCGCCGACAGTAAATGAGCTGTTATTTACATAAAGCATAATTGAAGATGAATATGTCGGTGTTATTGCAAAAGCCGCAACAGAAAAAGCAATTGCAGCAGCAAGAACGCTGCAAAGAGCAACAACCCAGATTCTGTGCCAAACACTTTTTATTATGTGCGCCAGGTCAATAACATAATAATCCCTTGCGTTAGATTTTATTTTTTCCTGTTCCATATTTTTGAATATCTCTCCTTGAATGATGCTGACATCAGTTTTTGTTGCCGATAAACAAACTTCTACTAATGTATATTTAATCACAATATATTGTATCACATAACAAGAAAATTGCAATATATTTTTAATAAAATTATATAGAAAATTTAGTGAATTTTTAATATCTATAACTATCACAGCCAAAAGACATAAAAAAAACACTTCCGACGCAGACTGTCGGAAGTGTTAATAACTTATTTGGAGAGCATCTGAATGATAGTTCTGTTCATTCCGAAAAGATTTTTAAAGAATGACACTATCTTCTGCCAGAAGCCCGACTTGACGGTTACGTTCTGCGAATCCGAAATCTCATTTCCGTCTTCATCTTCAAGGATCTTACCGTCTTCGTCCGCAATTTTAGCTTCTATCTTCTTTGTACCTTTTTCAAAAGTAATACTGAAAGTATCACCTTCGCCCTTCTTGACTCCGTCAACAAACCAGAATATTCTTGTTCCTTCAATATCAATGGTTGTTGTTGCGGTAAGCTTCAGGGTTTCACCGTATTTGATTTCAGCCGTGCCGGGATTGTTCTTAATTAGGATTCTGACATCTTTTTTCGACTGCTCGTAAGCCATATGAGCTTTGTATTCGTCTTCATCGTAAGTTTCAAAATCACAATCTGTGCAGCGATAAACAATTCTTTCAAAAACAGCTGTAAATTCAATATCATATGCGGGCATGGCATCGGGAACGTCAGGAGTCCAACCCTTAAAAATATAGCCTTCTTTTTCAGGATCTGCAGGCTTGACTATCGCAGACTGATAAGTGTATGTTTCCTCATTTATTTCACCGTCAACATTCCATCTGACAGTAAAACTGTTGAGAACAAAATTCGCCTTTATTTCCTTGGGAAAATCTTCGTTGAGAACAAGCGGAAATTCAACAGCATCACCGTTTTCGTCAACCCAGCCGCTCTGAACATAGCCCTCGGGAGCTTCGGGCTTTTCAGGCTCTGAAATTGTTTCACCGAACCAGCATTCAACATTTGCACCGTTAACGGAAATCACGCTTCTGACTCTGTCAAAATAAACCTTAAGAACAAGCGAACCGTCAGCTGCAACAACACCTGAAAGAATGCTCATTTCTTCATTGAGAACAAAGCCGGTTTCAACGGTATATTCCGCTTCAACCTCTGAATCGGTTGTTCCGTTAAGAGTTACGGTTCTGACGGTATATTCACCGCCGATTTCCATCGTATAGGTTTCAACAGTATATTTTGTATCGT
Source organism: Acutalibacteraceae bacterium (assembly GCA_045538815.1). GTDB lineage: Bacteria > Bacillota > Clostridia > Oscillospirales > Acutalibacteraceae > CAG-177. Next base: position 32,098 of record JAZQEE010000002.1, read on the forward strand.
TTGCGGGAACCCATTCAGCTGTATACTTTTTGCCGTTGACATCATTCATAATGCCGACTTCGGGAGACCATCCGTTGAAAACATAGCCCTGCATTTCAGGGTCGGCAGGAGCGATTATCTGAGAATCAAAATCTGTAGGAACGGTTTTCTGGGTTTCGCCGTCAGTCCATTTGCCGCCGTTTGCGTCAAACACAGCATCATAGCTTACGGGAGTCCATGTTGCAGAGAATTCAAGACGCCTTGCAGGCATGGAATCGGGAACCTGCGGAGTCCAGCCCGCAAACTCATAGCCTTTTCTCTCGGGCGAATCGGGAGCTGAAATTTCGCTCAGATAAACGGTTGAAACAGTCTTTTCATAATCTCCGTCAGCCCATTTTCCGCCTTCAGCATAGAACACTGCATCATAGCTGTTGATGATGAACTGAGCGGTAAATGTCATATCTTCGGCGGGCATGGCATCGGGAATTTGGGGAGCCCAGCCATTGAAAGTATAGCCCGGTACGGGGTTAACCGAAGGAATCACGATAGCCGAGCCTTCTTCAGCATATTTTGTCTGTGAACCGTTAAGGAATACCCATGTAATTTTATATGTTCTCGGAGTAACAGTTACTTTGCATGAGGCTTTTTTTCCGCCGTTATTGGCGGTTACGGTTATGTTTGCAGTGCCGACCGAAACAGCGGTTACAACACCGTTCTGATCAACTGTTGCAACATCCTCGTTATCGGATGTCCATGAAACGGTTTTGTCGTTTGCGGTATCAGGAGTAACGGTTGCAACGAGAGTCAGCGTCTTCTGATTTTCAATTGAAATTTCAGTTTCGGATAAAAAGATATCAGAAACACTGTGACCGTCACACACTACAAATGTGTAGCCGTTCAGATCTGCATATTCTTTGGCGTAGCATGCTTCTGTATCAGCGCAGATATAAGCCGACGCCTCATCGATGACCGCTTCTCCTATTTCGGATAATTTCTCGGATACATGCAGAAATTCAAGGCTTTCACAATAAAGAAAAACTTCATCGCCGAGAGTCGTAACGCTTTCAGGAATGACTATTCCTTCAAGCACATAATTGTTATGGAAAGCACCGGCGTCAATTGATTTCACGCCGTAAGGAACGGAATAATTCTTTCTGCTGTTGTTTGCGGGATAAGATATAAGAACAGACTGGTCCTTATTGAAAAGAACGCCGTTCAGGCTTGAATAGTCAGCATTCTGAGCATCAACATTTATATTCTCAAGAAAACTGTTGAAGAATGCTCCGTAACCGATATCCGCAAGGCTAGCAGGAAGGTTAACATCCGAAAGTATATAGCAGTTTTCGAACGCATAATCAGCAAGAGAAGTTACGGTTTCGGGAATATCAAAACTGACCGCCTTGCGGCCCGAAGGATACTTCACAAGAACAGTCTTGTCAGCATTATAAAGAACATCGTCTGCACCGCTCGCATAGTTCTTGTTCTCTGATGCAACAATAATTTTCTCAAGATATATGCACCATCCGAACGCATTTGTTCCGATTTCTTCAACCGTTGCGGAAACGGTAACCTCACTGATTTCAAGGCCGTAAAACGCATTATCTCCAACAGCGGTAACGCCGTTTTCAACAACAACTGAGTTTATTTCGGATTTATGGAGATACCACGGTGTATCTTCACCGTCGGTATAATCAGCCATTGCGCCCTCACCGCTTACAGTCAGGACTCCGTCAGCAATACTCCATGTAACATTTTCTCCGCACGCACCGCTGTAAGCCGCTGCTTCTGCATAAAAAACAACGCCCCAAAAAGGTGCAACAAAGCAAAGCATTACCGCCGCAAGCAGCAATGACACAGACTTTTTCAATACTGTTTTCATTATAAAACCCTCCGAAATCAGATAATACCGAGAATTACAAGTAAAGCATAAAGACCTATCAATAACAAAATAAATACCAAGTCTGTCACCCTTTGGTTTTTTATATATGATTTATAATATCATCTTTTATTACAAATTTCAACTTAAATATTTTGATAATAAATATTTCTGTTGAAAGTACGGAAATTATATGCTAAATTATGCTTGAAAGGAGTGATACCGATGAAAAAAATCATCTCTGTTATACTTGTTTTTGCATTACTGTCATCATGTATGCTTACATGTGTTTATGCGGACGGCGAATATCCCGTTAAATGCGAAAATCTTAAAATCAGAGACCCGTTTGTTCTTGTTCATGACGGAAAATATTATATGTACGGAACATGCCTGAGCAACGGCGAGGGATACGGATGCTGCGTGAGCGAGGATCTTGAAAACTGGTCAAATCCCATTCAGGTATATACCCCGCACGAAGACTTCGACGGCTTCTGCGATTACTGGGCTCCCGAATGCCATTACTATAACGGCAGCTTTTACCTTTTCGCTACATACAGATCCGAAGCGAGCGGAAAAAGAGGCGTCGGAATTTTCAAATCAGACTCCCCTCTCGGACCTTTTATTCCTATCGGAAACGGTCATATCACACCGAAAGATATCGACTGCATCGACGGCACGCTTTATATTGATGAAGACGGTCAGCCGTGGATGGTTTATGTCAATGAATGGACATCACAGCCCGATGAAAACGGTGAAATGGCCGCAGCAAAGCTGAGCGATGATTTAAGCAGATTCATCAGCGAACCAATAGTATTATTTCGGTCAAACAAGCATATCTGGACGAAAGGCAATGTTACCGACGGCTGTTTTATGTACCGCACAAGCAGCGGAAAACTCATAATGCTCTGGTCGAATTTTGCCAGAAGCGGCGGATATTCCGTAGGTATGGCAGTTTCCGATAACGGAAAGATTGACGGAAACTGGCTGCACGCACCGAACGCTTTTTATTGCGAAAGCCGCAACGGGATTGAAGGCGGTCACCCGATGCTTTTTGAAACACTTGACGGTCATCTGATGATGTCAATTCATTCGCCTAACTCCGAAAAAAACGGCGTTTTTGAAACTGCAAAGTTTATTCCCGTTGAGGATATCGGAGATTCTATAATTATGAAAGATGATGTTTTCGGCAGAATCAGAAGCATCATGCTCAATATTTATTATTTTTTTGTTTCGTTATATATCCTCATGTCAACCTGAGATTAAAAAATATGCTCACCGTACTTTATGCACGGTGAGCATTTATTTATCTGGATAATTTGATTGTGTAAAGCCAGTTGCTGTCCAGAGTATCGGGATTGATTGCAGGGAAGACTATTTCAGCTTTGCCGCCGTTATCCTTAACCTCAAGCACAGCATCGCTGCCGAGAAGAGCTGCCTTGATTGCGGGGTCATAATCAACAAGCTCAAGAGTCTGTGAGCCGAAGGGATAACGGTTGATGATAGCATAAACATCTTCACCCTTCTTTGTATAATAAACATCCTTCTGCTGAGCCTTGGAATAAATACGGGTTCCGTAAATTGCTTCGCCGTTGACACGGAGCCAGTCGCCCATCTGAAGAAGTCTTTCTTCCATAATAACGGGAATCGTGCCGTCAGCTGCAGGTCCGATATTGAGAAGGAAGTTGCCACCTTTGGAAACGAGGTCGCAGAGCATTTCAATAAGCTCTTTAGCGCTCAGATAATCGGCAAGGTCTTCGTTTCTGTTGAAGCCGAACGATCTTCCGATACCTCTGCATTCTTCAAATGGTCTGTCAAGCTCAACATCCTCTATTCTCTTGCCCTCTTCAATCCAGCCGTATTCGGTTGTGAAGTTGCCGCCGAGATGACCTCTTGTTTCCTTACCCCAGCGGTCATTGGGAACAATGATATCCTTTACGCTTGACTCATTATAAAGCCACTGCAGAAATTCTGTTGAATGCCAGACCGATGAAGGATGTTCCCACTCGCCGTCGGTGAAAAGCGTGTTGGGCTGATACTTTTCTACAAGCTCCTTGAGCATGGGAATAAGATGCTCAAGAGCATACTGCTCGGGGTCTTTGAGATATATGGGATTGAACCACTCATAAACGGAATGATAAACGCCGAAACGGACATCTGTTGGCGCAAGAGCATCTTTAAGCTCCTGAAGAAAATCTCTGTGAGGACCGACATCAACAGTATTCCAGTTCCATGCATAGTCGGACTTGTAAAGACAGTAACCGTCATGATGCTTTGAAACAAAATTTATATACTTTGCACCGCTCTTGACAAAGAGGTCAGCCCACTTGCCGGCATCAAAAAGCTCAGCCTTGAAGCCGTCCACAAAATCCTCATACTTCGTATTCTCTCCGTATACTCTTTTATGAAATTCTGCAACTTCGCCTTCGGAATTTTCAATCTGTCTCATATACCATTCGGCATAGTCGCCCTTCTTGGTGTAAGCAGGAACGGAATAAAGTCCCCAGTGAATGAAAATACCGAATTTTGCATCTGCAAACCATTCGGGAACGGGACGGGAATTAAGTGATTCCCAGTTGTTTTCGTACATTATTATCACTCCGATTCAGGATAATTTTTCAATAAGTATACTTTTTAAAACAGTAATCAATATGGTTTTGAAAGGCATATTTCCGTCACGGCTGCGTTAAAAATCTTTGAAATAACCTCGTATTCCTGCAGATTTTCGTCTTGCCGTAACGAAAATCTCCTCTTTCAAAACTGCTTCGCATCTGAAAT
>JAZQEE010000003.1:0-12089 GCA_045538815.1 Acutalibacteraceae bacterium
TGAAACACAATATCTCACACACATTCGGGCATTTTTCGCTTTGCCATACAACAGTATGCCTGCAGAGAAGAAATCCGCGACTGCACGCAACCTATTGCATTTCAGATGCGAAGCAGTTTTGAAAGAGGAGATTTTCGTCACAGCAAGGCGAAAATTTGCAGGAATACGAGGTTATTTCAAAGATTTTTAACGCAGCCGTGGCGGAAATATACCTTTCAAAACCATATTGATTATTGTTTCAAAAAGTATAGTTTTGAGCATTGCCGAGGGATGAAAATATGAAACAGAGAATATTGCTTGTTGAGGACGATTCGTTTCTGCGTGACGGACTTACCGAAGTTTTGCAGGGCGAAGGTTATGAGGTTATAAGTTCCGATAACTGCATGAAAGCCCGTGAGCTGATGAAGTTTTTCTCTTTCAATTTAATTATGTTTGATGTTATGCTCCCCGACGGCAACGGTCTTGAGCTTTGCACCGAGCTTCGTGCGGCGGGTAACAATGTTCCCGTTCTTTTTCTGACTGCCTGCGACGATGAAATTCAGATTGTTCGTGGACTTGATGCCGGTGCGGATGATTACGTCACAAAACCGTTCAAGCTCCGTGAGCTTCTTTCAAGAATCCGTGCATTGCTCCGCAGAACATCGGCTGTCACGGTTTACAACAGTGATGATATAACAATCGACACTCTCAATATGTCTGTGCGAAAAAACGGAGAAAATATTTTTGTGACTCCAACTGAATTTCAGATTCTTTCCGTGCTTATCCGTAACAGCGGAATTATCGTTACCCGTTCACAGCTTTTGCAGAACATCTGGGACAGCGACGGAAACTACATTGACGACAACACTCTTTCGGTTCATATGAGCCGTCTGCGTGACAAAATCGGCAGCGGTCACATTGCTACCGTAAGAGGTATCGGCTACAGATGGGAGGATTCAAAATGATTCCTTTCCTGATTTGCATAATCACGGTTTTAACTGTTGCAACAACCATTTTTATCATATTGAACGCAAGAAAAAACAAGCAGATAAATAATCTCAAAGAGAATATCGAGAGCTTTATTGAAGGCGGAGAAAAGACTGAATACAGCACCGCCGACAGCAATTTTGCACGCCTTCAGAATGCCGTTGCAGAGCTTGAAAATCTGTTGCTTCTTGAAAAAAGCAACTCCGAATCTCAGGCAAAAAGCAATGCGGATTTTGTTGCGGATATTTCACATCAGCTTAAAACTCCGCTTGCAGGACTTCGCCTTTACTGCGAAATGGAGCAGAGTTCAACACCAACCGCTTACACGGAAAAAGAGCTTCAGCTGATTGCGAAAATGGAGAGCCTTGTTTTCAATCTTTTAAGGCTTGAGAAAATCAAAAGCGATGCATACGAAATGAAATTCGTCGAACAAAGTCTTGATGAAATCATTGGTGAAATTATCGGTAATTTTAAACCGCTGTTCCCCGAAAAAGAATTCATTATAAGCGGCACGGCAGCTTTTCGTTGTGACAAGGAATGGATGATTGAGGCGATCGGAAATATCATTAAAAACGCTTGTGAACATACCGATAACAACGGTAAAATTACCGTTTCTGTTTCACAAAACGAAGGCTCTGTCACACTCGATATTGAAGATAACGGCGGCGGAGTGCCGAAAGAACAGCTTCCGCTTTTGTTCAACCGTTTTTACCGTGCGAATAATGCCGCACCCGAAAGTGCAGGAATAGGTCTTGCGATTTCAAAGGCGATTTTTGAAAAACATCACGCAACCGTTACCGCCGAAAACGGCAAAGACGGCTTGAAGATTACAGCGTGTTTTCCGTTGATAAACGCAAATCTGAAATTATAATCATCAGTCTCCTTCATCAGAGGGAGGCTTTTTTATGCAGTAAAAACAGTTATCTTACGAAATCGTAAGGTTATCGTCACTAATTTGAAAGATTAGGGTTTTATAATGAACTCAACAAAGATGCAAAGGAGCGATTTTATGAACATCATCGAATGTGTAGATTTAAGAAAAGAATATTTGAGCGGTGAAAATATTGTAAATGCCGTTGACGGAATAACCGTTGCTTTTGAGCAGGGCGAATTCTGTGCAATAACGGGACCGAGCGGCTCGGGTAAATCAACACTTCTCCATGTTCTGAGCAGTCTTGAAAACCCCACAAGCGGAGATGTAATCTATAACGGCAAAAAGCTTTCGGGATATAACGATAATCAGCTTTCCGTTCTTCGCCGCAGACGCTTCGGATTCGTATTTCAGGCATATAACCTTGTTCAGGAATTGACGGGATATGAAAATATAGTTCTGCCCGTTATGCTCGATAAGAAAAAGGTTGACGAGGCATATATCAACAAGGTAATTGATGTTCTCGGAATCGGAGACAGACTTGAACATCTTCCGTCAGCGCTTTCGGGCGGTCAGCAGCAGAGAATCGCCATTGCCCGTGCGCTTGCAAACAAGCCGTCAATCCTTTTTGCCGATGAACCTACGGGTAACCTTGACGGCAAAAGCGGACGTGAGGTTCTTTCACTGCTCAAATATGTCAGCAAAGAATTCGGAATCACCCTTATTCTTGTTACCCACGATCTCAATGTTGCGGAGCAAGCGGAGAGAATCATCTCGATTGAAGACGGCAAAATTGTTCGTGATACAAAGGCGGGAGTTTAAGCAATGAACAAGAAAAAACTCACCGTCAATCGCCTTGCAATGGGTAATCTCAAAGCAAGAAAAAAGCAGTATACCTTAATGATTATCGGCATTGTTCTTGCAATGATTTTTTCATCGGGAGTTATGTTTTTCGGATTTATAATGCTTTCATCATTGCAGGAGATAACAAATATATCTTACGGCACACAGAACATATTTCTTCACAATGCAGAAGAATTTGATTTTGATTCCGCAAAGAATAATAAAGTGATATCCGAATACGGTATTGCAGCTTCAATCGGATTCATTTATACAAATGATGACGAGGGCGGCGGCACCCCGCTTGCAAAACTTGATGACAAGGCAAAAGAAATTTCATATCTCACCGTCAAAGAAGGAAAGTATCCCGAAAACATCGGTGAAATTGCCCTTGAAAAAGATGCACTTTTAAGATTGAAAATGCTTGGTGCAAAAGTCGGCGACGAAATAACCGTCACAATGAAAATTGCTGACGGCGAAGGTTATCTCCCCGAAACCGTTGAAAAAACATATAAACTTGTCGGAATTCTTGCCGATAAAAGATGCAATCTTGAAGCTGCGTATTCAGGAAACAACTATCCCGCCGCATTTGTCTGCGACAGCGAAAATGTTGAACTTGGCGGAAAAGAAAATCTTTCTGCGTATGTCAAATTCTATTCGAAAACAAACGGTTTGGAAAAATTCAGAGAAGAATTTAAAAATCAAGGATTCAAAGATAAATACGGAAATGCCGATAACGATCTGTATTATTTTACATTTGCAAATCAGCACATTTTTTACTCTGGTACAGATGAAAAAAGCGATATTACTTTAACAATGATTTTTGCGCTTATTCTTGCAGGTGTACTGATGATCGCATCCTGCACGGGAATAGTCAATGCATTTAATTCCAACTTACAGGAACGCAGAAAACAAATCGGTCTTATGCGTGCGGTCGGCGCAACAAGAAGGCAGATAATAACCGTTTTCGGCAGAGAAGCTCTCATAATCAGCCTTATGACCGTGCCTTTAAGTCTGGTGATTTCCTATTTTGCTTCAAAAGGCATTATCTCGCTTATGGGCGAAAACTTCATTTTTATTCCTAACTTTTTTGTTCTGACTGCGTGCGGAGCGTTCAGCGTTATTTGTGTTATGGCTTCGGCAATGATTCCTCTGTTAAGGGCATCAAGAACACCGCCGATGCAGGCTATCCGCAACACAGACCTTTCAAGAAAAATGAAGAACAAACAAATCCGTTCAAAGAAAAACTTCAATGCACCGAAGATTCTTGCAGGCAGAAATCTTATGTTCTACCGTTTCAAGCATATCGGAGTAAGTGTTGTTCTTGCGGCAACAATCGTTGTATCATGCTTCGGTTTTCCCTGGATTACAAGTGAGCTTGAATGGTCGGAAAATTATATCAATGAGTCCGAGGATTATGAAATTGTTTGTTCCGGCGGAGCAATGAATTCCAATCTTATTAACCTGAATTTCAACTATTTCACAAGCGGATTCAGTGAAAATGACAGACAGGAAATTCTTTCCCATCCTTACATCGGCAGTGTTGAGGGCGTAAAAAGATGCAATGCCAACCTGCTTGTTGACGAATATTCCGAATATATGACCGTGCTCGATTACGGCGGTTCTGCGCGGTATGATGATTCAGTTGACCGTTTTTCAATTTCCTTTGAAGAATATAAAGAAAAATACGATGATACAGTCAGTACTGAATATTCCGCTGTCAAAGAAAAACTCAGATACACTCAGGAGCTTTTCCCCGTTTCGATTCACGCATTGGATTGTAATGAAATCATATCCGAAATTGACAAAGACAAAATTGAAGGTAAAATAAATATTGAAAAGCTTAATTCTGGTGAAGAAATAATTCTTTATGTCTGCGATGAAATCGGTTTCTTTATTGATACCGAACAAGGCAGCAGGGGCAGCGGCAGCATTGACGGCGATGAAACTGAAGAAAGACTTGCTGCTTTGAAAGCAAGAGCCAAAAATGAATATAAAGTCGGCGATACCGTAACCTTGAGTGTTCTCAGAAGCGGAATATCCGAAGAGAATTATGTGCCGAATTCAGTTCCCGCTGATACAACAAGAAAAGATAAGGAATTCCGAATCGGTGCGATAATCAAAGAAGCGCCTTCTTCGATACATCATAATGATTATCTGGATTTTTACACAACGGTTGAAGGCTTTTCTTCTTTTGTTGATAATTATCCTTATCTTGATCTGGACATCACCTTGAAAGAAGAATGCACTTCTGAAATCGACGGTGAAATGATGCAGTTTCTCAATCAGTATGTTTCAGGCTCAAATCATTATCTGCGTTCGCAATTTGAGCGCAATGAGGAAAACAAAAACACCTACAGAGGCTTGCTTATCGCCCTGCTTTCGGTTGTTATCCTTTTCTTCTCAATCTGTGCAAGCGTTATAAACAATTCATTGACTGCACAAATCCGTGACGGCAAAAGAGAAATCGGAACTCTGCGTGCAGTCGGCGCAAGCGCAAGAGAGCTGACACAGTCATATTTCAGACAGCTTCTTTCGATGTTTGGCTGGGGCTGCGGTGTTGGTTTTGGCTTATATACTTTCATCTGGATTCTTATGTATTTTGCCGCAAAGTCATCTGACAGAACTCTTGGTTACAATTATGAAATCTGGCAAGCGGCACTTATCTGCATTGCTCTGCTTGCGGTTTGTTTTGTTAATCTTTATTCCAAAGTCAAAAAACAGATGAAATACAGCATTGTTGAGAATATCAGAGAATTATAATTTTTACTCCGATGAAAGGAGGATAAAATGAAACACAAAAATTTAACCGTAAATAAATTAGCTTTTGGAAATCTCAAAGCAAGAAAAAAGCAATATACCTTAATGATTATCGGCATTATTCTTGCAATGATTTTTACAAGTGCATCAATGTTTTTTGCAGTATGCAATGAAGATTCGGCAGAACAGCTGAAACAGCGTTCTGTCGGTAAGCAGGACTATATTCTGAGAAAATGCAACGGTTTTGACATTGAACCCTTTGTGAAAGACGGTTCGGTCAGAAGCTATGCCACCTTTGAGGTGATTGCCTACGGTTATTCACCCGATGATGATTTTGACGACGGTATGGGTATAGCCGTTCACAACGATAAATCAAGAGAACTGTCCTGTTTTCATTTTCTTGAGGGAAGATATCCCGAAACCGAAAATGAAATTGCAATTGAGAGTGATGCACTTTACAGGATGAACATTACCGATGCGAAGGTCGGCGATGAAATAACGCTTAATCTGCGCACGACAAACATCGGTGAAATTCTTGAAAAAGAAACCCGAAAAACTTATATTCTTTCAGGTATACTCAAAGACAGACGCTATAATTATGAGGAATGGTCAGGTCTCGGTCTGGGAAACAAATGTCCTGAATATCCTGCCGCTATTGTTTATGACGGCGCAGAGGTCGAAGTCGGAGGCAAGCCCGAAATAATTGCCCTCGTTGACTTTAATCACGAGGAAAGAATAAAAATCGGTTTTCACGATACTCGCAGATTAAACATTGAATTCAAGGATGCATATAAAGCATATCTTTATCAGAGCGGAATCAAAGCACTTTCGCCCGATGTTACCATTGATGTTGACGGTAAACCTCTTGTTTTGGAAAATATAGATGTCGGATATTGGATAGGAACAACAAGCTATATGTCAAATAACGACAACATGCAGTTTTATGAGCTTAAAACCGTCACAACCCTCGGTACGGTTCTTGCGGTTGTTCTCGCAATAGCCTCGTGCTTCGGTGTTGTCAATGCATTCAACACCAATTTGCAGGAAAGAAGGAAGCAAATCGGTATGCTCCGTGCAGTCGGTGCAACAAAACGTCAGGTAATTAAGCTTTTCGGCAGAGAAGCACTTTTAATCAGTTTAATCTGTGCTCCGATAAGCGTTACAGTTGCTTATCTTGGTTTGAAGTTTTTCTCATATATAATGGGTGAGGTTTTCATTTTTGAACCCGAGTGGTATTTGATAATCATCATCGGCATTTTCGGAATCCTTTTTGTTATGGCGGCAGCAATCATCCCTCTGTTTTATGCCGCAAGAGTAACCCCGATGCAGGCTATCAGAAATACCGAACTCGGAAGAAAAATGAAGAATAAAAAAATAAAGTCCGTTAAGGACTTCAATGCACAGAAGCTTATTTCCCAAAGAAGCCTTACTTTCCACAGATTCAGGCAGGTAAGCGTTAGTTTTATTCTGATTGCAACGATTATAACAAGCTGCTTCTGCGTTTCGCTTCTCGAATATTCGGTCAATGGATATTCATATGACTATGACTATAGAATTTTCAAGGATGATGCACGGAGTTTCAACAGCGCTTTTGCAAATTTCTATTATGACTATGACGACATGCTCAACGACAGCGATATTGATATGATAACCTCAAATCGCTATATAGGAAGTGCAAAAGGTAAAATGCAGCTTGCTGTCAATTGGCTTGTGGACGGTGCCTACCCCGAATATTTAAAGGTTGCAGAGTTTAACAGACCTGAAAATGATGATAAATATGAGTATATGCTTGAAACTCACAAGGAAACACCCCAAGAAATAATTGAGATCTATAATACTATGGATTATTCGGATTCATACAAAGAGCTGATGAAGACTGTCGATTATGAAACGGAGCCCTTCGGCACGGAAATTATAACCGAGAGCGAAGAAAATATCAAATCGCTTGAAAAGTACCTGCTTGACGGCAAAATCGACATCGAAAAGATAAATTCGGGCGAAGAAATAATCCTTGTTGCACCTGAAGAAATCGTTTATGAGATAGCATACAGCAAAGACGGATATCATATGAGCGCAGGGCATCATCATATTAACAACGGACTGCGGTATTACACCGATGTCAGCGATTATGTAGAAATCTTCAGAGAAAAAATGCCGTTCAAAGCGGGTGAAAATGTAAAATTAAGCATTCTTATTAACACAGACAGAGATGACCGCGAACTTGTTGAATATCAGAATGCTTATGACTACAAATATGCAAGATACGACCGAGAGGTGAAAATCGGTGCAATTGTTTATCAATCATATTTCGAGCCTGCAATATTAAGTTCAAGACCTTCATTCATAACGACCAACGATGGTCTTTCTGAATTCGGATGCCCGCTTCGATATGAATTCATTGATGTTACCGCAAATCAGGAAATAACACCCGAAATTGAGGAGTCGCTTGATGCCTTTTTCCGTGCGGCAGATTATGATACAGATTCTCAATACCGTTTTAATGAGTCAAATAAAACAGAGTTATTTGCAACAGTTGCAGGAATAGCTTCAATCATTCTGCTTCTTTTCTGCATTGCGGCAAGTCTTGTCAATAATGCTCTGACGGCGAAAATCCGTGAAGGCAAGCGTGAAATCGGAACTCTTCGTGCAGTCGGCGCAAGTGCAAAAGAACTGACGATGATCTATATTCATCAGTTGCTTTCAACATTCGGAATGGGCTGCGGACTCGGATTCGGAATCTACACCGTAGTTTTCTTCTCCGCAAAGCTGGTTTGTCTTTACGGTCTTCACATGGAGTTCCCGTTTGAATTCCGTATTCTTACAGCGGTAGTGATATGCCTTGTTCTGTTTGCAGTTTGCTCACTCAACCTTTATTCAAAAATCAAAAAGCAGATGAAATACAGCATTGTTGAAAATATCAGGGAGTTATAATTTCTATGAAAAAAATATTCAGTTTAATAGTATGTTTGCTGTTTTGCCTTGTGCCGATAACAACCGCTTTTGCAGAGGAAACACCCTCACAGCCGAGAGTTATGGTTACGGATTATAAAACCGACGGTGAACTCAAAGCAGGCAGCACGGCAAAAATATCAATTACTCTCACCAACAAAAGTAAAACCGATTATGTCAGTAATATGAAGCTGACATTTTCCGATTCAAGCGGAGATATTGTTCCTGTCGGAGTTGCATCGGGTTATGTTGACAGACTTAACGCAAAGAAATCCGTGACTTGGGATATTGATGTTAAAATTTCCGATTCTGCAGCCGACGGCAATCACGCAGTTAACATAATGTGCGAATTCGAAAGCGAAACGGGCGGCGGTTCATCTTCCGATGTAATCAATCTGAATGTAATCGGCAAAAAAGAGGTTGAAACCACCGCTGCACCGCAGGACACCTCTCAACCCCGACTTATGGTTACGGAATATACCGTTGAAAATGATAGTATCATTCCCGGCGAAAGCCGAAAAGTGAACATCACAATCAAGAACACAAGTCCGTCAAAGTCGGTAAGCAACATAAAGCTTTCACTTGCTGATGAAAGCGGTGAACTCAAAACGGATGGTATGGGCACCGCTTATGTCAAGAGCATTTCTGCAAACGGCACCTATGTATGGACTGTCGGATTAACTGCCGTTCACACCGCAAAAACGGGCGAACATCCGCTGACTCTTTCAATGGAATATGAAGACTTAAATCATTCGGGTTATTCCGCAAGTGATACAATCAGAGTAAATATCAAACAGAGCGTGATGCTGAAATACGATTCCGCAAGACTGCCGTCAAAATCAATTCAGGGTGAAACAGTAACCGTCAGCATAAATCTGATGAATACGGGCAAAAGCACAATTCATAACGCAATGATTGATGTTGATGTCAAGGGTCTTGACAGCGGCGGCACGGTGCTTGTCGGAGAAATTCCGCAGAGCGAAAGCAAGACAGGAAGCGTTAATCTTCGTGTCAGCAATGAAATTCTCGGCAAGGTCGAAGGTACAATCACAATAAGCTATGAAGATGATTTCGGCGAAACCTACACCGAAACAGTTGATGTATCAACAGTTATCGAAGAAAAAGTCATCAAAGCCGATACAGAAGAAGAGGAAGAAAAGAAAAATCCTCTCTGGTGGCTGTTTATGCTTATCGGCGCAATCATCGGCGGCTCTCTCGGCTTCGGAATACCGCACGCAATCCGTTCAAACAAACAGCGCAAAGAGGATGAAAAGAGATTGTGATGGTTGGCGTAAACAGCAAAGTCTGAAATAAATCAAACAATCAAAGATATAAAAAACGGCAGGCAACATCTTTTATGATATTGCCTGCTGAATTTTTGTTATTTCATGTTCATTTGTTGTCATCCTTATTTTGTGTTTTCAATTCATCGCCGTTTTTGTATTTTTATCAGCCGAAAGTATGATCGTGATATTCCGGTCCGTTAAACAGCGATTTGAAGAAGTTCGGTATACTTGACAGAGCATCCACAACGAAAGTAGGACCGCCAAGTGTACCGAATCCGGGGACAAAGAAAAAGACCACTATTCCGAAAAGGAATTCAAGAGGGCCGACCAGGAAATGCTTTCCCGTATACTCCAATCCGTCAAAATATGCAGTTTTTTCACTGCTGACATTAAACTTTACAGTATCTTTGAGCTTATCACCGATATTTATCTGAACAACGTATTCGCCGGGTTCTTCGGGAACAAATTCATACGAATCAATTTCAACTGTTTTGCCGTTAACCGTATATGTTACCTGCGCTTTTTCAAGCCATGCATCCGCATGGTTGCCTTTAAACGAAGTCACAACTTTAACAGGCATTCCAACAGTTGCATAATTATAGATTTCTCTTTCAGGCAAATTAAAATAGTTTTCGCAAACATAATATGTCTTGCATTCGCACTCCAGCTCAAAGTTGCATTGTATTATTCGGGAATACGACACTTCAACCTTAGCACTTTTTTCGCCGTCTTCCGTTACAAATGCACCTGCACCTACTTCAACAGCGAGCACCTTCCAGCAAAAGTCAACATCAATAAAAAGCTGAGGAAATCTTTCGCCGTTATGCTCATAAATCTCCATATGAATTCTGTCGCTGCTGACTTCTGTTACATTGACTTCCTCAGAATCCCTTTCCCGTGAATATATAATAACAGACGGTACTTCTCCTGTTTCAGTATACTTTTCGTTGTAGGTTATCACAATCGTCTCAACGCTGTAATAGTCGTGACATACGAAGTCTTTTTCGAGCAATTCTTCCGCATCACCATCTGCGGCAAAGGCTACGCTTGCGGTTGAGAAAAGTAAAACCGCACAAAGCATGAAAGCTGTTAGTTTTTTAAATCCTTTCATTTTGTCCTCCTTGTTTTACTGTTAAATATTTTGTTTTATCCAAGCTGACATTGCCATAATTACCTTTTTTGTCAAATGTATGTATAATCAGAACATCTGAATCAATTTCTCAAATGCCTCTGTCAGCGGCTGAAATGCCACTTGGAAAAACGAACCCGTTGACGATACTACTCCTAAAATTAACATTACAATTGCTATAAATATCATTTTAACCGCCCCCTTTTAAATTGTAAAAACGTTTTTTGATTGTTAGTTCAAAGCGCCTTGTATTGCCGCCCAAATTATATAGCCTAACATATAAAACTCCTGAAATATCAGTTCTATATACTGAACAATAATCATTTCTTTTCTCCTTTCTTTGGATTACAGTTTTTGTATAAAAGCAAATTCTAAAAATATAGCAGCTAAACGATTAAGGTTTTCTTGATTATTGAATATTTCTTTTCTCATATTTCAAATATTGCAAACATCAGAAATAATCGTTTCATTATATAAGTGTAAAATTTTAACAATTCTGATGCAAAAAATTTCTTAAGAATATCTTAATTTTGTTAAATGCATTTTAAAACTCTGCACAAAGAACGCAGCCGTTGCGGTAACTTCGGCGTTGTTTTCTTTTTTGACCGCATAAACAAATTCTTATTTGTCGAACTCCTTGGGTGGTTTTTGTCTATGGTGTCTTGTGCAGAAATTTTGCACAAATGTCAGAAAGATGTCAGAAGAATGACAATTTCTTCCATTCCTCTCAATCTGCTGACTTCATCATCATAAAAAATCAATTTATCTTTCATGATTTTTGTTCAAAAACCGCGTACATTAAGTTTAAACAATCTAATTTTTTAACGATTATTCAGTCAATCATTCCGTAATAAAAAAACAGATAATCCGCAAGCCGTTCATCCAAAATGGAATTCGACAGATACGAATTATCTGCTAATCAGATAGTGTGTCTAACGGAAATATAATTTCCGGGATTGACTCAAAGGCCGGCACACCATCTACTATTATTATTTTTATTTTTCCCTATGTGTCAATACTACTCTAAATTAAGGCTCTACTATGTTGAAATCGGCGTTGCCTGCCGAATCAAACTGATTGAGGTTGTTAACGATGAGCTCAAGCTTTGAAGCATCGCCCTCAAGCCTCATTGAAGCTCTGATTTTATCCATATCTTTCTGAATGATGAGCGCAAGTGCTTTCTGAGGACAGGTTACGGTAAGCTCTGCGTCATCCGAATTCGTGTTAGCATACTGCAGCAAGGCTCCGTTATTGAAATGAAGCATAATTTTTTCCTGCGTATCCGCAA
>JAZQEE010000004.1:0-7552 GCA_045538815.1 Acutalibacteraceae bacterium
TTCACGGTGTTCTTCTGTTCTTTCCAAACGAATGATGCAGTCATTTTTCATTGTTAAACCTCCAAAAATTGTTGACTTTCAATCACCGGAGGCTTGCGGAGAAGTATTTGCAAACCTCACGGTTTACATTACTATCTCCAAGGTGTTGTTCATTTTCAAACAGCATTCTCCAAAATTTTATTCAGGCTTTCGCCTGTAAGTTCAGTATAGCACACGCACAGACAAATAACAAGAGCAGACCGTCGGTCTGCTCTTAATGCTTATACTATTTTAATCCCTTTGCAATCGCAATCAGATGTTCCAACTGCTCGTTGCTCAAGTTCTTGGTTGCTTCAAGCAACTCTTTTGCTTTTGTCGGGTTGTTAGTTTCGGTGTCAAAGAATTCCATCGGAGCTACACCGAGATACTCGCAAATATAAAAGAACACGGTCATTGACGGAAAATTCACACCGTTTTCGATGTTGTTGATGTAGCCTGCACTCTGTCCGATTGATAAGCTCATATCACGGGCAGACACGCCTTTATTCATTCTTAATTCAACCAATCTTTTGCTGAATTGTTCTTTCTCCATGGAACTCACCCACCTTCGCATATAATTATACTAAACACATAACGCATAAATATCTAATCTATTTATCAATGTACATTGACATATCTATTTAAATTAGATATAATCAACTTAGACCTCTACTTTGTTTAGTATTGGCAAAAACAGATTACATAAATCTTAGATGACCGCTATACACATACAATATGTTTATATGGGCTGCGCGTTTGAATTAACGCCCCGCTCGGATGCTCCTTAAGTGGAGATGCTGCAGATAGCGAGGTCATTAAGATAGCCCGACGAACATTAAAGTCCGTCGGGCATTTTTATTAGGGTGAGATTATGAAAGAACAAACCGTAACCTTCTTCGGGCACAGAGATACCCCAAAAGAAATAGAGCCAGCCTTGCGACTGACTCTGATAGACCTTATTGAAAATAAAAATGCAACTGTGTTTTATGTCGGCAACCACGGCAATTTTGATGCTATGGTGCGCCGCCAACTTGAGGATTTGTCGAAAACTTATCCGATAAAATATTACGTCATCCTTGCCTATATGCCCAGCAAGAATGATACTCCCAACGAGCACTCAATTCTCCCCGAAGGAATAGAATCCGTTACCCGCCGCTTCGCCATCAACTACCGCAATAAATGGATGCTCACCAAATCCGACATCGTAGTAACCTTTGTCACCCGCAAATTCGGCGGTGCATGGGAGTTTGAGCAAACAGCGAAGAAGATGAATAAAATGATTATAGAAACAAATTCGCCCCAGTAAAAACTACTGAGGCGATTATTGTTTATTCTGCTGTCACCGCTATTTTAATAACATCATCAAGTTTATTCTCAAAGATTTCGTATGCTTTTTCGATGTCTTTGAGTGCAAAGCGGTGGGTGATAAGCGTAGTTGTGTCAATTTTGCCTTGTTCGATGAGCGAGAGAATTTCGTCGCAGTCGCAGCCATCAACACCGCCCGTTTTGAAAATCAGATTTTTGCCGTACATATCGGGCAGAGGCAGACTCTGCGGTTTATCGTAAAGTGCAACAACCGTAACAATCGCATTCGGTCTTGCACATTCCCATGCGAGGCGGAAAGTATCTTCTACGCCTGCAACTTCAAGCACAACGTCTGCACCACCGTGGTTGGAATTTTCAAGAACGAAATCCTTGCAGTTTTCAGGCTCGCAAACGAGCACGTCGGGATAATGCGACTTCACAAAATCAATGCGGATTTTGTCTTTTTCGCAGACGATAATTCTCTTCGGGGTTTTGAGCATAACGCAAAGCAGAGTACAGATACCCGTCGGACCTGCGCCGATAATCAGCACGGTATCATCAGGTGTAATCTCCGAAATGCGTGTTGCCCAGAATCCCGTTGCAAGCACGTCGCCGACAAACAAAGCCTGCTCATCGGTAACGGTATCGGGGATTTTGTTGAGCCCCATATCGGCATAAGGCACACGGACAAACTCGGTCTGTCCTCCGTCAATTCGGCATCCGAGCGCCCAACCGCCGTTTTTGTCGGTACAGTTGTTTACAAAACCCTGCTTGCAGAAGAAACACTCTCCGCAGAAGGTTTCAACGTTAACCGTAACTCTGTCGCCGACTTTTACATTTTTAACGTCAGCGCCGACAGATTCAACAACTCCAACCATCTCGTGACCGACAGTAATACCGGGCACTGCACGGGGCACAGAACCGTGTTTGATGTGCAAATCGCTTGAGCAGATACTCGAAAGAGTTACTCTCACAATCGCATCACGGCTGTCAATTATCTCAGGCTTCGGCTTGTCTGTCAGCTCAAACTTCCCGTGTTCTTTGTATGTATAAGCTATCATAGTGTGCTCCGTTAATCATATTGTTAATCTTTAAAAGAATGATATGTAATCTTTATTACAGATTCCGCAGGGAACCAATCCTCTTGTTCAAAATCCGAATCTCCATTTATCGATATCGATTTAATGCTGTTTTCTTTTGATATAAGTCCGAAAACCAGATCATTCTCTTCAACTAACTCTATATTATAGAAACCATCATTTTCTAATATTTCATATGCCGTTTCATAATTTTCACCGACTATGTCTTCTGATGAAAAAGACACCTGAAGTTCATCTCTTATATGATGTTTGTTCTCTTCTCGTTCAGCCATAAAAAAGCAAAAACCGATTAAAATAGCAAAAAACACTGCAACACCAATCAATCCTATAAATGCAGTCTTGGTATCTCGTTTTTCTTTTCTTTCTTTATAATCGTTTTCCAACTCAATGCGTTTGGTTTTTTCTTGCTCTCTTTTTGTTTTTTCTTGAGCTCTCTTAGTTTTCTCTCGTTCTGCAAAAACAGTATTCATTTGCTCAACATCAAACAAAAGTTTTTGACCGCAATAAGGACAATACGCAATCATATTATCAATATCTATATCAAGCTTTCCGTCGCAATTTTGACAATTAAGTTTAATTAAATTCATAGCTGTCAATCTACTCCTTAATCATAAACATTAAAGATATTTACGAAACCATATAACATCCGCCATCATATCAACACCCCATCACAATGGTCAACTTCGTGCTGAATAATCTATGCAGAAAAACCCGTAAATGTTTTGATACGGGTTTGAAATTCAGCCGTCTGCCATTGCACTTTAATAGTCTGATAACGCTTACATTTTCGGGGTCCGCCGAGCAGAGAAAGACAGCCTTCTTCTGCATCGTAGGATCCCGATTTTTTTATGATTTCAGGATTGAACATAACCATATATGTGCCGTCGTTGTCAAAAGCAATAATGCGCTTATGCACACCGATCATATTCGCCGCCACACCAACACAGCCGTCTTTGTGAGCGGTGAGAGTATCAAGCAAATCCTGTGCCACCTGCAAGTCTTCTTTTGTTGCAACCTCCGATTTCCTCGCAAGCAAAATCGGGTCGTGAACTAAGTCTTTTATCATAATGCGCCTCGTTTTCATAAGGTGTAAATATAAAATTATTATAGCATATCTGCCGAAAGTTATCAATTGAATTTTACTTGTCCGTTTTTATGAGTTGTACTTTTTACTGTTCTGTGTATGGTGGTACTATTTGCAAAGAGAATATTTTGTGATATAATTATAGTATAATCAAAAACGAGGTGATACCGTGCCGTTACAAATCATCCGTCAGGATATAACAAAAATGAAGGTTGATGCCATTGTCAACACCACCAACGAAGAAATGGTGGGTTACAGCGGAGTTGACCTTGCCGTACATACCGCAGCGGGTCCGATGCTCGATGCAGAATGCGAAAAAATCAGACCTCTCGGACTCGGCTGTGCAAAAATTACGGGTGCATACAATCTCGATGCAAAATATGTTATCCACACCTCGGGTCCCGTCTGGCACGGCGGACTTGCAGGCGAGAGCATTATTCTTAAGTCGTGCTATATTGAATCACTCAAACTTGCAGTTGCAAACGGGTGCGAATCAGTTGCGTTTCCGCTGATTTCCGCAGGCGCTTACGGCTATCCGAAAGACCGGGTGCTCAAATTTGCAATTCAGGCTATCACCGATTTCCTTTTTGAACATGAACTTAATGTTTATCTCTGTGTTTATGACCGCAAGTCTTATGAATTCAGCCGAGTTGTTTTTGATGAAATCAGCGAGTTTATCAGCGACGATTATATCGAGGAGCAAAGAGCTGTTTTCAACGCAGAAATCGAAAGCTTTGAATCGGTAGTTCTCCCGAAAGAAAACAAACGGAAAAGCCGTGGATTTTTCGCACCGAAGCCATGCGCTTCAAAGCCCGCACCGCAAGAAGCGAATTACGGCAGCGCAAAAAACAAAACGCTTGAAGAATATATGAAAGCAATGGATAAATCCTTTGCGTACAAGCTTTTTGACTATATTGACGAAAAGGGAATGACCGATGTTGAGTGCTACAAAAAAGCCAATATCGACAAAAAAACATTCTCAAAAATCAAATGCAATCCCGATACATACAAGCCGTCAAAACAGACTGCCGTTGCATTCGCAATTGCTCTTGAACTGACCCTTGACGAAACGCAGGATTTGCTTGCCTCCGCAGGACTGACACTATCACGCAGTTTCACCTTTGATAAAATCATCAGATATTTCCTGCAAAAGGGTGTCTATGATATTTTTGAAATTAACGAAGCGCTTTTTGAGTTTGATCAGATGCTGCTGGGCTGTTGATATGGAGAAAAAATATGCTGAAAAAATTTTTTAAAAAACACGAAACTCCGATGTGCATACTGCTGATTATTCTGTATGTTGTAATCAACTCATACTGTGTGCAGAATTTCGGTGTAACAGATTATCGGAGTGCAGTTATAAACACTGCATTTTCGGTTGCTCTGATAATTCTGACAATCGCTCTTAAAAGGGTAACTTTCTACGGACTGACAAAAGCAGAAAAACCGAAAAGATTTTTATATTTTCTTCCGTTGGTTCTGATTGTATCCGTTAATCTGTGGTCGGGAATAAACATTAACAACACACCGAAAGAAATTATATTTCATATTCTGACAATGCTCAATGTCGGCTTTATCGAAGAAATTATCTTCCGGGGTTATCTTTTCAGAATGATGGCAAAGGATAATGTGACAGCCGCCGTAGCGGTCAGTTCAATAACCTTCGGAATAGGTCATATCGTGAATCTTTTTAACGGGGCGGAACTGATTCCTACCCTGCTCCAGATATGCTATGCCATGTCGGTAGGCTATTTGTTCGTTGTCATATTCCGCAAGAGCAAATCAATTATTCCGTGTATAATCGCTCACTCCTTTAACAATGCATTGTCGGTATTCAATGCGGATAACACGGTGTCTTTATACATTGCACCGATTTTTCTTATAATTGTTCCGCTTTTGTACGCTGTGTATATCAATAAAACCGTAAAGGAATAAAAGTCTCCCGTTATTACGGACAAATCTTTTCATAAGCAAAACTTTTTATACCGTTATCTGAAGTCTGAAAAAATCTGAGGTGAAAAAATGAAAAAGTCCTCCCCTTATTATTCATTATTATTCGGTATTGCGTTCCTGATAATAGGAATTATAGCAAAACAACCTTTAATTATGATTCTTTTCGGAACCGGTCCTATCATAATTTTCATTATCCTTTTAACCATGGATAACAAAGAAAAAAAGCTGATAAAAAAAGACGAGGAACGCCGTCAGTTCGACCACAGCACAAAATATGTGCTCTCACTGGAAAATGATAAAGAATCTTCACATTTTCTTTGTATGAAATCTGAAGATAATCAGCCATATGAAGTATGGTATAAGAAAATTCAAACCATGTCAAAACCCGTTACTGTTTTTGAAAAGCCGCCAAGGAAAATTACTTTTAACGAATTCATTGAGCTGGCTGACGCAAAATATCCGGGGTTAGGTGTTCTTTACAATGGTATTAACGAGAATAACTGGGAGTCATATATTGATGCGTTGTCATTCTGGCAGAAAAACTTCAAGGATAAAAAGTCATTGAATCAGGAGCATCTCCAGCTTTTGTCAAGCCGGTCTGTGTTTAAATGCAAAAAATATCCGGTGTCAGGAAATCCGGAAACAGGTGCATTGGTTTCCATTTCTGAGTTTCTGTTTGCCAAAGGATTTGTTTTCAAAGAGGCGTATGCAGGCGGAGGCGTTAATGAAATCAGCCACACCGGAGATAAGGCATATTCTGCCCGATACACGGATTTTGAAGAATTCCGAAATAATTTCCATTCTGATTTCACGCAAGCTTACAGAACGGAAAAGCAACACTACGGAGTATGGTTATCATCATTAAACTACAGCTATGTCTATGTCTTGCTTGAAAAGGACGGGCTGACGGTAAATATCATATCAAAAGGCTATTCATATGAAATTGAATGGGGAAAAGCCTCGAAACACTTTGTTTCCCTGAAAGAGGAAACCGATAACGCAATGCTGAAAATTCTCGGCAATAACTTTTATCTTTCCAAATATAACTGACCCGAAAATGTCGCTTCACAAGCGACCAATTGAATAAAATAAATCGCTATAATGTGGTTGTAAGGTTGAGAAACCAAGCAACCACATTTTTATTTTTGGAGGAAACTGAAATGAAAAACAACATCACAGAACTCGTTTTTATCCTTGACAGAAGCGGCTCAATGGCAGGCCTTGAGAGCGACACAATCGGCGGCTTCAACGCTATGATTGAGAAACAGAAAAAGCAGGACGGCGAATGTTATGTTTCAACCGTGCTTTTCGATAATGTATCCGAAGTGCTTCACGACAGAGTGAAGCTTTCTGAAATCAAGCCTATGACAGACCGTGATTACACCGTCGGGGGCTGCACCGCTCTTATTGATGCAATCGGCGGAGCAATTCACCACATCGGTAATATTCATAAGTATGCCCGACCCGAAGATGTGCCCGAACACACAATGTTCATCATCACAACCGACGGCATGGAGAACGCCAGCAGCAAATACACGAGCGACAGAGTGAAGACAATGATTGAAAGACAAAAAGAAAAGTACGGCTGGGAATTTCTTTTCATCGGCGCTAATATCGATGCGGTTGAAACTGCCGCAAAATACGGCATCGGCGCAGACAGAGCCGTAAATTATAACGCTGATAAGGAAGGCACAAGCATTGTCTATGAATCCGTTGCAAAAGCGGTTTGCAATGTCAGGGCAAAGGCTTGCCTTGATTCAAGCTGGAGCGACGAAATCAACGCCGACTATGTCCGCAGAGGCAAAAAGAACAGATAACAGAAATAACAAAGCAAATCCCTCTGTCATAACGGCAGAGGGTTTTTGGTTTATGTCTTGAGAAAAAGAATTTC
Organism: Acutalibacteraceae bacterium; assembly: GCA_045538815.1. Lineage (GTDB taxonomy): Bacteria > Bacillota > Clostridia > Oscillospirales > Acutalibacteraceae > CAG-177. The sequence continues at coordinate 7,352 of JAZQEE010000004.1, forward strand.
ATATGTTATACTTTTTAAAACAGTAACCAATATGGTTTTGAAAGGCATATTTCCGCCACCGCTGCGTTAAAAATCTTTGAAATAACCTCGTATTCCTGCAGATTTTCGCCTTGCTGTGACGAAAATCTCCTCTTTCAAAACTGCTTCGCATCTGAAATGCAATAGGTTGCGTGCAGTCGGGAATTTCTTCTCTGCAGGCAT
>JAZQEE010000005.1:0-4334 GCA_045538815.1 Acutalibacteraceae bacterium
TTGCTGCGGAACTCCCCGACAGAGATGAGCAGGATAAAAACCGCAGTCATTATTATTGTGATTGTTGCATTGGTCGCTGCCATTGCGGCAGGCGTGTGGTATTACAAAACCAAGTTCTATGTACCGGATAAAAACGGTATGGTTTACTATGATTCAGATATAAACAAGCAAGGAGATGATTAACCTTGTCAACAATTCTTGAACAGAAATGTCCGTGTTGCGGCGGTGCAGTTGAGTTCAATACAGGTGTGCAAAAGCTGAAATGCCCTTACTGCGACACCGAATTTGATATTACCGCGATGCCCGAGGATACGGCAAATCAGGTTGAGCAAATCAACTGGAATTCACAGGGCTCACAATGGGGCGCAGGCGAAACAGAAGGTATGAGCGTTTATGCCTGCAATTCATGCGGCGGTGAAATTGTTGCCGACTCAACAACAGGTGCAACAACCTGTCCTTATTGCGGCAATCAGGTTGTTATGAAGGGTCAGTTTTCGGGTGCACTCAGACCCGACCTCGTTATTCCCTTCAAGCTCGATAAAAAGGCGGCAAAGGAAGCACTCAAAAAGCATATTTCAACAAAGAAATTTGTTCCGAAATCATTTCTTGCCGATAACCGCCTTGAAGAAGTTAAGGGAGTTTATGTACCTCATTGGCTCTTCACCTGTGATGCAATCGGCAACGCAAACTATAAAGCTACAAAGGTAAAGAAATGGTCGGACGAAAATTACGACTACACCGAAACCTCATATTTTGATGTTTACAGAAGCGGCAATATCGGCTTTGACAACATTCCCGTCGACGGTTCAACAAAAATGCCCGATGACCTTATGGAATCCGTTGAACCCTTTGATTTGTCGCAGGCTGTTGACTTCAACACCGCATATCTCGCAGGCTATCTTGCAGATAAGTATGATGTGACGGCAGAGGAAAGTATGCCCAGAGCAAACGAAAGAATCAGACAAAGCATCATTGATTCTTTCAAAGAAACCGTAAAGGGCTATGACGAGGTCGAAAATCAGAGTGCGAATATGAACGTTGCCAACGGCTTATACAAATACGCACTCTATCCCGTGTGGCTTCTCAACACAAAGTGGAACGGTGAGAATTTCACCTTTGCAATGAACGGACAGACGGGAAAATTCGTCGGAAACATCCCGACGGATAAAAAAGCCGTTACAAAGGCTTCGCTTTTACTCGGTGCAGGTATAGGTGCTCTCATCTACGGTCTTCTATGGCTGATTGAGCTGTTTTAAGGAGGTGCAGAAATATGACTAAAAAATTCGTTGCAATTCTTATTGCGGTGATAATCAGTTTATCAATGATGATTTCTGCATCAGCCTATACATACCAATACATTGAAGACCCTGCAGGAAACCTGACCTATGACGAAATTGAAGAGCTCGAAGCTTATGCAGAAAAAATTGAAAGCACTTACGGCATCTGCATTATGCTTGGTATAGTCCGGGATACTGACGGAATGTCTGACAGCGAATATGCACAGAAGATTTATACTGATAACACCGATAACGAAAACGGATTTATTCTTGTGCATAATGTAAGCGAAAGCACCTACGGAGTGTTCACATCAGGCAATGCGGAAGAAATCTTTGACGAAGAAGCGGTCAGTGAAATGCGTGACGCTTACAACTCAAGCAACAGCTATTACGGCGGCATTGCTGACTACTATAAGGCGGCGGAAAGCTTGCTTGCAAGCGGCGAAACAGCGTCCGATAATGCGCAAGCCGTTACAACAGATGATGACACCTCCGAAGAAAAGGACGGTGTGGGTATTATCTGGATTCCCGTTTCTTTGGGAATCGGTCTGTTAATAGGCTTTCTTATCATCAATTCAATCGCTTCAAAAAACAAGTCGGTTCATATGCAGAAAAATGCAACGGTTTACACACGCCCGGGCAGTATGATTATTACGGGCAGTGCAGATAATTTCCTTTACAGTAATGTTGAACGCAGAGAAAAACCGAAGCAGGAAAACAAAAATTAACCTTTAAGGAGGGATTTCCTATGGGACTTTTTGATTCACTTAAAAGACAGGCAGAATCCGCAATTAAAAGAGAGGTTTCGCAAGGTATAAACAATGCGGTGAACAATGCCGCACAGTCAGTCGGTAAGGGTAAAAATCATACCGAAACCTTTACCTTTGCGTCACTTCCGACAAATGTTGCAGAGCTTCAGGCGCTCCCCGAAGCGAGCCTTGATTCTGCTTTTAAAACAACGGCGCTTACTCTTGCAACTTTGTGCAATTATGAGCACAATCCCGATGCAACAATCGAGATGCTGAACTTTCTCAAGGGACCCGGTGAAATCAGCGGCTTTGAAAAGCAGTTCATCAAGGAGCACCTTGGCTCTGAGGGCTATAAAGCACGCTCGTTTTTTGAGGGAGCAACTCCGCAGAACGGTTATCAGCCCAATACACCCTATAAAATAACAGTTATTGAAAATCCGTACTCTTTTGATAACGAAAATTGGGCAACGCTCTATGTTCAGAGCGGCGGTGCGGATAACCCGAGACCGATGAAGTTTCGCAAAAAGCCTTCAACGGGACAATGGTTCCTTGTTGAAATCCAATGTCTTGCCGACATCCGTGTGCCCGTAGAAGAAGACCCTTGGGCATAACACAATTAAAGCAAAGGAGATTTTTATATGAAAAAAATATTTGCATTACTTCTTGCGTTTGTAATGGTATTTTCACTTGCGGCTTGTGGCGATAAAAATCCCGATAAACCTGACGACACTAAACAGCCTTCGGGCAACGCAGACATCACCACCTCGTTCTTTGAGATTAGACTCAGTGACGGCTGGATAAATATTGAAGAAGACTTCAAGAATGAAGAGGAATACTCCAAAGCTGTTCTTCAGGTGCTTGACCCCGAGGACAACGAATATTACTTGGTCGAGGCAACAGTCATCGTTGAAATTGATGAGCCTTACGACTTCCGTGAAGACCTTGTTTATTACGGCTTTAATCAGTATGAATATGAAGTGAACAAAGCTTATGAAACCGTTAAAATCGGCGGCGTTGACCTTCTCAAATATGACGACGGCGAAGAAACTCTCGTTTATTTTAACCGTATTGAAGGTGCAAACGCATCGGTTTACGTCAAGTTTGATGCAACCGACATCAAGGATGCCCACATTCAGGCACTTCTCGATGGTATAACATTTAACATTAAAGATATCGGAAATGAAGACGGCCCGTGGGAGTGGGAAGGCAAGCCCTTCTCTGCTAAACCTGCAAGCGCACAGGCAGGCTCGCTGACAATTAGTTCAACTTTTGTCCCGTTTGAAAAGCCTGTTACAACCTTTGAAACATTTGACCATTCCGTTGCCGCAATCGGTGACAGAGTATATGTCCTTGTTGACGGCGAACTCAGCGAATGTCACTATGACGGCTCGGTATTGGCTTTTGTAAAGGCAATTGAGCTTCCCGAAGATGATTATGACAGAGTTGAAGCAACAGCCGACGGTACTCTCTGGGTAAGCGGTTCAATGAATGACATTCTCTGCATCAAGGACGGCAAAACAGTCGCAAAATACGAAGACATCGATAACCTTGCAATCCATCCTTCAGGTGCATGGGGCGTTGACTTCTTTACTTCAAATGAATGCAACATCGTAACATTCAACGGTAACACCTTTACATCAAAGCCGATTGTTTTCAAAGAAGCCGGAACAATAATGCATCTGTGCGTTGATGAAAACAATATTTATGTCTGTGCAAATGCGGCTGATGAAAGCGGTCATAAGGTATTTATCTACAACAAAGACGGCAAGTTACAGAAAACTCTTTGCGATGCAGAGGGTGAAGGTCTCGGCAGTGTAACATTTGTTACACAAACCTCCAACGGCTACATTGCTTTTGACGGCAATATGAGAGATGTTCTTCTTTGGGATAATAACGGAAAGTTTGTTGCAGAGATTTCCGACTCAGATCTTTTCAGCACAAATTACCCGTGGTTCTGCGACTCAACAGTTCTTTCCGACGGTAGTATTTTTACCGTTATTACAGAGAAGCGTGAAGACAAATCTGCAACCGAGCTTGTAGCGTTTGTCGTTAAAGGATTCTGATTTTAATGAATAAGTTAAAAAGAATTGTTTGTATATTATTGTCCCTGTGTTTCACGGTTGCTTTTACCTCCTGCGGAGAAAAACCTCCGCAGGAGGTTACTCCGAGCGGAACAACTGAGAATGCCGAAAATAAAGAAATATCTGTTCTTTCGCTTAATAAAGAGTATATTTCGCATTACGAATGGTACAAGGATACTTCCGCAATGCTTGTAAGAAGCGAATATACGGATGTTACCCTTGATAAA
>JAZQEE010000006.1:0-5234 GCA_045538815.1 Acutalibacteraceae bacterium
CCAGGCGTAGAGCCACTTATCCTCGGTTGACATCTCGCCCTTCTTTATAAGCTTTTCGTATTCGATACGGCAACGCATAAAGTCCTCGGGGTCACGGGATTTCTCATAAACAGAAGCAAGACGCTGTGCATAGTTATCGTAAGCAACGGTGCTCTTTTTGTAGAAATCATCAACAGTTACTTCGTAAAGTCTTGCGAGTTCGGGCAAGGTCAGCACGTCGGGCAGAGTTGCTGAGCACTCCCAACGTGAAACCGTCTGAGAATTTACGTTCAGTTTTTCTGCAACCTGCTCTTGGGTCAAGCCTTTTGCAAGACGGAATTTCTTGAGATTGTCGCTGAATATATTGTTCATCATTTTCACCTTTTCATTTTTTCTCGAAGCTTCTGATATGATTATATCATTCAAGTTCAAATTTGATAAGGTCTTATTTTGTGAACAGACTCTTGATTTATGTATAGTCAAACGCAAAAACTCCGCTTACCGATTGCTCGGTAAACGGAGTTTATTTTTAAATATAGAGGTTAACTTCAATATCTCGCCAGTTTCTTACACGCTTTGTCGGGGATATGGAATACGCATATTCCTGTGCATCCTCGAGCGTTAAAGTGAACTGAGTGAACTTGAAGAAGTTCTCCATTAGTCCTTTATAGCTGCCTGTGTAGAGTCTTGATCCGGTCAGGTGTTTGCGTCTTCCTGAGTTCATTTATTGATATCACCGAGCCGTAGCCCGGTAGGTTATCAGCAACTTCATCAAATGTTACAACCGCTCTGTTCTTTCTTCCTTCAACCTCAGCATCGACCTCATAATCTTCATCACCACGAAGGTTCAGATACCATCTGAATTTGTTTTTGCCGTCGGGAACAATCCTTGAAACGAATTTCTCATAAACTTCTCGGTCAAGCTCGGGTTTTGAAAAATCAATCATTTCATTGAGTGCCGCTATGATTTTATCCCAGCAAGGTTCATCTGCTTTTGATTCTTCGGCAAGTTTGCTTTTTTCGTAGTATTCCGTTTCAAGATCAAGGATTTCACGGTCAAGTTTATCCTTCTGCTGAACGAATTCTTCTTTGGTGATTTCGCCTTCCGTTCTCATATCAAACAGAGTTTCTTTCTTTTTCTTCAGCCGTTCAATTGCCGATTTCAGAAGCGAGAGATTGACTTCGGCTTTCTTCTCGGTTTCGAAATTCTTCTTTATGATTTCACAAATGTTTTCAATGAGGGATTTGCGTTCTTTCCAGATGGCTTCCATAATTTTGTGACCCATCACTTCGAACTTCCATCCCGCAATCATCGGCTGATCACAGTAACCTGTATCGTCTTCGCCCGCTTCACGCCTTTTCTTCGCAGAGCCGTTGTTACGGATGTTGTAACACTGATATCCGTAGGCATCGGGGGAATTCTTATTTTTATGCCATATGTTTTTGCGGAACGATGAACCGCAGGAACATCGGAGCTTTCTTGCCCATACATCGCTGCTGAGTTGACGCCCGTGTTTGTGGTTGCTTTTCCTTGTCTGTATCGCCGTCTGGAGTGACTGGGTTGTGCGCTGACTTTTGAGCTTCTGAACCGCTTCCCAATCCTCTTTGCTGATTATCGGTTCAAAATTGCCCTCGACACACATATAGGTTGACGAGTCAAAATTCTTGAAACGCTTCTGGTCGAGATAATTGTTTGTGTAGGATTTGCCGTATGCCATAACACCCATATAAGTCTGATTTGCAAGTATTCTCAGAACATTATCAGCTGTCCACTTAACCTTGCCCGAAGCATTGAGCCTGCCGAGTCTTGTCAGCTCATTTGCTATTTTTATTGAACCCATTTCACCTTTGAGATAAAGATCATAAATCAGTCTGACCGTTTCCGCTTGTTCGGGATTTATAACGTAAGTGTCACCGACTCTGTCATAACCGAGAATGTTACCGCAACCGTAAAGTGTTCCGTTTTCACGGCTTATTTGCTGACCCGCTCTCACTCGTTCCGAAACTTTTCGGCTTTCTTCCTGGGCGAGCGTTGCCATGATTGTCAGACGGAGTTCACCGTCGCCGTCCATAGTCCATATGTTGTCCTCAACAAAATAAACCTCAACGCCGATGTTTTTCAGTTCTCTCGTTGTAACAAGAGTGTCAACCGTGTTTCTTGCGAATCGGCAAACTTCTCTGGTAACGATAAGGTCGAATTTTCCGAGCTTTGCATCTTCAATCATCTGAAGAAATGCAGGTCTCTTTTTCGCCTGCGTACCCGTTATGCCCTCATCAATATAGCGATCAACAACAGTCCAGTTCGGGTGATATTTTGCCTGGTCATCATACCACTGCATCTGATTTTTCAAAGCATCAAGCTGTGCTTCGTGTTCTGTTGAAACTCTGCCGTAAAAGACCATTTTTCTCGGTCTGTTACGGTCAAGATAATCATAGGGATTTCCGATTCTTGCAACGTTTTCATTTCTCATCTTTTTTTGCCTCCGATTTTTTAATATTTTCAAATGTGGGTTTGTTTATAAGACCTCGTTCATAGAGGATTTCAATAAGCTTCATTTCTGCAAAGTGACTGTCAATCTGCTTCAACAAATCACCCCGCATTTCGATTCTCTAAAATAAACGGTGAAATATTTGTACAGTTTAATATTATTCATAAAACTCCTTTCTTGCAAGGATGTCGATTTACTCCTTGCGGTTGATTTTTCAACTTCTGCCCAAGTTGGGCAGAAGTTAGTTTTGTTTAACTTCCGACCAACTTGGTTGGAAGTTGTTTTCGTAACTTGTTCCCAACTTGGGAACAAGTTAATTTCGGGTAACTTCTGTTCAACCTGACCAGAAGTCGGAAATTCAGACCAACTTGGACTGAATTACTTTAACTTTCAGAAATCCGGCCCAGCTTGGGCTGAATTATTTTGTGTTGAGAAATTGTGTCCAACTTGGGCACAATTTTTTTACTTTCCGACAAGTTTTCGGGAAGTTGCTTATGTTCCGAAATTCTGTCCAACCTGGGCAGAATTATTTTTAACTTGTGTCCAACTTGGTCACAAGTTGAGTTTGCTGTTTTAACTTCTACTCAATTTGTGTAGAAGTAAGATTTTTAACTTCCACCCAACCTGAGCGGAAGTTGTTATTCGTGAATCTGCGATGAGATTTTGCCTCTATTTTTATACGCACCGAGAATTTCGGGCGGTATGTTTTCAACTGCTTTTTTGAGTTCTTCGTATTCCTGAAGTTTGCGGGAAATTTCAAGTTTTTTGAGGGTGCTCTCTTTACTGTCATCAAGCTTTTTCTCAAGCTCTGCATTCTCTGTCTTTAGTGTCTTATACGCTGTGTCATATTTTTTCAGCTTCGTCTTCATCTGCTCAACACCGGGGATGTATTCATCAAGCAACGCTTCGATTTCTGCAACTTTTTTCTTTGCATTCAGCGGATTGATTTCCGTCAGTAAGCTCATCAGCATTTCTCTTTGTTTATTCAGCTTTACGGCTTGTTTGAAAAGCCTCGGAGGAATATGTTCTCTGCCCGTTTCGCTTGCACTTTCGCCCCGTTCCATATCGGGATATTTCTTCACCATGTGTTTCCAGAATTCATCCTGCCACCAGGTCAGCTTTTTTCTGTTGCCGACTATGTCTTTCGCACTTAGTCTGCCATCTTCCGTTATCGGAACAAACGACAGATGCATATGCGGCGTTTTTTCATCAACGTGAATCACCGCTGATATGATTCTTTCCTTTGGAACGTGTTTCAGAATGAAATTCAGAGCGTGTTCAAAGTATTCTCTGACCTGTGCTTTTTTCTTATCCTTGAAAAATTCGGGACTTGCTGTTATAAGTGTTTCAACAACTCTTACACTATCCGTTCTTGTTCTGCATCCGACCTCGGTAATCTGTTTTTCGGCTTGCGCACGGTATTTGCCGTTCGGTTTAACAAGATGGAAATTGTATTTGCTCCTTTCAGTATCGACATCGGGATTGCTCGCATAATTTTCTTTTGTGCGCTCGATATGTGCTTCAATCCTGCCGATTTCTGGACCCTTGTATTTTGCAAATCTCAGTATTCCGTATTGCGGTTTCGTCATCTTTCACCTTCTTTCTTTTCTCTGTGTTTACGAACTCTCGCTGCGTTCATAATTCTCTGAGCCTCTTTTCTGCAAGACTCGGAACAATATGCTTTTCTGCCGTTATATTCGAATTTCTTTCCGCAATGTTTACAGCTTTTCAAATGCTTATCGAAGAAAACTGCTTCGAGTTCGGGATCAAGCGGTAAAACGGAGTCACGGAAGTATCGGCAGATTTTGTCGTTTGCGAAATGCTTTGTGAACATATAGCAATCGCATTCCAGCGGCAGACAGCCGTAATCTTTTCTGTAGTTAGCACAGTTGCCGACCACAAGTTTTTTGATTCTCTGTTTTTCTTTGTCGGTCAATTCTCTTGACATTTTTCAGACCTCCTTTCTTTGGATGCGCACTGTCCGAAATTCATTTTAGCGGAGAAACGTACCCAAAAGTTGAAATCTTGCAGAACATCAAAATAAGTTGCGTGAGGATATGTAATATTGCAAAAATGCAATGCAAAAAGTCTTGACAAGATAAAAAAAGACCCACAAAACTCCGTTAAAGGGAGTTTTATGGGACATTAAAAGTTTTATTATATACGCATAGGATACATAAAATGACAAATTAGATTGAGGAGTAAAGTTATGGAAAATGTTTTTATAACGATAACAGGAGTCAAGAATTATTTCGGCATGAAGCCGTTCAAAGTCGGTAAGATTTTTAGAATCGTCAAAGAAGATGATAACGATTACGACGAAGAAGCAATCCGTGCCGAGCTTCCCGCTATCGACACAATCGGCTACGTTGCCAACAGCACAAGCACCGTTTATGCAGGTACGGTCAGTGCGGGCAGACTCTACGACAAAATTGATGATTATGCCTATGCTCAGACAATGTTTATCACTCATTCAAGCGTTATCGCACTTGTGCTTTCGCCTGAAGAAGTTGAGGGTGACAAAGATGCTCCGCCCGTCAAAGAAAAAGAAGCAGGAAACAGCAAACCGAAAACTAAAGCTAAAATCGGATTTTAAGGGGTAACAAATATGATATGGTTGTTTGTCTTGTTGCTGGGATTATCGGCATTTTACAAAGAGTGGACAAAAGGGTTGTAAAACCATACTGAGTTTTGAGGGGTACAGAATATGTGGGTGATTTTTCTGATTGCTTTATCGGTCGGTGTGTTTTGGAAAGAAATTTCTAA
>JAZQEE010000007.1:0-143822 GCA_045538815.1 Acutalibacteraceae bacterium
CAGATAACCCCAGACCTGTGAAGCTGCGCAGAAAGCCCTCAACAGGCCAGTGGTTCTTGGTTGAAATCCAGTGTCTTGAGGATATCCGTGTGCCCGTAGAAGAAAATCCCTGGGCATAAATAAAATAAAGGAGATATTATACTATGAAAAAATTACTTGCAGTTCTTCTCGCACTTGCAATGTTGTTTTCCTTTGCCGCCTGCGGTGAAGATACTCCCGAAAAGCCCGACAACACAAAACAGCCGTCTGCCAATTCCGATGCAGCCATTGAAGCATCGCTCTTTACCGTTGATTTTGGCGGCGACTGGATAAACATTGAAGAGGACTTCAAGAATGAAGAAGGATACTCCAAAGCTGTTCTTCAGATTCTTGACCCGGAGGACAACGAATATTACTTGGTAGAGGCAACAATCAGCGTTGAAATTGACGAGCCCTACGATTTCCGTGAGGATCTAGTGTATTACGGCTTCAACCAGTATGAATACAAAGTAAACAACGCTTATGAAACCGTAAAGGTCGGCGGTGTTGACCTGCTTAAGTATGACGACGGCGATGATACACTCGTTTATTTCAACCGTGTTGAAAATGCAAACGCATCGGTTTATGTTGAGTTTGATGCAACAGACACCGGCGACAGCCGTATTCAGGCTCTCCTTGACGGCATAACCTTCACTCTTGAGGATATCGGTAATGAAGACGGTCCTTGGGAGTGGGAAGGCGAAAGATTCTCGGCTGATGATGCAAGCATAAATGCCGGATCATCTACCGTTACTTCAACATTCGTACCCTTTGAAGCACCCGTTACAACCTTTGAAACCTTTGACCATTCCGTTGCCGCAATCGGCGACAGAGTATATGTTCTTGTTGACGGCGAACTCAGCGAATGTCATTATGACGGTTCAACTCTTGCCTTTGTTAACAAAATCGAGCTTCCCGAAGACGATTATGACAGAATTGAAGCAACAGCCGACGGCACACTCTGGGTCAGCGGTTCAATGAATGACATTCTCTGCATAAAAGACGGCAAAACAGTTGCAACATACGAAGACATCGATAACCTTGCAATTCATCCTTCAGGCGCCTGGGGTGTTAACTTCTTCACTTCCAACGAATGTACAATTGTTACCTTCAACGGCAATACATACTCTTCAACTCCCGTAACATTCAAAGAAGCGGATACAATAATGCAGCTCTGCGTTGATGAAAACAACATTTATGTCTGCGCAAATGCCGCAGACGACAGCGGTCACAAGGTTTTCATTTATAACAAAGACGGTGTTCTTCAGAAAACTCTCTGCGATGCAGAAGGCGAAGGTCTCGGCAGTGTTACTTTTGTAACTCAGACTGCAAACGGCTACATTGCCTTTGACGGCAACATGAGAGATGTTCTTCTTTGGGATAACAGTGGTAATTTTATTGCAGAAATTTCAGACGGAGATATTTTCTCCACAAATTATCCGTGGTTCTGCGATTCGGCAGTTCTTGGTGACGGAAGCATTATTACAATTATGACAGATGAGCGTGAAGACCGTTCCGCAACAGAGGTTGTTGCGTTCATCGTCAAAGGATTCTGATGTTAATGGATAAGCTGAAAAGAATTATCGGCATATTACTGGTTTTGTGTTTCACAGTTGCTTTTACCTCTTGCGGAGAAAACACTCCGCAGGAGGTTACTCCAAACGAAACAACACAGACTGCCGAAAATGAAACAAACGAAGAAATAACCGAAGAAATAACCGAAGAAATAACCGTTCTTTCACTCAACAAAGAGAATATCTCTCATTATGAATGGTATGAAGATTATCCCGAAATGCTTGTGAGAAGCGAATATACGGATGTTACCCTTGATAAATCAATGGAGAAAAAATATCCTCTTCTTGCCCAAGCTCTCACGGAAACTTCCGCAATGAGAAAAAGAGCAATGGAAGAAGAAAAGGATAATTTCATCGTTACTGCCACCAAAGAATTTTTGAATGACAGTGAAGCTTTTTCAACCTATGTATCTACTCTTGATGTTCAGGTGCGCCGTGCCGACAGTGTTGCAGTCAGTATTGTTGAAGATTACAATTCGGAAACTGACAGAGCATTCAACTGCCTTAATTACGACACAGAAAGCGGAAAACTGCTTGCTCTTTCCGATGTTGTAACGGATATTGCAAAGCTTCCCGCAATCGTCGAAAAAGAAGTTATAAGCCGTATTTTTCAAGGTGACTCCGATGTCGAAACCGCCATTCCCGATTATTTCAAAAACACTCCGGAAGAGGATATCACATGGGTGCTTGAATATAATGGCATAACCTTTTATTTCGAGCCCGGTGCTGTTGCTCCCACGAATTTCGGTATTCAGACAGCAACGGTTACCTTTGCGGAATATCCCGATTTGTTCAACAAAAAATATACTGCCGTACCTGATGCCTATGTTGTAAGCCTGCCCTTATCGTCACCGTTCTTTACCGACCTCACGGGTGACAAGCGTGCGGATGAGCTTACCGTTTCGGGTAACTACGACCATGACGGCAGATTTTATTACACACTCGGCATATATTCGGAAAGCTCAGACTATGAGGTGGATTGGTATTCTTATGACCTGAATCCGTATTATGTTAAAACTGCAGACGGTAACAGCTTCCTCTATGTGTTCAGCGAGGAAAGCGAAACGGAAGACCGACAGATGATTCTGAGTGTATTCAGCCTCAAAAACGGTGAAATCAAGCAGGTCAGCGAAACGGATATGGGACTGCTTTACAGAGGTAATAATGTTTTTGCCTTGCCGACTGACCCTGATAATCTTCTGCTTTGTGACGCTGGCGACAATTATTCCGATATGTACTTCTATGTCAATAAAAGCGGTATACCAACAACCTATAAACAAAATCTGACCCGCTGAAAAAGTGTCATCGGTCTTGATAGTCAATGGATTTGTCCACTCAAATCCGCAATTAAGGGGGGCCTCTGAAACTCCCACAGAAAAACATAGCATAAAAAGACAAAATCAGGTGCAGCAGGAGTTAAATCCCATTGCACCTGATTTTAATTTTTAGGATGTATACTTTTTGAAACAATAATCAATATGGTTTTGAAAGGTATATTTCCGCCACGGCTGCGTTAAAAATCTTTGAAATAACCTCATGGCAAAGAGAAAAATCACCGAATGTGCGCGAGATATTGTATTTCAGACATATGGGATTATTATTTCAAAAAGTATTTATGCCGAAAAATAAATATTGAATTGTTAGTGAATGAATTCGGTATTGCACCGGGCTCATTCCTTTTAGTTTTATGGAACTACGATCATTGTTATAGTAGCATCTTTCTGATTTAAAACATACTATATAGTACAACTTCTTTGGGAGGAGGAAAATTATGAACAGAAACAACTTTTTTGATAACGGTAACAATGATTCCTGCCGCAATGACGGTTCCTGCAACAGACGCCGTCAGTCGAATTGCTGCTGCGAAGAAAACAATTCTTGCTGTATAAAGTGTGTGCCCGGTCCTCAGGGGCCTATCGGTCCGCAAGGCCCTATAGGCGAAACAGGTCCCGTCGGTCCGCAGGGTCCCGCAGGTGCAACCGGTCCCGTCGGTCCTCAGGGTCCCACGGGTGAAACAGGTCCGGTCGGCCCTCAGGGTCCCGTAGGTGCAATAGGTCCTGCAGGTCCTCAGGGTCCCATAGGTGCAACAGGTCCTGCTGGTCCTCAAGGTCCCGTTGGCGAAACAGGTCCTGTAGGTCCTCAGGGTCCCGCAGGCGAAGCAGGTCCTATCGGCCCTCAGGGTCCCGCTGGTGAAGCAGGTCCCGTCGGTCCTCAGGGTCCCGTTGGTGCAAGCGGTCCTATCGGTCCTCAGGGTCCCGTCGGTGAAACAGGCCCCGAAGGTCCTCAGGGTCCTGCAGGCGGAGTTCTCGGATATGCAGACTTTTATGCATTGATGCCGCCTGACAACGCCGCAACTGTTGCGCCCGGAACAGATGTCAGCTTCCCTCAGGACGGTCCGAACAGCGGTGGAAGCATTTTAAGAGCAGGTCCCGACTCTTTCACCCTGACAGAAATCGGTGCTTATCAGGTGCTGTTTCAGGTCAGCGTAACCGAAGCAGGTCAGTTGATTCTGACTCTCAACGGTGCGGATTTGGAATACACCGTATCTGGTCGTGCAACAGGTGTGTCGCAGATTGTCGGAATGGCAATAGTCGAAACAACCTCCGTCAACTCGATTCTGACGGTAAGAAATCCTGCAGGTAACGCAGCGGCACTTACCATCACTCCGCTCGCAGGAGGAACAAGACCCGTTTCCGCACACCTTGTCATAACACAAATTCAGTAGTTTTATAAAATCGGCTCCGACAAGCCGTGTGTTCTGTCGGGGCCGTAATTCTTTTTGAATAAGGAGGGCAATTTATGAAAAATGTTAAATCGGGTCATACTCAACCGATTATATGCCTTGATGCAGGACACTACGGAAAGTATAACCGCAGTCCTGCAATACCCGAATATTATGAATCGGATATGAACTGGAAGCTGCATTTAATGCTCAAATCGGCCCTTGAAAAATACGGCATAAAAGTAAAAACCACAAGAACAAACAAGGAAAAAGATTTGAGCTTGAACGCTCGAGGCGCTGCATCCGAGGCTGTGATTTGTTCATATCAATCCATTCAAATGCAGCAGGCTCGGTGGTAAATGAAGATGCAGATTATGTTGTTGTGTTTGTGCCGCTCAACGGCACGGGAGATGAAATCGGAAAAATGCTGGCAGACGGAATAAGCGATGTGATGGGCACAAGGCAAGAGGGGATAATTGCGACAAGAGAGGGCAACAACGGTGATTATTACGGCGTTATCCGTGCTGCCGTCGCCGTCGGAACAACGGGCTTGCTTGTCGAGCATTCCTTCCACACAAACACACGCTCAACCCGTTGGCTTATGGATGATAATAATCTGATGCGCTTGGCGGAAGCAGAAGCAGCACTTATTGCCGAATACTACGGTATGCCCGAATCGGGTAATCAGCCTGATAGAGGCACCTTGTACCGTGTGCAGACGGGTGCTTACAAAGTGAAATCAAACGCCGATGCTCAACTCAAGAAAATAAAAGCAGCAGGCTTTGATGCAATTATAATAAACGAAAACGGTATGTATAAAATCCAGTCGGGTGCCTACGGTATAAAAGTGAATGCCGAAAGACAGCTTGCAAGGCTGCGTGCGGCAGGATTCGACGCGTTTATCAGTTAATAATCAAAACTGAAGCTCCCATAAAGATTTAAGGCCTTTATGGGAGCTTTTTGCTTTATTGTTATTGCTATTTTACCCTTTGGACACTGTCGGATGAAAAAAGCCGTTTTTACCGTCGGGCAATATCTTTCTTTGATTTAAAATATTTGCGTGAAAAATAAGTGTTCGACAAATCGGAATTGGTTGATGCGTTTCTTTATATGTTGATGACGACGACTCGGCGTCCCGTTTTTTTCAGAGTATTTTGCGGGCTGTCGAGGTCGTCGGCCCCTACATTTTATGCTGTTAAATTCTTATTTATATTCCGATAATCTCCCTGATTTCCTTTGCGTCAACAACATTCAGATTTCGGTTTTGCGAAACGGATATATATGCCGCCGCACCTGCAGCTTCGCCGATTCCAAGACAGATAGGCATAACCCTGAAATTGGAGTGTGCCATATGTGTACCCGAAATATTTCTTCCGCAAAGCAGAAGATTCTCTTTGACTTCGGGAAGAAGGCAACGGTATGGAATGGTATATCCTTTTGTCTGTTTGAAATGCTTCTGAACGCCCGTTTTGTCAAGCCCTGCACCCGTTATGTTATGAACATCAAAATTGAAGTAGGCATCCTTCACAACATAATCGTCAAATACTTTCGCTTCGAGTATATCTTGTTCGTTAAGCGTGTATTTCCCTTTGAAATGCCTTGTTTCACGAATGCCGATAAGTGATGCAGAACTGATAATAAAGCAGTTTTCATAGCCCGGTACATATTTTCTTAAATATTTTACAATATCATCCATCTGTCTGCGACAGGTAAGTGTTGCCTTTGTTAAGTCATCGGCAACCGTGCCGTCAATTTCAACGGCGTTTGTCATATTGCAGGTAACAACGCCGGGAAGAGTGGTTTCATAAGTGAGAATGTGTCCCGCTGGATATGGGATATGTTCTTTTGCAAGTGCCTGCAGCTCGCCGTTCGGTGTTTCATAAGTAGATTCAAAAGAGCCTAAAAATACAGCTCGGTCATAGTCAACACCGCCAACCTTGAACATCAGCGTTGCAGGCTGCATCTTGTTATCACTTTCTCTGCCGAGAACAAATTCTGCTCCTGCTCTTGCGGCAATATCGCCGTCACCCGTAGCATCAATAATGACTTTGGCATATATATCAGTTTTGCCCGATTTGTTGATAACGGTTGCACCGAGCACTTTGTCACCGTCACAGATTGCATCCTCCGCAAAGGTATAAAGCATAACCTTGCAGCCAACCTCATCAAGCATTTCAAGATAAAGTGTTTTCAGCTTTTCGGGGTCAATTATATTGGTTATATTTTTATTGAATTCGCCTTCGTTATTTTCGGCACTTCGCCTTAATATTTCATTAAATAACGGACTGCCGCAGCTTCCTGTCCAATGACTCATAAGTCCTGAAGTAGAGATACCTCCCACATCACCGCTTTGCTCAACAAGAATAACCTTTGCTCCGTTTTTTGCTGCCGTATATGCCGCCGCAAATCCTGAAGGTCCGCTGCCCAGAACCAAAACTTCAGTATGTAATTCAAACTTTGTTATCATATTCTGCTCCTTTGAAT
The DNA here is from genome assembly GCA_045538815.1 of Acutalibacteraceae bacterium. Lineage (GTDB taxonomy): Bacteria > Bacillota > Clostridia > Oscillospirales > Acutalibacteraceae > CAG-177. The sequence goes on from JAZQEE010000007.1 coordinate 6,799, forward strand.
GGTGTTTATATTGATTGTTCATAAACTTGCCATATTGGAATTTGCGCAACAAATGTATCGTATAATCACTTTTTGAAAAGATTATTTATATATTTTAAAGATTTCAGCTGCCTGCTTTTTCATTTCGTCACGGACCTCCTCGGGGGAAAGGATTTCGGCATCCGCACCGAAGCCGAAAACCCATGCAAGAAACTGCTGACTGACAACAATATTTACGCTTACGGTGAAATGCTCGTCGCCGTCCTTGATTATAATCGAGTCTCTGCCGAATCTGTCGATAACAACGCCGACAAGATGGTTTGCAAAGCGGAGCTTAACCTTTTGCTCATTTCCGCCGAACATGCCAAAAACGGTTTTGGTGTATGCCGACATATCAACCTTTTCGAATTCCGCCGTGCCTTCACGCTCGGAATCGGTAAGAGAAACCTTGTCCATTTTATCAACTCTGTAATGCTTCATCTTGCTTGCGGCGGAATCCCACGCAAGCATGTAGTAATTTTCATCGTCCCATATCAGCGCAAACGGGCTGACCTCGTAGAATGCTCCGTCATGTCTGAAGCGGCGTTCCTTACTGACGGTGTATTCAAAATATTTGTAACGGATTTTTTTGTTCTGAGTTATTGCGTCCGAAATAACGTCAACGGCATAATAAATACTCTCGTTCATGCTCTTGACTCTGTTTGTAACGAATACCTGACGCTGCAGAAGCTGTCCGTCATAAGCGCTTGCGAGATTTTCAATCTTTTTTATGAGTTTGTATGTTTTATCCTGAGTTATGAATTTTGAGGACTGAACGCTGTCAACGAGGAGCTTTAATTCGGGAAGCTCAAAATCACGCTCGCCGATATAGTATCCGCCGTTTTTGCCTTTGACCTGAATGATGTCAATGCCGAAAACCCTCAGGGCTTCAATGTCGTCGTAAATGCTTTTTCTCTCTGCGGAAATGTTGTTTCTTGCAAGTTCTTCGATTATCTGCGCGGTGCTGACGGGATGCTCCTCATCCGAATGCTGCATGAGATATTTAACGAGATATAAAAGCTTGAGCTTCTGATTCGCCGATTTAGCCATTGCCATGCACTCCTTTCATATGAGCTTATTATACACCGCATTCTGTCCGATAACAAGGACTTGAAAAAGAAAATATTATTTTGAAATATTTTTTGATTTTTCTTACTGTATATGTTACAATGTGGAAAATAATATGTCTCTGAAAAGGAGAGAATTTTTATGAGTGATTACAAAACCACATGGCGCGAAAAAATCGGCTACGGCGTAGGCGCAGTAGGTCTCGACCTTTCCTACGGAATGTTCTATTCCTATCTTTCCTATTATCTTTCAAGCGTTCTGGGTCTTACCGAAGCATTTCTGCTCATTCTTACCCCGCTTGCAAGAATCTGGGACGGCATCAATGACCCGATGATGGGAACGATTGTTGATAACACAAAAACCAAAATGGGCAAATACAGACCGTGGATTGTTATCGGCACTCTTTCAAATGCCATAGTGCTTTCTCTTCTGTTCACCTCTTTCGGAATGAGCGGAACAAAGCTTTATATTTACATAGCGGTTATGTATGTACTCTGGGGTATGACAAACACAATGGCGGATATTCCTTACTGGTCAATGGTGCCGAGCTTCACCAATGACCCCAAGGACAGAAACCTCGTTGCAACCGTTGCCCGTACCTTCAGCGGCATCGGTCAGGGTCTTATCAGCATTCTGACTCCGATTGTTCTTCCCATTCTTTCTGACGGAATGACAACAACCGATAAGGGCTACAGCGCTTCGGGCTTCTCAAAATGGGCAATCATCTGCGGCATCGCACTTGTTTTCTTCGCTCTTATCTGCGTTTTCTCAACCAAGGAGAGAAATGTTGTTTATAATAACGAGAAATTCAGCTTTAAACAGATGTTCAGGGTTATCGCAACCAATGACCAGCTTGTTGTATTCATGATTTTTGCAATGATTTCAAATGCCGGCTGGTATCTTACAAGCGGCACGGCTGTTTATTATTTCAACGATGTTCTCGGTGAGCCCACTGCACAGAGCCTTTTCTCAACCATAGGTGCGGTCGGCTCGGCGCTGGGACTTTTCGTCATTCCCATTCTCAGCAAGAAATTTACAAACAGAGCGATTTATCAGATTTCGCTTTCAATTGCAATGCTCGGATATGTTCTCATGTTTATTTTCGGACCTGTTCTCAGAATTAACATTGCTCTTGATATAAGCTATACCGTTGCAAGCATCGGCATCGGCTCAATGTTTGTTGCGCAGACGATTTTCCTTGCGGATATCGTTGACTACGGTGAATACAAAACGGGCAAGAGAAACGAAAGCGTAACCTTCTCGATGAAGGGCTTTCTTCAGAAGATGGCATACACAATTCAGACAGTTTTCCTCTTCGGAGGTCTCGGCATAATGAATTATAACGAGCAGATTCTCGGCGGCTCCGTCAATGAAGCAACAAAGAGCGCCATCGGCATTATCTGCTTTGCCGTGCCTCCCGTTCTTATCCTTATTTCGCTCATTATTTTCAGAACCAAATTCAGAATTTACGGAGACCTGCGCAACGAAATTCATGATTTTATCGCAGAAAAGAGAGCCAAGGAAGCAAAATAAGGCGGTGTGAATTATGCAGCTTAATTTTAAAAACAAACAGTTCAGGATAATGCAGGTTGCGGATACGCAGGAGGGCAAAAATGTAAGCCCCGATACACTCGCGCTTATCAATGCGGCAATCGAAAAGGAAAATCCCGATCTCGTTGTCTATTCGGGCGACCAGATATGGAATATTGCAAGCTTCAAGGGCAACAAAAAAACGGTTAAGGATGTTCTTTCGAAGCTTACCGAGCCTGCATGGTCGAGGAATATCCCGTTCACAGTCTGCTTCGGAAATCATGACAGACAGGTCGGCGTTTCAAACGAAGAGCAGCTTGAAATCTATAAATCCATTCCCTGCTTTGCGGGGGATAGCGCAGAAAATGTTGACGGCTGCGCAAACCATGTCATTGAAATTGCAAAGGACGGAGAAATAAAATTCCTTCTTTATTGCATTGACAGCCACACAAGCCTTACTGTCGGTTATGACCATGTTCACGAAAATCAGATTGAATGGTACAGGAAAACGAGAGACGAATATGAGCAGAAATGCGGACAGGTTATTCCGTCAATTGTTATTCAGCATATTCCCGTGCCCGAAGTGCTTGAGCTTTTAACCGAGGTTAAAAAGAATACCAGAGGCGCTGTGCAGGGCTTCAGAAACCACGCAGGTAAGTGGTATATCCTTGACAGAAACAAGGTCAACCCCGAGGGCTTCATGAAAGAATCGCCCGCTGACCCGATGGAAAACGGCGGTCAGTTTGATGCGATGGCTGAAAAGGGCGATGTTGTCGGAATTTATTTCGGCCATGACCACATAAATTCCTTCAACGGCAAGGTCAGGGGAATCGATGTCGGCTACACTCAGGGAGCAGGCTTCCATGTTTACGGCCCGGGTCTTGACAGAGGCGTAAGAATGATAAATCTCAATGAGGACGGCACTTTTGAAACCTATGACCGCAGATACAGAGATCTGGTAGGTAAAAAGGTGAAAGAAAAATTCTTCTTTTATTTTTATCAGCTTATGCCCACAAATGTTTATGAAGCATTCTACCGTGCAATAAAAATTCTTGCAATTCCAGCAATAATAGCCGTGATTGCGATTATAATAAATCTTTTGAAATAAACGGAGTGTTTTTATGTTTGCCGAAGCTTACAACACCGAAATAAAAATTGACTATAAAAATGTTGATGCGCTGAGCAGCTATCATTCCGATCTGATGAAGGAATATGTTCAGTCTGTTGAAGAAGGACTTGATATTGAAAAATATAAGGACCTTTTTGAGTCTGCAGCGGCGCTTGAAGACGGCGAAATCAAGAAGAAGCTGAGCGATATCATTTTTGAAATCGTTATCGGTGCGGATATGAAGAAGGGATATAAATATAATGAGCCTTCATCGCTCGAAGAAATAAAAGCGCTGAGAAAACCGCATTCGTTTGAAGAAAAGATGCCCGATGAAGAAACTCTGAGGAAAAAGCTTCTCGGCGCATGGACGGGCAGAGCGTGCGGCTGTCTTCTGGGCAAACCCGTTGAGTGTATAAGAACAGATGAGCTTATCCCTCTTCTCAAAGAGACAAATAACTATCCCATGCACCGCTATATTCTCAGCACGGATATAACCGAGGAAATGTGCGGCAGATATAAATTCGGGCTTCGCAACAAGCCTTATGCCGACACCGTTGACGGAATGCCCGTTGATGATGACACGAACTATGTTGTTCTCGCTCAGAAAATCGTGAATGATTACGGAAGAGACTTTGAGTCTGAGAATGTTGCAACCGCATGGATGAAATATCAGTCAATATTCTCATATTTCACCGCCGAAAGAGTGGCTTTTTCAAATTTTGTCAACTGTATTGTACCGCCCGCATCGGCAATGTATAAGAATGTTGCCCGTGAATGGATAGGCGCGCAGATAAGAGGAGACTATTTCGGATATATCAATCCGGGTAATCCCGAAAAAGCCGCTGAAATGGCGTTCAGGGATGCAAGAATATCCCATGTCAAAAACGGAGTTTACGGTGAGATGTTCGCTTCCGCAATGATTGCGTGCGCCGCCGTAACCGACAGTATCGAAGATATTATTCTCGGCGGTCTTGCTCAGATTCCCGAAACCTCAAGACTTTATGAAGCCGTTATGAGCATTCTGGAAAAATATAAAAACGGAATGACCGTTGACGAATGCTTTGATTATATTCATTCGGCTTATGACGAGCATACCGACCACGGCTGGTGCCACACAATTTCAAACGCAATGATTGTTACTGCCGCTCTGCTTTACGCCGGGGGCGATTTCGGAAAATCAATCTGCTGCGCTGTCGGAATGGGATTTGACACCGACTGCAACGGTGCAACCGTCGGCTCGGTTATCGGCATGAGAAACACGGTTGACGGAATTGACGAATGCTGGAAGAAGCCCGTCAACGGCAAAATCCACACCTCGATTTTCGGCGTCGGAACCGTTGATATTGAGCAGGCAGTTGAAGAAACAATAAAGCATATAGAAAACTAAGGATGGTTTTATGAATAAAACAGCCAAAAATGCAGGTGCGGATAATTTCACACCCTCTGTTCCTCAGTATTTTTCATGGATTAACAATACCAACGAAGGCTCAACGGAAGAACAGACACTAATAAACCTCGATTTCTTTAAATATCTCAAAGATACCTACGGAATGAATCTGAAAATCTATGCCTGGGATGCGGGCAATTTTGACGGTGCAAGCGAGGGCTACGGTAATCTCAGCAGCCCGAAATTCCGCAGTCAGTATCCCGAGGAATATAACAATGTTGTTAAAAAGGCGGAAGAGCTCGGAATCAGAATGGGTCTCTGGGGAAGCCCCGACGGCTACGGCGACACAGAGGAATCGCAGAAGGAACGCTTCGATTTCTTTGTTCATCTCTGCCGTGACCATAATTTTGCGCTTTTCAAGCTTGACGGTGTCTGCGGCAGACTGCGTCCCGAAAAGGCGGGAGTGTTCGCCGAAATGCTTAAGGAATGCAGAAAATATTCGCCCGACCTGATAGTGCTTAACCACCGCCTTGAATTCTACGAAGCAGAGAAATATATCACAACCTATCTCTGGAACGGAACGGAAACCTATGTTGATGTTCTTTCCTGCAATCAGAATACCGCCATGCACGGCAGAGCATTTATGTTCACAAGAGGGCATACCGATAATCTCGAGCGCCTTGCAGAGGACCATGGCGTGTGCATTTCCTCATCAATCGACTATTTCGAAGATGAACTGATTTATCAGGCGTTCAACCGCTCGCTCATCCTTGCCCCCGAAATCTACGGAAATCCGTGGCTTATGCGTGACGATGAGCTGTCGAAGCTGGCAAGAGTTTATAATCTTCACGCGCGCAATGCGGCAATTCTCGTTGAAGGCAAGCTTTTGCCCGAAAGCTACGGCGAAAATGCCGTTTCAAGAGGAAGCGGAACAAAAAGATTTATTTCCACGGGCAATAACTCTTGGAAAACAAGAAAAATCAGCGTAAAAATAGGTGAGGAAACGGGAATTGACACCGAGGAGCTTATTGCCGTCAATATCCACCATCCCTATGAAAAACATGTCGGCTTTTTCAAAGTTGGCGATACAGTTGAAATTGAGCTGATGCCGTTCAGAGCAACGCTTATCGAGCTTTCCGTTGCTTCGGAGGCTGAGCCGATGCTGAAAAACTGCGGATACGAGATAATCAGAGAGGATGAAAACGGCGTTCCCGTTGAGGTTAAAATCCTTGAATCCGATGGCGGAGAAATAACCCTGCTTATCAGCGGCGAAGAAAAGCCGTTCGGTAAAACCGAAAAGACTGACATAAAAGAAAAAGCTCCCGTTTTCATCGGAAGCCTTGAAAACGAAGAGAAAAGACCTGATAACGGCGAATTTCTTTATGAATCCGCCATGTTTGCAATCGGCAACGATTCTCTCGAAAGCAGAAGCCTTAAACGCTCAGGCGAAACAAAAATCCCTCAGGTCAAAGCGGCGAGAGATGCATTTTTCTCTCAGAAGCACTATAAATTAAGAGGCTGTGAAGCCAAAAATATGTTTGACGGCAGAGAAGACACCTTCTTTGATTCGCAGAGCAAGACCTATCTTGATGAAAACCGCAGAATCTGCGGCGGCTGTCTGAGAGTTGATTTCGGAAAAGAATATGAATGTGACGGTATTGAAATTGAATTCTTCTCGGGCGACTATGCAACAAGAGAGGTCGAAACTCAGCGTGTGCCGCTGATTGCGGAATATTCGGATAACCTTGTAAATTGGCAGAGCTCGGATCTGATGAAAATGAGTGTCAGCAATGATGATTTCACTGCTGAAATCATTCGCTTCACCGCTCATACACTCTATGACCTCCACGGCAAAAAGCTTGTTGCAAGCTATGGAATAAATGACAAAATCCGTTATCTGCGAATCGAAAATCCCGTTGACAGAATATATGCCGTAAGGCTTGTTAAAGACGGCAGGGTTATTGACACGAAAAATGCGTTTGCAAATAACATGCAGGCTCATTACCGCCATAAAAAGGTCGAGGTTTGCAAATGGAATGAGTTCATTTTGCCCGAATATAAAAAGGGCTCAAGTCTTGCCGTTGCAGTTGAAGGCGAGCATGGCGAGGAATGCGTTTACTGCGTAGCCGAATTTGACGGAAAAACAGTCGGATTCCCGAAGAGAGCACCCGATTATAAAGCGAATCAGTGGGAGCATGCTGTCTGCGGCAGCGATAAAAACAATACATTCTTTCTTGAAATTCCTGAGGGAATGAAAGGGAAAACCGTCAGAGTGCATGCGGTTTTCAGCAACAGGCGCAAGGCTGAGGCTGATTGCAATGTATATATCTGCGAAAAACATTGACGAGAAAGTGAAATGTTGTTATAATTTATACGAAAAAAATAAAATTAAGGAGTGATTCCAATGGCAAAGAGCATTCAGGATATTCTTGATATCATCAAAGAAAATGATATCAAGATGGTTGACTTCAAGATGGTTGATATCAACGGTCAGTATCGCCATGTAACAATTCCCGCAGAGAACTTTTCAGAGGATACAATGAAGAGCGGTATCGGATTTGACGCTTCAAACTACGGTTATGCAGTTGTTGAAAAGAGCGACATGGTGTTTATTCCCGACCCCGACACTGCAGTTATTGACCCCTTCTGCGAAATCGCAACTCTTTCGATGACCGGTAACGCAATGATTATCGATTCTCCTGAAAACAGACCTCTCGCTCAGTATCCCAGAAACATTATCAAGGCAGCTGTTGAATATATGAAAAACAGCGGCGTTGCCGATGAGATGAAGATTCTGCCCGAGTTTGAGTTTTATCTTTTCGATAATGTTACATGGAATGTTGAAGGAAAACACATCGGTGCAACCGTAGATGCAAAGCAGTCCTATTGGAATTCAGGCAATGAAGGCCACGGCGTTGTTGTTGCAAAGCAGAAGAATTATCACATCGCAAAGCCTTTCGATATCTCTTATGAATGCCGCAGCGAAATGTGCATGCATATGAAGGATGCAGGCATTGAAATCAACTATCATCATCCCGAGGTTGCAGCGTCAGGTCAGTTTGAAATCGAGCCTCAGCTCGGCGAAGTTGTTCACATGGCGGACGCTTCAATGATGATTAAATATATCATTCATAACACTGCTCTTAAATACGGCAAGACCGCAACATTTATGCCCAAGCCCATTTACGGCGAGGCAGGCAGCGGCATGCATGTTCATATGCTCCTTTTCAAGGATGGTGAGCCCGTATTCTCCGATGATAACGGTTATTCACATCTGAGCGAAACCGCACACTATTTCATGGGCGGTCTTCTCAAACATATCGGCGCTCTCTGCGCTATCACCAACCCCAGCACAAACTCATTCAAGCGCCTTGTTCCCGGCTTTGAAGCTCCCGTAACCGTTGGCTACGCAACTTCAAACAGAAGCGCTGTTATCCGTATTCCCGCTTATGCAAAGAGCCCCGACAAGCGCCGCTTCGAGCTTCGTAACCCCGACGCAACCTGCAACCCCTATTTCTGCTATGCAGCAATTCTTATGGCAGGTCTTGACGGCGTTAAGAATAAGATTGATCCCCATGCAAACGGCTGGGGTCCCTATGATGTTAACCTCTACCATCTTCCCGAAGAGGAAAAAGCAAAGCTTCAGCAGCTTCCCGCTTCTCTCGAAGCTTCTCTTGATGCTCTTGAAGCAGACTACGCATTCCTTACCGAAGGCGGAGTATTCCCCGAAGAGCTTATCAAGAACTTTATCAGAACAAAGAGAGAGGAATGCCGCCAGCTTTCTGCAATTCCTCATCCCGCAGAGTTTGATAAGTATTATAACCTTTAATAAATATTCAGGCCGCAGACTGTTGAAGTCTGCGGCTTTTATCATTTTTTTGTTGCAATGATTATGAAACTTTGATAAACTTAATATATAATGATGAAAAGGGGAGTGCGGCATGAAAAATTATGATATTGTTATCGTCGGCGCATCAACTGCAGGAAGCTATTTTGCCCGAAGAATGGCGGAAAAAGGCTTCAGCGTTCTTGCTGTTGAAAAAAACTCAAAAGAGAAAATAAGCCCCGAATATGATATTTTTCATATGGGCAAGAGCGAAATGGAACAGTTTGACTTGCCCAAGGTTAAAGAAGGAGACGGAATCTGCGAATTCATATTCAGCGATCAGAATATGATGTCGGCTTACAGCAATTATCCCAAGCCGTCGCCGACATCGGTTGTCGGAATGCATAAAAGAGAATATATTCAGCTCATGAATGACTGGGCTGTCGAAGCTGGTGCCGAAATCATTTATAATGCGTCTTTTGAAAGCCTTGTTTATGATGAAAGCGGAAAAATCTGCGGCGTTACATATTCAAAAGACGGCGAAAGCGAAACCGTAAGCTGCCGTCTTGTTGCGGATTGCTCAGGTATTCCTGCCGTTGTCAGAAGAAGCCTTCCCGAGGACTACGGCGTTGAAACATTTGAGCTTACCGCAAACGATATTCTCTATGTTGTTCTCCGCTATGTTGACTTCACTGAGAAAAAAGAAAGATGGCTTAAATCGAATTTCTGGCTTGCATATAAGAGCTGGCTTGCTCCCAGTGCGGGAAGCGATGCAATTCTCGGCATCGGCGCATGCTTCGGCTTTGATTATGTTGAAAAATGCTTTGAGCAGTTTACGAAGAATGCAAAGCTGCCCGGATATACCGTTAAAAAGATTGAAAAGGGCAGAACTCCTTATCACAGAGCGCCCTATTCATTTGTTGCCGACGGTTTTATTGCAATGGGCGATGCCGCTTGTCTCACCAAACCCAACTGCGGTGAGGGCTGCACCGCTTCTCTCGTGCTTGAGAAGATAGCGGTTGAAGTTGCTTCGGATGTTATGAAAGACGGAGCATATCCGACAAGAGAAGCTCTCTGGAGCATCAATAAGAAATATAATGATACGCAGGGCAAGGAGTTTGCGGGTCTTATGGCGCTGCTTACGGGAATTGTAAAGCACAGCCCCAAGGCAAACGAATTTCTCTTCAAGCATGATGCAATTTTCAGCAAAAAGATACTCGGCGGCATGGAAAGCGGAATCACAATCGGACTCAGCGACTACCTTAAAATAGTTGTGTTTGTTGTTATCGGTATCGTTACGGGACACATTAAGGTTGCCGAAATCAAGAGCATTCTTGACGGCGTTATCAACAGCGGCAAGCTTACCGCTCATTATGAAAAATATCCTGACACTCCCGCAGGTCTCGAGGCATGGGCAAAGGAAGCGGAAGAGCTCTGGAAGAAAGCGGGCAAGCTCTCGGATTGGAAGCCTCTTTTATAAAAACAAAAGGAATGATTTTATGTTGATGAAATTTTTTTCGGTTATTATGTCTGTTGTTATCTGGTTCGCAGGATTGCTCGGTTTTGAAACAACAGAAATGAAGCACCGTATTTACATAGATTCCGCATACGGAACTCACAGCCGCCATACGCTGGATTTATATATTCCGAAATATAAGAGTGAAGCGGGCCTTGTGCTTTTTATTCACGGCGGTGCCTGGATTGGCGGTGACAAGGACGGGTACAGAAGTATGTTGGCTGATATTGCCGATGAATACGGTTGCGCCTGCGCTGCAGTCAATTACCGATATATTTCCGATGATGTTGATTTGCTTGATATTATGGACGATATTGAACTTGCTGTCAGCTTTATAAAACAGAGGGGAGCAGAAAACGGCGTCAACATAAACAAAATGCTTCTCACCGGCGGTTCGGCAGGCGGACACCTCTCGTTGCTCTATGCATATTCAAGAAAGAATGTCTCAGCAATTGAACCGGTTGCGGTTGTAAGCGACTGCGGACCCACGGACCTGACCGATAGCAATTATTATCACAACAATGCCCTGGGTGATGAAGAGTATGTAGCAAAAATCCTTTCATGGGCATGCGGACAGAAATTCACCTATGAAACAAGAGATGAGGCGGCTGAAGCTCTGCGAAAGGTGTCTCCGCTTTACTACACGGACTCAGAAACTGTTCCGACTGTTATCAACCACGGTATGAAAGATAACATTGTTCCTTTCACAAATGCCGAGGCGCTTGATGCAAAGCTTACTGAGCTCGGAGTTACCCATATTTTCAATGTTTATCCCAATTCTGACCACGGACTTTCAAGTGACCCTGAAAATATGAAACGTGCAAAAGAATTTTTTGATGAATATATTGATAAATATATCAGATAAATTTGTTAAAAATAACGGCATTTTTATGTTGCATTTTTGTGAGTGAAGGTGTACAATGCTTTTAACACATTAAAGCAAAGAAGTGAATCGAAATGAGCATGATTTTTGAAAGAAAGCTTCCTATTCCTCAGGAAGTCAAAGAGCAGTATCCTCTGACATATGACCTCGAAAACCTTGTTGCAAAAAGAGCGGTCGAAATCAAGGATATTTTTACGGGAAAAAGCGACAGACTTGCTCTTGTTATCGGTCCCTGTTCGGCAGACAACGAAGACAGCGTTATTGATTATATTTCCCGCCTTCGCAAGGTTCAGGATAAGGTAAGCGATAAAATCCTTATCATTCCCAGAATCTACACCAACAAACCCAGAACAACCGGTGACGGCTATAAGGGCATGCTTCATCAGCCCAACCCAAACGAAAAGCCCGATATGTATAAGGGTATCGTTGCAATCAGAGAGCTTCATATGAGAGCGCTTGCAGAAACAGGTTTTTCATGCGCTGATGAAATGCTCTATCCTGAAAACTACAGATATCTCAGCGATATTCTCGCTTATGTTGCAATCGGTGCGCGCTCGGTTGAAAATCAGCAGCACAGACTTGTTTCCAGCGGTATAGATATCCCCGTAGGTATGAAGAACCCTACCAGCGGCGACATTTCGGTTATGATGAACTCAATTACTGCCGCTCAGCATAAGCATACTTTCATCTACAGAGGATGGGAAGTACATTCGGAGGGCAATCCCTGCGCACATGCTATTCTCAGAGGCTATGTCAATAAGCACGGACAGTCTCTTCCAAACTATCACTATGAAGACCTTGTTCATCTTGCAGAGATTTATGCGAACAGCGGTCTTGAAAATCCCGGAGTAATCGTTGACACAAACCATGCAAACTCCGGCAAGAAATATCTTGAGCAGATAAGAATTGCAAAGGAAGTTCTTCACAGCTGCCGCCACGATGCAGATGTCAAAAAGCTTGTCAAGGGCTTTATGATTGAAAGCTACATTGAAGACGGTGCGCAGAAAATAGGCGAATGCGTTTACGGCAAGTCAATCACCGACCCCTGCCTCGGCTGGAAAAAGACCGAAAGACTCATCTACGATATCGCAGATTTGCTTTAATATCGGTTGCCTTACGAAACGAAGACCAAAGAAACCGAATATAAAAAACAGCGGCTTGCATCGGAAATTATCCCTTGCAAGTCGCTTTTGATTTTTACAGAACAAAATTTATATCATATATATCATCAAAAGAGATTTTTGTTTTAGTGACTGTCAGAGTACGGAAAACATCGTCAATCTGAGTAACTCTGCCTTCAATGAATTCATATGCATCTGTGCAGTAATATCTGATTCTGACAAATGAGCCTTTTTTCAGGTTCATTATTTTTTTGGTAAGCATTTCGTTTTCCTCTTCCGAGCGTTCTCTTCTCGGCTCGATAATGCGTTCACGCTCTTTGACAAGCAAATCAAAACCTGTCAGTGCGGCAAACGGCATGAACTGCTTTGCACTTTCTGTTCTTTCTCTCACCTTTATGACCTCCTGTATTGACTTTTTTGAGCGGTGATTATATTATAAATGAGAAAGTGGGTGTTAAAATGGACAACAGAGAATGGTTTAAATCTGCTGAGTTCGGAATGATGGCTCATTGGGGTCTTTATTCGTTGCTGGGCGGTGAATATAAGGGTCGCAGAGTGCTTGACTATGCCGAATGGATTCAGAGCAATATGCCGATTCCGAATGCCGAATATTCTCAGCTTGCAAAAATATTCAATCCGATTTATTTCAATGCGGATGAATGGATTCGCATTGCGAAGGATTGCGGGATGAAATATTTCGTTTTCACCTCGAAGCATCATGACGGCTTTGCGATGTTCAGATCAAAGGCAGATTCATTCAACATTGTTGATGCAACTCCCTTCGGCAGAGATGTTGTTGCCGAGCTCGGCGAAGCTTGCTACAAACACGGACTGAAATTCGGCCTTTATTATTCGCAGGAGCTTGACTGGCGTCATCCTCACGGCGGAGGCTATACAAACATGAGCGGCTGCTCAGGCACATCGTGGGATAACAACTGGGATTTCCCCGACAGAAGCAAAAAAGATTTTTCAATCTGTTTTGAAGAAAAAATCAAGCCGCAGGTCAAAGAAATTCTGACGGGCTACGGCGATTTGTGCCTCATCTGGTTTGATGTTCCGCACACGATAACCAAGGAGCAGAGCCTTGAGCTTAATCTGCTTGTCAAGGAATATCAGCCCGATTGCCTCATCAATTCAAGAATCGGCAACGGAGCATATGATTATGTGTCTCTCGGAGATAATGAATATCCGACCGAATTTTCTCAGGACGAAAACAGTGACCCCAACAGTCTTGACGGCTTCAAATATTCACCCTACGGTCTTTATGAAACCGCAGGAACTCTCAACAGCTCATGGGGATATAAATATTATGACCAGAACTGGATAACCCCCGAAGAAATTGCCGAAAGAAGAAGCAGACTGAACGGTCTGGGCATAAATTATCTTCTCAATATCGGACCTGACGGTCTCGGAAGAATCCCGTCATTTTCGGTTGAGGCTTTGTATAAAGCGGCAGAAATCATGAATAAATAAGATTTTGGTAAGGCGTCCTTTGAGGGGCGCCTTGTTTATTCGCCGTTATGACCGCCTATCAGCTTGTTTCTTATTCTTGCCGTTCCTTTTTCGGTGTAGCTGATGCCTTTCAGAACTGCGTTTTTGCCGAATTTATGCTTCAGCGAAATAATTGCTTCCTGAAGATTTTTTTCCTTTTCCTCAGCCTCAATATCGGTGAAAAGCGTTATGCTTGCCATCGAATCATCCTGAAGATTGTTGAGACCGATGCTTATTTTTCGGATAGGAAAGCCTCTGAGAGTCGTTTCTCTGTAAAGCGATTCGAAATGTCCGATAAGTTTTTTATAGGAATTTGTGAATTCGCCGATTTTTCTTGTGCCGCCGGTCGCTCTTGCAACATCCTTTGAATATCCGATATAAAGCGATATAGAATCTGTAACAAGTCTTTTTTCAACCAGCTCAAGCACCTGCTTGTCAACCATTTCTTTAAGCACAAGCAGGGTGTCATTATAGCAGTAATCCTCGAAAAGAATCTGACTGTGAGAAAGTGAATTGCTTTTCGGTTTATAATTTTTTATCTCGCCTATCGTGCAATGCTCAATCCCGTTTGCGTGGTTGATAAGATGCTCGGCATTGACTCCGAATTCTTTATAAAGCAGCTTCGGCGGCAGCTCGGTAACGCCTTTAAGGTCAAAGACTCCGTATTTTTCGAGCCTTTTCGCAGTTCCTCTTCCGACATTCCAGATATCCGTTATCGGCTGATGAGTCTGAATGGTGCGCCTGAATTCTTCTTCGTCAAGATAGCCTATGCGGTCGGGCGCATGCTTTGCCGTTATGTCAAGAGCAACCTTTGCAAGAAAAAGGTTTGTGCCTATTCCCGCCGCTGCGCTGATACCCGTTTTTTCAAACACGGCGTTTATCAGCATAACAGCCATTTCTTTTGGCGTCCTGCGGTACATTTTCAGGTATTGAGTGACATCAATGAAGCATTCATCAATCGAATAAACATGAATGTCATCAGGGCTGATATACCGAAGATAAACCGAATAAATATCTGCCGAAACCTCCATATAGCGCTTCATATGGGGTAGGGCAGTGATATATTCAACTCCTTTGGGTATTTCGAAGATGCGGCATCGGTTTTTTATTCCGAGAGCCTTCATTGCGGGGGTTATCGCAAGGCATATAGCCCCTCTGCCTCTTGAAGGGTCAGCGACAACAAGGTTTGTTGTGAACGGGTCAAGCCCGCGCTCAACGCATTCAACCGAAGCGAAAAAGCTCTTGAGGTCTATGCATAAATAAGCTTTATTTTCCACGGGCAGCCCCCTTTCTCTGTTTTGCCGGCAATGGGTATTATACACCCTCAGAATGAAAATTTCAATAGAAAATCGAACAAATGTTCAGAAAATTCAGGAAAATTATTATCTGTGCAAAACCCGGATACTGTCTATTGATAAAAAATCCTCTGCATGATAAAATAAGGCTACAAAAACGCAGGAGGATAAAATAATGGCAATCATCGCAATTCTCAGTGATATTCCCATGTACATAGCAGAGATCATTTCAAAGCTTACCGGTGCGGACACATCGGCTTTTGTCGGCGCATTCAGCGACGGCTTCGCAAAGATAATCGAGCTTGCTGAAAAGCTTCTCGGCTGATCCTGAAAAGAAAAACCGCTGCTCTATGCAGCGGTTTTTTGCTGTTTACACAATTATCGTCTGGATGTCCGTTATTCTTTCGGCGTTTATTGATAACATTCCTTATACGGCAACCATGCTTTCAATTGTTCCTGTTATTGCGGCTGATATCGGCGTTGAGCCAAAGCTTCTTTATTACGGACTTCTCTGCGGCGCAACCCTCGGCGGAAACCTTACCCCCATCGGTGCAAGCGCAAACATTGCAGGTATCGGTATTCTCCGCAAGGAAGGTCATGAGGTAAAGAGCACAACATTCATGAAATTCGGCGTTCCGTTCACGCTTGCAGCAGTTATCACGGGATATCTCCTTCTTTGGTTTATCTGGAAATAATGTCAAATCGGGACTGTCTCACGGAGATAAAAAACATATTATTATGATTAAAATTTAACACAAACCAAAAGCGACTTGACAATGGATAAATTTCCGCTGCCAAGCCGCTTATTTTTATTCAGTTTCTTTTGTTCTTCGCTTCGTGAGACAGTCCGGTTTATTTATATTCTGCCATATATTCGCCATGGGCTTCAATAAGCTCATCAACCATAGCCTTGATTTCATCAATTGAAAGCTCTGCTGCAGTGTGAGGCTCAAGCATAGCCGCCATATAAATATCCTCTCTCTTCTGAGTAACGGCAGCGTTGATTGTGAGAAGCTGAGCGTTGATGTTGGTCATGTTCATTGCCGCAAGCTGAACGGGAAGTTTGCCGACATGGCAGGGATGAATTCCGTTGCCGTCGATAAGGCAGGGAACTTCAACGCAGGCGTCTGCAGGAAGGTTGTCAATGAGACCTGTGTTCAGAACGTTACCGCCGATCTTATAGGGATTGCCGGTAACAAGAGCTTCCATAATGTATGAAGCATATTCTCCCGAACGCTCGTGGGTAATCTGACCGTTGTCAAGAATTCTTTCTTTTTCTGCCTTCCAGCCTGCAATCTGATTAACGCAGCGGCGGGGATATTCGTCAAGGGGAATGTTGTATCTGTCGATAAGCTCGGGATATTTTGATTTAATATAGAAACAATTGTATTCGGCATTATGTTCGCTGGATTCGGTGCAATAATAGCCGAAGTTCTTGATGTATTCAAATCTTACCATATCACTGTGCTTTTCGTTTGCGTTCTTTTCGGCAGCTCTTCTGCGGATTTCGGGATAAAGGTCATTACCGTCCTTATCCTGAATTTCAAGCAGCCAGCCCATATGGTTGATACCTGCGATGAGCTCTTTTCTGCCTTCAAGCTTATCCTCCATACCGAGATGGTTGAGAAGGTCCTTTGAGCAGCTCTGAACGCTGTGGCAAAGACCGATGGTTTTAACGTTTGTATATCTCTGCATATAACCTGAAAGGATTGACATGGGGTTGGTGTAGTTGAGGAACCATGCGTTGGGGCAAACCTCTTCCATATCCCTTGCAAAGTCACGGAGAACGGGGATGGTGCGAAGTCCTCGCATAATGCCGCCTATACCGAGAGTATCTGCAATTGTCTGGCGCAGACCGTATTTCTTGGGAACCTCGAAGTCGATTATTGTGCAGGGGTCATAGAGACCGACCTGAATTGCGTTGACAACAAAATCAGCACCTCTGAGAGCATCTTTTCTGTTTTCAACGCCGCAGTATTTTTCAATTTTGCAGCGGTTTTCGTTGATGTTCTTGTTGAGTGCGCTGAGGATTATGTAGCTGTCTTCAAGTCTTCCTTCATCAATATCGTAAAGAGCGATGGTGCTGTCACGAAGGCAGGGGGTACACATGCAGTCACCGATAACGTTTCTTACGAATACGGTGCTTCCTGCACCCATAAAGGTAATCTTAGGCATAATCATTCTCCTTCTGGGATTTATTGATTTAAAGCATTTGCTTATGAAATCAATATAGCATAAGTTTCGATGATTTACAATAACTAAATAATAAAAAATCACCGCATTATTGCAATGCGGTGAAATGAGTATTTACATAAGTGAATTGTAAAGTGCGGTGATTTCTTCAACGCTTGTGTCTCTGGGGTTGCCGGGGCGGCAAGCATCGTCAAATGCCGACTGTGCGAGGAAGGGGATATCCTCAGCCTTAACGATTTCCTTGAGGTCAGCGGGAATGCCGACATCAGCGGAAAGCTGCTTGACTGCGTCGATTGCAGCCTTTCTTGCATCCTCGAGGCTCATTGCGTCAACGCCTTCAACGCCCATTGCCTTTGCAATGTCGCGGTATTTTTCGCCTGTTGCGGGAGCGTTGTATTCCATAACGGTGGGAAGAATGATAGCGTTTGCAACGCCGTGAGGTGTGTCATAAACTGCGCCGAGGGGGTGTGCCATTGAGTGAACAATACCGAGACCTACGTTTGAGAAGCCCATGCCTGCGATATACTGACCGAGAGCCATTCCCTCTCTGCCTTCAGCTGTGTTTTCAACTGCGCCTCTGAGGCTCTTTGCAATGATTTCGATTGCCTTGATGTGGAACATGTCGCTCATTTCCCATGCGCCCTTGGTGATGTAGCCTTCGATTGCGTGGGTGAGTGCGTCCATGCCTGTTGCGGCGGTGAGACCCTTGGGCATTGAAGCCATCATTTCGGGGTCAACAACTGCAACAACGGGAATATCGTGAACGTCAACGCAAACCATCTTGCGGTTCTTTGCAGCGTCTGTGATAACATAGTTGATTGTTACTTCAGCAGCGGTGCCTGCAGTGGTGGGAACTGCGATGATGGGAACGCACTTGTTCTTTGTGGGAGCAACGCCTTCAAGTGAAACAACATCGGCAAATTCGGGGTTTGTGATGATAATACCGATTGCCTTTGCGGTGTCCATTGATGAGCCGCCGCCGATTGCAACGATGCAGTCTGCGCCGCTTGCCTTGAATGCCTCAACGCCTGTCTGAACATTCTCGATTGTGGGGTTAGCCTTGATTTCGCTGTAGATCTCGTAGGGGATTGCAGCAGCGTCAAGAATGTCGGTAACCTTCTTTGTTACGCCGAACTTGATAAGATCGGGGTCTGAGCATACGAAGCATTTCTTGAAGCCTCTTGCGTTAACCTCTGCGGCGATCTCCTTGATTGCGCCTGCACCGTGATATGATGTTTCGTTTAATACAAATCTGTTTGCCATTGGAAAAACCTCCTGTTTATAAAACGGAATTAAATCCGTATACTTTTCAAAAAGTATAATTTATTTGCTTATTCCGAATGCACTTACAAGCGCACCGTATTCATCATCGCTTATTGCAACAACCGAGCCGTGGCGGGGTCGGACACCTTCAAAGCCGTATTTATCGGGGTCAACCGCCTTGAAATTTTCCATATCGGTTGTCTGCTGAGCGAAAAATCTGCCCTTGCCGTATTCATCCATAATCATAACCCATTCATCCGTGCCCGTTATGTTATAGATTGAACTGCCCTCAACGCCGTTTTGCGAAAGAGAGCACACTACGGGCTCGGTGTCATAAGGTCCCGTAAGATTTTTTGATTTGACAAAAGCTATGGTCTGATCCTCATCGTGCTTGAAATAAAGATAATAGTAACCGTTATTATAAGCTATGTCGCCGTCAATGGTCTGAATGCCGGGTCTCTGATAGAGAAGCTCGGGCTTTGTTATTGTTTTGAAATCGTCGGTGTATGCATAGTAAAGCTGAGCAACATCGTTTTCAACCGTCGAGATTGCCCAATAAACCATATAGCTCTGCTTTTCGCTGTCCCATATTGCCTGAGGCGCCCAAGAGCGGTTGACGTTTGCAAATTCGCCGCCGAAATCACGGATATCGATGATTGTTTCGTCAGTCCAGTTGATTAAATCTTCTGATTTCCAGGTGACAAGAGCATGGTTTGAAACCCAGCCCTCGGCGCTCTTCATATCGGTTCCGATTATATAATAACCGTCCTGCCCTTTGAGAATATAAGGGTCTCTGACGCATTGTTTTCCGTATTTCTGAATGATGACAGGCTCATTGTTGTTGAGCGGTCTGAAATTGTAGCCGTCGGTGCTTGCGGCAAAATGAATTCTCTCTTCTTCGGGTGCATTGCCCACGAAGTGGCAGAAAAGATATTTTCCCGAGCGGCTTGCGGCAGGGGAAGCATACAGATTGTCTGACATGACTTTTCCTCCGATAGTTGTTACTTAAATAATACCACAGAGTCTGAGGCAAATCAAGCGGGATTTTGTTTAAAAAAAACGCAGACGGTGTGTAGCCGTCTGCGTGAACAGGTTTTTATTTCAGCCTCATGATATGCTGGCAGGCAACATAGACATTCTGAATTTTCTTCGCCTGTGCGCCGTTTGGGGTGAGGGTAATGGGCTGCGTCTCGGACGGTGTTATGTAAAGCTTGAATGCTATTGCATCCTGACCGATGCGCATATCCTTGATGTTTTTATACTCAAAATTTCTTTTCTCAACTCCGAGATACTGAAAAACAATTTCTTCAAGGTTGGTGCCCGAAAACACCTTGATAACATCATCTTCGTCGTGCATTTCGATTATCGCCTTGGCTTCTTCAAAAGTGAGACTTGAGCATTTGAATTCGCCGTCATTAAGAATGGTCATAATGTTTTGGTTATCAACCAAAAGAAGAGGAACCTGAGAGCGTGCCATAATTTTCACCCTTTTCGTAGTTTATTAACAGCAGAAAACACTTTTCATTTTATTCTGCTGTTTATTGTATATTACAACAATTTCGTGTGATTGTCAATATTAAATTATAAATATACAGAAATGTTAACAACTTTTATGCAGAATGCCCAATGATTTCGGCGGAGATTTAATATCCGCAACAAAAATTTCTCTTTACTCTTGATTTGAAGTCAACTGTGTTATATAATATTAAAGTTGATTTGAGAAATTCGCATTTCTCGAAAACAGGGGTGAAAGCTTTGAAAAAGATAGGATTTGACAATGAACTTTATATCAAGCGACAGTCGGAAGAGATAAACAAGCGCATCAACAAATTCGGCGGCAAGCTTTATCTTGAATTCGGCGGCAAGCTTTTTGACGATTATCATGCATCGAGAGTTCTTCCCGGCTTTGCTCCCGACAGTAAGCTTCAGATGCTTAAAAGCATTGCCGATAATGTTGAGGTTGTCATTGTCATCAGCGCAGGCGATATTGAAAGCAACAAAATAAGAAGAGACCTCGGAATCACATATGACACCGATGTTCTCCGTCTTATTGATGCCTACAGAGGTGCAGGTCTCTATGTGGGCAGTGTTGTTCTGTCTCAGTTCAAGGGGCAGCCTGCCGCAAGTGCATTCAAAACAAAGCTTGAACAGCTCGGCGTCAAGGTGTTTATTCATTATCCCATTGACGGCTACCCCTATAATGTTTCTCATATCGTAAGCGACGAAGGCTTCGGAAAAAATGATTTTATCGAAACAACACGTCCCCTTGTCGTTATCACCGCACCGGGCCCCGGCAGCGGAAAGATGTCAACCTGTCTTTCGCAGCTTTATCACGAAAACCAGAGAGGCAACAAGGCAGGATATGCTAAGTTTGAAACCTTCCCCGTATGGAATTTACCTCTTAAGCACCCCGTAAACCTTGCTTATGAAGCGGCAACCGCAGACCTTAATGATGTCAATATGATTGACCCCTATCATCTTGAAGCATACGGCGAAACAACCGTTAACTATAACAGAGATGTTGAGGTTTTCCCCGTTCTCAACGCAATATTTGAAAGAATCGAAGGCGTCAGCCCCTATAAGTCACCGACGGATATGGGCGTTAACATGGCGGGATATGCTATTTGTGATGACGATGCAACCCGCGATGCCTCTAAAAGAGAAATTATCCGACGCTATTTCAATGCAATGTGCGATCTGAGAATGGGCAGAGGAAAGCAGGAGGCTGTTGATAAAATAGTCAGCCTCATGAATCAGGCGGGTATCAGCGTTGAGGACAGAAGCGTTATCAAGGCTGCCGTTGACAGAAGCGAAGAGACCGAGGGTCAGCCCGCAGTTGCAATCGAGCTTCCCGACGGAAGAATCGTAACGGGCAAAACATCAAATCTTCTCGGCGCTTCGTCCGCAGCTCTTCTCAATGCAGTAAAGCATCTTGCGGGTCTTCCCGATGACCTTCTGATGATTGCTCCGTCAATCATTGAGCCTATTCAGAAGCTTAAGACGGGTATTCTCAAGAATCATAATCCCAGACTTCATTCCGATGAAACTCTCATTGCGCTTTCAATGAGTGCAAATACAAATCCTCTTGCAGAAAAGGCTCTTGACGCTATCGGCGGTCTCAATGACTGTGAGGCGCATTCAACCGTTATTCTTTCTCAGGTTGATCAGGATGTTTACAGAAAGCTCGGCATTCACCTTACCTGCGAGCCCAGATATCAGACAAAGAAGCTTTATCATAAATAATGCTGTCAGCGGGCGATTTTTTTAATCGCCCGTTTCACATTTTTAAAAAATGTCCTCTGCCCGCCGCTTTTTGTGTTGTATTAACTGAAAGAGGTAGGATGTGCAAGAATATATGTAAACGGAGGTGTTTAAAACCGATGACAAGAGAAGAATTGAAAAAAGCTTTCAGAGAGGTCGCCTCGGAGGAGTTTGCGCACATTCCCGAAGAAAACAGAATAGAGTATGAATTTTCGGATAGGTTTGATGAGAAAAACGAAAACAGTGAAAGTTTTATTGAATCCTTGCTTTCGGAAAACACCTCGGATAACGGCAAAACGGAGAAATAATGAAGCAGTCTTCTGACTGCTTTTTATTTTTTTAAGGAAAAGTGTCTCCGTTTTCTTCTTACTGTGTGTTGTATATTAAAAGGGGAATTTCTCGGACAATACAGACGGAAAACGTTGTTGGTGAATCTTAATCAATTCTTAATATTCTGAATAAGAATATTGTGCAACAAAAGTGACTGTTTTAAGCACTTATAATATGTGAGGATAAAACCCCGACGTTATCCGCTGTATTGTATTTACATAGAAATGAAAAAAGGAGCAGCTATGTTAGCTTTTTATTTAGGCTTACTCGAGACCGAAGAAGACCGACAATTATTTGAAAGAATATATTACTCCCACAGAAAGCAGATGCTTACCCTTGCGGTGTCAATAATCGAAAATGAGGACGATTCGGAAGATTTGGTTCATGATGTATTCTGTACCGTAGCGGAAAAGCACCTTAACATGCTTCAGTCAATAAAGAATGAGCAGGATATGAAAAACTATCTTCTCAAAGCAACCAAAAACAAGGCTTTAAACATGAAGCGTGATAAGAAACAATATGTTTCGCTCAATGAAAGCGAAGCTTTTTTAATCAGCAAAGAGGATTTGAACGATAACGGATTTCTGGATTTCATTTGTGATAAAATGACATATTCCGAGCTTGTTGAAGCAATCAGGAGTCTTGATAAAAAATATGAAGAGGTTCTTTATCTTCATTTTGTGCTTGAACTTCCTATAGCTGAGGTTGCGGATTTGCTCAGCAGAAACATACATACTGTAAAAAAACAGCTGGTAAGAGGCAAAAAAATGTTGATTGAAAAAATCGGCGTCAACGAAGGGGTTAAAAAAATCAATGACAAGGTGCGAAGCGGAGAAAGCCTTTAGAGAATCGGCGTCAGAGGAGTTTCTTCATATACCCGCAGAAAATGAAATTGAACACGAATTTTCCGAAAAATTCAATCGGAAAATGAAAAAGCTTCTGAGAGAAGTTGAGTATAACGGCACACACTTTCTGTCAAAGCCGCAAAAAAGAGTACTTGCTCTTATTGCGGTAATAATAATGCTTTTTGCAGGGATTATGAGTATCGGTGATGTAAGAAAAGCGGTTGTTGAGTTTGCGTGTGAAGCATTCGGAGACATCGCTTTTTGCGAATCTGAGGACAACATCCCCAAAAAACTCAGTATAAATTGTTGGTTTGTAACCGAAAATGAAGGGGCTGTCTTACTAAGCGAAGAACAAAAGAAACAGAATAAAGAAAGAGCGGATTGCAACGGAATTTATACCGTTGCAAGCCGTTTTTAACTGCATTTCAGAATCAAGTTGTTTGATTTTTTTGTTTCTTTTCAGCCGTTTTTCCGATTTGGTGTATCCGCATACCCTCTCATCGGAAAAACGGCTTCTTCATCTTATTGAGACAGTATGCTTTATTCCGTTTTTTCTTCGTTTTCTTCAGCTGTGTTTTCAACAGCAGTTTCTTCGGGAATTTCTGCTGAAATATTATCGGTTTCCGGTTCGGAAGCTGTTTCTTCCTCAGCGGATTTTTCAGCTTCTTCTTCGGGGCTTTCCTGCGAATCGGAATCGTTTTCTGTTTCAGCAACGGAATCAACAGTTGCTTCTTCAGGTGCTTCTGTTTCCTGAGCATCAGCCTCATCAAGCTGCATATCAACCTCAGTGATGATATCGTCATCGGTCAGAACAACGGGTGAGGCGGGGAGTGCATAAACGGGCTGATTCTTTCTTTTCTTTGCAAAGAAGATAGCAGCCGCAATAAGAAGAATAACTGTTGCCGCCGAAACACCTGCGCCGAGCAGCAAACCGTCCTGCATAAAGCTGATTTCGATTTCATGCTCGCCTGCGGGAAGATTGAAGCAGAGATAAGCCTCTGCAAGATTTATATAATCCTCTTCGACGATTTCCTTGCCGTCAATTTTAACTGTCCAGCCCGTATCGTAGGGGATTGACGAATAGAATACGCAGTCCTCTGCAGCGCTGATTGTGCCCGTAATTTTTGTTTCTTCAAACGAAGTAATGTTGAGGCTGTTCTGCGCAAGGATGTTATATCCTTTGATGAGTGCCTCATCGTTTACATAGTAGGGGTAGAAATCGATATAGCCGTAATCGTCATCCTCAACCTTGATAAGAACGCTGACTTCATCTTCGGGGGTGAGAACGCCGAGATCATAAATATAGGGCTCATCGGTATGCTGGGTATAAACCTTGTCAGACTTACCGATTTCGATGCTGTCAAACGCCGATGAGTTGACATAGAGATAGCAGTGTTTTGTTTCGGGAACGGTAAGAATGAAAGTAAGCTCGCCCGTGCCGCTGCCGCTCTTGGTGAAATAAATATCGCCCGTATCAAGTCCCGAGGTTATTTCGTCCATATTGTAATAATGGATATTCTCAATGTTCATCATCGAGAAAACATCCGAAACCCCCGTTGAATATTCAAACCAGTCGCTCTGAACGGTGAACGGGTTGTTATAATCCGTATACCATTCCTTGATTTCATTATTAACTGCCATACCGATGGGCAGATAATATTCATTCTCGTAAGCGGTAAATTTGCCTTCGCTCATAAGCTCGGTGTAATAATCGGATTCGAGGGTGACATCCGCATTGTTGTCAACGATGTATTTCATTGAATGCATCATGTTATAAACGGGAGTCTGAAGATAATAGGTGTAGCTGTTGATATAGTTGCCGTAAACGCCGAGGTCGCTCTGAACATTTGCCATCTTTTCGTATGCCATCGAAGAGAAGGTAGAAACGCCGTGATATCCGTACCATGCGGGATCCATTCTCGCTCTGTTGTAGGTCAGATCCATGCGATACATATCGCTGCCGTCGTGTTCGTTAAGCTGCTCTTTGAGAGAAATAAATTCATCGTAGTCTCCGACATAGTTTGATTTGGGCTGATCCATGCTGTAGCGGTCTGTATTTGCGCAGGCAATTTCGCCGATAACGCAGCAGAGAAGCAGCACCGAAACTGCCGATTTCTGATATTTATCGTTCTTCATAAGAGCGAAAACAAGGCAGTAGGTAACAACAAATATAAGGCTGATAAGAACTGTTATTTCTTCGACATTCTTTGAGCCGATTTCCTGAATCATTATGATTGCGAAAACAACCGCAACGCCTGTTCCGAGTATCTCTTTGCCGGTGAATTCATTGAGGCGGACAAAGGCTTTATAAGCCAGAGTCAGAAGCACAAATGAATACATGAACGAGAAACGGTAGGGAAGATCGTTGGGGAAATGGAAGCCGTGCCAGATATAGTTGAGGAAATTGATGTTGAAGCTGAAATAAATGATTCCGAGAAGACCGACGCTTGCAACCTTTTCCTTGAGAGGAACCGATTTTGTGAAAAGGTAAAGGGGAACAAGAAGAACGGTTGCGATTCCGCAGAAAACATTGGGAAGAACATCATCGCCGCTGCTGCGGATAGTCGGCTCAACGCTTGCAAGATGGTTTGCAAGGAAATCAAAGATTGAATAATAGGAGGTGTAGCCCGTCGGGAAGGTGCCCGAAGTTGCCGAGCAGTTTTTGAGAATAAATACGGTGGGGATAAGTGCGAATGCAACAAGACCTGCGGCTGCAATGCTTGAGAATGCGAAGGTAAAACCGCTTCTGAGGAAAAGATTTCCTTTTACTTTATCTTTAAAAGCATATTTCTTTTCGCCGTTTTCGTTATAGCTGTAGGGTGTTCTTTCGTCGAGGGAAGAGCCGTCATATTTGCCGAAATAATAAATGAGAAAATATATGACTGAGAAAATGCAGGTCATATAGCCCATATAATAGTTTGAAAGCAGAGTGAGTGCAAGGAATGCAATGTAAACAGAGGGCTTTCTTCTGTTGATTATTCTTTCAATGCCGTAGATAACAAGAGGGAAATACACCATTGAGTCAATCCACATAACATTCCAGTAATACGCAATGAAATATCCGCACATTGCATAGAGAATACCGAAAGCTGCCGATGTGAAATCGTGTCTGCCCTGCGATTTTTTGAGGTAATAAGTGAATGCCGCGGCGGCAAGAGCAGCTTTGGTGATTATCATTCCGGCTATTGCCTCGGGCATGTTTTCGTGACCGAGGAGAAGCATTATGATTCCCGTCGGGCTTGAAAGATAGTTGAAATAGTTGCCGAGGAACGGACCGCCGAGACCCGTGTTCCATGAATAAATCAGGCTTTTAAGGTTGGTTACTCTGTCATAAAGCTCGGCAAAAAGAGGGCCGTACTGATGATAGAGGTCCATTCTGAGAATTGTCGATTCTCCGAAGGGGAAAAGACTGTAGCAATAATAAACAAGCATCATAATTCCTACCGTGCAGATTGCAGAAAGCCAGCAATAGGAATTATCAGCGAAAAAGCGGCGGAAAAGCGATTGCTTTTTCAGCTTGCCGTTTTCAATGGTCATCATAAATATTTCCTCCGAAATTATATTATAACATTAGTAATATATCATATTATGGGCCTCATTTCAAGTTAACAAACTGTAAATCATGTTTCAGAGTTCTATTTGCGGACAAGAAGCCATATATTATAGCAAATACCCAAGGAGAAAATGATGAATAACACAGAACGCTTCAATTCGGCGGCAGACAGTCTGAGCGAAAGACTTTCGGCGATTCTTCACGGGCTTTCCGCCGAAGAGAAAAACTCGATAAGAGAAATCCGATGCAGGGTGAATAAGCCCGTTGTTGCCGTAACGGCGGAAGGAATAAGATTTTTTTCCTCTTCGGGAAGGCTTCGGCATCTTTGCGATTCGACCGCCGTTGTGACTGATAAAAACGAGATTGAAGAGATATTCAGAAGAATCTGCGCCTATTCCGTGCATAGCTTCAAGGATGCCATAAACAGCGGATTTATTACCGTCAGGGGCGGTCACCGTGCGGGCGTTGCAGGGACGGCGGTTACGGAAAACGGAAAAACGGTTTCCGTAAGGGATATCTGCGCAATCAACCTGAGAATTGCCCGTGAAATCAGAGGGGCGGCGGATGATGTGTTTATCAGACTTTTTTCATCGGGACTGAAGTCAGTTATCGTTGCAGGTCCTCCGTCAAGCGGAAAAACAACTGTTCTGAGGGATCTTTGCCGACAGCTTTCCGGCGGTGAGAGAGGGATTTTTGCAAAGGTTGCACTATGCGATGAGAGAGGCGAAATCGGAGCCGCTTTTATGGGCGAAGCGCAGAATGATATCGGAATCAACTGCGATTTGCTGACTTCTTATCCGAAAGCGCAGGCGGTTGAAATTGCGCTCAGGTCATTTTCGCCCGATATTATCGTGCTTGATGAAATAGTGAGTCAGGAAGAGGTCGAGGCGGTTAAAACGGGACTTGGCAGCGGCGTGAATTTTATTCTCAGCGTTCATGCGGGAAGCGAAGAGGAACTGAAAATGAAAAAAACAGTCCGACAGCTTGTTTCCGGCGGGGATTTTGAGAATATAGTTTTGCTTTCAGGTAAAAACACCGGAAAAACAGAAAAGATTATCAGGGCGGGTGATTTGTTTGTTTAAAATCTTTGCGGCGGTGCTGATTGTTTCCGCCTTTGCCTCGGCAGGCGGATATTTTGCTTCACTTGATAAAAAGAGGGCGGAAACGCTCAGAGATATCATTCTGATGCTTTCAATAACCGAAACTCAGCTCAGATATTCACGCATGCCCGTTCCGGATTTGCTTAAAAGCTTATGCGAAAACAGCGCACTCTCGGGGCTCAGTTTCCTCAGGGAAAGCAGGGAGCTTCTCCGCTTAGGTGAATCATTTTCGTCAGCGTGGAAAAAAAGTATTGAAGCGAGCGCTGAACTCAAAAAATTGCTGCCTGAAACATATGATAACCTTCTTGTTCTCGGCGATGAAATCGGAGCAACCGATCTGGACGGTCAGCTTTCCCGCTGCGAATATTACAGCCGTATTTTTTCAAGGGTGCTTGCCGAAAGAGAGGAGAAAAGCAAGCGCAGTGCAAAGCTTTTTCCGTCTCTGGGCATGCTTATGGGAATCTCGGCGGCACTATTTATAATTTAGGAGAAACCGTATGGATATAACCGTTGTGATAAAAATTGCGGCTGTGGGAATCATTGTTGCAATTCTCAATTCAATTCTTGTGCGCTCGGGCAGAGATGATTATGCGCTGATAACAATTCTTGCAGGCATAGTTGCCGTGCTGATGATGCTTATACCGCAGTTTTCAAATCTGCTCGATTCCGTAAAGTCCATAATTGATTTTTAAATTATGGATATTCTCAGAATTGCGCTGACGGGAATTGTTTCTGTTCTTCTGTATTCTCTGGTAAAGCAGCTGAAGCCCGAAATGGCGCCGCTGACTGCAATCGGAGCGGCTGCAATAATCCTTGTTGCGATAACGGAAAGCTTGCTCGATGCAACGGGAGCGCTGGAAGAAATGCTTGTTTTGTCGGGGCTTGAAAAGCAGAATGTTTCGCTTTTGATAAAAGCGCTCGGAATATGCATTGTCACGCAGTTTGCTTCGGATATATGCAGGGAAAATTCAGCTTCATCAATTGCAACTGCGGTTGAGCTTGCGGGCAGACTCGGCATGCTTATGCTCGCTCTGCCTATGATTGAAACGGTTGCAAGAATAGCGATAGGATTGATAAATGCATGAGAAAACTGAAAATCCTGACGGGAATAACTGCGGCGGTTATTGCTGTTTTAATTTTTAACATAAAGGCATATGCCGTAAACACCGATGAATATTATAAAGACGGTCTTGAGGCAAGCGGAGCTTATGAGCTTTCGGAATATCTTGAGGATGAAACTCTCGGATATCTTGAAAAACTCGGTCTTGAAGATATGGAATATGAAAAAATGCTTTCCGTCAGTCCGACGGCTGTGTTTGAGCTTATAATCGATATATTCAAAGGAAAACTCAATGAGCCGCTTAAAGCGGTGATGAAAAGCATTGCAATTGTCATTCTTTCGGGCGTCTGCGCAAGCTTTGTTCCGTCAGATGAAAAGCACGCAGCCGTTCTGAATATTGTTTGTTCAGGCTTTATTGTTATCGGTATTTTCTCTTCTGCGTATTCCTGCATATCTGCGGGAGTCGGTGCAATCGGAAGCTGTGCGGCGTTTGAAAAAATGCTTATTCCGGTGCTGGCGGGTGTTGTTACCGCAAGCGGGAATCCGACTCTTGCGCTGTCAGTTCAGGGCTCGGCTTTTGCGGGCGCTCAGGCGATAGAAGCGCTTGCGGGCAATATTATTCTTCCGCTTGTAGGGTTTGTGGGCGCTCTCGGCATTGTCGGTGCGCTTGTGCCTTCCGTAAAGCTCGGCGCAATAAGTGAGCTTATCAAAAAGACATCAACAACCTCTCTTGCGGGGGCGGCGGGACTGTTTACGGGTTTTCTTACAATGAAAAGTGTTGTTGCAGGCTCTGCGGACCATGTTGCGACAAGAGGAATTAGGCTTGCGGCGGGAACCTTTATTCCCGTTATCGGAAGCGCTCTCGGAGAAGCATATTCTTCTGTCATGAGCAGTCTGTCTCTGGTGAAAAACATCATTGGAATATATGCAGTTATTGCATTTTTCTTTATCAGTATCCCCGTTATTCTGGAGCTTTTTTTATGGACTGCGGCAATGCGTATTGCATCGGCATTCAGCGATTTGCTCGGCGGCGGCTTTTCGGAAATATTCAAATCTGCAGGTTATATGTTTTCTATGGTGAATGTTCTGCTGATTCTTTCGGCGGCGGTTTTCATTATTTCAACGGGAATTGTAATTACTGTCAGGGCGGGAGCATAAAATGGATATGTTGAAGCAGTGGCTGATATCTCTTGTTTTTGCGGCAGTTGCAGGTACTCTGATTACCGTCATTTCGCCTAAGGGCTCAACCGAAAAAACGCTGAAAACCGTTGTCGGTATATTCATGATTTCCGCAATCTGTTCGCCGCTTACGGAGCTTGACTCGGCAGATTTCACGCTTCCCGCATTTGCGCAAAACAATTTCGTGGCGAATGACGAAGAAATAAATGATTATCTTGCAAAGGCTCTTGAAGCGGAGGTTATCAGACGCATTTCGGTATGTGCAGAGAAAATGAATATCGGCATAGACGATGTTGTCATCGAAGCGGAAACTGATGAAGATAACTGCATAATTATACACAACATACTTATAAAAATTCAGAATCATGAATATGAATCGGCGCAGAAGGCTGCCGATGCTCTGAGTGAAGAGCTCGGAATGCCCGTAACCCTGACAGAATAAGGAACGGTAGCTGAATGTGGAAAAAGCAAAAGCAGTTTTTGAAAATTTAATAAACATTATTTCTGAGAAAACAAAGCTGAGCAAAAAGCTTCTGTTTTCCGTTCTGCTTCTGGCTGCGGGACTGTTTGCTCTGGTGCTCAGCGAAACGGCACAGCCGTCGGAGCAGGCTTCGGCAACCGAAACAACAACGGAATCGTTTCTCAGCGAAAGCGAGCGCTATGTTGCAGAGCTTGAAGAACGCCTGACATCAATAATATCAAGGATTGACGGCGTTGGAGAAGCGATGGTTATGGTGACTCTGGAAAGCTCGGGTGAGAATGTTTATCTTCACAATTCCGATTACGGAGAAAATGTTGAGCCGAGCGGCAGAAGTAATATTGAACAGAAGGACGAATATGTTATTGTTGA
Source organism: Acutalibacteraceae bacterium (assembly GCA_045538815.1). Lineage (GTDB taxonomy): Bacteria > Bacillota > Clostridia > Oscillospirales > Acutalibacteraceae > CAG-177. The sequence continues at coordinate 37,676 of JAZQEE010000007.1, forward strand.
GGATGAAAACGGTGAGAAAGGAATCGTTGTCGGAGTTGCTCAGCCGAAGGTGAGAGGCGTTGCCGTCGTCTGCGGCGGGGGCGGCTCGGAGGTTGTTAAATCAAGAATAACCGAGGCTGTTACTGCTCTGCTTGACATAAGCTCGGCAAGGGTCAGTGTTTCGGAAATGGAATAAAATGCATCATATGCATAAAAATACAAATAATTACATATCAAGGAGCGATTTTATGGTGATTAAAAAAAGACAGCTTTTGCTTGCAACCCTCATTGTGGCACTCGGTGCGGCGGTTTTCGTCAATTGGTATTACACAAAGCCTGATATTGAAGCGGCGGGAAATACGGCGGCAACAAGCGGCGTTTCCAACGAAGCTCAGGAGGGTGCAAATCTCGGCGATGCACGCTATGTCATTTCGTCCGATGTGACGCTTGAAGATGAAGCGGCTCAGGCTCAGGCTTCGGAATATTTTGCAAGCGCAAAGCTTCGCCGCCAGACTGCGCACGATGAAGCCGCTGAGGCCCTCAACGATATTATCAAGGACAGCTCATCAAATGCCGATGCGGTTAAATCCGCAACTGCGATGCTTAAAGAGCTTTCGGACTGCATGACTCTTGAAAGCGACATTGAAAACCTGATATCCGCAAAGGTAGGCTGTGAAAATCTTGTTATTCTGAACAAGGGAAATGCAGAGATTATTGTTGAAAACGGCTCGCTCGACGATGTGACGGTTGTTCAGATAAAAGAAATAGCAGTGAAGCAGACAGGGTATGCGGTTGACAAAATAACGATAATCGAAATGGAATATTAAAATAAATTATTTATAAATAATAGTTGTATATTTATAAATTTGATGTTATAATATCGCTTGTAACGAAATCTGCGGACTTTTGTCCGCTTTCGTCAAAACGGGCGATATGCCTTTCCGGAGGGAAAAATGACAAGACGTGAAGAGAGAGAGCAGGCTTTTATTCTGCTTTTTGAAAAGTCATTCAATGAAGAAACCGAGCTTTCCGAGCTCTATGACCTTGCAATCGAAAACGAGGTTGTATGCGGCAGCGAATTTGTCAAGGTTCTTGCGTTCAAGGCGTGGGAGAATGTTGCCGAAATCGATGAAACAATCGAGAAATATTCGGTCGGCTGGAAGATAAACAGAATTTCAAAGGTTGCGCTTGCCGTGCTCAGACTTGCGGTTTGCGAAATCCGTTATTTTGATGATATTCCCGTCAAGGTTTCAATCAACGAGGCAGTTGAGCTCTGCAAGAAGTTTGCTTCAAAGGATGATTATTCATTTGTAAACGGCATTCTCGGCTCAGTTTCCAAGGAAGAAAAATAATGCTGACTCTCGGAATAGACACAAGTAATTACACAACCTCCACTGCTGTTTTTGACGGAAGTGAGGTTTTTCAGAATAAGCTTCTCCTGCCTGTTAAAGACGGAGAAAAAGGGCTGCGCCAGAGCGATGCTGTTTTTCATCACACGGCGCGGCTTTATCCCGTTTTTGAAGAGCTTTTAAGCGGTATCAACGGTGAAATATCCGCTGTCGGCGTTTCCGAAAAGCCGAGGGATGCAGAAGGCTCGTATATGCCTTGCTTTCTTGTCGGTGTCAATGCGGCGCATTGCATTGGGGCGGCAATGAAAAAGCCTGTTTACGGCTTTTCACATCAGGCGGGGCATATTGCGGCGGCGCTTTTTTCTGCGGAATGCCTTGAGCTTGTTTCAAAAAGATTCATTGCATTCCACGTTTCGGGCGGCACAACCGAAATGCTCCTTGTTTCACCCGATAAAGAGAGAGGCTTTGCAGTTAGAATTATCGGCGAAACAACTGACCTTAACTGCGGCCAGGTGATTGACAGAGCGGGAGTTATGATGGGTCTGCATTTTCCGTGCGGAAGAGAAATTGAAACGCTTGCGCTGAAAAGCGGAAAGACCTATAATCCTAAAATCTGCGTAAAGGGCGGCAATTGCAGTCTCTCAGGCGTTGAGAATCAGTGCAGAAAAATGCTTGAAAGCGGAGAAAGCAAGGAAGATGTTGCCCGCTACTGCCTCGATTTTGCAGGTAAAACCATAGAGAAAATGACTGAATATGCAATATCGGAATTCGGAAATCTGCCGCTGGTTTATGCGGGCGGCGTTATGTCCGATGTTATAATAAAAGAGAGAATTCTCTCTAAATTCGATGCGAAATTTGCAAAGCCCGAGTTTTCCTGCGACAATGCGGCGGGCGTTGCGGTGCTTGCATATCTGAAAGGGGAGGGTGCGCTTGGGTAACGGCGTTGTTCTGAGCGTCAGCCAGCTCAACAGATATGTCAAATCGATAATAGAACAGGATTTTAATTTGCAGACTGTTTTTGTGCAGGGCGAGATTTCAAACTTCACAAATCACTATAAAACAGGGCATTATTATATGACCATAAAAGATGAATTCGCTTCAATCAAAGCGGTTATGTTCAAAACGGCGAATTCAAGGCTCAGATTCATGCCCGAGAATTCAATGAGCGTTATCATCAAAGGCAGAGTCTCGGTTTTCGAAAGAGACGGTCAGTATCAGCTTTATATTGACGATATGCAGCCTGACGGCACGGGTGCGCTGAGTCTCGCTTTTGAACAGATGAAAAATAAGCTTGCCAAAGAAGGGCTTTTTGATTCCGAAAGGAAAAAGCCGATTCCGCAGTACCCTATGAGAGTGGGCGTAGTAACCTCTCCGACGGGTGCGGCAATAAGAGATATAATCAATGTTATTTCAAGAAGATTTCCGCTTGCAGAGCTGATTCTCTGCCCCGTTGCGGTGCAGGGTGAATATGCCGCAGGGCAGATAAGCGCGGCAATTGAGATGTTTAACCGCAGAAAGGCGGCTGATGTGCTCATTGTCGGCAGAGGCGGCGGCTCGGTTGAAGAGCTCTGGGCATTCAACGAAGAAAAGGTCGCAAGGGCTGTTGCGGCAAGCGAAATCCCCGTTATCTCTGCGGTAGGACATGAAACGGATTACACAATCTGCGATTTTGTTGCAGACCTGCGGGCGCCGACACCCTCTGCGGCGGCGGAGCTTGCGGTGCCTGACTGCAATCAGCAGTTTGAAATGCTGCAGACAGCTAAGCGCAGAATGACATCGGCAATAACCGATAAGCTTGCGGTTGAAAGAGCCGTAATTGAATTCAAAAAATCTGCGCTTCAGAGGCTGAGCCCCAAGAATTATGTTGATAATCTCCGTGTGAGATGTGACAAGGCGTCAATGGCGATGGAGCATGCGGTGAAAGCTTCCGTGGCTGAGAAAGCGAAGGATTTTTCGTCTCTCTGCGCAAAGCTTGATGCGATGAGTCCTCTTAGAATTCTTGCAAGGGGATACAGCGTTGCAACCGTAAACGGAAAGGTTATTTCCGATACGGAGTCGGTTGAAAAGGGCGATAGGATTGATGTTCTTATCAGTAACGGAAAACTTGAATGTGAAATTTTAAGCGTGAAAGGCAACTGAAATGGAAAAAATAAATTATGAAAAGTCTGTTGCAAGACTTGAAGAAATAGTGGACAAGCTTGAAAGCGGCAGTCTTTCGCTTGAAGAAATGATGAAGCTTTATGAAGAGGGTACGGCTCTCGCCGCAAAGTGCGAAAAAAAGCTTGATGAGGCTCAGCTGAAAATATCTGAGCTTTCCGAAGGAGAAAAATAATGAGTCTGCTTTCTGAAAGATTAACCGGATATGTGAATATGATAAACGAAGCGGCTGACAGATATGTTTCCGTTTTCTCATTCGCAGGGAGAGAGTCTTCGGGTCTTGAAAAGATGCTTGAGGCTATGGCTTATTCTCTTTCAAACGGCGGAAAACGCATCAGACCCGTATTGACGCTCGAATTCTGCCGTATCTGCGGCGGCGATGCCGAAAAAGCGTTGCCGTTTGCGCTTGCAGCTGAAATGATTCACACTTATTCGCTCATTCATGACGATTTACCTTGTATGGATAATGACGATATGCGAAGAGGCAAGCCGTCAAACCATAAAGTTTTCGGCGAAGCTGATGCGCTTCTTGCAGGAGACGGACTTCTGACCCTTGCTTTTGAAACGGTTTTATCCGCTCCTGACCTGAGCGCAGAGAAAAAGGCGCGGGCGGGTCTTGAGCTTGCAAAGGCGGCGGGCTGCTCGGGTATGATTGCAGGTCAGGTTATGGACCTTGCAAACGAAGGCAAAAAAGTTCCTCTTGAAACAATTGCTGCAACTGACAGACTCAAAACAGGCGAAATGATAAGAGTTTCCGCTGTTCTCGGCTGCATTGCAGCGGGTGCCGATGAAGAAAAAATAAAAGCCGCAGAGACTTATTGCAAAAAGATTGGTCTTGCTTTCCAGATTGTTGACGATATTCTTGATGTAACAAGCAGTGAAGCAGAGCTCGGTAAACCTATCGGCAGCGATAAGGATAACGAAAAATCAACCTATGTTTCGCTTCTCGGTCTTGAAGAATCGGAGAAAACAGCAAAAAAACTGACCGAAGAAGCAAAAGAATCACTTGAAATATTCGGAAAAGACGGAGAGTTTCTTCTCGCATTGGCAGACAGCCTTGCCGAGAGAAAAAACTGATTAGGATATGGAAAATAATTTCAACGAAGAGAGAATTCTTGAAAATATAAAAAGCCCTTCCGATATAAAGAAGCTTAGCGATTCTCAGCTTGAGCTGCTCTGCACAGAGATAAGACGGGTATTGATTGATACCGTTGCGTCAACGGGCGGTCATCTTGCTTCAAATCTCGGAACGGTTGAGCTTACCGTTGCCCTTCACAAGATGTTTTCATCGCCTGACGATAAGCTTGTGTGGGATGTCGGCCATCAGGCATATACCCATAAGCTTCTGACGGGCAGATTTGACAGATTCGGAACGCTCAGAACAGAAAACGGAATTTCGGGCTTTGTGCGTCCCGACGAAAGCGGTCATGACAGCTTTTATGAGGGCCACGCAGGTGTTTCCGTTTCTCAGGCGGCGGGCATTGCGGCGGCTAACGCAATAAAGGGCTCTAAGAATTTTGCGGTTGCAATTGTCGGCGACGGCTCATTCGGCAACGGAATGATTTATGAAGCTCTTAACCATGCAGGCTCAACGCAGAACAGACTTATTGTTATTCTCAACGATAATGAGATGTCGATTTCGGAAAATGTCGGCTCAATGGCGAGGTATCTTGCCGCCGTAAGAGCGAAGCCTGAATATTATCGCTTCAAGGCGGGAACGGAAAAGGCTCTTAATAAAATTCCCGTTGTGGGAAAATCGCTTTCAAATCATATTTTCAAGCTCAAAACAGCTTTGAAAAATCTGATTTATTCCAGTTCGTTCTTTGAGGATCTGGGATTTAAATATATCGGACCTATTGACGGTCACAATATCAACCAGCTTTGCGAAGCCATGGACAGCGCAAAAATGGTTGCGAGACCCGCAATCATTCATATCAACACCCTTAAAGGAAGAGGATATGATTTTGCGGAGGATTCACCCGAAAAATTCCACGGAATATCAAAATTTGATATAAATACGGGCGAACCGCTTCACAGTTCCGACTGTTATTCGGCTCGCTTCGGTGAGGCGATGAATGAATTTGCCGCAAAAGATAAGCGCATATGCGCAATAACAGCCGCAATGGGCATCAATACGGGGCTTGAAGGCTTTTCAAAGGAGTTCCCCGAAAGATTTTATGATGTGGGTATTGCAGAGGAGCATGCCGTAACTTTTGCGAGCGGACTTTCTGCAGGCGGAATGCTTCCCGTTTTTGCGGTTTATTCAACCTTCCTTCAGAGATGTGCAGACCAGCTGATTCATGACGGCGCTCTGCAGAGAAAGAAGATTGTTGTTGCTGTTGACAGAGCGGGCTTTGTCGGTGAGGATGGTGAGACGCATCAGGGCTTGTTTGATGTTTCCATCCTGCAGGGAATACCCGAAACAACGGTTTATTCCCCCTCAAGCTACGCTCAGCTCAGGAAGTCACTCTATAACGCTTTCTATAAAGACGAAAATCTTGTTGTTATCAGATATCCGAGAGGCGGAATGCCTGACGGCGCAGTAAATGAAGAAGCGAGCTGCGAGGATTTTGAGATTCTTATGAATTCCGATTCGGATATTGCGCTTATAACTTACGGAAGAATTTATTTCAATGCTCTCAGAGCGGCTGAAAAGCTCAGAGAAAAAGGAATAAATATCAAAATAATAAAACTTAACAAAATCAAGCCCTTGCCCGCGTCGCTTGTTGATGAAGTCAAAAAAAGCAAAAAGGCGTTTTTCTTTGAAGAAGCAATGAAGAGCGGCGGTGTCGGTGAAAAGCTCGGCTCAATGCTGAGCGAAAACGGATTCAGGGGCTTATACCGTATAACGGCGGTTAACGATGAATTTGTTGCCCATGCAAGCGTTTCAAGGCTTATGGAAAAATATTCGCTTGACGCTGACGGCATGGCAGAAATAGTCGAAAGGAGCGGCAGCGATGAGTGAAAAGAAAATAAGGCTTGATGTTGCCGTTTTTGAAAGAGGCTTTGCCGAAACAAGAGAAAAGGCAAAGGCACTCATAATGGCAGGCAGTGTTTATCTTAACGGACAGAAGGCGCTCAAAGGCGGCGTTAACATTAAAGAAACCGATGTTATCGAAGTCAGGGGTGCAGTCAATCCCTATGTCAGCAGAGGCGGCCTCAAGCTTCATAAAGCAGTTGAAAGCTTCGGGCTGAACCTCAATGACTGCGTGTGCATGGATATCGGCGCATCAACGGGAGGCTTTACCGACTGCATGCTCACCAACGGAGCAAAGAAGGTCTACGCAATTGATGTCGGCTACGGTCAGCTTGCCTGGAAACTTCGCTGCGACGAAAGAGTGGTCAACCTGGAAAGAACAAATTTCAGATATGTAACCCATGAGCAGGTTGAGGAAGAAATCGATTTTGCAAGCGTTGATGTTTCGTTCATATCGTTAAAGCTTATTCTGCCGGTTATGCATACTCTTCTCAGGGAATCGGGGAAGTCTGTATGCCTTATCAAGCCTCAATTTGAAGCGGGAAAAGAGAATATCGGCAAAAAAGGCGTTGTCCGTGATAAGAATGTTCATATTGATGTTGTGAGGATGATAACGGGATTTGCCGCCGAAAACGGATTCAATGTTATCGATGTTGACTTTTCGCCTATCAAGGGCCCCGAAGGAAATATTGAGTATCTTATGTATATCGAAAAAACAGAAAACGGTGAAATGCAGTGGCAGGGCTCGGTTGAAGAGCTTGTTGAGCGTTCACACGCCAACCTTGACAAATGACGGGAGGTAAGAAAATGAGAATTGCAATCATGCCTAACCTTACCCGCACGGAAGCTGTCGGAGTAACAAAAGGAATTTGCGAAGAGCTTAAAAAACTCGGCGCAGAGGCTTGCCTTCCCGATGAACATAAAACGGAGTTAGGCTTCATTGAAGCTGGTTTTCTGCCCGGCGATGAAGCGATAAAAAACTGCGATGCGGTTATTGCGGTCGGCGGAGACGGCTCGATAATTCATGCCGCAAAGCAGGCTGTTCTGCACCGCAAACCCATTCTCGGCGTCAATGCGGGCAGACTTGCGTTTATGGCAGGTCTTGAGGATAATGAGCTCGACCTGCTTTCAAGGCTCATTGACGGAAACTATTCGCTCGACAAGCGACTTATGCTCAGGGTGAATATTATGAACGGTGATGAGGTTGTCGGCAGCGATTTTTGCGTTAACGATTGTTTTATCACCAATGAAGAAAAACAGCGTATGGCAGAAATCGATGTTTCGCTTGACTCAAGCAGATTCAACAGCTATCTTTGCGACGGTGTGCTCGTTTCAACGCCTACCGGCTCAACGGCATACTCGCTCTCGGCGGGCGGACCCGTTGTTGACCCCGAGCTTGAAAGTATACTTTTTACTCCGCTTTGTCCCCATTCGCTTGTTGACCGCTCGCTGATTTTTAAGCCCGATGCGGTTATAAGCGTTGAATCATCAGAGGGTAACAGACTTTGCGTGTCATGTGACGGCGGTGCGCCGATGTTTATTGAAAAAGGGTGCAGAGCTGTTATCTCAAGGGCAGAATTCACCGCAAACTTCATCAGAATCAAGTCAGATAATTTCATTGATATTTTATACAGAAAACTTGCCCAACGCAGATAAATGAAAGGAAGAATAAAGTGAAAAAGAAAAGACATGAAGCGATAATCAGACTCATTGAGCAAAATACCCTTTCAACCCAGACAGACCTTCTTGAAAAGCTTAAAGAAGAAGGATTCGAAACAACTCAGGCAACAATTTCAAGAGATATCAAGGATTTGCGCCTCATCAAGAAGGTTGATGAGATGGGAAGAAGCTGCTATGCTGTTGACAGCGGCGATTCCGATGAGCTTCTCGGAAAATACCGCAGCATCTTCAGCCATTCGGTTGTTTCGGCGGATTATGCGGGCAACACCCTCGTTGTCAAATGCTACACGGGAATGGCTCAGGCTGCCTGCGCAGCTCTTGATTCAATGCATTGGGACGGACTCGTCGGTACCCTTGCAGGTGACGACACTATCTTTGCTCTTTGCAGAACTCCCGAGCACGCCGAAAGAATGAAGGCGGCAATATCGGAACTTGTAGACTAAAAAGGAAATTCAGACTATGTTAATCAGCTTAAAAATCGAGAATATAGCTGTTATTGAGAGCGTTGAGGTTGAATTTGACAAGGGTCTCAATGTTATGACGGGCGAAACGGGTGCGGGTAAATCCATCGTTATTGATGCGATAAATGCAGTGCTCGGCGAACGCACGTCCAGAGAGCTTATAAGAACAGGCACAGAGAATGCAAAGGTGTTTGCCGAATTTGCGGATATAAGCGATGAAACCGAAGAAATTCTTGACGAACTCGGCATTGAGAAAATGCCCGATAAAACTCTTGTTGTCAGCCGTTCTCTCAACAATGCAGGCAGAAATGTCTGCCGCGTCAACGGCTGCCCCGTAACCGTTTCGGCTTTAAAAGAGCTTGCGGGCGGTCTGATCAATATACATGGACAGCACGACAGTCAGGCGTTGCTTTCACCCGAAAAGCACTGCGGATTCATTGATTCTCTTGCGGAAAATGAGGAGTTGCGCAAGGAATACAAAAGCGTTTTCAGCAGTCTTGTTTCGGTAAAAAAAGAGCTTGATTCTCTTTATGACACAAGAGACGAAAAGGCGGCAAGGCTTGATTATCTCAATTTCCAGATAAATGAAATAACACAAGCGGATGTAAAAATCGGCGAAAGAGAAGAATTGAATAAAGAAAAAACCTTGCTTTCAAACAGCGGCAAGGTTATCAAAGCGCTTGAAAAGGCATATGCCGCCCTCAATGATGATGAGGGGGCGGCTGCGGGCGTTGAGCTTTGTGCGGGCGAGCTTGAAATTGCCTCAAGATATTACGGCGAGGCTGAAAATGTTGCAAAAGCCGTAAGAGGAATTTCTTATGAGCTTTCCGACTGCATTTCCGAAATCAGAAATCTTGCGGACAGCTTTGATTATAATCCCGAAAGGCTTTCTGAAATCAACGAAAGACTTGACTTGCTTTTCCGTCTGTCACTCAAATACGGTGCAGAGGAAAGCGAAATTCTCGAAAAGCTTGATGCCGCAATAAAAGAAAGAGCGGAAATTGAGGTTTCCGACGAAAGAATAGGCGAGCTTGAAGACAGGCTTTATGCTTTGTCCGATGAAATAAAGCTTCTTGCCGCAAAGCTGACTGAGAGCAGGCTTGAAGCGGCGGCGGAATTTGAAAAGAAAGTGAAAGCGGAGCTTGAATTCCTTGATATGCCCAAGGTGACTTTTGTTGTTGAACGCAAGGAAACAGCAATGACTTCCAAGGGCGCTGATTCGATTGAATTCTTAATCAGCGCAAACCCGGGGCAGGAGCCCAGACCGATTGCAAGGATTGCCTCGGGCGGCGAGCTTTCAAGAATCATGCTTGCAATAAAGAATGTTCTTTCGGATAAAGACAATGTAGGAACCCTGATTTTTGATGAAATAGACACGGGAGTCAGCGGCTCGGCGGCAGAAAAAATTGCCCTGAAGCTTTCGGAGGTTTCGAGAGGCAGGCAGGTTATATGCGTTACTCATCTTGCGAGAATTGCCGCTCAGGCGGATACGCATATGAAGATAACCAAATCCTCAACGGATGAAAAAACCTTCACCGAGCTCGAAACGCTTGATTTTGAAGGAAGAGCGGCGGAAATTGCGAGAATAACAGCGGGCGGTTCGGTAACGGCTCTCCAGATAGAAACCGCAAAAGAAATGCTTTTAAACGCAAGGGGGTCATAAAATGAAAATAGGTGTTTGCGTGGGAACCGATATTGAAAAAATGAAATATATCAGGTTTCTCGGATATGACTATGCGGAAAGCCACTGTCAGGAAATTGCAAGAAAAGATAAGGAGCATCTTGACAAAATGAAAGCAACGGGGCTGCCCGTTGTTGCGGCAAACTGTTTTATCGGTCTGAGAGTTGTCGGCGAAGAAAGAGACGATGAAGCAATAAAAGAGTATCTTGAAAAGCTTTTCGGAAACGCATCATATCTTGGGCTTAAATATCTTGTTTTCGGCTCATCGGGCGCAAGAAGAATTCCCGACGGAATGAGCCTTGAAGAGGGAAGGGCGCAGATTGTTGATTTCCTCAGAAATCTTGTTGTTCCCTGCGCAGAAAAATATAATATTCCCGTTGCAATTGAGCCGCTTAGACCGCAGGAATGCAATGCGATAAATACGCTTGCCGACGGCGTTGAAATCGCAAAAGCAGTCGGCTCGGATTATGTTAAGGTGCTTGCGGATGTTGCTCATATGTATGTGCAGGGTGAAAGCATGGAAAGTCTCCTTGATTATAAAGGCTGGGTTGTTCATGCGCACACCTCAAATCCCGATCCCGATGACAGCCTCGATCGCAAGAGAGTTTATCCGAAAAAAGGCGATAAATTCAGTCAGGCGGACTTTATCAATGTATTGAAAAAAATCGGAGTTGAGCATTGCTCGATAGAAGCAGATGTTATCGATTTTGAAAGCGATGCACGAAACGCATATGAAGTTCTGTGTGAATTAAGGCGATGATATGAAACTTGACAAAAACGATGTTGTTCTGTTTTCGGGTGACTCGATAACCGACGGAAACAGAGGCAAAAGCATGGATTGCAACCATATTATGGGCCACGGTTATCAGTATATTGTCGCTTCTGAGCTTGCTCATGAAAACGCAGAGAATATGCCTGAGTTTATAAATAAAGGTTAATTATAAAAAAGATTAAAGAAAATGCCGAAAGGTCAAGAACCGAATACTTTGTCCGGGACGGTACTCTTCCCGGCATTGCGGGTCATATGATAATCGCAAAAGAGTGGCTGAAAGCAACTGCTCTTGACAAATGATAATACAATAATGTATAAATTATAACGGAAATAAACCGAAAGGATGTTTTAATATGCAGATTTATGAAGAACTTGTCGCAAGAGGACTTATTGCGCAGGTAACAGACGAAAAGGAAATCAGAGAGCTTATCAACAACGGCAAGGCTGTTTTTTATATCGGCTTTGACCCCACTGCTGACAGCCTTCATGTAGGTCATTTCATGGCTCTTTGCCTTATGAAGAGACTCCAGATGGCAGGCAATAAGCCCATTGCTCTTCTCGGCGGCGGAACAGGCATGATCGGCGACCCCTCAGGCAGAAGCGACCTTCGTCAGGTGCTCACCAAGGAAACAATTCAGCATAACGTTGACTGCTTCAAGAAGCAGATGAGCCGTTTCATCGATTTCAGCGATGGCAAGGCAATGCTTATCAACAATGCAGACTGGCTTCTTGACCTGAACTATGTTGATGTTCTCCGTGAGGTCGGCGCATGCTTCTCAGTCAACAACATGCTCCGTGCAGAATGCTACAAGCAGAGAATGGAAAAAGGTCTCAGCTTCCTTGAGTTCAACTATATGATTATGCAGAGCTATGACTTCTATCATCTCTTCAAGGAATACGGCTGCAATATGCAGTTCGGCGGTGATGACCAGTGGTCAAATATGCTCGGCGGAACTGAGCTTATCCGTAAAAAGCTCGGCAAGGACGCTTATGCAATGACAATCACACTTCTCCTTAACTCCGAGGGCAAGAAGATGGGTAAGACCGCATCAGGCGCAGTATGGCTTGATCCCGAAAAGACTTCTCCCTACGAATTCTATCAGTATTGGCGCAATGTTGCCGATGACGATGTTCTCAAGTGCATCCGTATGCTCACTTTCCTTCCTCTCGAAGAAATTGACGCTATGGATTCATGGGAGGGCAGTCAGCTCAACACCGCAAAGGAAATCCTTGCATTTGAGCTTACAAAGCTTGTTCACGGCGAAGAAGAAGCTGCAAAGGCACAGGCTGCCGCAAAGGCAATCTTCAGCGGCGCCGCAGACCTTGACAATATGCCTTCAACAACTCTTGCAGACGAAGATTTCACCGATGGCGCAATCGATATTCTCGATATCCTTATGAAGGCTGAAATCACGAAGTCAAGAGGCGAGGGCAGAAGACTTGTTCAGCAGGGCGGTATCTCGGTTGACGATGCAAAGATTACCGATTTCGCAATGAGCTTTGCGCAGTCAGCTCTTAAAGAGAAGCCTATCGTAGTTAAAAAAGGTAAGAAGATTTTCCATAAAATTGAGGCATAAAAATGATTTCGGACGAAAACAGACTGGCATTTTTTCTTGATATTGACGGCACTCTGATTGTTGACAGCTTTGCTGTTCCCGAAGAGAATCTTGCGGCGATTTCCGAAGCAAGAGAAAAGGGGCATATGATTTTTATCAATACGGGGCGCTCATGGGGAAATATACCCCAAAGTCTTTTTCAGCAGCTTGATGTTGACGGTTTTATTTGCGGAAACGGTGCAATGATAACCGTCGGCGGAGTTGAGCATCGCAGAGAAAGGCTTCCCGAAGACCTTATTCTCAGGTTGGCGGACTTTTTTCTTTCAACATCGGATTATTGGTGCGTTTTTGAAGGGTATCACGGCAATTACATAATTTCAAACGAACTCAGAAACCCGAATTCTCTTCAGACTGTTGTCAATTCAATGGAGGATGTTGAGAATTTCTGCAAAAATGATGAAATACAGCTTTTTGCAATGGGACCCGTGCCCGAAGAAGATTTTGTCAGCATGTTTTCGGAAGAACTCGACTTTTTCCCCATCAACACCTATGCCGACTGTGTCAAAAAAGGTCTGAATAAGGCTGAAGGAATCAAAAAGGTGATTGAAATAACGGGGCTGAAAAGAGAAAACACCGTCGCAATGGGCGACAGTGCAAATGACCTCGCAATGCTTGAATTTTCAGGAATCGGAGTTGCAATGGGCAACGCTCCCGATGATGTCAGGCAAAAGGCGGATTATGTAACCGATTCAAACCGTGAATGCGGAGTTGCAAAGGCAATAAGACGCTTTATCAATGAAAGAGAACAGGAGGAATAAGAATGAAAAAATCGACCAAGAAGGTTCTCGGTGCCGCTGCAGGTATCGGTGCGGGCGCTTTTGCGCTCGGCGAACTGTTTTATCAGAGCGTTCTCAATGTGAAATTCAAAAAGAAAACCGTTGATAAAACCGGAATTTTCAATAATGAAGAAGAAGATAAGTTCTGGAGAGAATGCGAGCTTTATCAGGACGGAATCAAATGGTTCAACGATTCTGATTTCCCCGAAACCGTAATCCGTTCAAGGCTCGGCAGAAATACTCATTCGGTTATCATTCCTGCTGATGAAAAGTCTGACCGCTGGGCGATTGTAATTCATGGCTACACAGGCGACCCTGCAACAATGGCTCATTATGCTCAGAAGTATCATGAAGACGGCTATAATGTTCTTATGCCCCACATGCTCGGCCACGGAAGCGACCCTTCAAAATATTGCACCATGGGTTATTATGACAGATATATGATTCTTGACTGGATTGATTATATCATTGATAAAAACCCCGATGCCAAAATACTTATGCACGGTATTTCAATGGGCAGCGCAACAACAATGCTTGTAACGGGCGAGCCTCTTCCCGAAAATGTTGTTGCAGCCGTTGCAGACTGCGGCTACACCTCATGCTGGGATGAATATGAGGTTCAGCTCGGCGAAATGTTCGGACTTCCGACCGTTCCGTTCCTGCCTCTTTTCAATAAGATTTCAAAGCTTCACAAAAACTTCGATTTTAAGGAATGCTCACCCATAAAAGCTGTTGCAAAATCAAAAACACCGACTCTTTTCATTCACGGTGCGGACGATGAATTTGTTCCTTACAGAATGATGGAGCCTCTTTATAATGCATGTACCGCAGAAAAAGAGATGCTCACCATTAACGGCGCTTTCCACGCAAACTCAGTTTTTGTTGATAACGAGCTTTATTGGAACACCGTTACCCGATTTCTTGAAAAATATTTTGAAGAAACGAAAGCGGCAGCGACCGCATAATAGAAAAACAACCTCGGAGTAGTGTAATTCACTCCGAGGTTTATTTTATGCCTTGTTATTTGATTTTCTGAAATGTCGCGATATGAATATCAGCAAAGCCGAACCCATTATCGGGAAAACAGAAATGACAAGCATTCCTGCCTTGAGTCCGATTTGCTCCGTTGCGAGCCCTGAGCTTGCGCTGAATGCTGCTGCAAAGCCGCTTTCTGAAACCCTGTCAACAACGATGCCGAGAAGCTGAGGCGCAATTGATGCGCCGAGGTCTCCTCCCGCCGCCATAAGAGCATATGCGGCAACGCCGACACCGGGCAGGTTTTCTTCCATCATAATCAGAGTTCCTGGCCAGAGCATTGAGGTGAATATTCCCGTTAATACGCAGGCAATGAAAGCGGAAATCATATTCATTGAAAGACCTGCAACAAGATAGCAGACGGATGCACCGACCATTCCGATAAACAGAAATCTTATTATGTTTTTGCCGAATTTGGCGTATGATATTCTTGTTATTCCGAGAAGAATCGCAAACATTGCCATTCCGAGAATGTCGCCGACAGTCTTGTCAATTCGCAGCGCATTTTCCATATAGCTTGAAATCCAGCTGGACATTGCGTTTTCAGCGCAGCTTCCGAGGAAAATACAGGCAACGCAGAGCGCAAGAGAAAATGTTCTTCTTTTTGTGCCGCTGAGACCCTTGTTGGCTTGCGAAGCATTCATCTCGGGCATCGGCGAAGCCATGAACAGAATTGATGCAGAAACGGGAAGAATTGCCCAGAATGCGGTCAGATACATCCAGTTTTCAGTGCCGAAAATACGGAGAAAAACGGTGCTGATAACAACAACGGTGAAAACACCGAAGGCATAGAGCGAATGGAGCATGCTCATATCCTTCTGCGGATTCTCTGACGGAATCGCGGCAATAACGGGGCTGAGAAGAACCTCTGATAAGCCCGCAGAAACTGAAAAGAGCACCGTTCCGATGAGCAGTCCTGCGTATGCATGCTGAGGAAAAAGGCTGGGAATTGCTGCATAAATCATCAAGCCTGCCGAGGTGATAAGAGGCATTACTCTTACAACCTTCTTAATGTTGAAATGCTTTGAAAAGAATGTGAAAACCAAATCAACTGCAAGCTGAGTGCAGAAATTTGTAAGCACGAGCGTTCCGAGCAGGGTGTAGGAAATTCCGAACATATCCTGAAGCGAAGCAAACAGAAGCGGCGGTAAGCTGAATATTGATGACATGGTGAAATACGCCGTATAGCATGCAAGCTTTGTCCGTTTAAAATTATTGGGTTTCATAATCATGTCCTTTTGAAGTGATCTGTTCCTGATATTTTTCCGCCTGAAGATTGAACATATATGCGTATTTTCCGCCGAGAGCCATCAGCTCATCGTGTGAGCCGCTTTCAACTATCTCGCCGTTTTCAAGCATATAAATGACATCTGCCATAACGGTTGTTGAGAGTCTGTGCGAGATAAAAATAACTGTTTTATCTGCCGCTGCTCTTGACATTGCTTCGTTGAGAGCGTATTCAGAAACGGGGTCGAGGTTTGCGCTCGGCTCATCAAGAATTGCAAACGGGCAGCGCTTGTAAAATGCTCTTGCAACGGCAACCTTCTGAGCTTCGCCGCCTGAAAGCGAAAGACCGCTGTCATCAAATTCGCGAAGAAGAATGGTGTCTGTTGAATTGCTGAGCTCTTTATCAAAGCTGCTTTCCTTAAGAGCAGCAAGAACCCGTGCTTTGTCGGGCTGAGCGTTCATTGCAACATTTTCGCCGACGGTTGCTCCGAAGAGAGAAAAATCCTGAAAAACGGCGGCGTAATTTTTGTGATAAGAGGGAATATCCCATTCTTTTATGTCTGTTCCGTCAACGGTTATTCTTCCCTCGCTGACATCATAGAGCCTGAGAAGAAGATTAGTAAGAGTTGTTTTTCCTGCGCCGTTATATCCGACAAGCGCAATTTTTTGATAGGGTTTTATTTCAAGATTTATGTTTTTGAGGGTCGGCTTGTCATTGCCGGGATAAGTGAATGAAACATTTTCAAGCCTGATGCTGACGGGTTTTTCAAAAACAGTTGTCTTGTCGCCGCCGATTATTTTTTCTTTGGCGTTCATGAATTTTCTGAATTTCTCAATATAAAGACCGTTTTCTCTGAGGCTTATTGCAAACCAGCTTGTAAGGTCAAAAACACAGCGGCTGACTTCGTTTGCGCCGTTGAATGCAGCGGCAAAATCGCCGAGGGAAATCTCTTTTGTCACAATTGCTTTGTAGCCCATGAGAAGTGCAATGCCGAGATAGACAAGAAGAGTCATCGGCAGCGATTCCTGGCAGAAATAAAGCTGCCATTGCTTTCTGAGAAACGGTGAAATCGTAAACAGCCGGTCTTTTACATTCTGATTGTATCTGTCTTCCATCATTTTTCCTGCAGGGTTGAGTCTGAGTTCTTTTGCGTAATCCTGAAGATAGAAAACTCTGCTGAAATAAAGATTCTTGCGGTCAAGCGGAGTCATTGCTTCGGTGCGCTTGACGTTGACCTTTGCAATCAGTCTGCCAATGGGAACCATAACTCCGACACAAACTGCAATAAACACAAGGCAAATCGGGTCTATTGAAGCTATGACTGCGGTGATTGAAAGAATGGAGGTGAGGAGTCTTACGATATCCTGCGCATCGGAAAGAACTCTGTCAATGCGTTCGTTCATCGAGTTCATTGCGAGCACAAGGTCGTTATAATATTCGGGATTATCATATGCCTGATAATCCATTTTTGCTGCCTTTTCGTAAATTGCCGTATAGAGCTTATAATGAAGTCTTTCTTTTTGCTTGGGAAGAAAGATTTCATAAAAAACAGTGCTTCCGATGTTACCGATAACGATAATAACCGCAAATATTGCGCAGGCAACGCCTGCTCTGTAAAGCTCAACGCCCGAGATGACAACGTCAATGATATATTTCAGAAGAACGACATTCGAGAGTATCCACGGAACATTGGAAAGAACATCAAAGAATATGTAAAAGAAAAGAAGCGAAGGAGCGTTTCTGGCAATGAAGCCGAGCATGAACATATTGTTTTTGAATGTATGGGACTTTTCTTTGTTTTTTTTCTTTGCATTATTATTCATTCTCAGACACCTCCTCCTTGTAGCCCGATGCCTGAAGGGTGAACATTTTGCAGTATTCGCCGTCAAGCGACATAAGCTCATCATGAGTGCCCGATTCGATAAGTCTGCCCTTTGAGAAAACGAGAATTCTGTCTGACTGAGTTGC
Source organism: Acutalibacteraceae bacterium (assembly GCA_045538815.1). Taxonomy (GTDB): domain Bacteria; phylum Bacillota; class Clostridia; order Oscillospirales; family Acutalibacteraceae; genus CAG-177. The sequence continues at coordinate 55,355 of JAZQEE010000007.1, forward strand.
GCTTGAAAGACGGTGAGAAATATAGAAAACGGATTTGCCTCTGGTGCCTTCCATAAGTGAATCATACATTTTGCTTTCCGCAATCGGGTCAAGGGCGGAAGAGGGCTCGTCGAGAATTGCAATTTCGAAGTTTTTTGCAAACATTCTTGCAATTGTAACCTTCTGCGATTCTCCGCCCGAAAGAAGAACACCTTCTTCATCAAATTCTTTTGTCAGAAGAGAGTTTTCCTGCTCGGGGAGAGTCTGTATTTTATCGTAAACGCCGCTCTGCTTCAGAGCTTTCTGAGCGAGAGAGATATTTTCGCCGTCAACCTCACGGATGAGAACATTTTCGGCAACCGTCATTGCGAAAATTCTGTAATCCTGAAAAACACTTGCGAATTTTTCTCTGTATTTCTGAAGGTTGTATTCTTTGATGTTTATTCCGTTATAAAGAATTTCGCCTTCCGTAACGTCATAAAGACGCATGATAAGCTTTGAAAGAGTTGTTTTTCCCGCACCGTTATGACCGACAACGGCAAGAGTTTCTCCTTTGTTTATTCTGAACGAAACGTTCTTCAGAGTGTATTTTTCGTTCCCGTCATAACGGAATGAAACATTTCTGAATTCAAGGCTTTCAAAATCTGCAGGCTCAAGCTTTCCGCCTTTGAGTTTCGGTTCATAGTCAAGAAAATCTCTCAGATTCTGAACCCAAAGGCAGTGCTTCTGCTGCATTGCAAAATATCTTGCAAGCTGGTTAAGCTTGTTTCTTGTGTTTGTAATTGCCGAAATGAGCACCGAGAAATCGGAAATTTCGAGGTTTTCGAGAACTATCAGTCGGTAGCAGCCGTATCCGAAGCCGCCTCCAACGGGAATAACCTCGCCGAAAAAGTCTGCAACAGCTTCAAGCAGAGCGATTCTCCAGCCGTATTTTTTGATTACCTCAATGTTTTTTGCAACTGCAGAGTTGAATCTGTTTTTGACAACTTCAAAGATGCCCGTTGTTTTGATTTCTTTTGCAAAATCCTTGAGCAGAATAGTTCTTCTGGTGTAATCCTTCTGTCTCTCATACGGAGTCATTTCTTTTTCTTTTTCAAGCTCTATATTGTTTTTCTTTGTTCTTATCGCAATAACGATGACGGGGCAGACGATGAAGAAAAGCAGAAACGGGTCAATCGACACGAGATAAGCAACGAGAAAAATGATGCTGATGACTGAGCCGATTGTCCAGGCTGAGCCCTCAATGATTCTCTTGAAGCCGCCTTTTTCAACAACCCATGTTGCTCTGTTGTAATTATCAAAAAAGTCGGGGTTTTCGTAGCATCCGAGCTCAACCTCCTGAGCTTTTTTGAAAATCAGGCTGTTTATGTAGCTTTCGCATTTGATTTCAAATTTTATTCTGATTGTGTACATGTCAATGTATGCGAGCAGGTCAACAAAAACCTTGCCGAAAACGATGATACACATTTTGATTGCAAATTCCTTGAAGGTGCCGTTGCCTTCAATGATTGAAAGCGCCGTCTGCAGGAACAAAACACTTATAACAACGGAATAGTAAACATTTTCCACGATATAAGCAAGATAAATGATTATCAGCGAGAGCGGAGCGCTTTTCCATGCGCATTTAAGCATAAAGGCGGTGTTTCTGAAAATATGCGCCTTCTGCACGGCTTTTTTATTCTTTTTCATTCTCTCTCCTTATTTAAATTACAGTATATTAAAAACATAAATATATTACATTAGCGATTTTTAAATGTCAATAAAAAGATGCTTTACGGTAATAAATCTTTGCCGGAAGAAGCATGTTTCTGTTGAAAGTGAAAGCAATATTTGATATAATATAAAAAATACGTTTGTGAGGAGCACGTTATGGATAACAACGCAACAATAATCGCCCTCTCGGGTAAAGGCGGTGTCGGAAAAACATCGATTTCCGCAGCAATTGTAAAGCTTCTTGTTGAAGCATATCCCGATAAAAAAATACTTGCGATAGATGCCGACCCTGCAGTCGGTCTCTCAACCGCTCTCGGAATAGAAGTTGAAACTACCATTGATGACATCAGAAAAGAGATTGTTTCAACCGTTGAGGACGGCAACACAAAGGCTGCAATTGAGCTTCTTGGCGAAGCAAGATACAAGATTTTTGATGCTCTGGTTGAAACGGACGGCTTTGCTTTTATCGCTGTCGGCAGACCCGAAAGCGCAGGCTGTTACTGCAAAATCAATTCCTATCTCAAAGAGGTAATCAGCATTCTTTCGAATGATTTTGATTATGTTGTAATTGACGGCGAAGCGGGCATTGAGCAAATCAACCGCAGAGTAATGGAAAAGGTTACTCATCTTCTTCTTATTACCGATGCAAGCAAAAAGGGCACTCAGGTTATTTCAACCATAAAGAGCGTTGCCGATGAGCTTGTAATGTACAAAAAAATCGGGGCAATCGTCAACAGAATTCCTGATGAAAGCGTTATCAGGCATATCAGCATTGAAGATGTTCCCGTTTTGTCATATATAGAAAATGACGGAAACCTCGCAATTTACGATATTGAAGGCAAAAACATAACAAAGCTTCCCGATGATTCAAATGTTGTCAAAGGAGTCAGAAAGGCGCTTGCAGAGTTAGAAATTATTTAAGGAGTAAGCCATGAGAGATTTAAAACACCTGTATGAGTTTGAAAAGCTTTTGCAGGAAGCGAATAACGATCTTGTTCAGAAGGCGAAGGCTGACGGAGGGATAGCTCTGGGATATACCTGCTATCATATTCCCGAAGTTCTTCTCAACTGCGGAAACTGTTTTTCGGTAAGACTTCGCGCTCCCCGCACGGGCTCAATGGATATCGCAACTTACTATATGAGCAACTTCCTTTGCGGTTATTCAAAGGCTATCCTTGAGCGTGCAATTGAAGGAGGTTATAATTTCCTCAATGCTTTGCTTGCATCCGAAACATGCTCGGAAATGAACAGGACTGCAGAACATTTTGAACTGCTAAACCTTGTTGAAAACGATAAATTCTTCCTTACATTTCTCGATATGCCGTTCAAAATTGCCGATCACACAGTGAAGCATTATGTAACACAGACGAGAAACAAGATACTTAACAAGCTTACCGAAGTTTACGGCGTTGATACCTCTGACGAAGCTCTTCTGAAAGCGGTTGAAGAGCATAATGAGGTCTGCCGCCTTATGACCGAAATAGGGGATTACCGTAAGGAAGAGAATCCCCGCATCACGGGATACGAATATCATATTCTGAGCCTTGTTACATATTGCTGCCCCAAGGCTCTTATTCTCCCCATGCTCAGAGAAACAGCCGAGGAGTTGAAAACAAGAGAGCCTGATGAGAAGAAGAAATACAGGGCAAAGATTGTTGTTGTCGGCTCGGAAATGGATGACCCCGATTTCACATCGCTCATTGAGGACAGCGGTGCGCTTGTTGTTGCAGACCGCTATTGCTTCGGCGCTTTGCCCGGCAGAGAAGAAATCAGAATAAACCCCGACGAAGATGTTCTGACTCAGATTTGCCTGCATTATCTTAAAACAAGTCAGTGTCCCCGATACATGAGTCATGAAAAGGTTCAGGAACGCAGGGACTATGTAAAACGTCTTGTTGACGAATACCATGCGGACGGCGTTATGTATGAGCAGCTTAAATTCTGCGAATACTGGGGCTACGAAAGAGCGCTTGCGTCATATGTTATGAGCAATGACTACGGCGTTCCTACCGCTGCGGTTGACAGACAGTACACCGCTTCCGCATCGGGTCAGCTTCGCACAAGAGTTCAGGCTTTTGTTGAAAGCCTTGAAATCAAGAAGATTCAGAAGGAAAGGCAGGCGAAGAAAAATGGCTGATTACGGCAAGCTTTATAAAGAGCATACCGCCGTGCTTAAGCACAGGGAATGGCGCGGCTTCAGGGATACAATGTATGATTATTACCGCTGGCTTGTAACATGGAAAGACATGATTGTCATGGTGCTCAAAGCTCCCGTTTCCACCGTAAAGGGTCTGTGGAAGTACAGATGGATGGCGTCTTATCTTTCTGCGCCTTCGTTTGTTGACCGGCATGTTGCAGGTCTGAGAGGCACTCATCTGAGAATCGCTCATCTTCACTATAATATGATAGTCAAGCATGCAACGGGTCTTATTCACAAATCATTTGTTGCCGATGAAAAAATAAATCCGAACAATAAATATTCAAAGAAAATAATTCTGACGGATGAAATCATTCCCAACGAAATTTTTTCTGGTTTCCCCAATCTTACGGTTATTCCGCTTCAGACTATCCCCATTTTCCTCTCCTCCATGGTTGACCAGCAGATAACCCCGCCTTACCTCGAGGTGACGGAAAGCTTTGGTGTTCCCGCAGATGTCTGCCCGCTTCCCAGCGCCGAAGCAGGCGTTGCGATTGAGGACGACTATCCGAAAATGGGCTGCTGCATGATTGCAACAAACATGCCCTGCGACGGCTCTGTTATGAACTCAACATTTCTTGACAGACGCCTTAATCTTCCCGTTCATCTGTTCAACATCCCTCTGCGCTATAACGATGAGGATGTTCAGGGATATGCCGTTGAAGAGGTTAAAGAGCTTATTAAATTTGTTGAAGAGCAGACCGGCGAAAAATTTGACTGGGATGCATTCTTCGCAGCTCTTAAAACAAGCAACAAACAGCTTGAATATGAGCTTGAAAAATGGGATATCAATAAAACACCTTATCCGCAGATGACGGGTGCAGCGTTCTGGCTTTACAGAATCTATTATTTCAATCTTTCTGGCGGTGTTGATAAGCGATTCCTTAAAGTTGATGAAAAGGTCAACAAGCTTATGATGAAGGCTTACGAAAAGAAAGCCCCTGTTTCAAAAGAAATGCGCCACCGTGCGGTAGTCTGGTCCTGCCCCGCAAACTATTACACAAGCTTTGCAAACTGGCTTGAAAACTGCTGGGGCATGAATGTTGTTATGGATATGGAAACCATGATTTCCTATATCAAATATAATACGGAAGATAAAGAGCAGGCTCTCAGGGATGTTGCCAAAACATATCAGCGCTCAATTATGCGTAAGCATACCAAGGGCGGATACAGAAATGTTGTTGACGAGCTCTGGAGAATCGTTGAAGAATACAATGCCGATACGATTATCATGTATGACCAGATTTCATGCAAGGGCATGGACGGTCTGACGGGTATTTTTGATGATCAGGCAAGAGAGCGCAACATCAATTTCATATGGGTCAAGCAGGATCTTATGGACCCCAGAACAATTTCAAGACGCGATATGCGTGAGCAGGTCAACAAATATATGCAGACGGTTCTTCAGGAAGAGCCCCTCGACCCCTCACTTGTAGATTTTGAAGACGATTTAGCTTGGTAAAGGAGAAACAGTTATGAAGTATTTCGGAGGATGTGACGTTGGTTCAACCTATACAAAATGCGTTATTCTCGATGAAAACGGAAAAATGGTTGCAAATGTTACAAACAGAAGCAAAATAAACCCCGTTGCGAGTGCGGAAATAGCGCTCAGCGATGCTGTTGCGCAGGTTGACGGACTTAATTCGGCGGAAGAATTAAGCTATCTTATCGGTACGGGCTACGGCAGAAACAAAGTTCCCTTTGCCGATGAAAACATTTCGGAAATAAGCTGTCATGCGATGGGCGTTCATGTAACAAATCCCGAGGTCAAGGCAATTATTGACATCGGTGGTCAGGATGTAAAGGGTATTTCAATTGACACTGACGGCACGGTTAAAAACTTCGCAATGAACGATAAATGCGCCGCAGGCACAGGCAGATTCTACGAAGCAATGGCAAACGCATTCGAAATGACCTTGCCTGAATTTTCAAAGCTTTCGCTGAATGCGAAAAACACAATCCCCATTACTGCTCAGTGTACCGTTTTTGCCGAAAGCGAAGTAATTTCGCTTGTAGGTGAGGGTAAGCCCATGGATGAAATCGCTGCGGGCATTCAGCTTGCGGTTGCAAAACGCTGCTTCGTCATGGCTAAAAAAGCGGGCGCAACCGACAGTATTACCCTTACAGGTGGCTGCGCAAAGAATGACGGTCTCAAGAAGGCAATCGAAAAGGTGCTCAAAATCAAGGTTGTTGAGCTTTCAACCGACCCTCAGCTTATGGGTGCGCTCGGTGCTGCGGAATATGCACGCCAGAAGGGTCTGGCAAAGGAGAACTGATATGGAAGTTATTTTAATAATTCTCGGTGTTATCCTTGCGCTGTTTCTGATAACATTCGCAATCTATTTTTTCAACCTCGATATGAAGCTTATCCGTAAGGTTTATGACCTGCTCGGAAAGCATTACGACAACATGAAAAGGGATAAGAAGCTCTGATGAAATTTTTTGATTCAATCATTGATGAAGCCCTGACACTTATTTCTGGTTTTTCTCATATCTCATATGGTTTCAATGCTGATAAAGCATGGAAAGATATTGGCTGCAATCAGGTTGTTTTGCAGCGTGACAGTGCATACGAGCTGAGCGGAACGGGTTTTAATCTTGTTACATCATCTCAGATTTCCGACGGCATAATTGTTGTCGGCAAAGAGCTTGCAGATATAAAAGAAAACTGCAGTTTTGCAAGGATTTCTCTCATTCAGATTGATGAAACCAAAGATGAGCAGACGGCTCATAATCTCATAAGAAAAATCGAGTATGTGAAATACCACTGCTTCCCCGACGGATATATGATGCGAAGCGCTTCAAGCTCAAACAAGGAAGCTGTCAGGATTGCAAAATATGCGCTGAGAGACGGCATTGATTTTGAGTCGGTCGGAAATCTTTTTATAAAGAAATATAAAGAAAATCCGAGCGTCAGGGGAGTGAAACTGATTTTTGTCACTGACCCCAAGGCAGATTATTCTTCGGTTTGCGCTCTTGCGGAAAAGAGCAATGCAATAACCAAAACTCTCAACCATGTTATGAACAGCGTGAATTTTGATTGTGACACCTGCAATTTAAAGGCTGTCTGCGATGAGGTTGAGGGCATGAGAGAGCTTCATTTCGGCAAGGCGTCGGATAAAAAATAACAGAACGGTTCATGCACTGAAAACCGAACATCATTGACAAAACACCTTGAAAGCATTATTATGTTTTTGAGGTGTTTTTATGTATCAGGCTAATTCGAAGAAAACCGCAATTCTCTGCATTATTGATATTCTCAAAAAGCATACCGACAGCGAGCATACACTCACTCAGAAACAGATTCAGGATATGCTTGAATCCGAATACGGACTTAAACTCGACAGAAAAGCCGTCAAAAGGAATCTTACGGATTTGATTGATATGGGTTTTGATGTCGGTTATTCCGAGCGCACCCGCAAAACAAAAAGCGGTGAGGATGAAACCGTTTTTTCAGATTGGTACATAACCCGTGCATTCGATGACAGCGAACTCCGTCTGCTTATCGACAGCATTCTTTTTTCAAAATATATTCCGTATTCTCAATGCAAGGAGCTTATTGAAAAGCTTGAAAAGCAGTCAAACAAATATTTCTCTGCCAAGGTGCGTCATGTTCGTAATCTGCCTGTTGCAATGCCTGCAAACAAAGAACTCTTCTATACAATCGGCATTCTTGACGAGGCGATTGAGCAGGGCAAAAAGGTTAAATTCCACTATTCCGATTTCAATCTTAAGCTTGAAAGAGAAAAGCGTATTCACTACGGAAAACCTGCGGAATATATCATAAATCCCTATCAGATGGTTGCTTCAAACGGCAGATATTACCTCATCGGTAACTACGATAAATTCGATAATGTTTCCCATTACAGAATCGACAGAATCATTGATATTGAAATAACCGACGAACCCGTAAAACCGATGAAAAAGGTTGACGGACTCAAAAACGGTCTTGATTTGCCCAAGCATATGGCGGAGCATATTTATATGTACTGCGGTGAGAGTGTCAAGGTTAAATTCAGAACGGATAAAGATATAATCAACGATATCGTTGACTGGTTCGGAACGGCGGTTAAATTCTCAAACGAAACGGAAGAAACCGTTGACGTGAGCGTAAAAGTCAATGAAAATGCTATGTTCCATTGGGCAATGCAGTACGGAACAAGAGTTGAAGTTCTTGAACCTGAATCGCTCCGCAAATCGCTTGCCGACGCTGTTAAAGCAATGAACGAAAAATACAGCAAATGATGTCCGCTTTTGCACCCATAAATATTGCTACAATATCCCTGCAGTCAGATGCAGGGATTATTTTTTTGGAGGGTTTATATGTTTGAAAACGAAGAAATCAGAAGAATGAATGTTCAGAAAACTTCAAAAATCCGTGATAATTTATGCTTCAGTATCCATGAAGAAGATTTTTCACAGACAGCTGTTAACGGAGTGTGGGATATAACAGAAACCGAAACAAACATGATTGACGCACTCAATATGAAAAAGAAAATCGGAAACGTTGAAAAGATTGATGCCGATTTCGACTTGTTTTTTTCAGGCAGAGTGGTTGAATCAATCAGAAAAACAAAAACTCTGATTGCGGTCTGCAACACCAACGCCGATTTCAAAGCACTGCTTGAAGAAATCATTGCACCCTGGTGTGTGAGCGATTTTTTCAAATACAAAGAAATTGTTGTTTTAACAAATTTTTGGAGTTCAAAAGTTTTTGAAAAACACAAAAACGGCGTTCTGGATTTCAGCGTTAATGATGATATTAAAATCGGATTTTTTCTTGTTACCGATTACGGCTGTTCAAAAATACTGAGGATTTCATAAGGTGTAAAAAATGATGACTTTTGAAGAATTCAAAAAAGAAGCTTTTGACAGATTAAGAAAAATGCTTTCACCGTTTCCCGAAGAAGAGGTTGAAGAATATATTAAATCTCTGGAGGATGATGTGAAAGAATTTTATGAGGAAAGCATAGAACTGACAGAGTATTCCGGCACGAACCGCGTCAATCCAAGCGGTTATGCATACGGAAGAATGATGATGTTCTGAGTGTATAATGCAATATAAGAAACGGAGAAACAATATGATAGAAAAAAACAACGAAGTTAAAGCAAAGATGAAAATTACTATTAAAATCGGTGATGAAAGCGAGTTTACCGCAACAAACATTTTGGAGCGTCTTGAAGAACTGACGGAAAGATTTGAAGAAATCAAGGATAAGTTCGATGAACTTCAGACAGTTCTCCCCGATGAAATGAACGAGGAAGTCTTTGACAAATGGGATGATATTCTCGATAACATTGAAGAATATATTGATGAAATTGAATCAGCAATTGACGAAGCGGAAGATATTGAAGATGAAGAGTAAAAAACAATGAATAATAAAAGATATGTTCACGATATTCGAGAAGATGGGATGGTAAAATGCCCTGTTTGCGGAGAATATACATTTGACGAGCCTGATGATTATACGTATTGTGAGAATTGCGGTTGGTTTAACTCTGATTTTATGCTTAACATTGATGGTTTCACTGGTCCTCTTAATATGACTTTTGAAGAAGCAAAAAAAGCTTATGCAGAAGGACGAGAAATATTTTGATTTAAACATCTGATAACAGAATGAAACGGCAGCGGAAGTAGAGATTCGGTGTCGCTACGCACCCTTTGGTTCAAAAGAAATGCAGGGACAGGCACACCTGCCCGTTGCCGATTCAGATATAAGCAAAGCACCAAGGTTGTCCTTGGTGCTTTAATCATTTCCTCAGATTTTCATAAAATTCAAACGGTACCTTAAGATTTCCTTTGCCTGTACCCAATGAAATATCGGGTTTGTTGCTTCCGTGGAAATCGCTTCCTCCGCTTTGTTTTATTCCGTGCTTTTCGGCAAGCATTTCTGCGGTTTTCTGCGTTTCTTCGCTATATTCGGAATATCTTGTTTCCATTCCCACAAGTCCGTGAGCTTTTGCGATCGGCAGAAAAGCATCAATTTCTTCGGCGTTCATATCCAAAAACGGATGTGCCCACACGGGAACAGCTCCGATTGAATCAAGATATCCGATTATCTCAAGAGCCTTGAAGCGTTCTGGCGGTGTGTAATATCCGCCGTCGGGTGATAAAACAGTATCAAAAGCCTCTTTTCTGTCAGTGAAATATCCTTTTTCAATAAGCTCTGCGGCGATGTGTGCTCTGTTTATATACGCACCGCCGTTTTTGCTTTTGATTTCATCATAATCAATCAGATATCCGTCGGCTCGAAGATTATTGACGAGTTTCGCATTGCTTTCTTCCTTGAAGATTTTAATTCTGCTCATCATTTCGGATATTTCTTCAAACTTATCTTCTGGCAGAAACAACCCAAGAATATGCAGCTCGGTTCCGTTATATTCGGTTGATATTTCAATGCCGTTTACTGCGATAACTTTGCTGTATTCAGCCGCTTTCATAAAATCAGGCAAGCCGTTAACGGTGTTGTGGTCGCAAAGTGCAACTGCAGAAACGTTCTGCTCTTCCGCAAGAGCAATCAGTTCCGCAGGTGTCAGAGTGCCGTCGGAACAATTTGAATGTGTGTGTAAATCGCAGGTCATATAGCACAGCTCCTTACTTACCAATCACAAAATCAACAGCATTTTTCATTGCGGAAATTTCATTTGCAATGTTGGTCAGTTTTTGAATGGCATTAAAACATTCAGGAAGAACATCAATATATCTTTCAAAAGGTTCTGTGAAATTTATTACAGGAACAACAATCCTCAATGCCGCTGATTTTCCTGTTTTTACAAGAGTGATTCCTTTGCCGCTTAAATTTCCGATGACTGTCGGCAACAGCATTTCAAGTTGTGAAATTTTATCGCCCATGCCCGAAATAGTTAAATCAACGAATCCTAATTCAGCTTTGTGGTAAATAAACATATTATCAACCGCAACATTGAAATGAGGCCAGCTTGAATATCTGCCTTTGGGACCTCGCTTGCTGACAAGCCATAACTGCGGATAATTCTGTTCTTTATATGTAATATACTTGTCCCAGAAATCCGTCACATTGGAATGTTCAACAACCTGATAACCGTGCTTCTGTTTGTTTATCGCTTGCTCTATATGCTGAGCTTTAAATGATGAGCGTGCATCAGTTTTTGATTTGAAATATTCAAGGCATTCTTCATAGGATACACGGTGGGGATACTTTTTGGATTCATCATTTGCGGAAAGATATTCGCTCGGAGCAAGAATAAAAACAAAGAATTTGATATAATCATTGTTTTTGATACCGATTTTTCCTCGCTCATCATATCTGCCGCATTGGTTCGGCATAGCAATTGCATCAATCTTGTTTTCTATCAGAACGCCGTACTTTTTGCCGTCTTTTTCAACGATTAAAGTCATATCCGATTCGCCGTATTCCATATCGACTTTTGATTGTTCAACCTCAATTATGTCTGCGTTTTCAAGCCCGACCTTTGATAAGAATATGTTGAGAAATTCAGGCGAGGATGCAAACTCCTCAAGAAACAATAAGTCCATATCTCTTTCCGAAACATCGCTGAATTTGCACTTAAGCATAAGAATCTCTCCCTTTAGAATTTCTGTTTTTATGCAACACTTATCATAGATAAATTATAAAAAACTATTTATTCTGTGTCAATATTTCTTGAATGTCAGACGGATAAATAGTTATTGTTTCATAATCTTCATCTGTCTCAACATCAGCGATAAATGCTTTTCTGTCAAGCAAATCAACAATTTGAGCTTTGCTGCCGTTTTTTAATAAAACTGTATCATAAAGTTCAATTTCATTCATTACAAATCACCCTCTGTCTGATCAAGCATTTCTATTGTTATTGATACACTGTCAGATGTTTGTTTCCAATCTATCCAAGCTTCAAACTTATCCCATTCGCTTCCAATACCGTAATTCAAAAAATGCTGTTCAAAGTCCTTTGCCATTCCGTTCGGAATAAGCCATCCGACTCCATCTTCATACTCGATGTTATCGATAACCAAAACATCACCACAGCCATAATCCAAAAAGAATACAGCATCTTGCTTTTTTGCTTCTTCCTGAACCAATTTAAAGAAATTTATGAATTCAAGGTTTTCTTTCGTTCTTAATCCTAACACAATCTCACTCCTAAAAACAAACCTGAATTATTCCGCCGGATTCTTTTGCATACATAAGAGCCTTATAGAAAACGGGGACTTTGTCTTTATTTTCACCTATCAAATCTATAAACCAGTCAACCAATTCATTAGGAATTTCATCATATTCTCGGTCATCAATATCTATACCATGTTCATGTATTGCGTGATATGATATGTTTCCCCATATATATTTCACTTCTTCATAGGACACTTCTCCAAGAAAAATATCTTCATCATAAACATTTTCGGGATGATTTTCGAGTTTGATTACCCCGGATTTGTTTTTGCCGACTATAAAATGTCTGCTGTAATTTGGCATTGCTTTTCTCCTTATGTTTTGATTATATTTATGAGTCATTCTAACGGTTCTTGATTATATTATAGAACATATTATGTACCAAATACCGAACATCATCAATGTCCGTTTTATGGTGCATTAGTTATGATAGACTGATGCTGTAAGAATGGAGGCGGAATATTATGGTTAAATTCTTTTTGGTTTCAACCGCTGATAATATTGCAACATATGAATATTATCCCGAAGACGACAGAAGCAAAGAATGCGGTATTATCACTCTTGATATTGTCAGCGGTAAAACAACTCTTATCAAAAAGGCTGAAAAAGGATTTATGGATTATGCAGGTCATGCAATGTGCAAAATTGAAGAATATTTTGAGAAAGGTGAAGTTCCCGAAAGCGGAATGGCAATGTGGTATTGAATTATGAAAAAATTGTTTTATCCCACAGATGAATTCGGAGCAGAAGCCTTTGATGTTGAACCCCGTGACGGCAAATTCGGCGGCGGATACTGCACAACTTTTGCAAAATACAAACAGCCGTTTATCCTTGCAAACTTCAACGGAACAAGCGACGATATTGATGTTATCACCCACGAATTCGGTCACGCTCTTGCGGCGGATTATATGTTCAAATACGCTCAGCCCGACTATCCTACCGGCATGGAAACTCACGAGTAAGATTTATGAGGATGACAATTATGAAAACTACATAAAAAAATAAAGGCATGTAAGTTGACTTTTCAATCAACATGCATGCCGTGTTTTTGTTCGGTATTATGCGGTTTGGTTACTGTTTATCGGCGGCATAGGACCGTTTCCGAAGGGGTTAACACCGTTTGTCGGAGGTGCCGAAAACTCGCCGTTAACAGGAGGCAACTGTCCGTTGAAATTCGGAGGCAACTCACTGTTGAATTCAGGAAAACCTCCGTTCATTTCGGGAGGCTGCGGTTGAGTTGTCTGAACATCTGCGTTCGGAACAGTTGTTGTTTCCTCATCAGATTCGGTTGTTTCGGGTTGGGTCTGTTGGTCCGGATTTTTCTGCGGTCTTTCACCATCGGGCATACCGCCTCTGCCGCCCATCGACATCGTTCCCATATCGGATATGTTAATACCCGACGCATCAACCGTGGAGAGTGAACCTGAGGAATTGGTGGAGGAAATAGTTCCGCAAAGCTGTCCGCTTACGCTTTCAGCCCTGAGCGTGCAGAACTTTTTCAAGGTTGATGCGCCGAGCACGAAGCTGTCATAGTCGCAAAACTTCGTCGGGTCTTTTTCAACATAGGATGAAATCATTTCAACGGTATCGTCAATTATCTTTTCGACCTTGCCGTTATCGAAAAATTCCGATATAAATTGTGTGAAATATTCGTGATAGAGATTTGTGTATTCTTCGCTTTCAAATATCCATGCAATCATCGGTCTGTCGCTGATATTGCCGCCAGAAACGGGAGAATCTATTGCGGAATTTACTGTACTTGTTGCATCGGATGACTGAAACGTTCCAAACGCAAGGTTATAATCCCACGGAAGCATAGACATAACGCCGTCTTTTTCATAGAGATAATAGTTATGAATCATGCTGCCCGTATAGCTGTCACCGTTGACAACAAAATTATGAACAACAAAATATTTTATGACCTGCTCAATATCAACAACAGATTCAATATTTTCACCGTTGCTTAATTTTTTGAGAGATTCGATCAGACGGGTTTTATCGGCATCGGTTATATCTGTTTTGGCGTTATCAAAGATATTGGAGTAGCTCTCAAATGAATCGTCGATATATTTGAGCTTCACATCATCGCTGCCTTTACCGCCCATACCGCCTTTTTCGCCTCTGTCGGCAAAAGCTCTGTCCTCAGAATTTTCGGACATTTCGGGAATTTGTGACATATCCGGCATCTGTGAAAAGTCCGGCATTTCACCGTTTTCAAAAGGATTTTCGCCGTTATCAAACGGTCTTTGACCTCTGCCGCCAAAGCCTTCGGGAGGAGTCGGCATCTGATTGTTGCGGTTGTTTTCTGCATTTTCTTCGTTGTTTTCAAACTCTGAAAAATCAAAATCTTTTCCGTTACCTCTTCCGCCGCCGAAGCTCATGCTGTCGGGCTTATAAAGCTCACCGTAATCGTTGCCGTAATTTCTTTGAAGGAACGATTCTTCTATCGATTCAACTGCAAGATAAAGACCGAAATCCTCGCCGTTGACGGTGATATAAACATAGCTGCAAAGCGGTGCGGCTACGCCGAATTCGCCCATCATACGGTAAACAAGATAATCCTTCATATAGGTGTTATCCTGAATAATATTATTAAGGCTTATTTTATCAAGACCGTAGTAGCTTTTTGTGTTATCGTATTGGTCGAATTCAAGCTTGAAGCTGTATCTGTCGCTGTCCATCTGCGAAACATTGCTCAATGAAGTGTTTCCCTTTGCCCTTATGCCGATATTGGAATAGTTTTCGCCGTCAATAACAACGGAACACATCGAATACTCTTCGTTTTCGCAGGTTTCGATAAAGCCTTCCCAATCGTTCATAACTATGTCAAGCGTATGAACTCTGTCTGTCGCAAAAAGTCGGCTTTCATAGCCCAATGATTTGCCTGCGGAAACGATTCCGAGTGACTTTCCGTACATAAATAAAACAGTTATAACAAGAGCAAACGCAACTGCAACGCAGCAGATTTTATCAATATGCTTATGGGTTGACATATTGCTCACCTCAACCCATGTAATCGCCGTTATAGCTTACAAGAACTGCGCTGTTGATGCCGTTCATAGCAGAAAGTTCGTTGATGAAATCGGTGTTATCATTCTTAAGACGGACTTCAAGAGTCAGTTCAACAGAGCCGCTCTGTGCGGTTTTGCTCTTTACGGTGCATTTGTTGACCTTATCTTTAAGATAATTTTTTGCATTTTCTTCGCTTGAATGTGAATCACAGTTTATAACGATAAGATAGGGGTTGAAATGTGATTTTCTGTTGACAAAAACAAGAAGAACAACGCCGATAACAATACTTCCGATAACCGCAAGAGGAATCATACCTGCGGCAAGAACAATGCCGACTGCGATTGCCCAGAAAAGGAAAGCAATATCAAGCGGTTCTTTGATTGCAGTTCTGAAACGGACAATTGAAAGAGCACCGACCATACCGAGCGAAAGAACAACGTTGCTTGTAACGGCAAGAATAACAAGAGTTGTAATCATAGTCAGCGCAACGAGTGTTACGCCGAAGCTTGATGAATACATAACGCCGCTGAATGTCTTTTTATAAACATAGAAAATAAAAATTCCGATAAGAAAAGCAAGTGCCATTGCTATTGCCATATCAAGCATACTTACGCTTGCAATGTTTTCAATAAAGCTTGATTTAAAAATGTCTGAAAAATTCATATTGTTGATTCTCCTTTAATCATATATTCTGCTGATTGCGTATTTGGAAAATGCCGAAGTCCGTCTGTCGCCGATTTGTATTGCGTTTTTGATAACCGTTGGCAAGAATTCATCCCATTTGACCTCTAAGATTATCGGGTTATCAGAAATCGGAACCGTCGGACAGTCTTTGCTGAAAAAATCCTTTGAAGCAAGACCCGTTTTGATTTCATAATCAAGGGTAATCCGCACATTGCCTGCAGGATAAACAAACGGTTCTCTCCAATAGTCAACAATCGTTTTCGGTTTCAACTGTTGAACGGTCATTTTTTGATAAAGCTCACGGATGAGTTCATCTTCGGAGTTCTTCATCCATCCAATGTCACCGTCAATGATTTTTTGAACCTGTTCTTTTGTTAAATCCGCACTTTTTTTGCTGCAGAGTCCTGCAGTCTTGCTCTTTTTCTCAAGATGAATAACCGTTGTGTCAAAATTATAGTATCTGATTCTGAATTTTTCACGGCGGCTTATTCCGTCAAGCTTTTCCCTCAATGCGGTATCGGCGGGAGTGTCAAAATAAAGGCTTCGGATAAAATATCTGCCGTCAACGGCGTTTTCATCCGTTTTCATAACAGCACTCAGCCTTTTCCGCAGCACAATCATATCCCCATAATTGATTAAATGCTTCCATTCGTGACGAAGATTCAAGTTTTTATCACCTCTTTTTTATGCCGTAATCATATCACCTGAAACTGAATTCAAACTGAAAATACGGGTTCAACATTGTAAAAGAAATGTAAACAAATTCTTTTTCAGCTTTATTTCAGCAAACAGAGATATTATAATAATCGGGCAGGTGAAAATGATGAAAATACTTATAATTGAAGATGAAAAAATCCTTGCCGATTCGCTGAAAACGCTTCTTGAAGGCAAAGGCTTTGAGGTTGAAGCAGTTTATGACGGCGAAACGGGCAAGGAATATGCAGAACTCGGAATATATGATTTGCTTATACTTGATGTTATGATGCCGAAAATGGACGGCTATGAGGTTGCAAGACAGGTGCGTTCACAGAGATGCTCAACTCCGATTCTTATGCTGACTGCAAAATCAGAGGTTGAGGACAGAATAAAGGGTCTTAACAGCGGTGCGGATTATTACCTAACAAAACCTTTCAATACCGCCGAGCTTCTCGCCTGCATCAACGCTCTTTTACGCCGTCAGGGCAATCAGGTTGATGAGCTTGTTTTCGGAAATACCTCACTTGACCTTTCATCGGGCAAGCTCATCTGCGGTGAAAAGAGTGTGCGTCTTTCCGCAAAGGAATTTGATGTTATGCGTCTGCTTATGCAGTCAAAGGACCGCAATCTTTCAAAGGAAGCTTTGCTTGCAAG
Organism: Acutalibacteraceae bacterium; assembly: GCA_045538815.1. GTDB lineage: Bacteria > Bacillota > Clostridia > Oscillospirales > Acutalibacteraceae > CAG-177. The sequence goes on from JAZQEE010000007.1 coordinate 72,440, forward strand.
AGTGTGGGGATATGATTCGAATGCGGTTGAAAACCACGTTGAGGTTTATATCGGATTTCTCCGCAAAAAGCTTCGCAGCATCGGCTCGGATATAAGCATCGAAGCCATAAGACGGCTCGGTTATCATCTGGAGGTAAAAAATGCTTAAAAAGCTGAGAATTAAATTTATCTGTATCTTTATGATAACCGTAACCGTTATGCTCGGAATAATTTTCGGTACTGTTATAACTCTTACACACAAAAATATTGAAAACCGCAGTATTTCTTCGATGAGGGATATTGCAGTGCCTCCCAAGCCTCACAATAAACCCGAAAAAGAATTTGAACATATCCCGAAACCGCATTTCAGTCTGCTTATCACCCCTGACGGAGAATTTATTGCAGAAGATAACGGTATGTTTGATTTGTCCGATGAAGAATATCTGAACTCCCTTTTTGAATATGCCGAAAGCCGTGACGAGGAAACAGGAATTGTTCCCGATACGTCTTTGCGTTATTTCCGCAACAGAACTCCGATGGGTAACAGCTATATTTTTACCGATGTTTCAGCCGAAGCAGATATGCTTGAAAGTCTTTACAGAACTTGTATAATTATCGGATTAAGTGCATTGCTGCTTTTCTTTGTCATAAGTATCTTCCTTGCAAAATGGGCTATTAAACCGGTTGAAGAAGCGTGGGATAAGCAGAAGCAATTTATTGCCGATGCATCACACGAATTAAAAACTCCGCTTACGGTCATAACAACGAATGCCGAGCTCATGAAATCTGAAAGCTCCGAAGAAAGCAAAGCAAAATTCACTGATAATATTCTCACAATGTCAAAGCAAATGAGAGGACTTGTTGAGAGCATGCTTGAAATTGCAAGACTCGATAACGGAAGTGTCAGAAAAGAGTTTGCGGTTTTTAATCTGAGCGAAACCGTATCCGATGCAATTCTTCCGTTTGAAGCACTGTTCTTTGAGAAAGAGCAGAATTTTACAAGTGAAATTGAATCCGATATAAGAATAAATGGCAATGCAGAGCAGATAAAACAGGTTGTTGATATTCTTCTTGATAATGCAAACAAATACGCATCTGAAAAATCGGAAATAAAGCTGATTCTGAAAAAACAAGGCAGAAATCAATGCAGACTTTCAGTAAGTAACGAAGGCGAAACCATACCCGAAGATGAACTGAAAAACATCTTCAAGCGCTTTTACAGAGGCGACAAAACCCGTCAGATGAACAACAGCTACGGTCTTGGTCTTTCCATCGCCGAAAGCATCGTCACCGAGCATTCAGGCAAAATATTTGCCGAAAGCAAGAACGGTGTTAATATATTCACAGCACAGTTTCATACGATATAAAATTCGGCAGGTTATTTTAGTGAAACAGAATACAGAAGACGAAGAAGTAAAAGCATTAGCTAAAAAAAGAATGGCTGCCGCACTTGGAAGGTTTTATGCCCGTCGTCAGCGTGAAGAATATGAAAAGTGGCTGGCGGAACAGAAAAAGCAGGAAGCTGAAAAAGAAAATATAAACAAATAATTTTGGCGTTTTCTCGATGACAAAACTTGATTTAGATTATAAATAAAAAAGCCTGATATATAAAAGTGCGCAACTATAATCTTGCTTTAAATCACATAAAACCCGGAATGCAGATGCACTCCGGGTTCTGTTATATCCAATTACATTTTCGGATTACCGTATTCTCTTATCATCGCCGCCATTGAAACAACCCATTGCTTGCCGAATTTGCAGACATCCACTCCGTTTACAAGCTTTCCGTATGCAATAGCTTTGCGGAGAGTGCTCTCGTTAAGACTCCACAGAGTTGTTGCATCGCCGAATGACATAAGTCCGTCAAAGGGTGTTTCAACAACTTCGCCGTTTGCCCACAGTTCATCGCAGGAAATGTCTGCTTCGTCACCCCAGATAATTCCGTAACCGCCGACATCAACCTCAACGGTATAAAACAATTCGGGATTATCTTTTAGCGGAGCAAACATAGACCATTTGTCAAACAGGGGAGCGACATCATAAATTTTTGTCACACCTTCGGAAAACTGAACGCTGAGTTTGAATTCGGGCAAAGCGCTAACAGATTTAACCTTGTGAAACATAGAGATACCTCCTTATTCCAACGGAGAAAGCTGCTTGAATTCCTGCGTGTCCCAAATTTTTGCCAAGTCATCTTTGTGAATCGAAATCCACTCTCTGACCATTTCAAGAGCTTGGGCGGGCAGATAACCTTCAAGAACATTTCCGTTCTGAATATCAACAGCAGCGACGTGTTCACCGTAGATTGCGTGAATATGCGGCATGCTCGCTCTGCTGAAAGTACATTCTTCTTATTATTCCATAAAATCTTGATAATACAGGTATCATATTATTCCTTTCAAGGATATTGTATCACGGTATCGTGATAATGTCAATATACTGCAAAGTACGTTTTATAGGACATTTAGTGTGATAGAATATGGTCATAACATACATTATTACCAAAGCGTGCATTGTTTGACACTCACAGCAAAATTAACTATAATGATTATATATAGACAAAAAGCCCCGCAAAGCGGAGCTTAATCTTCACACACTGTGAGGTCGCACATGCGACGGTTTGAATAAATTTTTATTTGAACTTGTAGTGTGAATCTCATAAGGCAATTGAGATTGTATTTATTATAGCACAATAAAATAATTTGTCAACAAAAAATGGAGTGATATATATGAAAGTGAAAAAAGATTATTACATAGGTCTCGATATCGGTACAGACTCAATTGGCTGGGCAGCAACGGATATGGATTATAACATCCTTAAATTCAAAGGAAATGCGCAATGGGGAATACGTCTTTTGGATGGAAGTTCAACAGCCGAAGAAAGACGGGAATTCAGGTCATCCCGACGCAGAACACAGAGAAACAAATTCAGAACACAGTGCCTTGAAATGCTGTTCGATGAAGAAATATCTAAAATAGACATTGCGTTTTTTCAACGACTCCGCAACAGCAGTTTTCTTGAAGAAGATAAATCTGTGAAGGGCAGATATTCATTGTTCAACGATGACGATTACACTGATAAAGATTACTTCAAAGAATATCCGACCATATATCATGTGCGAAAAAAGCTTGTTGAGAGTAATAAACCTGTTGATGTCAGGATTGTATTTCTCGCATTGAGTCATATCATTAAAAATCGAGGACATTTTCTTTTTGATTCGGATTCTCTCGGAACCGATGCATTGCCGTGTTTTGATGATGTCTGGAATCAGCTTGTTGCATATTTATCAGATGAATATGAGATTCAGCTTATATGTGAGGATATCGGAACAGTATGCGACACCTTGAAAAACCGATATTTATCGATAACCGCCAAAAAGTCAGTTCTTCTGAATGCGTTTTCGGCAAGCAAAAAGGATGAGCCAATCAATTCCATTGCAACTCTTCTTGCCGGTGGTACAGCCAAATCAGCAGATCTGTTTTCCAATGACGAATTAAAAGATTCGGAAGCATCGAGCATTTCATTTTCAAGCGGATATGACGAAAAATCTGTTGTTTATGAATCAGTGCTTGCTGACAGATTTGAATTTATAGAATTGCTTAAAGCGGTTTACGATTGGGCTTTGCTTGCTGATATATTAAAAAATCAAAGCTATATTTCTTTTGCAAAATGTGATTTATATGATAAGCATAAATCTGATTTGAAAACATTAAAAGCGTTTGTTAAAACATATATACCGGATAAAAAACAGATTATATTTAGCGAAAACAAACCGGGTGTTTGCAATTATCTTGCATATTCAGGACATTCTTCAAAAGGAAATGTTGAAAAGAAATGCAATCAGCAGGATTTTCTTGATTTTTTGAAAAAACAGTTACCTAAAGAGAATCCGGACGAAAAATATGAAAAAATGTATTCTGAAATTATTTCGGGGAATTTTATGCCCAAAATTGTCAGTAAAGATAATTCTGTTATTCCTATGCAGGTTAACAAGGCAGAGCTTACCGCAATTTTGAATAACGCATCCGCATATTTGCCGTTCTTGACAGAAAAAGATGAAAAGGGTAAAACTGTTTCGGATAAAATTCTGGATATTTTTTCATTCAGAATACCTTACTATGTGGGCCCATTAAATAAGCACAGCAAATATTCCTGGATAGAGAGAACTGATGATAAGATTTATCCGTGGAATTTTAATGAAGTTGTTGATGTTGACAAGAGTGCAGAGAAATTCATTGAAAAACTGACAAGTAAGTGTACTTATATTTTTGCAGCAGATGTTTTGCCAAAAAATTCCTTGTTGTATAGCAAATTTACTGTTCTTAACGAGCTTAATAATCTGAAAATTGATGGCATAGAAATATCTGTTGAGCTCAAGCAAAGGATTTATTCTGAATTGTTTGAAAGAAACAACAAGGTTACACTTGCAAAGTTGAGAAAATATCTTAAACCATATTACGGTGACGAATTTGAAATAACCGGAATTGACGGAGATTTCAAAAATTCGCTCAAAGCATACCGTGACTTATATCCGTATAACCTTACAGATGAGCAAAAAGAAGAAATTATAAAAGCAATCACTATTTTCGGTGACGATAAAGTTCTGCTTAAAAGACGGCTTAAGGCTATGTTCGGAAATCTGCTGTCGGCTGAGGATATTTTAAAAATAAGCAAGTTGAAATACACCGGTTGGGGAAGGCTTTCTCGTGATTTTTTGAACGGCGTGGAAGCTGTGTGTAATGAAACCGGAGAGGCAAACAGTGTAATAGGATTTATGTGGGAAACCAACAATAATCTAATGCAGCTTATGGGCAATGATTACAGTTTTGTAAATGCTGTTAATGAAATCAACGGCGACAGAAAATTTACAACTCTGAAAAAAGAGGTTGAAGATCTATATGTTTCGCCAAAAGTAAAAAGACCGATTTATCAGGCGATGAAAATTGTTGAAGAATTAGTAAGGATAAACGATTGTCAGCCCAAAAAGATATTTATTGAGGTTGCACGTGGCGAAGAAGAAAAGAAACGCACCGTTTCAAGAAAAGCAAAACTTTTGGATTTATATAAGACATGTAAAAAAGAGAATGAAGAATTATATAATTCCATAGCGTGTACCGATGAAAATGAATTCCGCAGAGATGCGTTGTATCTTTACTATACACAGTTTGGCAAGTGTATGTATACCGGTCAACCTATTTCTCTTGAAGAGATTTACAACAAAAATCTTTACGACATCGACCATATTTTTCCTCGCTCAAAGCTTAAAGATGACAGTATCGATAACAGAGTTTTGGTTACCAAAAAGTCAAACGAAGAAAAAGGAAACATTTATCCCATATCCCAAAGCATAAGAGAAAAACAACTTGCTTTCTGGAAAATGTTGCTTGATAAAGGTTTGATAAGTCAAAAGAAATTTGACAGACTCACCCGCAGCACTCCGCTTACCGATGATGAGCTCACCTCGTTTATAAGCCGTCAGCTTGTTGAAACAAGACAGTCAACCAAAGCCATTGCGCAGCTTTTGGAAAAGCGCTATGATTCCGAAGTTGTTTATGTCAAAGCAAATCTTGTTTCGGAATTCAGACAGCAGTATGATTTCATCAAATGCCGTGAAATCAATGATTTACACCATGCAAAGGATGCTTACCTCAATATTGTTGTTGGCAATGTTTATAACACAAGGTTCAACCACAGCCGTTATGCTTTTATTTCTGATTTGCAGTCAGGTAAGGTCAGCCTCAATCAGATGTTTACATATCCGACAAATAATGCCTGGACCACAGACGGCAAAAACAAATCGATTGACACCGTGAAAAAAACAATGGCAAAGAACAATATCAGATTTACCCGCTATGCATTCAAACAAAAGCATGGTCAAAGCGGAGGCTTGTTTAATCAGCAACTTGTCAAAGCTGGTAAGGCTCAAGTTCCAATTAAAACAAATTCACCACTTAATAATATTGACAAATATGGCGGCTATTCAAACGCAACTTCAACCTGTTTCTCTTTGATTTCTTTCGCCAACGAAAAAGGTGAAACAGTCAAACAGTTTGTACCGATTGATTTACACGAAGAAAGCAAATATCTTGAAAATCCGAAAGCTTTTATCGATGCCAAACTTTCTGTTGATTCAACAGTTATTATTCCGTGCGTAAAATATAACGCTCTTGTCAGTGTTGACGGCTTCAGAATGCATATCAGCAGCAAGAGTGGAGGCGGCAAAGATATTGTGTACAAACCTGCTATGCAGCTTGTGCTGGATGCTGATTTGGAAAAGTATGCTAAAAAAGTTGCCAATTATCTTAACAAATGCACCGAGTTAAAAGCGGAAAAAGAAGTTACATCATTTGACGGAATTACCTTTGAAAATAATATTTCATTATATGATGCACTTGCACACAAACTCGGCAACACTGTTCTGAATGTCAAGTTTTCTAACACGGCAAATAAAATGAAGAACAAAAGAGAAATATTTGAAAAACTTTCTTTAAAAGGTCAGTGCGATGTTCTAATGCAGATTTTAAATATTGTTCATGCCAATGTCCGCACGGGTGATTTGTCGCTTCTCGGTGAGGCAAAGAAAAGCGGTACTGTCACAACCGGCAGTAAAATTGCTCCTGCAAAGAATGTGAAATCCTTCAAGATTATAGATCAGTCAATCACCGGTCTGTTTGAGAAAGAAACAGAATTATTGGATTAACGGGGTGAAAGTTATGGGATGGCGCATGTTGTTTCAAAATCATCAAAATTAGATTTGAAATTAGGCTATATGGTGGTTCGCGACAGCGAAGAAACAGTTCGGGTGCATATCAGCGAAATATCAGTTCTGATTATTGAAAACACAGCGTCATCCGTAACCGCATCGCTTCTTAACGAGCTTACAATGATTTTTGCGAAATTGTTGATAATATGGAAAAAATATAGTATAATGCAACTATCTTATGAAATGCCCTGCATAATGTAGTGTGTGCAGCTTATTCTCATTTGAGGTTTGAGAGTAGTGTAATTTCATAAGGTAGTAAAACCCTTAAAAAAATATATATCAACTGCAGATTGTTTGAGAGTAGTGTAATTTCATAAGGTAGTAAAACTGATTGCAGAATTCTTCATAGACCTGCTCCGTTTGAGAGTAGTGTAATTTCATAAGGTAGTAAAACAGAAAAATATCATAGAGTTACCATTCAGTAGGTTTGAAAATGGTGTTTTTGATTTTGAGCGGGAGAAATCCTGCTCATTTTTATCTTCTTAATCTGTCAAACTTATGTCAGGAGAAAGGTATATGAATTGTCAAAAAGAGTTGGTATTATTACGGTGCAGATGATGGTAAGAACACATTGAAAGGCAGATAAAATAAAAAGTTTTCCTTGTTCAGAAAGATTATTTGAATTTTAAATCTTACATACTTTCACCGAGCAGCAAAAATATTATTGTATTTCTGCACCTTTCCATAGTATACTATAACTGTTAAAAACCAACAAAAGGGGAGATATTATGAAAGTTTCCGAGATGCCGTATAAGAGAATTACGGTTGAGGAATTCAAAGAGCAGGCAGAAAAGATAATTGCAAAAATCAAGGCGGCGAAATCTGCAGAGGATCTGAAGGCGGCGAGGGATGAGTATAACAAAATCAGTGAAGATGTTGACACCGCTGCGTCACTTGCAAACTGCCGTTTTACCCTCAACACAAGGGATGAATTCTACAATGCGGAGATGGATTATTACGATAACGCAATGCCGCTTTTCTCCGAGATTGAGAATGAATATAAAAAGGCAATGCTTGACTCACCCCACAGATCAGAAGCCGAAAAACTCATAAATCCCAGAGTTTTCAAGGGCTTTGAAATGTCGCTCAAAACATTTTCACCCGAAGTTATTGAGGATTTGCAGGCTGAAAATGCACTTGTCACACGCTACTCAAAGTTTATGGGTGAGCTTGCATTTGAGTTTGAGGGCGAAAAAATGCCCCTCTCCGTGTTGAGGGGTAAATTAGAGGATGACAGCCGTGATGTACGCCGAAAAGCGGCAGAGGCTATCGGCAAAACAATGGAAGCATACGCCGATACATTCGACGAAATCTTTGACGGTCTTGTTAAAATCAGAACACAAATCGCACGCAAGCTCGGCTACAAAAATTTTGTTGAACTCGGCTATTACCGTATGGGCAGGGTAGACTACGATGAAAAAATGGTTGCCTCATTCAGAAAGAGCGTTGAAACCGATATCGTGCCTGTTGTTGCAGAGCTTAAAGAAAGAATTCGCAACCGTCTCGGTCTTGATAAAATTATGTACTATGACGATGCGATAAGCGTTACGGGTGAAATGCCCCGACCCGTTATCGGCACGGAAGAAATTTTCAAAAACGCACTTGCGATGTATAACGATATGAAGCCCGAAATCGGTGATTTCATGCAGAGAATGCTCGATGCTGAAGCCTTTGATGTTGAAGCCCGTGACGGCAAATTCGGCGGCGGCTACTGCACAACTTTCGCAAAATACAAGCAGCCGTTTATCCTCGCAAACTTCAACGGCACAAGCGGCGACATAGATGTTATCACCCACGAATTCGGCCACGCACTTGCGGCTGATTATATGTTCAAATATGCCGAGCCCGACTATCCGACGGGTATGGAAACTCACGAATGCCATTCAATGAGCATGGAGTTTCTCTGCCATCCGTATATGAAGGGATTTTTCGGAGAATTCAATGATAAATACAGATATAAGCACATTGTTGATGCGTTTTCGTTTATTCCTTACGGTGTTATTGTTGACGAATTTCAGCATGTTGTTTATGAGAATCCCGATATGACGCCAGATGAGCGCAAAAAGGCGTATCTTTCGCTTGAAGAAAAATACAGACCTTATCTTTCATTTGAGGGCATTCCTTATCTCGAAGAGGGTACACGCTGGCAGTATCAGATGCATATTTACGAAAGTCCGTTTTACTATATTGATTACTGCATTGCGCAGTGCGTTGCGCTGGGATTTCTTTGTCTCTCACTTGAAAATTACGGTGAAGCACTTGAAAAATACTGTGAGTTTCTCAAAAATACGGGTGGTGTTTCTCTGAGTGAGCTTATTGAAAACGCAGGTCTGAAATCACCCTTTGAAGAAAATGCGCTCAGCGAAACTGCAAAAACAACACTTGAAATAATCGACGGGATTGAAAATTCGATATAATGAAAAAACGGAGCTGAATTTCAGCTCCGTAATTTTTTTACTTCAACAACTTTCAGTTCATTGTTATTAACTGTAAATCTCACATCAAATCCCGCAAATTCAAGTCCGTATATACGCTCGGGGATATCCTGATAACCCGGTCTCGGGTCCTGCGCAAGAACAGCGAGCAGGGCGTCCCTTTTTTCTTCGGGAATAATTTCAAGCAAGTTATCGGGGAAAATGACATTTACCTGAGCGCCTTTTTCTTCGAGCGCAAAGCCGTTGCTTGCCTCGGGGTGAGAGTCAACATAGGGAAGATACGGCTTTATATCAAAAATCGGAGTGCCGTCAAGAAGGTCTGCGCCCGACACCTTCAGCACCTGCCCGTCATTTTCGGTTTGTTCAATGCCGAGGAGCTTAACGCTTGAAAGTCCGATTGAATTCGGTCTGAAGGGGGAGCGGGTTGCGAAAACACCCATTCTTTTGTTGCCGCCAAGTCTCGGAGGTCTTACCGTCGGAGTCCATTCCTTTTCGGCGCATTCCGAAAACTGCCAGAGAAGCCATAAATGCGAATATTCTTCGATTCCTCTGAGTGCGTCGGGATTGCGGTATTCAGGCTCAAAAACAATTGTTGCCTCCAGCTCATCAACTAGACCGCTCTGACGGGGAATACCGAATTTTGAAGAAAAATCCGTGCGGATATATGCAATTGCCGTTATTTCTGTTTTCATATTTAATAATCAACCTAATAATTATTTAAAATGCTCATTGATATATTTTTAGCTCATCACGAAATGTACAGATGGTTTTCCAGATTCTCCGAGAAAACTCATTTTATATTTTCCTTGGCGGTGTTGATGGAAGCGATGAGCATTCTTCTTATAGTGCCGCATCCCCCGTAAGGGATTTATTTTATTGAAAAAAGCACCTCCCGAAGGAAGTGCTTTTTTCTGGAGCTGCTAGGCAGACTCGAACTGCCGACCTCATCCTTACCAAGGATGTGCTCTACCACCTGAGCCATAGCAGCATATGCGCTCATTACCGAACGCACACTATAATAACATAATGTTTGAAATTTTGCAAGTCTTTTTTAAAAAATAATTAAAAATTTTTAGCCGTTTTGGATGAATGAGTCAACTGTTGTTGATATTCCGTATTTTTCTTTAAGTGAAAGCAGTTTTTTGAGGTGCTCCTGCTCTTTGTGAGTGTTGAGGCTTTCCTCGTCTGCCCATTTTTCAACCAGCAGCACGATGTCTCTATCATATGACGGATAAAAATCATATGCGATGCAGCCGTTTTCCGCCTGAGTGTTTTTTACTATTCCCAGTGAATAAACTTCATCAAGAAATTCTTCTTTGGTGTCGGGATTCAGCTTATAGTAAAGATTTAAAACTATCATATTATCTCCTCGTCAACCGCTTTTTCAACAAGCTCTGCAAAAAGAGCGCAGGACCAGCTGAACCAGCTTCTTGTGAATTTATTCGGATTGTTTGCGTCAAATCCTTCGTGCATATAGCCGGTGTCAGCGTCTGTTATTTCAAGCATATGAAGAATTTCTCTGATTTCATCAGCGCTGTCGGAGGTCAGACCCTGCATTGAAAGCGCAATATGCCAGATATAGCCTTTGGGTGTGTGGGGACTGCCGACGCCTTTTGCAAACTCTCCTTCATAGTAATAAGGGTTATCTTTGCTTAAAATAAAGCGGCGGGTGTTTCTGTATGTTTCGTCATCGCATGCGCAGTAGCCGATATACGGTGCGGAAAGAAGCGAGGGGACATTTGCATCGTCAAAGAGGAAATAATCTCCCTTTCCGTTGACTTCGCAGGCATAAATTCTGCCGTATTTTTCATTATTTATAATTGCGTGCTTTTCGATTCCGTCCTGAATTTCGTTTCTCAGTGAAATGCATTCCGCAATAAGCTCTTTTTCCTCGGGATAAACAGCTTCAAGCATTTCCGATATATATCCGAGAGCAACAACTGCAAACATATTTGAAGCAACAAGATAACCGTAACGGCATGCGTCATCGCTCGGTCTGAAGCCTGACCAGGTCATGCCGGTATATTCAACGGGCTCACCCATTCCGTCATTGTGGAGAGTGTCCTGCTCAGGGCAGTTTTTGCGGGTGAAGCGGTAAGGAGATTTTTCCATATGATGCTGCTCGGTGCGCCAGAGAGAAACCGTTGTTTTGACCGAATTTATAAAGCTTTCATCGAGAATTGAGTTATCACCCGTTGCTTTCCAGTAAAGATATGTCAGACGGATGGGGTAGCAAAGCGAATCTATTTCATACTTGCGCTCCCACACAATCGGATGATTCTTGGGAAAATCGTTGAACTCCTCGTGACTGTCACAAGCTCTTTTGAATGCGTTTGCATAAGGTTCAATTGCGATATATTCACGCTGCTTTCTGATAACACCGTTTATAATACCCCTGATATCCTCATTCTCTTTTGCAAGTGGAATATAGTGAGAAACTTCAGCCGTTGAGTCGCGCAGCCACATTGCGGGAATGTCACCCGTCAGAACAAATATTGAGCCGTCATCAAGAATTTCGGTTGCGGTTTCGAGCGTGTTGGGGTAGCAGTTGCGGTAGAGAGAAGCAAGCTTGGGGCTGTGCTTTTCGATTATCTTGCAATATTCATCCATTCTTTTGCTTACGCATGCGGGGATATTCATAATATAACTTCCTTTTAATTTTGTTTATTAAATGATATAACGCAAAAAGTTTTCTGTCAACAAAAAATTAACTTTTCTGTTACAATGTGCGATTGATTGTGAAAAACATATATGATAAAATAAAAGTAATATAAGACGGAGATGATGAATGTGCAAAAATACGGTCTTGTGCTTGCAGGCGGAGGTGCAAAAGGCGCTTATCAGCTCGGTGCGTGGAAAGCAATGAGAGAGTTGGGGATTTCTTTTTCTGCGGTAGCGGGCGTTTCAATCGGCTCAATCAACGGAGCGCTGATAGCAGCGGGGGATTATGAAAAAGCTCTCGGGCTCTGGCAGAGCGCATCCGTTGACAAGGGAGTCAATATAACGGAAGAGCTCAAAGATCCCGAAAATCTTTTCAGTATCCGCAATTTCAAGGCTCTTTTTAAAGAAATAGTCAAAAACGGCGGAATTGACGCTTCGCCTACAAAGGATTTCGTCAAGGAATTCATTGATGAGGAAAAAGTCAGAAAATCCGATATTAAATTCGGAATGGTAACCTTCCTTCTTTCTGAGTTTTCACCTCTTGAGATTTTTGTTGATAAGATTCCCGAAGGTCAGCTTGTTGATTATCTTCTTGCCTCATCAAAGGTGCCCGGAGTCAGCAAAATAGGTCCCGAGGGCGAGAGATATCTTGACGGCGGCGTTTATGATAACGCTCCGATTGACCTGTTGCGCAAAAACGGCTGGAACAAAATAATTATTGTTGATATTTCGGCAAGAAAAGGTGTGGGACACAAGGACGATTTGTCCTGCACTCAGTCTGTCATAATCAGACCCTATGACATCGAGGATCTTGGCGCGGCATTTGATTTCAGCGATGAAATGCTTGATAAAAGAATAAAAATGGGTTATCTTGATACCCGCAAGGCGTTCGGGTATCTTTCGGGCAGACGGTTTTATTTTGAAAAGGACGTCTTTTTTGAAATGGTTGAGGAATACGGCGCTGATGCCTGCGAGCAGCTTGAAGCCCTTGCAAGCGAAATCGGCGTTGATAAAGTCAGGGTTTACGATAAAAACGGCTTTATCTTTGAACTGAAGAGAAAATATGAGGAATTCAAAGAAGAGGAGAGACAGAAGGAAGAAGAGGAAGAACAGCCTTTTTACAGTCAGATTCTGAAAAAAATTCCCGTGTTCAAGGATGAAAACGAATACCCCGAGGCAAAGGCGATTCTTGATTCAATCGTGATTTAAAAAATTAGAAAAATATTCAAAAAACGGTTGACAATCATTAAATAAAGTGCTATCATACTAACGGTTAGCGAAGGCTAATCGTTTTTATAATGTGCAGGTTAGCTTAGCCTAATTTGCTTTACGGAATAAACAGGAGATGCGTTATGAATTTAAGTTCTGCTCAGGAAGGAAAAGAATACATAATTCAGCGGATAGAAACCGATGATGAAGAGCTTGATGCGTTTCTGTTCTCCTTAGGCTGCTACAGCGGCGAGCCCATAACTGTTGTTTCTCATATAAAGGGCGGCTGCGTGGTTTCAATCAAGGACGGCAGATACAACATCGACTCTCAGCTTTCAGATGCCATTATCGTGTTTGATTAAAAGTTAAAAGTAATCCGCTGATTACTTTTTTGTCGAGCGGTTAGCTTTGGCTAACTTTAAAATTTTAATAGCTTAACCTGTCAGAATAAACGCAAGTGCAAGGAGGATAACAAGATGAGAATTGCTTTAGCGGGCAATCCCAACAGCGGCAAAACAACGATGTATAATGCTCTTACCGGCAGTAACGAAAAGGTCGGCAACTGGGCGGGAGTTACCGTTGAAAAGAAAGAGCACCCTATTAAAAAGAGCTTTTATGCAGATGAGGAACTGACAGCAGTTGACCTTCCCGGTGCATATTCGATGTCACCTTTCACATCGGAAGAAAGCATCACAAGTTCATATGTAAAAAATGAAAAACCTGATGCAATCATAAACATTGTTGACTCAACCAACCTCAGCCGAAGCCTGTTCTTCACAACTCAGCTTCTTGAGCTTGGAATTCCCGTTGTTGTTGCTCTTAACAAGACCGACATCAACAGAAAGAAAGAAAACAAAATCAATGTTGCAGCTCTTTCAGAAAAGCTCGGATGCCCCGTTGTTGAAACAGTTTCAACTTCGTCCGACGGACTCAGCGAGGTTGTCAAGGCCGCAGTTCAGGCTAAGGGAAAGACCCAGAATGCTCCCTATGTTCAGGGCGATATCGACTTTACCGATAAAAAGGCGGTTACGGAAGCAGACAGAAAGCGTTTTGCATTTGTAAATAAGATTGTTGCCGATGTTGAAAAGCGTAAGGTTCTGACAAAGGATAAGAACTCTCAGGATAAAATTGACGCCGTTCTCACAAACAAGTGGCTCGGAATTCCCATCTTTGCGGTCATAATGTTTGCCGTTTTCTGGATTTCTCAGGCAGGTCCCGGTGTATGGATTGCGGATGCGCTTGTTGCGCTTCTTGAGGGCGGTCAGGCTGCTCTCGGAGAGCTTCTTTCAGATGCCAACCCGCTTCTTTATTCGCTTCTTATCGACGGCATTATCGGCGGCGTAATTGCGGTTATCGGTTTCCTTCCTCTCGTTATGGTTATGTATTTCCTTATCGCTCTTCTCGAAGACTGCGGCTATATGGCGCGTGTTTCCGTTGTTCTTGACCCGATTTTCAAAAAGGTTGGCCTGAGCGGTAAATCGGTTATTCCCTTTGTTATCGGAACGGGCTGTGCTATTCCCGGCGTTATGGCTTGCCGCACAATCCGAAATGAGCGTGAGCGCAGAGCAACGGCAATGATTGCACCCTTCATGCCCTGCGGCGCAAAGCTTCCCGTTATTTCTCTTTTTGCAGGTGCATTCTTTGAGGATGCAACATGGGTCGGTCCTCTTATGTATTTTGTCGGCATTGTAATCATTCTTATCAGCGCACACCTTATCAATAAAATTACGGGCTATAAAGCGAAGAAATCCTTCTTCATCATGGAGCTTCCCGAATACAAGATTCCCAGCCTCTGGAGAGCATTCAAATCAATGTGCAGCCGCGGTTGGGCTTACATAGTCAAGGCAGCAACAATTATTCTCCTTTGCAACACTGCAGTTCAGATTATGCAGACATTTAACTGGAGCTTCAAGGTTGCGGAATCGGCAGACACCTCAATTCTGGCTTCAATCGCAGGTCCTTTCGCATATGTTCTTGTTCCCGTTGTAGGTGTTCTTTCATGGCAGCTTGCAGCGGCAGCGGTTACAGGCTTTATCGCTAAAGAAAACGTTGTCGGCACTCTTGCAGTATGCTTCGTAGGACTTGAAAACCTCATCGACAAAGAAGAACTTGTACTTATGGAAGGTGCAGGCGCAGAGGTTGCAAGCGCATTTGCAATTACAAAGGTTGCGGCTCTTGCTTATCTTATGTTCAACCTTTACACGCCTCCCTGCTTTGCGGCTATCGGCGCAATGAACTCGGAAATGAAGAGCGCAAAATGGCTCTGGAGCGGAATCGGATTCCAGCTCGGCACGGGCTTCACGGTCGGCTACCTTGTTTATCAGATAGGTACTCTTATCACTACCGGTGCTTTCGGTGCAGGCTTTGTTCCCGGTCTTATCGCTGTTCTTGCTTTTGCGGCAATTCTTGCTTATCTCTGCGTCAATGCAGGCAAGAAGGCAAAAGCGGAAAAAGCTGCTAAAGGTAATAAGGAGAAGCATTTTGCTTCAGTAAAATAATAAGGAACAGTTAAAATGGACAGTATTATTATCGTTGCTATATTAGTTGTAATTGTCGGTCTGGCTGCTTTATATGTTTATAAGGCGAAGAAGAGCGGCAAGAAATGTATCGGATGTCCCGACAGCAGCACCTGCGGCAAAAACTGCGGATCTTCATGCGGATGCGGATGCGGTTGCGGAGAAACCGAAAATAAATAATACAAACGCCCTGCGGACCGACCGCAGGGCGTTTAATGTTGACCTGTTTATTTAAGCTTAAAAACTCTTCCGTCAAAATCGATAAGACCGTCATTTTTCATTCGTGTCAGCTCTTTCGTCATTGCGCTTCTTTCAACCGAAAGATAATCCGCAAGCTCCTGACGGTTGAATTTAAGGGTGATGAGAGAGCTTTTCTGAAGCTGAGACTGCTCGGAGAGATAGGAGATAAGCTTTTCTCTTGTTGTTCGCTTTGAAAGATGGCTTATTTTGTTGCTCAGCTCGCAGGATTTTGTTGCAATTGAGGTAACAAGATTTGCCATAAGAATTTTATGATAGGAGCAGTCTTTGATGCAGGGCTCGGTGAATTTTTTTATGTTAAAAATAAGTATTTCCGAATTTTCCTTTGCAACAATGTTGAAGGGCATCTGAGTGTTTTGCGCAAAAGCGTAGTTTTCGCCGTAGCTTCTGCCCTCGGTGAATTCGGAAACAATAGAGGTGTTGCCGAGAAAATCGTTGCTTTCAAGATGAATTTTGCCCGAAAGCACAATGCCCGCAGAATTTATCTGACTGCCTGCAAAGCAGACTGTTTCACCTTTGGCAAAGAACTTCTTTTCCGCGCTGAGGCATTTAAGTAGATGAGGAAGCTCAGAATCGGGAATGTCTGCAAAAAGCTCACAGTTTTTAACGGTATTCAGATAATCGTTCATTATTTCACACCCTATATGTATGATTTACAGTACCGATGTCTGTTATATATTCTATCATAACAAAATGAAATTATCAACGGCAAAAGATATATTTGATTGAAAAGGCTTTTTTGAATATATGCGGTTGTCTCCATACGCATCACAATCCACAAAAATAACCCCTCACGGCGGGATACGCCGTAAGGGGCAATTTTTTGGTGCCGATGGCGGGGGTCGAACCCGCACGGTATCGCTACCAACGGATTTTGAGTCCGTCACGTCTGCCAATTCCATCACATCGGCAAATCAGCTTTTATATTATATCGTATAGAATTCCAAAAATCAAGTAGTATATAAAATAAAAATCGGACTGCATTCGCCTTGAATGCAGTCCGTTAACTTTATCACTTATTCTTCTTTGCTTTCTTTTCCGCTAAGCGGCGTTCTTTATCAAGCTTCTTTTCAAGAGCTTCTTTTTCAGCCTGCTCCTTTGCGAGGCGTTCTTCCTCTGCAACGGCAGCAACTGCTTTGTCATAAAGAGCCTCGATTTCTGCGAATTTTTCAAAATCCGATTTTTGCTGAAGAAGCTTCTGAGCCTGAGCATAAGGCTTGATTGCATTGGTGTATTTCTGGCATTCTCTTCTTGCCTGCTTGATTTCACCTTTAATTGCATAAGCCTCATTGCTGATTGCTTTAAGCTCTGATTTGATTTCGGCGGCAAGCGCTTTGTTGCCTGCCTTTTTAGCTTCGTCAAGCTTTGAGTATGCGGCTTTCTTTGCTTCTTCGTTTTCGGTTTCCTTGGCAAATAGAGTATCAAAAATATCAAAATCAAACTCAGGCATCTGACTGTTATAATCGTTCATGACAATTTTCTTGCTGTTAAGCATCTGTTTGGCATATTCAATGCAATACTTTCGGAGTTCTTTTTCTTCGACGGTATTTTTGGGCATTGCCTTTGCTTCGCTGAGCATTGATGAATCAGCAGCAAGAATAGCATCTATACCGCCGCTGACGGTTTTGGCTGCATGTGAAACTTTGAATTTGAATTCGCCCGATGTGAACTTGTTGTATTCAGCCATAACCATTTTTGCAATATCAATGAGTTCATTCTCTTTGAGTGCTTCACGGTAAGCTTTTTTGTCGCCTTTTTTGTCAGCGGGAAGATGTTCTCTGTCGCAGTTTTCCATAGCGGTGCGGAGAATTTCAATGCCTTCGACAAGGTCTTTGCTCTGAAGAGCGTTGTTTCCGAAATCCTCAAACATTGCACGGATTTTAAGAATGCTGACCATTGCTCTCTGCTTGACTTCGGAGAGGTCATAGAAGAAATAGGGGATAACATTCATTGTGGCGCCGACAACCGAAAGTATTATAAGCAGGTTGATGAGTGAATAAAGAGTGTCGGGTTCGTATTTTAGAATATCAAAAGAGTTTTCGTATCCGTTAGTGTCATTTATTCCGAAACGGTCAAAAATAAGAGGAATAAATGTGTTTGTGATCATAGTTATAAAGCTTGTGATAAGACCGATTGCGCTGAACATTCCGTCAATTCTTTCGCCTGTTTTATACTGCTGATAGTCTCTGATGTCAGCGTTGACTGCAGGGGTGAGAATGTGGGAGAAGGAGCCCATAACGGCGTTAACCCAAAGGCAGACAAGAACAAGCCAGATTGATTTTACTCCTACCGAGGGATACATAAGGGCAATGAAAAGAATGTTGAACAAATTAGTTACGATAAGAACTGCCTTTTTACCCCAGCGGCGGATACAGAAGGGCGCTGCAAGCATACCCCACAGAGAAGCGTTGCCGTAAACAATGGTGATAATTGAATACTGCGCATCAGTGCAAAGGTGTGCATAGTTATAAAGCCAGCCGAGTATGTAACTCTGTGCGCTTTCAAGGAAGCCTATCCAGGTTGCAAGCGATGTTATCCAGAAATATTTGTTTTTGGCAACTGCTCTAATAGCGTCCATAAAGCCTATCTGAGTAACATGGGTGTCGGCCTGAACGATTTTTTCTTTGGTGTTAGCAAAAACAACAATGCTCAGCACAACGCCGATAACCGAAACAATGGGGAAAAGGAGCTGATATATTCTGATGTCATACATATCGTTTGTGCCGAGCAACTTAACCATAAGGGGAAGAAGCGGATTAAGAATTGTCGGTGCAAATGAATATGTGATTGATTTAATTGAGGTAACATCAGCTCTTTCCTGCGTGTTTGGAGAAAGCAGGAAAATGAGATTTTCGTAGGATTCTTCAAAGAAATAATAAACAAAGTTGAGACCGAGACTATATATCGTTGCGAAAATATAAGCCGCAGTTCTGGACATATCGTGGTAGGGGGTGAAGATAATCGCCATGCAGAGAATAACGGTGGGAATACCCATTCCGAGAATCCACGGACGGTATTTTCCGGGCTTGAGGCGGAGATTATCAATAAGATGAGCCTTGAGTGCGGTCAGAGGAATACCTGCAAGCACACAGATATAGTAGATGATGAGAAGATGTGAGGGAGGAATGCCTGTTGCGTTTGAAAGAACAACATTTGTTCCGCCTATCATCAGAGTTGTTGCCATATACTTTATGCAGTATATACCGATTCCGCCGAAACTGTATGCACCAATTTCCTTAAAAGGCATGTATCTGCCCTTGAGCGGTGTTTTCCAATATACGGAGATATCGGAAAGCATATTCTTTGCTTTGTTGATTAAAGTCATTTTACTCCCTCTCAATTTCAAATAATTCAGTATGGTTTATACCGTTATTCTGTTAATATTTTTGCTGAAAAGAATTTCGCTGATGCCGCTTACCTGCATAATCTCTTCAGCAGAGCGGAACTTTCCGTTCTTCTCTCTGTATTCAATTATTGCTGTCGCTTTTGATTCGCCGATTCCTTCAAGGGTACAAAGTTCTTCAACAGATGCGGTGTTGATATTGACCGCATCATCTGAGCGTGTTGTTGTTTCAGTGTGAAATTGCCAGCTTGAGATTATCTTCACAGCCTCAACACTGTTGTATTTCGGAGAATCAAAGAATTCATACATGAAGAAAAAGCAGCATATCAGCAATGCTGCAAAAATAAGAAGCAGCTCGTGTTTCTTTTCGCTCATGGCTTAGAAATTAGCACCGTTCCATCCCCAATGGTTTGTTTCTTCGTATTTGACATAAATGTTTGCAAGGGGGATATCAAGCTCTTCATTTATTATTTCGCAGATTGCAACAGTGAGGCGTTCGTATGCAGCGTCAGAAGCTGAGCCGAAAAGGCTGACTTCGATATATGCATAGTCCTCGCTGCCGTCACCTTTGAAATACATCCTCATGTTATCCTCAAAAGAGAGCATGAGCCAGCTTTCGCTTTTGCCGGGAATGAGTGCAATTGCCTGACCGAGCTTCGCTTTGATGCTTTCTTCTGCTTTGGGCGAAATTTCTTTGCTTACGCTTGTTTTGATATAAGGCATAAATAAAACCTCCGTGAAATCAGTTTATTCTTAAAAAGCTTCTTGCTTCGACAACTGCGCCGAGAACGGGATATTCGCTGTCTGTATAGTTGACATAAACCATTGCACCCGTGTCGTATTCGGTGCAGAAAACGCCGTCATCAACCTCATAATGGTCGGTCATTCTTGCATCACGCAGGTCATTGAGAGTTTCGTTTGCCTTTGTGTAGAATTCAGCCGCCGTGTTGATGGTGTTGTCATAATAAAACGGGTCATCCTGCGTGTTGTTGACAAGAGATTCGTAATTCCATTCAAAATGGGGGCAGGCGCCGTATTCAATGCTTCTGAGAAGCGCTTCTTCAATGTTTCTGTCCGTGTTTATAGGTTCGCCCGAATAGTCGGTGATTCCGTGAAGAATCAGCTCAACAAACGGAACGGAATAATAAGCGCCGCTTTGCGCAGCAGATGCCTTGAGCGGAAGGTCAATAACCGAATCAATATTCTTGAGCATATAGAAATTGCCTTTTACCGCCATGGTTGAATGACCCGTTGAGAGCGGACCAATTGCTTTCTGGATTGTGTCCGCAGCTTCTTCCCTGAGCATTCCTCCCTGAGAAAAATCAGAATAAAGGATGCTGCCGACATCGTTGAAGCAAAAGCCGGAAAAGCCGTAATATCTCGTATCGGTAAGAACCTGAGAAACAACCTTCGAAAGCTTGCTCAGTTTCCTGAGTTCGGTGCTTTTGACAGTTTCGTCCATATAATCGACAATGCGGTTTCCGGGAGTGAAGGATGTGCGGTTTTTTCTTATATCAACCGCTCCCGCACCCGAGAAGCCCGAAGCATCGGTGAAAAGACTGACATCAAGGAAAAGACTCATTTTCTGAGCTGAAATGTAGCTGTATAATTCAGAGAGTCCTTCAGTACCGCCGAGCTTTGAAAGAATCTTTGAGTCTTCAATTGCTTCGCTGTCCGTTGCACCGCTGAAAACACCGGTATATCTTACGCTGATGTTATTGATACCCTTGTTTTTCATTCGGACGAGCATATCGCCTGCCTGCTCAAAGGTTGTCAGCACCGAGGTATATCTGAGCGGACCGATTGATTTCTTTACCGCTCCCGTAAGTGTCAGCGAGAAGGGGAGGTAGTCGCTCGCTTCAACCGTTCCCGTTGAAAGCAAGGAGTTTCTGATGAGCTGCTCTCGGCAAGCAGAAGCAAGCCCCGCATAGGTTGCGTTGCTTCCTGAAAGGAAACGGTAGCAAAGAGAAATTTCCGAGCTGTGGGATGTGTTTGAAATATAAAGAGTTTCATTTTCATAAACTGCGGGAGTGATAAGAAAAGACGGATAAACTCTGTTGTATTCTCCTGCGGTTTTGGCTTTTTCAGCTTTTATTGAAGAAACCGCATCGCCCTGCTGAATGAGAGAAACAAAAGCAATGTCTCCGTGCTTTATGCCGAAAGCGGGCACAATTGCCGTTCCCGAAGCCGTTTCTCCGACCGAAGCATCGTTTCCGTAAACATCAAATGAGAGAGATTCAAATGCTTCATCATAAATGGCGGTTTTGATTATTGCGCCGCTTCCGTCTGGAACAAGGAGAAAATCTTCGTCATATGAAGAGCTGTAAGCGCCGAAATAATTCAGAAGCTCAATTTCTTCTATATATGCATCCGGATTTCCCGTGATGTTTTTATGTGTTATTGAGACAACTGCGCTTCCGTCAACGAGAGCAACATTGACCGTAACATTGAAGCCGATATCGTTCTTTTCATATGCGGTTTTTTCAGCGGTTTTTGCATCTGTGAATATATCGTAGCTGAAGCTTGCACCGTTATCGGTAAGCTGATATGAAGCTTTTTTATAGGCAAGGGAATTATCCTGAGTGTTGAGATAATAAATATCGGTGCCGCCGATAACCTTTAAAGAAACGATGCTTGCCTCGCTTTGCAGTTTTTTGCCGTCTGTGACCGAGTCGGAAAGCGGAAGTGCGCTCCAGACCTGATTGCTTCCCGTTTCAAGAATGCAGAATGAGTTCTTATCTTTATCAATATGCATTTCGATAAGTCCCGAAGCGGCTGCCTTTTCAGTAAAAGCTGATCTGCTTTCGGAATAATGAAGAGCGGAATCGGGAGACTGATTGGTTATCGTGTTTCTGCTTGAAACGGATTTAACCGTTCTTATTCCCGTTTCCTCTTCCTTTGAGCAGGCTGCGAAAACGGAGAAAAGCATTGCGGCAATAACCGTCAGACAGACCGCTCTGTGAAAAGCTTTTTTATTTCTTTTTGTCATAATAACTTGAATCCTTTGCAACTTCAAATGTGAAAACAACGCCGTTCTCAACGTTTGCAACGCCGTAATTACAGCGGTGGCTAGTCATGATGCTTTTAACGATTGAAAGACCGAGACCGAAGCGGTTTTCGGTTCTACCGTGAGCCTTGTCCGCTCTGTAGAAGCTGTCCCACAGCTCGGGGAAATCATGCTTTGCAATATGCTCGCCTGTGTTGAAAACAGAGAATTCAATTGTTCTCTTCAGTTCTTTGCAGCCGATAACAATCTGCTTGCTGCCTGAGCAGTGTGAAACGGCATTGGTAATGTAGTTTTTAAGAACTATTTCAATTTTATCCTCCTGAGCGTAGCAGAAGAGGGGAGACGGTACATGATTTGTGACCGTGATTCCGTTTCTTTCAAACTGAAGAGAAAGATGGTTAAGCAATGAAGATATTTTCATGCCGACATCAAAGCTTTCAGGCTCGAATGACTGTGTCTGGCTTTCAAGCTTTGAAAGCTCAAGAAGTTCAACAACGAGCGCGTTCATTTTCTGGCTTTCGTCATGAATAATCTGGCAGTATTCTTTGATTACTTCAGGGTCATCGCTGATACCTTCGCAGAGCCCCTCCGCATATCCCGAAATAATCGCAATCGGGGTTTTCAGCTCATGAGAAACGTTGCTGATGAAGGATTTTCTTGCGTTGTCAAGAGCATGCCGTCTCTCAATATCTTTTTCGAGCTGATCATTCTTATCTTTGAGGTCAACGAGAGTTGAGTCGAGGGTGGTTGAAAGAATGTTGATGCTTTTTCCGAGCTCGCCGATTTCGTCTTTACCGTAGTCAGCGCATTTCTGACCGAAGTCAAGTGATGCCATCCTCTTTGTTATTCTGTTCATTTCCATAAGAGGTTTTGTGAATTTTGAAATAACGATATATATTATCAGCGAAATGATAATAATAAAAACTCCGCTTATGAATGAGAAAACCTGACCTGCAACCTCCGAGGTTGTTGCAACATCGGCAACCTTGGAGTAAATATATACCATGTCTCCGTCATCGAGCTCGTGACGGTAAACGAAATAGTCGGTGCTTGAGCCGACTTGTCTTTTGACCTCAAAATTATGGTATCTGTCAAAATCGTCATATTCCTCCGAAGCGACCATCTGCGAATAATCGCTTTTGTAGCTGGAGGAGGAGGCGAAGTGCTCGCTACTGTATGCCGAGGTTCCGTTTGCAGAGGTGTAAAGCAGAAGACCGCCGCTATCAATAATTTCAAAGCTGACTCCGTTGCGGGTTGCTATTGAGTGAAGGTCAAAATAATATGTTATTGAATTGGGTGAGCAGAACGCAATTTCATCGCCTATGTCAACAAGCTGATTATAGGTTCGGAATGCGAAAACCCGAAAAATGATTGGTGTACTGAAAATACCGATCATTATGAGGAACAGTGCCAGTGCGGACATGATGATTGCGAAAAGCTTCGCCCTTATCCGACTTAGTTTTAACTTTGTTAAAAGCTTTTTCAAAACTTTTTACACCTCAATTTTGTATCCTACACCGTAAACTGTTTTAAGATGATTTTCGCCCCATGCGCCGAGCTTTGTTCTGAGCCTTGCAACATGAGAGTCAACCGTTCTCGGGTCGCCTGCAAAATCAATGCCCCAGATATCGTCAAGAAGCTGTTCTCTTGAATAAATTCTTCCGGGATTTGCAGAAAGCTTGAGAAGAATATTATGTTCTTTTATCGTCAGGTCGATAGCCTGAGAGTCAACGGCAACCGAGTGAGCGGGAATGTCAATAACGAGCCCGTCAATTTTAATGGTTTCGGAATTGTTTTTTGCGGCTGCATTCTCGCTGCGCTTGATGAGAGCCTCAACTCTTTTGACGAGAACTGTCGGGCTGAAGGGCTTTGTTACGAAATCGTCGGCGCCTGATTCGAAGGACATAAGCTCATCGAATTCCTGACTTCTTGCCGTAAGCATAAGAAAGGGGACTGCGCTTTTTTCTCTGATTGTTTTGCAGACCTCCCAGCCGTCAGCTTCGGGCATCATGATATCGCATATAACAAGGTCAAAACTTCCGAGTGAAAAGAATTTTTCAATTGCGTCCCTGCCGTCAACTGCTTCAACGGTTTCGAAGCCGGCATTTTTAAGAAAGTCGCACACAAGGCGGCGGATTCTTGCTTCGTCATCGGCTATAAGGATTTTTTTCATCGGGTTCACCGCTTTCGTAATTTTATAAATACTTTTTGAAACAGTAATCCTATATGTCTGAAATACAATATCTCACGCACATTTGGGCGTTTTTCTCTTTTCCATACGAGGCTATTTCAAAGATTTTTAACGCAGCCGTGGCGGAAATATGCCTTTCAAAAAGTATAAAACATTTTACCATACTTTATATATATAAATCAAGTGCTATTTACTGAGTAAGTTTACATGATAAATTTGAATAAAAATAAAAAAATCAAAAAAAACTATTGTTTTAACTGCCGATATCTTGTATAATTGTAAAGTATTTATCTTGGGTTCGTACGGACCTTTTGAAAGGTGTGGTGAAAATGCTCGGCAAATATGTCAGAGTCAGGGTAACAAACCCTATCCGCTCCGTAAACAGGCAGTTCGGCTTTGTCTATCAGCTTAATTTCGGTGCAATTGAAGGAAAAAAGCGCTACGATAATGTTTCGCACGGTGCTTATATCATGGGAATCAACCATCCCGTCAGAACCTTTGACGGAAGAGTGATTGCGGCAATCAAAAGGGGCGACGGAAGCCCCGTAGTTTATGTTGTTGCCCCTAAGAGCATGAGATTTATTTCTTATCAGATTGAGGATGCCATCGCTTTTGCGGAAAAAGGAAGAGAGTATAAGCTCGAATGCCTCTATGAGCGTTCCTGCGGTGCGGTTGTCTACCGCAGAATCAACGATGAAATAAGATATCTTCTTATCAAGAACAGAAGAAGCACTCACTGGGGATTCCCCAAAGGTCATGTCGAAAAGGGCGAAACCTTTGAGCAGACCGCAATCAGAGAGGTGCTTGAAGAAACGGGAATCCATATTCAGATTCTTCCGCAGTTTGCTTCCAAATCGGAATATACAATTCAGGGAAGAGTTGAAAAATCCGTAACCATTTTCCTTGCAAAAACGAAGGACACTCAGACAACAATTCAGAGAGAGGAAATCGAGGATTATATCTGGCTCAGCTACGAAAAGGCAATGGATACGCTGCGTTTCATCAATGACAGAAACATTCTTCAGAGTGCCCATGATTTTCTTGTTGAACAGCATGTGATTTAAAAAATAAGGAGATAAAAAATGACGCAGGCAATAACAGATTATATCGTCGGAATTTTTCAGGGAAGCATTCCTGAAGAGCTGATAATTTTTCTGGTTTCGATGTTTCCGATTCTTGAACTCAGAGGCGGAATGATAGCGGCAAAGCTTCTCGGCGTTGAGCTTCTTAAAGCCTTTGTCATCTGCTATATCGGAAACATTCTGCCCATTCCGTTCATTCTGCTTTTTATCAGAAAAATATTTGAGTTTCTCAAGAAATTCAAAGTAACCGCCAAGCTTGTCAACAAGCTTGAAACAAGCTCTCTGAGGAAGAGCGAGAAGGTTAAAAAGAGCAGCAAGTGGGGACTTCTTACTTTTGTTGCAATTCCTCTTCCGGGAACGGGAGGATGGACAGGCGCTCTGATAGCGGCACTTCTTGATATGAGAATAAAAATATCGTTTCCCGTTATTGCGCTCGGAGTTCTTATCGCAAACCTTATTATGAGCGCTTTCTCATACGGTCTGCTCGGGCTTCTCGGCGTTGGCGGATAAAATTCAATAAGCAAAAAAACAAGCGGCTTGCAATGGTTACACCACTGTAAGTCGCTTTTTGTTACATGTTTCTGCGTGATATCAGACGGATTTTTTGTTGTAATAAAGTTTTGTAAGGTCAATGAGATCACCGAGAATTTCGGAAATCTCTGCGGGTGTTCCTTTGAGGTCGCCGTTAAGCCATGCGATAAGAACATCCTTTGCGCCCGAGGTGATATAAAGCAGGTAAATGTTTGCCTTGTTCTGCTCTTCGGGTGAGCCTTTGACGTTCATTACTTCTATGAGCGAATCGTAATAAATATTAACGAGTCTTGAAATGAAATTATTCAGAATTTTGGAGTTCGCAAGCATCTTGTAATACTCCATGTCCCTGTAAAGATAATCACAGACCTTATTTATGAAAAGAGGGGTGTTGTCAACTGCGCTTTCAACCTTGAATCTGTCAACGAAATCCATGAGTTTCTGAACTTCTTCGCACTCTATCTGTTCAACAACGCTGTTGATATCAGAAAAATGAGCATAAAAAGTGCCTCTGCTGATATCGGCTTCCCTGATAATATCGGAAACCGTGATTTTTGAAATGTCCTTTTCGTGAATAAGCTTTGCCAAAGCTTTTTTGATTAAATTTTTTGATCTTATAGAACTTCTGTATTCGGCCTTTGCCAATTCATGCACCCCCAACGAACTCTGTCAACTAATAATTTATTATAATTTATTATATTTTAGAAAAAAAGTCAACCGATAAATTGTTAATATTTATTTAATTTTAACTTATATTTTTAATTATTCTGCTTGTTAAAGCCTGATAAAGCTGATATAATATTTTATATTCAAAAACGAGGTTTCTCTATGAAGCTTGTAACTCAGACAGAAGTTCTTTCGGATCGCTTGGGCGATGAGGCTGCCGTTCGCATAATATGCGAAAGCGGTTTTGACGGACTTGATTACTCAATGTTCAAAATGTCGGCTGACGATGACATTTTAAATACAAGTGAATATATAAAACATGTAAAGAATCTTGCGGATATTGCCGCTTCCTACGGAAAGACCTTTGAACAGGCTCATTCTCCGTTTCCTTCATGCAGAGAGGGTAATGCTGAGTATAATGAAAAGATGTTTGAAAAGCTGAAAAGATCGCTTGAAATTGCGGGCATGCTTGATGCGAAAATCTGCGTTGTTCATCCCGTTCAGTTCAGCTCGGATCAGAAAGCGCAGAATATGGAGCTTTATCATAAGCTTGAGCCCTATGCGGCTGAATACGGCGTTAAAATAGCGCTTGAAAATATGTGGGGCTGGGATGATGCCGCAAAGAAGATTTACCCCAATGTGTGCAGTGTTGCAAGCGAATTCAACGATTATTACGATTCACTCAATACAAAGAACTTTACAACCTGCCTTGATCTCGGCCATTGCGGTCTTGTCGGCGATAATGCCGCTTCAATGATAAGAGAAATGGGCGGCGAAAGGCTCGGCGCTCTTCATATTCACGATAACGATAATATCCATGACAGCCACACGATTCCTTACCTCATGGAGATGGATTGGGATGCAATCCTTACCGCTCTCGGCGAGATTGGTTATAAAGGTAATTTTACATATGAAGCAGACGGATTCCTCAGGGATTTCCCCGCTGATGTTCTGCCTTCATGCGAAAGATTCATGCATGACCTCGGCAGAAGCATGATGAAGAAAATCGAAAGCTGCAGGGTAAAGAAATGAGCGGATTTATCTGTCCTGTCTGTAAGGCGGCGCTTGTTGACTGCGGTCAGCTTTACCGATGTGAAAACAACCACTGCTTCGACAAATCGAAGTTCGGCTATGTGAATCTGCTTCAGTCGCAGAAATCATCAGCAAAACGCCACGGTGATGACAGACTTATGATAAGATCAAGGCGTGATTTCCTTGACAGAGGATATTACGGATTCCTGCGTGACGAGCTCTGCAAAGTTTCGCGGAAATATCTCGGAAATGCTGAGCTTGCCGCCGATGTGGGCTGCGGAGAATGCTATTATTCTTCAAGAATATTTGAACAGATGAGAAATGCGGGTTCGGAAATCAGCTTTTTCGGAATTGATATTTCGAAAGACGCTCTTGAGTTTGCTTTCAAGAGAAAATGCGGCTATCCGACTGCGGTTGCAAGCATTTTTTCTCTTCCGTTTGCAGATTTATCGCTTGATGCGGTGCTCAATGTTTTTGCGCCCGAGTCAGATGCGGAATTTTTCAGAGTGCTGAAAAAAGGCGGCTTTCTGATTAAGGTTATACCTCTTGAAAATCATCTTATTGAGCTGAAAAAAGCGATTTACGACAAGCCTTATCTCAATGAGGTGCCGCCGGCGGAAACCGAGGGCTTTGGGTTGGTTGAAGAAGTGAAAATCCGCCGCAGAATTGAGCTTTGCTCCAATGAAGATATACTTAATCTCTTCAGAATGACGCCTTATTATTACAAAACGGGCATAGACGATCAAAAGAAAATTGACGCTCTGGATACCCTCGGTGTTCAGGCAGAATTCGGAATAAGAATATATAAGAAAGAAGGTTAACCGATGCATAAAAGACTTGCAATGACACCCCCCATGGGCTGGAACAGCTGGGACTGCTACGGCGCAGCCGTTAACGAGGAGCAGCTTCTTGCCAATGCGGACTATATGGCAAAACACCTCAAGGATTACGGCTGGGAATATGTTGTTTGCGACATTCAGTGGTCTGAGCCTACCGCAGACTGCTATTATTACCATAATTTCGTTCCTCTTTATATGGATGAGTATTCACGCCTTATTCCTGCGCCCGAAAGATTCCCTTCTTCGGCAGGCGGAAAGGGCTTCAAGCCCATTGCGGATTATGTTCATTCGCTCGGACTCAAATTCGGAATACATATCATGAGAGGAATTCCCCGTCAGGCTGTTCATCAGAACACAAAGATAAAATGTGACGGAGTAACCGCAAGAGACATTGCTCTGCAGTTTTCCGTTTGCCCGTGGCAGACTGATATGTACGGTGTTAACCGCAAGGCAAAGGGCGCTCAGGAATATTACGATTCTCTTTTTGAGCTTTATGCTTCATGGGGTGTGGACTACATCAAATGCGATGACATAGCAAACACCGAATTCTTGAAGGATAATCCCTATTCGGCAAGAGACGAAATAGAAATGCTCAGAGAAGCAATTGACAAATGCGGCAGGGATATGGTGCTCAGCCTCTCGCCCGGTCCCGCCCCCGTGTGGGAGCATGAACATCTTGCAGCAAACGCAAATATGTGGCGAATGACAGGCGATTTCTGGGATAGCTGGGACAAGCTTCATTCAATGTTTGAGCGTTGTTACTCATGGCAGAATTATGTTCAGCCCGGCGCATGGCCCGATTGCGATATGCTTCCTCTCGGTCGCCTTCAGCTGACTGAAAAGCTTGAAGAATACAGAGGCAGATACACCCGCTTCACCAAGGACGAGCAGATAACAATGATGACTCTTTGGGGAATCTTCCGTTCACCCCTCATGATGGGCGGCGAAATGCGTGATAACGATGAGTTCACCCTCTCTCTTCTTCAGAACAGAGAGCTTATCGATATGCTTAAAAATTCAAGCGGTGCAAAGCAGTTCAGAAGAGAAGAAACCGACGGCAAGGGCGAGATTGTCTGGACCTCAAAGGGCGAAAACTGCAAATATGTTGCTCTTTTCAATACTGATGACGAAGCAAGAGAGATCAGCTTTGATGTGACTGATATAGCAATGGGCGGCATGAGCTACCGTGTATGGGATATGTGGGCTCATGAGGAATATGCCGTAACCGACGGCGAATTTGCTGCAAAAGTTAATTCTCACGGCGCAAGACTCTTTAAAATAACATTAAAATAATCGTAGGGCGGGGGCTTTCTCCCGCCGACTTATAATTAAGAGAAGGTAATAATATGAGCAAACAACCTAATTTAAGACTTGCAACTGAAAAGCCCGACCAGATAATGCTAAGCATTTCCGGCGATGCAAAAAGCTCAATGACAGTCAGATGGCGTGCAAGCCTTGATGTTGAAAACGGATACCTTGAGTATTACGAAAAGGGCGGAGAAAAGGCGAGAGCCGAAGCGATTGTAAAGCCCTTCAAAAGCGATGTGAATACAAGCAATCTTTTCTTTGCAACGGCAAAAAATCTCAAAGCGGGAACGAGATATTATTACACCTGCGGAGACGATAAAAACCGTAGCGGGGAATATTGGTTTGATACCGAGGAAGAGAATCTGACGAAATTCAGATTCATTGCAATTTCAGACCATCAGAAGGATACCGACCATTACAATCCCGATTATTCGGCATTGAACAGATTCCTTAAAGCAACTCTTGAAAAATATCCCGATGTCAGATTTATTCTTACCGCTGGCGATAACACAAACTGCGGTCAGCATGAAATTCAGTGGAACGCAATGTATGAGGGTATGCAGGGGATAATGGAGCATCTGCCCTATATGATGTGCTGCGGTAACCACGATAACAGGGGATTCAGGGAGTATTTCCCGCAAGAAGTTGACAGATACTATGCTGAGCCTGCCGAATTTTTCAACACTCAGCTTGAATATTCTTATCCCAAAAACGGACCCGAGGGCTGGCAGACGGAAAACTATTCGTTTGATTACGGCAATGTTCATTTTCTTGTTTTCGGCGTCAATGAGCCTGAGCTTGTCAATGACTGGGCGGTTAAGGATATCGAAAACAGCGATAAGACATGGAAGCTCGGAGCTTACCATTTCCCGATTTATTACAGCGGCCCCAACCTTGCGAATGACGATGCATATCCGATGATGAGAGAGTGCATGGAAAAGCTCGATGTTCTTTTCTCGGGTCATGAGCATAACTTCTCGAGAAGCTATCCTATCCGCAACGAAGAGCTTTTTGACCGTCCGTCACAGGGTACGGTGCATTATGAGCTTGGCAACGGTCACATGAATCCGCCCGGCACAAAGACCACCGATAAGGTCTGGCATTGCTCATTCTATCCTCAGGAAGAGATGAACTGCATGTTCGCTCTTGTTGGGGTTGACGGTGACAAGATGACTTTCATCGCTGAGCTTGATGACGGCAGGGTAGTTGACGAATGCCGTATCGATAAAGAAAAGGATGAAATCCGCCCCTACAGAGTTGCACCGATTTTCGGTGAGGGAAGAACAAGAATTTTCTATAAAGGCGTTGACCTCGGTCTTTGCGCCGCATCAACTCCCGCTCTTTGCAAGGACGGTGTGTGGTATATCCCGTTCGCAACGCTTATCCGTTTCGTTGGCGGCGAAGAAAAGCGCGAAGCGGGCAAGGTTACTCTCAGTCTTTACGGACATACGGTAACATTCACCGAAAACAGCAGTATCGCTCAGACCGAAAAAGGTGAGCATGACCTTGGAGAAAAGGTTTTCAGAGGCAACGAAGGTCAGCTTTATATGCCCGTTGACGGTGCATGCAAGGCTTTCAGGATGAAATGGGCGTATGCAAAAAGAAATAATTTCATAACCATTGAACATGTCAGCGAGGATCACCCCGTACCTGTTCAGCCTTAATTTTCAGATAAACAAACACGGCTTGCAGCGCAACAACTGCAAGCCGTGTTTTTATGTTCAGCGTCGGGAATCGGTTAATAAATCTACTATCGGCTGAATAAATGTTTCTGTAAAGAATTTTGCGATTGATTCAAGGAATTTTGCGATTAAGTACGGTATTTTTGCGGCGCCCGTGGGCACCTGATTTTCGGCTCTGTAGTGAATCAGTATTTTATAATAGCCCGCCAATTCATCATCGTAATATATCTCCTCTGATGTAATTGTAAAAGAGCCGTCAAACGTGCCCGCTTCACGGATAACGGTATATTTTACATTGATATTCTGGGTGTTACTCGGAAGAATATAGCCTTCTTCGGGATAAATGTATAGAATGGATGAATAGCTTCTGTCTTCTTCAAACACTTCAGCTTCCTTGACGCCGCTGTTGAAATGACCGTCAATGTAGGTTGCCTTGAAAGTGCTGTAATCAAACTTAACGCCCTCTCCGCTGACCGTAAGGAAATCGGCACATTCCGAAGGAGTTTTGTCTGCGATTCTTGTGTCAACGGTAATTTCTATATTCTCAACAAGCTTATCGGGTTCAAACGCAAATGTGTTCAGCGGTGCAACTGCAAGAATCATAATAAATGCGAGAATCAATGAGACTGTCTTTTTCATATGCATTGCCTCCATGTTTTAATACCATAAAAATCCTAAAAGAAGGATGTTTATTATCCACTGTATTATGCTGTATTTTACGGTTACGGTGCAAGTATCTGTTGCGGAATATCCGTTTTCGTCAACCGCTCTGCAGGTGATTGTTGCCGTACCCTTGCCGATTGCAGTCACGTTTCCGTTTTCATCGACCGTTGCAACCGAAGGGTCTGACGATTTATAAGTGAATTTATAATTATATTTCTCTGAGATATTTGCAGAGGGATTAAGCTTTGCCGTTGATTTATAATTGATTGACAAATCACTTACTGAAACCGTTCCGAAATCATCGGGAGCGTAGTTGAATGTGACATAGTTTTTAATAGTGAAGTTATCATTCAATTCACCGCTGATTATAACCTCTGCCCATTCCTCTTCCGTTCCGCAATACCTGAAATCATAGCAGAGATTGAATGCATTTGCTCCTATCTTTTTGACGCTTGAAGGAATAACAAGAGTGTCTATTCTTGAATTTTTGAAAGCACTCTTACCGATTATTTCAACGTTTCTGCCAAGCTTTAAAGATGTCATTGAACTGCATCCTTCAAACGCAGCCCAACCGATTTCTCTTACGCTGTCCGGTATAACAACGCTTGTGAGAGGACACTGAGAAAACGCTTCTCCTCCGATTGTCTCAACGCCGTTACCTATTTTAAGCTCGCTTATTACACAACCGTCAAAAGCATAATCACCGATTGATTTGACACTGTCGGGAATTATAACCGATTTAATGCTGCATCCGTTGAACGCACTGTGAGGAATTGCTTCAAGGCTGTTGCCGAGAGTCAGAGTTCTGAGGCTGTGGCAGCCGTAAAATGCTCCTGTACCCATAGTTTTCAAGGTGTCAGGCAACACGGCTTCTTTTATTTTCTCGCAATCTCTGAACGCATACTTTCCGATTGAAACAACGTTTTTGGAAATATTAAGAGATTCAAGGTTGATGCAGTCATTAAAAGCATCGTCACCGATTTCAGTCACGGTATCGGGCATTGTTATCGACTTCATCCTCGGCAAATCATAAAATGCTTTGGCTTCAATAGTCTTTACCCCATCGGGAATAACATAGCTGTTTGAATGGTTGGCTTGCGGAAAAGCGAACAGAACTGTTTTGTCCTTGTTGAAAATTACACCTTCGCTGTCGGAAGAGAAATAAGGGTTTTCTTCGTCAACAACAACGGCTTGAAGAGAATCACAGGTAACAAAAGCATCGCCGATATCCCTGACACCCTTACCGATAGTCAGCTTAGTGACGCTGTTGCCGCGGAAAGCCTCTGCTTCAATCACTTCAACATTATCGGGAATTGCAAATTCGCCAAGTGAAGAACAATCCTTGAATGCACGATAGCCGATTGTTTTTATACCTTTTCCGATTTCAACCGAAGAAAGAGCGGAACAACAGGAGAATGCATATCGACCGATTTCCGTTACATTATCGGGAATAACAATGCTTTCAAGTGCTTTGGATTCGGAAAACGCTTCTTCGCCGATAACCGTAACATTGCTGCCTATTGTAACATTCCTGAGAGAATCGCACCAATGAAAAGTGCGCACACCGATTGCGGTTATGCCGTTGCCTGTTGAAACTGAAACAAGGTTTTTGCAATCAGAAAATGCTCCGTCACCGAGAACGGTAACTGTATCGGGAATTGTAACCTCTGTTAAACCGTTGCAGCCGCCGAATGCGGAATCGGCAATCTCGGTAACGGTTTCGGGGAATGTTATTGAAGTTATGTTTTTATTGCTCAGAAAAGCCGATTTGCCGATTTCTCTGACGGGCACCCCGCCGAGCTCATCGGGAATCACCAGTTCTCCGCTTAATGAAGGGTCACCCTTGGTGATGATGCATCTGCCCGTTTGTGAAATATAATATGTATACATTCCTTCGGTGACTTCTCTTTCGGCTGAAGCACTGAGCGGCATAGCACCGAGAAGAATCAGTAAGGAAAGCGTTGCAGAGAGAATTCTTTTTATTTTGCTTTTCATTTCAAACCTCCGTGAGTTAATTGAAAATGCCTGCAAAAGCGGCTCTGATTCTGA
The DNA here is from genome assembly GCA_045538815.1 of Acutalibacteraceae bacterium. Lineage (GTDB taxonomy): Bacteria > Bacillota > Clostridia > Oscillospirales > Acutalibacteraceae > CAG-177. The sequence goes on from JAZQEE010000007.1 coordinate 106,655, forward strand.
TAAACACTGAGCTTATTGCAGAAATCATTCTGCTGAAAAAGCTCTGACTGCCGCTCATTTTTACTATCCGGAATTCCGCTGAAAGACTGCCTGAATAGTTGCCCTTGCCCGTAACCTTAACCGTTGCCGTGCCTTCCTTTCTGTTGTCGGTGAAGGAAGCGGTGTAATCCCTGCCTTCCCTGAGAAGCGTCGAACCGTCGGTTACGGTAAGCTCGGGAGTAACCGCAGAGCCCGTGTACGGTTGGTCTGCAACGGGGGCGATTGTTGCCGAGGAAATACTTTTTGTTACTATTGTGAATTTAACTGTGTTGGAGAAATTCTTATAATCTCCCTTGCCCTTGACCGTGACATCGGCTTCGCCCACATTGATGTTGTTTGCATAGGTTACGCCGAAATCAATATTTTTGTCAAGCTTGTCACCCATAAACGAAACGGAAACTGCGGGCTCAATTCCCTTTCCCGTATATGTCTGATTCGGGATGGGTGCAACAACGAATGTGCTGACCTTTATTCCCTGCGCCTGTGCGTAGGCATGGACATAGGAATTCTCAAAGCAGAGAATCGTAAGATTATCGCAGCCGTCAAAAGCATCGTCGGCAATTTCTGTTACGCTGCCGGGGATAATCACGGTTTCAAGAGATGTGCAGTTTTTGAAAGCCGCTGTACCGATAACGGAAACGCTGTCGGGAATCATAACAGATTGAAGCAGAGAGCAATCCTCAAAAGTGCCGGACGGTGCGGAGTATCCGCCGATTGACGTCACACCGTCACCAAAATATATTTCTCTTAATTTGCATCCGATAAACGGCGGAGCATTACCCAGCTCATCGGTCTTATCCTGATAATTCTGGTCCGCCAGATCAACCCTGCAATTTTTTGCATTGAAATGAAGAATATCAAGCTCTTTGCAGTTTTTGAATGCTCCGTAGCCGATAATCCTGAGATTTTCGGGGATGGTCACGATTTCAATAAGAGTATCCTGAAATGCATATATGTCTATCTTTTCGATGCTGTCGGGAAGTTCGAGTATATAAAGCTCTTTGCAATAGTCAAAAGCCAGAGCACCGATTTCCTTAAGCCCCTCGTTGAACACCGCTTTGTTGATTCCCGTCATTCTGAAACAGCATTCTCCGATTGAAACAAGCTTTGACGGAAAATTGATTTCTTCAAGCAAGGTGCATCCCTGAAAAACACCGTATTCAAGCCTCTCAAGGTTATCATTAAGAATAACCTTTTCAATATTGGTATCCATAAATGCGCCTGCGCCGATTTTTACAACAGAAGATATATCGAGCGTTCCCGTAAGATTGCAGTCGGAGAACGAGCCGATACCTACTTCCCTGAGTTTAGCCGAATATCCGACATCTGAAAGAGCCTTGCAAAGCTGAAAAGCATTGTCTCCTACTTTTTCAACGCCTTTCATTTCAATTCTTATAAGCGATTCACATTTTTGGAATGCACGGTCACCTATTTTCAAAACACCGGGAATCTCAACATTTTCAAGACTTTCGCACCATCTGAATGCCATATTGTCTATCTCAGCTACGCTTTCGGGAAGAACAATATTTGTCAATGAATCACAGTTGAAAAAGCATTCTGCAGGAATTCTTTCGATACCTGTGGGAATGTTGATTTTTTCAAGCGAATGATTCTGTGCGAATGCATATTTACCGATGGTTTTTACCGTGTCGGGCAGAGTAACCGATACCAGCAGGTCTTCGGCGATATATCTGTCATCGGCAAAAACAAGACCGCTGTATACTGTTGATTTTAAGCTCGAAAATGCAAGCGGCGCAATTGCCGTTACCTTATGACCGCCGAGCGCCGAAGGTACGGTAACATTACTTTCGCCGCCGATATATCTTGTGATTACAGCTTCCGATTTTTCATTAAGATAATATCTGAATCCGTCAGCATCATAGGTTTGTTTAGTGTCTTCGTTGTTCTTTGAGAAAACAATATTGTCTCCGTTAACATCGCTGCAGAATTCAAACCCCGCCGCCTTCATTTCAAGAACTGCATCATAAGTCGCTTCACCGTTGCAGACAATTCTTTTTATCGGAGTTTTTCGGTTGGTAAAACCGTCATAAAGATTTCCGTTTATAACGATTTCTTCGAGTACGGAATCGCCTTCAAAACGCACCGTTTCAAAATAAATCTCATCGGCGTTGCAGGTGATTTTCTTAACTTTTGAGCCGTTAAAATCTTCAAGGCAAAGCATTTCAACATTTGTTCCGAGAACGAGTTCTTCTATTGAAGTGCCTTCTGAAGCGAGAAGAGTGAAGTCAACAAGACTGTCGGGAAGATTTATGCTTTCAAGCTTTGAACAGTCAACAAACGCATACGGTTCAATAGTTTTAAGACCTTCGCTGAAAACGACCTCATTAAGGTTATTCATATTCCCGAAGGCTCTTTCGCCGATTATTCTGACCGTTGACGGAATTGTGATTTTTTTGATTCTTTTGTTATTTCTTGCGTTGGGATGATTTTCAAAGTGAATGCCGTCATCCTGAATTCTTTCAACTCCGTTGAAGCTGTATCTGCCTATTTCAACAACGGGATTGCCGTCAATTTCCGACGGAATAACTACCTGACGGTCATTGCCGAGATAGCTCAGAATTTTAACCTCATTTTTATGGTTAACTGTATATTCATAATCACCCGACTCCAAAACCTGAAGTGCGGAAGCGGCAGTAAGGCTAAGATTCATTCCGGCAAAAGCAGACAAAACCAATGCAGCAGCCATCATAAAAGAAAGTATTTTTTTAGTCATAAGTTTCACCTCCGTGACATTACTTCTCATTGATTACAAACGAGCATGAGCAGCCTTCATGCTTTACGGTTACTTTAACGCTGCTTTTAAAAAGCTTTCCGCTGTATTCATAATCAACCGAATATTCTTTGCCGTTAAGCTCTTTTTCGCTGCCGTCGCTGTAAACTGCATAAACCTGCATTTCTGAAAAGTCGATGTTGTTCAGATCGTTTGCCGTGAAATCAAAAACCTCAGGAAATACGGCATAGATTGATGTCAGCTTCTTTGTTTCAACGCTTTCGATAACTCTCACTTCAACGGTCTGAGTAAAACCGCAAGACGAAATCTTAACCGTTTCATATTTTGGCTGTGTGCCGAAATCTTCGGAAACCTCAACAGTGTAATCACCGTTATGAAGAAGCAGCCTTTCGCCGTTATCGTATTCACCGAAAACCCTGATTCCTTTGCTGCTGAATTTTTCGCCCACACAGTACTCCGTTTTGAATTCGGGCGTTGTTTCAACGCAGATGCTTATTATACCCGCTTCTTTTTCTGCGGTAGTTGCAGGCTGTGTGGTTGTTACTTCAATCTGTTTTCTGTCGGTAAAGTAATCCGAAACAATGCCTGAAAGAGCCTGAACGATTGAAATGTTTTCTTCAATTTCAATCTGTGTGCCTGCGGTAAAAATGATTGCAACTGCCGCACATGCGGCAATAAGTGCTCCGGCTTTTCTGTCGGTTTTCATACCGATTTTTCTCATGAAATCCCTGCGTGAAATAACGGGGAGAATCTGCACATCATTGCCCGAACGGATTGCGTTTACGGCATTTGCACATTCATCAATAAAATCAAAATCCGCATCATCACCATTTTCAAATTCGGCATCAATAAGAGCTTCGAGCATTGTGCAAAGCTCATCGGAAAAGCTGTTCATAAAATCGGGATGCAGAAGTATTTCTTTATTTACTGTCATTGTTCCGTCAGCCTCCTTTCATATCAATATTTGCAGAGTAGACCATTTCCTTTATTTTGTTTCTTAAACGCATAAGCCTCATTGAAGCGGCGGGTCTTGATATTCCGAGAATATTCGCAATTTCCTCAACACTGATTTTTTGCGTATACCGCAAATCATAGATTATCTTTTCTTCGTCTGATAAAAGAGCAATAAGCGTTTCAGCAAACATTTCATAATCAATTGCATCAAGCCGTGCAGTAAAATCTTCATCGTTGACAGCAATATCCCGTGCGCTTTCAAGAGGAATTTCCCTGCGCATTTCAGTTGCGGCCTTTTGCTTTTCCCGTTTGACAAAGTTATCTGCCGTGCGGTAGAGGAATGCTCTCGGATTTTCAAACTCTTCTCCGCTGAGGAGTCTGTTATAAAAAACAATAAAAGCTTCCTGAACACAGTCATCTGCAGTCTCCCGTGCTCCGTCAAGGCGTGAAAGACAATAGGCAAAAAGCTTGGTGCGGTATTCGCTGTAGTATTTCTGCAAGAGTGCGTTTGCACGCTGCTTTTGATTCATGGTCTTCACTCCTTTCTCAGTCTTTAATATGTAGTCACGGAAATTATAAAATGTAACATGAATTTTTTAATACATTATAAAATTTTATTTTAAAATGTGCAATACGGCACAGATATGCAAAAAGCGGAAAACCGATAACAACCGGCTTTCCGCTTTTTTATTGATTTATTTTACTGTTTTGTTTATTCTAACCGTTGAAATGTGCGGCGCAAAGGTTTCTCTGCCGACGAAGTTTTCGCTTCCGTCATTTGAAAATACAATCGTGTTTTCGCCCTCTTCAAGGGTGATGTCAAGGGTGACTGTTTTGAACGTATCCCAGCTGTAGGTGTTTCTGCACCAGAGATTTTCAGCTTTGCCGTTGCAGGTGACTGTTATGTATCTTTCGATAAGGTCAACATTATATGAATGAACGCCGCCTTCATCATTGTTTGAATAAAGCACGGTCATTCTGTAGCTTCCCGCTTCGGGTGCGGTAACAGTGAATTCAGCCTCTCCGCCGTTTGACGAAATGCCGTCGATGAAGCTTCCGTCAAGCGTTGCGCCGCCGGAAAGACTCATCTGCGCAGGTTCAATAACAATTGAAGAGTTGCTATCAGTTTTGGTGATTACACATTCAATGTCTTCGGCAGTTTTTATATCAATATAATTAAGACCTCTGCGAAGATAAACCGCAGTTTCGCCGCTGAGAATTCCGTATGCGTTGTCAACCGCAAACTCAGCCTCAACACCCGCATCAACCTTATAGTATCCGTCGTAAGGTGCAACCGCAAGGAAGGATTTCAGGCTTTCGGTTGTTCTGTCGCCGTCGGGAAGAACAGCAATTTCTTCTTTTTCCTCATAACGCTTTACCAGCATACTGTCAACAACAAATGTGCCCTGTTTATGAGCAAATGTAAGAGTGTGAGTGCCTTTTTCAAGATAAACATTTTTTATATATTTATCGGTATATTCGCTCTTTATCGTGTTGGGGAAGCTGACTGTTTCGCCCGCACCGTCAAGAGTGAGAAGCGCAAGGGAATCCTTTCTGTCATCAGGTGTTCTGCCGTCATTGGAATTGCCGAAGATGATGTCAAGCTCATATTCTCCGCTTTCGGGAATATCAAATGAAACGGTGACTGAGTCACCCTCATGCTCAAGACCGCCGACCATACCGCTGATTTGCCCCGTTGTTGCATATGCGCTGTCATATGTGTAAGCAGTGCCGCCGAGGATGCCGTCCTCAAACTCATATCTTACAGGCAATGCAGTGTTTTCAAACTCTTCAATGTCGCCGCCCTCATTCGGAGTAACAACAATATGATAAACCGCCGTAGGGTCGGGATTTTTAAGCTCAATTTTCAGCTTATCAAATCTTATTTTTTCGGTGTATTCTCTGACTGTTATCGGTTCGCTGACAATGCCGCTGAGGCCTTCGTAATATACGCATTCAATTCGGATGTCAGCTTTTTTGCCTATCAGAGAAGCGTCAAGGTTTTTGATAACAACATCGCTCGGATAGTCGCATCCGCCGCACAAAACCTCAATTCTGTCTCCGTTTTCGGTCATTGAGCCCATGCCCGTAAGCTGAGAGTAATGGAATTTATCTCTGTTGTATTTAATAACATTTGCAAAGTCAGAGTGGAGAATATCGATGATTTCGGATTGAAGCAGACTGCCTTCCATATCCGCATACCATCTGAAAAGCCACCAGTTTGAGTTGGGACTGTTATCGTCTGCCGCCGTGTCGCAAAGGTTGTTTGCAAGTCTCCAGAATGCGGCGTTTGCGTAGGCTCCCGACTGCTCGATTTTGACAACATACTGAAGCATGTCGGCGGGATTTCCGCATTCTTCCATTGTTCCGTATTCGGTAATAATAATCGGCATTTCGGCAATGCCGAGGCTCTTTTCAATTTCTTTATATTCATCGATATGATCCTGCCACCATAAGGAGGAGGTGACTCCGAGTTCATGATAAATCATAATATCGGGCAGGCAGTCATTCTCTTTGCAGAATTTCAGGAAATCCTCAATTTCAAATGCATCGTAATCGCAGTAACCCGGACCGCCGATGAGCGCATCGCTGTCAATGCATCTGATCAGATTATATGTTTTTTTCCATGCGGCATAAAAATTCTGCCTTGCCTCATCGTCAAATGCGTACCATGCGCCGTTGTCGTGCGGCGTTCCGAACCATACCGTATTGTCGCATTCATTATAAGGGCAGTAAACGAGTCTGTCGGAATAGTCCTTTGAATTGAGCTTTGCTACCATGTCTTCAACCTGCGGCAAAAAGCTTTCGTCAACGAATTCTTCGCAGTCATATGTTCCGTTTGCCCTCATTTCGGCAATCTGAGCATGGCAGTAATACCATGTGTCATAGCAATCCTGAAGATAAACAACAAGATAATCGCAGCTTCTGAGATTGTCGGCAACGTGGTCAATATCGCCCACGGGATGCTGCAGACCGTCAATGACCTTCTGCGAAACGCTCGCGATATCAATGCTTTCAACCATAGCGGGGTCAGGCACACCGCTTTCGGCAAGTCCGTAAAGGAAACCCGAAGCCCTGCTTGAAATTTCGCCTTCGCTTACTGCGGCGTCAATTTCAAGGGTGGGGGAGAATCCGTATTTTATTCCCTCGCTCGCAAGCGAAAGCGCAGTTATAAGCCCCATAATAAAACTGATTATCTTAACCATAGCAAACTCCAGACATATATTTATTGTTTATATAATAGAATTTTAAATAATAAAAGTCAATATTTATATTCTTACGCTGCATTTTGAAGTTAAATAAAAAAATAAAAAATTTTCAAAAAAACTATTGACAAGCAGAGAATTTTTGATATAATAATGATAACGATTATCATTATTGATTTTTAGGAGGTGACCGATGATGACAAAGCACAGTAAGCAGCGAGACGCAATCTACGGAAATCTTTGTTCACGCACCGACCACCCGACGGCGGAGGAAATCTATCTTTCCTTAAAGCCCGAAATGCCCGCAATAAGCCTTGCGACGGTTTACAGAAATCTTGCTCAGCTTGAGGCTGACAGCAAAATTCTCAGAATCGGTTCGGGCGGCTCAGCAAGATATGACGGCAATGTTTCGCCTCATTATCATCTTGCCTGCTCGGAATGCGGCGGAGTTTTTGATATCTTCATGGATTCTGATGAATCCATATGCGAGAGGGCAGCAAAACATTTTGACGGATTGATAGTTTCTTATTCGGTATTATTCAAAGGTTATTGTTCCGCTTGTGCGGATAACAAAATAAATTAAGTTATGAAAAATTTTTAATCAACGGAGGTAGAAAGTTATGAAAAAGTTTGTATGCAGTGTTTGCGGTTATGTTCACGAAGGCGATTCAGCTCCCGAAAAGTGCCCCCAGTGCGGAGTGCCCGCTTCAAAGTTCAATGAGCAGAAGGGTGAAATGAGCTGGGCAGCAGAGCATGTTCTCGGCGTTGCACAGGGCGTTGATCCCGAAATCATCGAAGGCCTCAGAGCTAACTATATGGGCGAATGCACAGAAGTTGGCATGTATCTTGCAATGGCAAGAGTTGCTCACAGAGAAGGCTATCCCGAAATCGGTCTTTACTGGGAAAAGGCAGCTTATGAAGAGGCAGAGCATGCAGCAAAGTTTGCAGAGCTTCTCGGCGAGGTTGTAACAGACAGCACAAAGAAGAATCTTGAAATGAGAGTTGAGGCTGAAAACGGCGCAACTGCAGGCAAGTTTGAGCTTGCAAAGATGGCAAAGGCTCAGAACCTTGACGCTATTCACGATACAGTTCACGAAATGGCAAGAGATGAAGCAAGACACGGCAAGGCATTTGCAGGTCTTCTTCAGAGATATTTCGGCTGATTCCTGATATAATATAATCGGGAGGTTGATTCCAATGAAAAAGTATGTTTGCCCCTGCGGATATGTTTATGACCCCGAGCTCGGCGATCCCGATAACGGCATCGCACCCGGCACACCCTGGGAAGAAGTTCCCGAGGACTGGGTTTGCCCCGTTTGCTCGCTTGATAAATCCGTATTCGAAGAGGAATAAAAAACAAAGGTGCAGGACTGATAATCCTGCACCTTAATTTTATTTTTTTACATTTTCAACCGCTTCAAGAATCATGTCGGGATAGTCGCTCATTATGCAGTCGGCGCCGTTTTTGATGAGATATTCTGCGTCTTCAATGTTATTGACTGTCCAATACTGAACGGCGATATTGTTTTTATGAGCGTAGTTGATGACCTTTCTTGTGCCGATGTTGGCAAGGTTGCTGAGCACGTTTGTGCGGTGGGGGATTTGGAGTGCGATGTAAGAAACATCAGCGTCGCTGAGATCCCAGTTCATTCTTGCGTAAAAATAAAACTCAATAACCTCAAGAGTGTCAGCCGAGCGGGGCATGTCGGGGTAGGTTGACTTCATATAATCCGCAACCTCTTGCTTGGAAGAAGCCCAGATTGTTCTGTCGAGGATATCTTTTTCAATGATAAGCTCGCGAAGCTTGTCTGCCGCTCTGTAGCCGTCTTCATGCCTGCTCTTGATTTCAATAATATAGTTATATTCCTTGCCGTTTTTGTTCGCTTCAATCATGTCGATGATTTCTTCGCAGGTGGCAATTCTGAGGTTGTCGGGGATATCATCGCCCCTGAGACCTCTGTAAGGATACTCGCCGTCAAGCTCAAAGTTTTCGCCCATGTTGAGCACTTTTGCTTCTTCGAGGGTGAGGTCGGAAGCATAAACATCTTTATGACCGAAATATTCAACTGCGTTTGATGTTGCGTCATAGGTGAGGTCATGCATGATAATCAGTTCGCCGTCTTTTGTTATCTGAACATCAAATTCAAAGGTGTCAACGCCGAATTTATCGGGGTTGTTGAGAACGGTCTCAAACGCCATTTTTGTGTTCTGCGGCGCAATGCCCGCACCTGAGCGGTGAGCGGAAATATCGGGATCAAGATATTCATTTATGTAAGAGTTTGTTGCGCTTTCATTTGGAATAACGGGTGTTTTCGGCAAATCGCCGAAGGGCATGGTCAGAATGATGGGGAGCAAGCAGAAGACTCCCGAAAGAATCTTGGATATGCTTTTGATTAAAGTGAAAATTCCTAACATTTTTTATTATCTCCGGATATTATTTAATGCACCCTGAGCTGACAGGGTGCATTGATTTTTTATTAGAATAAGTTGCCGATTACTCTTGCAAGATAGCCGCTGTAGCGGTCAACAATTGCAAAAAGGAAATCAAAGAAGCCGAGGTTGAAGATTGCGTCATTGCCGTCGCCTGCAGCAAGCTCTGCGTTGAGTGTGAAGCCTTCGGTGTAAACAATGCCGCCTTCGCCGAAGATTTCAGCTCTTACATAGCCTTTGATCTGATCTTCGTAATCGTTAAGGTCAAAAGCCTGATCGTCAGCCTTGGTTGTAGCAATAAGCTTTCCGTCTGAAATCCAGCGGATAAGAAGTGCGTTGTCCGAGTCAATGGTGATTGTGTCTTCACCATCGTCAACGGTGATTGAGTTGATAACGGGGCGGATGCCTGTTGAGTGGTAGCCTTCATCATTAAGAGCCGTGTAACGTGCGCCTGCCTGACCGTCATCGTTTGTTGCAATAATTTCTTCTACTTCAGCATCATACTCGGCAACGATGGCAACAAGCTCGTTGTAAAGCTCGGTTTCGCCGTAATGTGCTTTAATGCCCTCTGCAATCTGAGCAAGCTCGTTGCGGTTTGCAATGCAGGTGCTCTGAGGAAGAACTTCGCCGTTGAGAAGAGCATTCCTTATGTTTTCCGAGGTTTTGTCTTTTGCAAGAACAATGAGACTGCCGGTGTCGATTTTGTCAAGCTGGTGAGCATCGCTTGTTGCGATAGCAGTTACCGTTGAGCCTTCTGTTGCAGCTTCTGCAAGCATAAGATCCCAGAGCTTTCTGTCATATCTTGTGCGTCCGTCACCCTTGCTGTTGATGTCGATGCCGATGCAGGAATCGTACTTGTCAATATAGCCGTAGAATTTGTTGAAATAGTATCTGTAAACCCAGTTGTCAAGGTTATATGCATCTTCCTGATAAAGCTCATATCTTGCCTGAGTGTATTCACCGGGATGGTTGATAACTGAAACGCCGCCTGCTTTGTCAACACCTACAATTGCATCGTGATAATCGCTGGGAAGATTGCGCTCAAAAGGAGCAAACCAGCTGTTGACATGAGCGTTTACGGAAAGAGCATTGTTTTCGATTCCGTAGGGAATTCTGAGAATATCGCGGCCGTCATCTGTCAGGAGATAATCGTCGCCGTTGCGAGTCACTGTCTGATAAGCGGTGCCGTTTGTGAAAGTACCGCTTTCGCTGAGATAAACAAGCTCTCCGTCTGTCTTTCCGATAAGTGACATAACATCGGTAACGATGTTGGCGTTACTCTGGGTCCAGCCTTTGTCGGAAATGCCGTGGTCGGTTGTTGAAACAACATCAAAGCCTGTTTCGTAGTGGCGTTCAATTGATGAAACAAGTGTGTCATCGCCGTCGCTTGCGTTTGTGTGGGTGTGGAGTGCTGTTTTGTACTGATTGACTGTTGCCCAATCGATGTTTTTGTAAGGATTGGTGATAGTGTAGCCGTCTGAAGCTTCGCCCGATGCGAGTGCAAGGGGTGCGCAGGTAAGAAGCATTGCGGCAGCCATTGCAAGAGCAAGGATTTTCTTGAACATTTTTTTACCTCCTGAAATATTCTGGGACAATCATGTCACATATTATAGCAGTTTTTCATTGTTTTGTAAATAGTAAACAAAAGTTTAAAGCTGATTTTGTGAGGATATTTTTTGGTTTTGGTTTGATATTTTATAACTGATATGTTATTATTATAAAAAAATAATCAAAGAGGTAGTTTTATGTTTATTGTCAGAAAAATATGGTATGTTATTACTCTTCCCTTGCTTATCATTACTCTGCTTACTTCTCCCGTTGCCAAAAGCACGGAGACAGCAGAGCTTGTTTCGCAAAATGTTTTTGTTTTTGAAAAAGCTTTGCTTATGGGGCAGGGAATAACAACAGACGGCGAATATTATTACACCAGCGGAGCAATTACCGCTCTTAATTTAACAGCTCTTGCAAAGTTTGATTTCGACACCATGGAAATGGTAAAAAGCAGGATAAATCCTCTTCCCGATGTCTGCACCGAGAGAAAGAATAACCATATCGGCGGCATCAGTTATTATAACGGAAAAATTTATGCTTCCGTTGAGGACGGCGATGAATATTTAAGCCCGTGCATTGTTGTTTTTGACTGCGAAACGCTGAAGGCTACGGGCGATGTTTATGATTTGCCCGTTGAGCATTATGACGACGGCATTCCCTGGCTTGCAGTAAATCAGGAAACGGGTCTGCTTTATGCGTCAAAATGGTCGGACGCAGAAACAATATATGTTTACGATATAAACAATGAAATGAAGCTTGTTGAGGAAATTCCTCTTCAAGGAAAAATCCACCGTACTCAGGGCGGCGAATTCTGCAACGGAAAGCTTTATCTTTCATGCGACACCGAGGATAACGGTACATATAAGAGCATAATCAATGTTGACCTTGAGAGCGGAGCGCTTGAAACAGTCTGTCTGCGTGATGTCGGCGGAGAAAATGTTGAAGCGGAAGGGCTGACATTCTTCCCTGCTGAGGACGGCTCAAATATGCATGTTCTTGATTATAATAAGGTAATCGGAATTTTTGTTCATCATTATAAAGTTGATTTTACGGAGGCTGAATAATGAAATTCAGTGATATCAATATCAGAGACCCGTTCATAATGCCTTGTGAAGGCAGGTATTATCTCTACGGAACCCGCGGCGAAACTGCATGGACAGTTGCCAAAGGGCTTGATGTTTATGTGAGCGATGATATGGAGAACTGGAGCGAGCCGCACGAATGCTTCTCTGTTCCCGAAAACTTCTGGGCAAACAAGGAAATCTGGGCTCCCGAGGTTCATGAGTATAAAGACAGCTTTTATATGTTTGTTTCTCTCTATTCCGAGGAAAGAAGCAGGGCAACGCAGATTCTCAAAAGCGAATCTCCCATGGGGCCGTTTCTTCCCTTTACCGACGATGCAATAACCCCCGTCGGCTGGCAGTGCCTTGACGGAACTTTCTATGTCAGCAAATCGGGCGACCCTTATATTGTTTTCTGCCGAGAATGGTGTCAGGTGACTGACGGTGAGATTCATGCAATGAAGCTGACCCCCGATCTTACCGCGGCGGCGGGAGATCCGATTCTTCTCTTTAAAGCTTCTCAGCCTCATTGGGCAGATAAGGAAAGAAGCAGCTTTATTACCGACGGACCTTTTATGTACAGAACAAAAGACGGCGAGCTTCTGATGATATGGTCAACCTTCACAAAGAAGGGATATATTCAGGCAATTGCCCGCTCAGATAACGGCGAAATAGACGGAAACTGGATTCATGAAGAGCCTCTTTTTGAGGGTAACGGCGGCCACGGAATGATTTTTGAAGGTTATAACGGCAAAAAATATCTGATTCTTCATTCACCCAATGAAAATCCGCAAGAAAGACCCGTGATTTTTGAGATAAAAGAAGCAAATTCAAGCCTTGAGCTTGTCTGAAAGGAAGAATAAAATGAAAAAGATAATAAGCATTCTCCTCGCGGTAACAATGATTTTTTCAATGATTGTTCCCGCAGCTGCACAGGGGAAGACCGATGAGCATAATGCTGCCGAATGTGAAACCGTGCCCGTAATTATTGTCAGAGGCATGGATTTCGGCGGACTTTATACCGATGTCGGAACAGAAAATCAGGCACCCGCTATCAATGTCAATGCGGGAAACATCGTTAAAAGCGTTTTTAAGGCAATTTTCGCAGGCGTAACAAGATTCAGCATTGACGCCGCAATGGAAGTTGTGCTTGACTGCGTTGCTGATATTTTCAAGGGACTTCAGATTGACGATAAGGGCTGTTCTCCCTACAACACGGGAACAATCGAATACCTTGAAAGCGCAGGAAACTATGATATTCTGTGCGAAGGCGAAGGCGGCGAGTTCGGAATGGTGCATGCATGCATCGAAGAATTCGGCGGCGATCATACCTATTATTTCAACTATGACTGGCGTATTGATCCGTTTGTTATTTCCGATAAAATCAATGCAATGATTGAAGATATCTGCGAAACAACGGGACATGATAAGGTGAATCTTGCATGCGCAAGCCTCGGCGGTGTAATGACCGTTGCGTATCTCACAGAATACGGCTACGGCAGACTCAATAAATGCCTCTTCATGTCATCGGCATTCTGCGGCTCGCAGGTTGCTTCCGACCTTCTCAGCGGTCAGATTTCAATAACTGCGGACAATCTCTATGCTTTCCTTGCCGATCTTGTAAAGGATAATTCAGCAGGCAGATTCTTTATGAAAGCGTTCTATAAAATGGGTGTTTTCGGTCTGGCTGAAAAGCTTTCCGACTGGATTCTCGAGAATTATGAGGACGATGCTTACGAAAAGGTGCTTTTCCCCGTTTTCGGCTGCGTTCTTCCGATGTGGGGCATGGTTCAGGCTGAGGATTATGACGCTGCAGTTGACTATATCTTCAAAGATAAAAAGGAAAAATATGCTGAGTTTATTCAGAAAACCGCAGACCTTCAGACAATGATGGCAAACAGAACTGAGCTTATTTCCGATATGATTGAGGACGGCGTTGGTGTTGCGATTGTTGCTGCATATGACAGCCCCTGCGCACCCGTTTATGAAAACTGCGATTATAACGGCGACGGTGTTCTTGAGACTTATCAGATGTCGGGCTACGCAACGGTTGCAAAGTTCGGCGAAACACTCGGTGACGATTATGTTGCAAAGAATCCCGAGCTTCTTTCACCCGACAGAGTTGTTGACCTTTCAACCGCTCTTTTCCCCGAATATACATATATTATCAAGGGCGCGCCTCATGTTGCCGCAAGCTACGGCACGGAATACAGCAAATTCTTTATCTGGCTCCTCAGCGAAGAGGGAGATTTCTACGCAGGCGTAAACCCCGCTTATCCTCAGTTTATGGTTTCGGGAGATGATGAATCTCTGAAAGCATTTGAATAAAAAATTATCCGTTACATCGGCAGTGATGTAACGGATTTTTTTATTTCAGGTGAGATGTTTCGTTTATGTATTCAAAAGTAATGTCGCCGTAAGGGTTGGTGCCCGCTTTATAGAAAACAACCTTAGTAACGCCCGTGTTCTGAATGCTGATATCAAAAACAGGCGATTCGCTGAAGCCCATAATATAAAAAATGAGAATAGTCAGGAATGCCGCATGGGCAACAACAGCAATCTTTTCGCCGTCAGAATATCTTGAGCGCATATGCTCCGTAACGGCTTTTGCTCTTTCAAACAGTTCGCCCTCATTTTCAAATGTACTGTGATAAACCCTCGGCGCATCCTCGCTGACACCGTCTGCAAGGCGAGCGGTTTCGCAGAATTCCTTCATCTCTTCAACTGTGATGCCATCATATTCGGGCGAAATGCCAACCTCGGAAAGTATGGGCAGAATGTTCAGCGGCTTCTTTTCTTTCTGATAGCGCAGAATTCCGTCAGCCGTGCAGATTGCACGGATAAGCCCGCTTGAATAAAGATGGTCAAATTCAATATCTTTCAGGTGTTGACCGACAAGGTCTGCCTGCATGAGACCCTTTTCAGTGAGCAGGGGGTCGTTGCTTTCTCTTAGCGTGAGCTCTTCTTTATCATATCCCGCATTTCCCATGCTCTGACCGTGGCGAACGAGATAAAGTTCAAGCTCAACAACAGGTTTATTTTCTCCCATAATAACCTCCAAAAGCTTTATGAATTCATTATAATTTCTTTTATTTGCATTGTCAATCGTCCAAAATCTTGTTTTAATGCTTTGTCTGTGCTATAATAAATCATATCATTTCCGGAAGGGGAGAAAAATGAGCGTTTGTTATGTTGTCGGTGCGGGAGATTGCCCGAAGCTTGATATTGTTAAAAGAAAAGATGATTATGTGATAGCTGCAGATGGGGGTTACGGCTACTGCAAAGAAAACAATGTGATTCCCGATGCCGTAATCGGAGATTTCGATTCTTTAGGGAATATTCCCGAGGCAGATAATGTCATAAAACTCAATCCTGTCAAGGATGTAACCGATATGTATGCGGCGGTTGAAATCGGGATAGAGAAAGGCTTCAGAGAATTTGTGCTTTACGGTGCAACGGGAGGAAGATTTGACCACACTCTCGCAAATCTTCAGCTTACAGCTTCGCTTTCGCAGAAGGGCTTCAAAGCTGAAATTGTTGACGGAGAAAGAGTAATAACCGCAATAACAAACGGAAAAATCAGCTTCAACAGCGGTTATAAAGGCTATGTGTCTGTGTTTTCTCACAGCGACAGATGTGAGGGCGTAACGATTAAAGGGCTGAAATATACCCTTGATAATAAAACGATGACGAATTCTTTTTCGCTCGGAGTCAGCAACGAATTCATCGGAGAAGAAAGTGAAATCAGCGTAAAAAACGGAACTGTGATAATTATTTATAACAAATAATCTTGACTTTAAACTGTTTTTTTCTTAAAATAATACATTATAAATTTCAGAAGGGGATTTAAAAATGAATCAAATCATCAAAAAGCTTGTGTCCGTGGTTCTTGCGGCGATTATTGCATTTTCGGCAGCGATTCCTTCGCTTGCAATGAGCGAGCCGCTCTGGGATGCTTATTGGGAAACCGAAGAAGCACAATCGGGTCTTATCGTTTATCCCGGAAGCAACGAAACCGAGAGAAACATTTCATGGTATTCGGATTCGGACGGCGAGGCAAAGGTTGAAATCAAAAAGTTCGGTACGGGCAATGTGCAGAGCTTCAGCGCCGAGAGCGTTGCAACCTATGACGGCAGATACGCAAAGAAAGTGACCGTAACCGGTCTTGAAGCGGGCGCAACATATTCTTACCGCTGCGTTTCCGAGGGCTATGAATCCAGATGGTACAATTTCACAACCGAAGATGACAACAGCTTTTCGGCAGTCTATGTAACCGATATTCATGTCAGCTACGATTCAAAAAATCCCGATCATCTTTCTGACACCGCTTACAGCCTGAACCAGGTTGTTGAAGCGGCAAGAATGAAGAGCAGCTCTCTTTCTCTCATACTCTCTGCAGGCGATCAGGCAAGCGAAGGCAGAGAAGATGAATATATCGGCGTTGCTTCGTCTCCCGCAAGCAGATCGCTCTCGTTTGCAACGACCATCGGCAATCATGACAGAAAAGGTGTTGCATACAAAACCTTTAACAATGTTCCCAACGAGCAGAAAAATGCAACCGTTTCATCATATATCGGCGGCAACTACTGGTTTGTCAAAGGCGATGTCCTCTTCCTTGTAATGGACACAAACAACGGCAGCGGTCTTGACCATGCAAAGTTCATCAGAAAAGCAGTCAGGGAAAACCCTGATGTCAAGTGGAGAGTTCTTATGGGTCATCATGACCTCTACAGCGGCAGAATTCCCAGAAGAGAGAGTGAGAATCAGTTCCTCAGACTTCTTTGGGCACCTGTTATTGACCAATTTGACATTGACCTTGTTCTTCTCGGACACAGCCATTATTATACCGTTTCGAATGTTCTTTATAACGGTAAAACCGTTTCAAAGCTTGAGAATAATGCAACGGTAACTGACCCTGCCGGAACGGTTTATATGGTTTCGGGTTCGCTCAACAGACCCCGAGGCGAAGAGGAAATCGGACTGAGCGAAAACATCGGTATTGATTATCTCACTCAGGAAAAGATTTATAATATTATTGATTTTTCCGATGATTCAATAACCGTTAAATCCTATACCCTCGAAAGCAACGAAATGTTTGCAAGCTACACTATTGAAAAAACCACCGATAAGGGCGGCCATCCCGATAAAGCATCTGCATTCTATCAGCCCTTTGTCCGTTTCATCGGAACTGTCTATGCGTTTTTCAATAATATCGGAGTTTACGGAGACCTTAAGGAAGACGGCTATGATGTAAACTTCTTTGAAATTGTATTTTAAGCATAATATATAAAACAAACGCCCTGAGAAATGCTCTCAGGGCGTTTGTTGATGATAAGGGCTGTCTCGCGGAGAAAAGAGCTAAAAAGGAACATATAATTAAAAAACCGAACAGACACTTAATCAAAAGCGACCCGCATCAGAAATTTATCCGTTGCAAGCCGCTTATTTATCTGTCAGGTTTCTTTTGTTCTTCGCTTCGTGAGGCGGTCCGTATTAAAGACCGGTCTTTTCTGCGATGTACTTTCTTGCAAGGCAGGCATACTCATAGGGGTTAGCCTTTGCGGGATCCTGCTCTGCTTCAACAACAACCCAGCCTTCGTAGTCAGCTTCTGCAAGAATATCGAAAACGGGAGTGAAATCGAAATCGCCGTCGCCGGGAACGGTGAATGAGCCGGCTCTTACGCAATCAAGGAAACTCCAGCCCTTTTCTTTACCCTCGTTGATAACATCCTGACGGATGCTCTTGAGGTGAACATGCTTGACTCTGTTGACATACTTTTTAAGAACGCCGATTGCATCCTCG
Organism: Acutalibacteraceae bacterium; assembly: GCA_045538815.1. Taxonomy (GTDB): domain Bacteria; phylum Bacillota; class Clostridia; order Oscillospirales; family Acutalibacteraceae; genus CAG-177. The sequence continues at coordinate 124,451 of JAZQEE010000007.1, forward strand.
CCTGAGAATGAAAGATGACCGGTATCATAGAGCAGATAAACAAGGTCGGGATCTGTCATTTCCATGAGCTTATCGATTTCAGCTTCTGTCTGAACGCCTGTGCCCATATGATGATGAACGGTGAAATACATGCCCTTTTCCTTTGCGAGTCTGCCCATTTCGTTGAAGCCCTTTGCGATGAGCTCCCACTCTTCGTCAGTATAAACGGGCTTGTCACCGAAAATGCTCAGAGCTTTGCCCTGAATTGAGTTGCCCTGCTCGGAAGCACCGATAACCTTTGCGCCGAGAGCATGAAGAAAATCTCTGTGCTTGATGAAAGCTTCGATTGTTGCTTCATAGCCTTCTGAAAGGAGAAGCGATGAGAACCATGCGTTGCAGATGCGAAGACCTCTGACGTCAAGCTTATGCTTGAGAGTTTCGACATCCTTGGGATATTTATTGCCGATTTCGCTGCCCTTGAAGCCGCTGAGCGCCATTTCGCTCACGCACTGCTCGAAGGTGTTTTCAGCACCGAGGTCGGGAAGGTCGTCATTTGTCCATGCGATAGGAGCTATCGCAAGATTTACCTTGTCTTTGTTAAGCATTGTTTCTTCCTCCGTATGTAAAAAATCAATAAAGTCTTGCTTTTTCAATGTTGGCTTTCATATCTTCATATGCAGCCTGAACCTTTTCGCTGGTTGAAACCTCGGCAACGCCGACTCTCCACCATGCGTCATATCCGTCGCTCATGCTGCCGTGAACAACCTTGATGTCGAAGAGGCAGGGAACTGTCTGTTCCTTTGAGTCCTTGATTGCGTCGCGAAGCTCTGCAACGCTTGTAACTGTGTATGCCTTGCAGCCGTAGCCTTCAGCGATTTTTGCAAAATCAATGGGAACGATGGGACCGTCAAGCATGCCCGAGAGCGGGTTTCTTGCCTGGAATCTTGTTCCGAATGTGTCCGTACCCTGATTGTTCTGAAGGTTTTCAATGCAGCCCCAGCCTGAGTTGTCAAAGAGCATAACATTGATTTTTGCGCCTTCCATAATTGCGGTGTAAAGCTCGCTGTGAAGCATGAGGAAGCTGCCGTCACCAACCATGGTGTAAACTTCCTTATCGGGCTCTGCAAGCTTGACGCCGAGTGCGCCGCAGATTTCATAGCCCATGCATGAGAAGCCGTATTCCATATGATATGTCTTGGGCACGGAAGCTCTCCAGAGTCTCTGCATGCAGCCGGGAAGACTGCCTGATGAGCCGATTGCGATTGCGTTTTTATCAATCAGTTTGTTGATTTCGCCGAGTGCTCTGGTCTGAGAAAGACCTTCCTTGAGATATACACTGTAGCAGCGGTCAACCTCTGCATTATACTCTTCCTTGATTCGTGCCAATTCGCTGCTGTCCCAGTTTGAATAGTATTCACGCAGCGAAAGAGCTCCCATGATATCAAGCATAGCGGTCTTTGCGTCTGCGATGATTGCGGTTGAATCCATCTTGAATGCGTCAAACGATGAAACATTGATTGAGAGCAATTTAACATTGGGATTCTGGAAGCCCCATTTTGAAGCGGTGGTGAAGTCAGTCAGGCGGGTGCCCACTGCGATGATAAGGTCAGCTTCCTTGGCGATAGCGTTTGCTGCGGGGCCGCCCGTAACACCGATGCCGCCCATGTTAAGGGGGAGATCCCAGCGGATATTGCCCTTGCCTGCCTGAGTTTCGCCGATGGGAATATTGAATTTCTCTGCAAAGAAGCGTGCTGTTTCCCAGGCTTCGGAATATGTAACGCCGCCGCCGACAATAAGCATGGGCTTCTCGCTTTTCATAATGCATTTAACCGCTTCTTCAATTTCACGCTGAGAGGGTGAACGGCGGTCAATATACCAAACTCTCTTTTTGAGGAAATAATCGGGATAGTCAAATGCTTCGCCCTCAACATCCTGAGGCATTGCGAGGCAGACTGCGCCGGTTTCTGCGGGGTCTGTGAGAACTCTCATCGCGTTGAGACAAGCAGTCATAAGCTGCTCGGGTCTCTGGATTCTGTCCCAGTATTTGCAGACAGCCTTGAACGAATCGTTTGCAGTTATGCTGTAGCTTGCGGGTTGCTCAATCTGCTGAAGAACGGGGTCGGGCTGACGGCATGCAAAGGTGTCACCGGGAAGCAGAAGAAGGGGAATGCGGTTTGCGGTTGCAGTGCCTGCAGCGGTTACCATGTTGAGTGCGCCGGGTCCGATTGACGAGGTGCATGCGATAATCTGACGGCGGTTTTTCTGCTTTGCGAAGGCAATAGCCGCATGAGCCATGCCCTGCTCGTTATGACCCTGATAGAATTTGAGATTATGTCCGCCCTGTTCAAGAGCCTGACCGATACCGACAACGCAGCCGTGACCGAAAATGCCAAAAATGCCGTCAACAAATTTGGTTTCAACGCCGTCAAAGCTGACGTACTGATTGTCAAGGAACTTTACGAGAGCCTGAGCCATTGTAAGTTTCATATTATTTCTCCTTCACTCAATTATTTTACGGGAGGCCAGATATCCGCCTCTTTTTCGGCATCCGTTACCCAAAGATGCTCGGAAACAAATGTGGGAGTGATGTAAGGATTGCCGTCAAGGTGCCTGATAGCCCAGAGATACCACATTGCATAGCCGGGAGCGGTGGTCTGGGGATGAGTTTCGTTTTCAGTGATGAAAACTGTTGAATTATGATGTGTCTTAACAACATCTTCCGAAAGCTCGGCAAAGCCGTAGCCGTTTTCGGGTAGGAATTTATAGAAATAAATCTCGGGCTGCGGATGCCAGTGGGGAGGATAGCTCGACCATTTGCCGGGGAAGCCGATTACCTCGCCGACAACGAGATTTGAATAGGGTGCGTTTGAATAATCAATAACGGTGCGCACAATTCTTGTTGAGCATTCTCTCATTGTGCCGGCGCCCCTGTTTTCATTTCTGCATTCCTCGGGAGTATAAAGCTTTGATGGGAAGGTGCGCTCATTTTCTGTTCTGTGAACAACGATTTCAACATCACCTTCCGCCTTGAAGGTAACTTTAATGCCGTTTGCAACGTGAAGTACCCAGGGGCAGTAGTTAAAGCAGTCGGGGCGGTCAACCGAAACGCTGTTGCCCTCCCATTCAAATGTCATTTTACCGCTGATAAGAAGATATGCTCTTTCAAGTGACTGTTCTTCTGAAAAAACCTCTCCGTTTTTCATCTTGAGAATACCGAAATCCATAAGGGCGTTGTGAACCTTATCGTCAATGGTGGTAATCTCATGATAGCCGTAGTCATAATTCTGCGGACCTCTTATATGTTTCATAATCTGTCCTTTCCGAGGCATAATAGCCTCATAATGGATTATTTTACATTATACAGATATATTATATACCATATATAGTGAGTTTTCAAGCGGTTTTATCTAAAACGAAAAAACAAAATAAAGAAAATTTTTCAAAAAGCCCTTGACAAAGCAGGCTAAATGATATATTATATTGAGGCGTCAAAAAATACTATAAGATCCATTAGCTCAGCAGGCAGAGCACTTGACTTTTAATCAAGGTGTCCGGAGTTCGAATCTCCGATGGATCACCAAAACCGCTTCGAGGCAAAAGCTTCGGAGCGGTTTTCTTTTTGAGGAGATTCGAACGACACAGTCCATATTTTTATTGTTTCAGTTTAACCAGCTGCCCGTTAAAATAATCAACATAATTATCAAATCTTCCGATTTTTTCTTCGCCGTTCATTGCTTCGATGAGCTGCAGGGCTCTCTGTATTTCAATAACAGCTTTTTTGGCATCGCCTTCATCCCTGTAGTATTCAGCAAGTTTCCACATCATCTGCAGAAGGCATTCGAATGAAATCCATTTTTGCTTTTCTGCAGCCTCGTATTTTCGTGTGCCGTCAAGAACGAAAGCTGTTTCAGCCAGTTTAGTGAAATAAAGTTCGGGAATCTGTTCAAGCGCCGAGGCTGCGCTCTCAATGTCTCCCTTTTCTTTGTATGCATAGGCAACAAACCGTAAAGCGTCATATCGGATTTCATCCGAATCAGTTTTATCAATGAGCTTTAATGCGAGAGCAAGAGTCTCATCCCAGTGCTTTCCTCTGCTTTCGCCGAAATTCATAACATACAGAAGGTTATTGAGTAAAATATCGTTATCGGGATATTTTTCTAAGGCTTTTTTAAGTATTCTTTGTCCCATTTCCGGGTCAGTTTCTCTGTATCTTGCTGCCTTCCATACGATATCCTCTATTTCTTTGCTTATTTCATTTGAATTGTAAGATAAAAGCTCATCGGTTGATACTCCGAAATAATGTGCAATTAAAGGCACAAGTGTTATGTCGGGCAGAGCAATATTATTTTCCCATTTGCTTACTGCCTGAAAGGAAACTCCTATGTTTTCGGCAAGCTGTTCCTGAGTCAAACCTTTCTTTTTTCTCAGAGTTTTTATTTTGTTTCCGATTTTCAATTCCATAATAAATCTCCTTGTTAGTTAATGAGAACAATTTTTAATTCAATTATAATTCTATCGGAAGAACAATCAATAACCGCTCAAACGAGATTTTTCAACTGAGGGTTGAACTGATAAAAAACAAAAAAGCCGGCTTTCGCCGACCCCCAACACTTCAATAATATCATATATGTTGTGTAGTGTCAATATATTTTACACAATTCATTAGCATAATAACTAAAAATCTGTGTTTTATACAATTGAAAAGTGATAACTTTGTACAATATTCCGTCTTGAAAAAGCGAAAAACATATGCTATATTATAGTCAAGGAAAGGGTGATACCGATGAACAGGTAAAAAACCTGAAGACTTCGAAAGCATAATAAAAAACAAAAAATAAAAGGTACAAAATGCAGACGAAGTTTTCACCTACAGCTTTAAAGAAAGCATTCACAGAAGTTTAAAAATAAAAAATAAAAATCTTAAACCGAAATGAATGTAAGTAAATAAAGCCGGACGATATAAAGAAAGAGAGGTTATCCAAAGATGTTAGATATCAAGAGTTCGCAGAAATGACCCTTAACCGTATGTGTAAAGAAACATCGGTTAAGGGTCATTTCTCTTTTATAATGCTTTTGACACCCATAGGGGTGTTTTTTTATTTTCAATATTTACATGTTTTATGAATGAAAGTTTTATTCCTTTCCGTAAACAATAAATTCGGAGGGATAATTATGATAGAAAAAGATACCATTAAATTGCTCAGAGAATGCGATGCGGGAGTCAGAATGGGTATTTCATCAATTGACGATGTCCTTGAATATACCGATGATGATTCTCTCAAGCAGTATCTCAGCGAATGCAAATCAGACCACAAAAAGCTTGAAAAGGAAATCAGGGGAGAGCTTGACCGCTACGGTGATGAGGGCAAAAGCCCGAATCCCATTGCAAAAGGAATGTCATGGATAAAGACAAATGCGGAGCTTGCCTTTAACGAATCCGACGAAACTGTTGCTTCGTTGATAACCGACGGCTGCAACATGGGCGTCAAATCGCTCAACAGATATCTCAACCAGTATGAGGCGGCGGACGAAAAATCAAAGGATATTGCCAAAAAGCTCATCAATCTTGAAGAGCGCCTTGCGGTTGATATAAGACAGTATCTGTAAAAAACAAAAGACAAGGCGAAAACTCGTCTTGTCTTTTATTGTTTTTGTTTAATTATCAGGCTGTCAAAATGTATCACAAATTATTTATTTGCTTTGTAATAGTCTTTGATTCCGATTATACCGATGATAACAAAAGCTAAGGATAACAAAAGTGTTATTATCCATTTAGTCATATTTTCTCCATCTGCCGCAAGAACAATAAATGATATTATTGCGGATATTCCAACTATCAATTGAAATACAGATGATATTAAATACCATTTACTCTTCATTATGTTTCTTCCTTTTACTGTTTCGGCATGCCTTCCTTGTCATACATGCAAGCGGCTTCAATCATAATCTCAATACCTGCCTGAATTGCATCTTCACGAAGGTTTTCAACATTATCAAGTCTTGTGTGATAATATCTGGGAGGAGTGGGGTCCATAGCTGCAAAGCCTGTTGCGGGAATGCCTTTCTGTGTGAATGCAGCAGCGTCCGAGCCGCCGATGTAAATTGATTCAAAATGAAGGTCATAGCCGCAGTTTGCGCCTGCATTCTTAACGAGATGCTTAGCGCCCCAATGATGCTTGACAGTACCGCTGAGGTCTCTGTCATAAACAGCCATTGTTTCAAGGTCACGGAAGGTGTCGCATGCAACAACGCAGGTTTCAATATCCTTAAGCTCCTTTTCATGAGCCTTGACATATGCCTTTGCGCCTCTGAGACCTGCTTCTTCTGAGCCTGAGCAGATAACAACAAGCTCGGTGTTTTCGAATCTTGTGTCTGTTTCTGCCATTGCCTTTGCTACGCTCATTGCAACAAAGCAGCCCGAAAGGTTATCCGATGCGCCGGGAACGCTCTTGGTGTAGCTCTGGAAGAAAAGGAATGCAAGCTGGAAAGGGATGAAAATGCAGCCGATAACAAAGCCGAGAATCATGAGCCAGCGGGTATTTTCAGCGGAAAGAGCACCGTTTGTGCCTGCAACGATAAGGCTGATGATTGCGATGATCAGGTCTGCAACAAGACCGACGACAGCGGGAATAAGTACGCATTTCATGCCTACGCCGCCGAGAAGATAGTTGAGAGTCCATTCATACTGGCTGTCTGAATGACCGACAACGATAAATCTCTTTTTTGCCTCACCCTTTGCTTTTCTTTTTGCAATAACATTATGGCTGGGGTGACCGATGAAAAGAGGGTCAATAAACTGCTTATACATAAGGAATTCAAGAAGAAGGGGAATGAATCCGAGAATAACGAGGATAAGTGCGATAACGGGGTTTACAAAAGCATTGACAAATACGCTTGCAATTGCGCAGGCGACCGTGAAGGGGATAAATCCCATGAATGCCTGGCGGTGAACGGTGAAGCCCTCGATGCTGACTTCATCGCAGGATTTTTCGAGTTCTTTCGCCATGAGCTTCTGTGCCTTGAGTTCTTCGGGTGAGCCGGGGCGTCTGGGACCGATTTCGTTGCATATTCTTGTTATGCCCTTCATTACGAAGCGTGAAAGCTTCTTGATGTCAAAATTTTCGCTGTATTCGAGCGCAATCTTCATTGTAATTCCTCCTGATATGTTGAATTATCATTAAAGATAACATAAAAACCTTTAAAAATCAATATAAAGTGTGCAATGTGTTACAAAATAAACAAAAAATACGGCTCCCGAAGGAACCGTAAAAATTATAAGCTGTAAACACCCGAGCGCATAACCGCATATTCCGTGCTCTTGACTCTGAAATATTTTGTAACGGGCTCGTTGAAAACATAGTAATCCGAAACATTGTAGTTATCAAGTCCGATTGTGCGGATTTTATATGAATACGCATTGCAGATGAAAATTTTGTTGTCATAAACCGAAATGTCGGTGGGGTGGCAGAAGGTTTTGTCCTTCGGACTGCCGATTCGGAATTCAATCCGGCTGTGCTTTATCGAATAATTGATAATTGCGTTTGAGTCGGGGACGGCAAACCATAAATCCATTCCGTTGACGGCGGGGGAGCAGGCTGCGTTATCAAGATATTCAACCTTATGCTCCGAAATGATTTCCCCCGTGTTTCCGATAACCTTGAGAGTTCCGTCGGGATAAGATGCAGCTTTTGTGTTTGCAGTGATGTTGACCGCATTGCAGGTAACAAAATCGCCGAGAGCTTTTGCAATTGCAGGAGCATTCTCGCCGTATTTATATTTTATGTATGAGAGAACGGGGATTCTTTCAAAAATGTCGATTTCCTGATTGTAGCAATAAAAAGCCACCGCCTCGTTACCTTCAGGCAGTGTTTCTTTGCAGGAATAAACAAATCCCCACTCTATCGGGAAAATATCAAGTAAATCAGCGTTAAAAAGCTTTTGCAATTTGGTTCCTCCGAAATTAAGCCCCGCCAAGCCGGAAGCAGTCGATTGTAACCTGCTCTTTCAGCAGGTGGGTGCCTCCCGATGTTTTCACGCTCCCTTCGTCCGCCAAAAGGCGGGAGGTCTGCAATCCGCCACCGGAGTCCGGCTCCCTATAATTACGTGTTGGGTTACATATAGGCTGCAATTATCGCACAAGGCAGGGTGTATAGACTATACTGATATTATATTATTCTTCTTCGTCAATGTCAAACAATTCGGCAAGTCTTTCTTCAAAAGCCTGACCGACTTCTTCAAATTCATCGTCATCCTCGATGGGGCAGAGATAGGTTTCGCCTTTTTCTTCTTCAACCTTGAGGATGATGAGTTCATTTTCTTCCTCGGTTATCTTGTCGGGATTCTCGGGAAGGGGAAGAAGAGCAACATATTTGCCCTTGTCTGTCTCAATTCTGTCGAGCTCTTCAAAAACATGTTCTTTGCCTTCTTCGTCAATAATGCTGACGATATCGGGAGTATATTCTTCACTCATATTTATTATTCCTTTCATTTTTATACTTTATTGAAACAGTAATCAATATGGTTTCAAAAAGTATATCGTTGCATTATCTATTTTAACCCCAACTTGCGAGTTAGTCAATAGAAAATAATGATAAGTGCAAAATATATAAAAGTTATAAACAATTATATAAAAAACTATTGACAATAACTAAAACATGTGATATATTAAAGACGAGGAAAGGAACTGAGAACAAAAACCTGACTCGGAAAATAAAAGGCAAAAATAAAAAAATGAAATTTGTCAGAAACTTTCAGGTTCAAGTTCTTAAGTTATCGGAACTCTTAACCATAGATCTGAAGGCAAAAGTCAAAGATGTGGTAAAGTGAATCAAAAGAAAGGCGGCGATACCCGATGTACTCAGCAGAACATCAGCTTGCAGCCGCTGAAACCGAAAAAAGATAATTAACGGATTTAACGGTAAATTTCAGGTGTGAAGAAACCTGCATGGAGCCGATTAAACCGTAAAGAAACAGATTTAGCTGTTAATAATTTCGGTTAAGCGGGCTGCAGGCTAAAAATCACAATTTAATAATGAATATAAATCAGACCGTGCAAAAAGCACGGTCTTTTGACTGTCGGCAAACGAAGCCAAACAGTAGGGCGGGGGCTTGCTCCCGCCGTTTTGTTCAAGCAGAAACCGTAGGGGCGATTCACGAATCGCCCGCAAAGCAGAAATCTGCTGAATGATTTTTGTTTGTTTATTCATCATCTTTTCTCCCATCGGCGAGTCTTTGTACACCTTCATTCGGAGAAAATACCGTTTGATTTCCTTTCTTAACAGCAGCTCAGTTTGTTGAAAAAATCCCGCTTACGGTTTTCGTAAGCGGGAAAGTTTTATTTGTCAGCGTATTTTCTTGCGATTTTGAGGGTTGTTGTCTTGGGGAATTCCTCATCGCGGACCTTGATTTTCTGAATATTCTTGAAGAGGGGCATGTTGCGGTTGAATTCGTTAACATCACCCTTGAGCCTTGATCTTGCGTCGGGATAATCCTTTTCGTTAAGGAAGAATTCTGCAACGATCTGCTTGTTCTCTTCATAAACAAGAACTTCTGCAACATAGTCGATTCTTCTGAGCTTATCTTCAAGCTCTTCAGGAGAAACGTTCTTGCCGTTTGAAAGAACGATGAGGTTCTTCTTTCTGCCGACCATGAAGAGGAAGCCGTCTTCATCGATTCTGCCGAAGTCGCCGGTCTTGAACCATTCGCCGTCGAATGCAGCTGCGGTTGCTTCAGGGTCATCGTAGTAGCCAACCATAACGTTTGTGCCCTTAACGTAGATTTCGCCAACGCCTTCTTCGTCGGGATTAACAATCTTTATTTCGCAGCAGTCGAGGGGAGTGCCTACGCTGCCGAACTTGAATTTACCGGGCTTGTTGCAGGTAACCGCGGGTGAACACTCGGTGAGACCGTAGCCATTGAAAATGTCGATGCCGAAATCGTGCATGCCCTTTTCATATTTGGGGTCAAGGTTTGCGCTTCCGCAGACGATCATGTTGAGGTTGCCGCCGAGATTGTCAAGAATTGTCTTGAAAATCTTGCGTCTTCTGTCGATACCGAGCTTCATGAGGAAGTTGCTGATCTTAAGACCCTTCTTAAGAATATCTTCTCTGCCGGTCTTTCTTGCGGTTCTCCAGATTTTGTCGTAGATTGTTTCAACAACAAGGGGAACACCTGAGAAGTTGTAGGGCTTGATTCTGACAAGGTCCTTCTGAATATCCTTGATGCTGTCGCACATATAACCCCATTCAATAACGATGTATGTTGCAAAAAGAGCACTTACCCAGGAGTAGGTGTGGTTAAGAGGAAGGAATCCGATAACATGTCTGCCTGAAAGAGCACGGCATGATGATGAGCAGTTGCTTGCAATGTTTCTGTGAGTGAGCATAACGCCCTTGCTCTTTGCGGTTGTTCCCGAAGTGTAGGAAATACATGCAAGGTCTTCGGGCTTGACTTCGATATCCTCGAATGACTTGTCGCCGCCGTCAAAAATTTCCCAGCCTTTTTTGTAGAACTCATCGAAATCGTCGATGCAGAGCCAGAGATTAACGGGCATATTTTCATTCTTCTTGAATTCTTCAACCATGGGAGCGAACTTGCTTGTGTAAACAAGTGCGTCGCACTTGCCTCGGATAAGCTGATCGCAAAGGTCATCTGCGGGAAGCTTGCAGTCCATGGGAACAACAATGTTTCCGCCGCAGAGTGTTGCGTAGTATGCAACAACCCAACCGATAACGTTTTCGCCGATAATTGCAATTTTCTTGTGGTCAGCAAGACCGAGTGATTTGAAATATGTTCCGAGACCGCAGATGTTGCGCCACATCTGGTTGTAGGTCAGTTCACACATGTTCTTTTCTTTGTCAAGGAACATAACCATTCTTTTGTCGCCGCCGCGCTGAGTACCGGTAACGATAATTTCTTTAAGAGTATAGTACTCAGGGATGTTTACCGTAACGGCATTCTTATGATTCTTTTTCATAACTGTAGACCCCCTGTCTTTTTTTACGATACAAAATACGGTAACTTGTAACATTTTAACGCATCGAGAGAAATTTTAACATAAAAAAGAACAAAATTCAACTCTTTTTGTCTTGATTTTGATTAGACAATGTTGTAGAATTATCTAAAATTGTGTATCTATGCTTAATTTTACATTCTGAAAAGGGTACGCATAAAACGAGGGAGATAAAATATAATATGAGAATTTTTTTGGTATGCTTTACATCGTGGCTTATTGCCCAGATAATTAAAGTTATTATAAACTTCACCAAATATGTTTATAATAAGAAAAAGGGCCGTAAGCACAATAAGGTAACATGGGAAACCTTCTTCAAGCTCGGCGGAATGCCCAGCTCACACACCGCAACGGTTATTTCTCTTTGCTGCTGCATAGGTCTTACAAGCGGCTGGGATTCAAACATATTTGCCGTGAGCGGAGTTTTTGCATTCATAACCATGTTTGACGCCGTTAAGGTGCGTCTTCCCATCAGTCGTCTGACTGATGCATTCAACCGCCTTCAGGGCAAGGTGTGCGGCGAAGAAGCTCAGGATGTCAAGAAGGTTGAGGGACACACAATCCCCGAAATCATCGGCGGCTTTATTGTCGGCGCATGCGTTGCAATGTTCATGGTTAAAGTTGTCGGCATTCTCGGATAAAAGATGAAAGTATATTCATTGAACATCACCGACCTGACCGATGAAGAGCTTTCTGAATTCAGCAAGTCAATGGGTGATGAGCGCAGAGCAGAGATATCAAGAATAAAGAATCCCGATTCCGCAAAGCAAAAAATAACAGCAGATTATCTCTGCCGTAAAGCGGTGTCGGAATTCAGTTCGGTTTCTGCGAATGATATCATTATTAAAAAGACAGCTTCGGGAAAGCCTTACGCAGAAAATGCACGGGCTGAATTCAGCATAAGCCACAGCAAGGAAATTGTTGTCTGTGCAGTTTCGGAAAACGAAATCGGAATTGATGCCGAAAAAATCAGAAGCGTCAATTTCAGAGCGGCAGCCCGCTTTGCAACCGAAGAGGAGATTGCTTATATCGGAGAAAGCGTTGAAAGATTCTTTGAAATATGGACTCTTAAAGAGGCGTATTTCAAATGCATCGGAACAGGTCTGGGCGCTGATATAAAAAATGTATCATTCAGAATTGAAAACGGAGTTGTCGAATGCTCCGAAAAGGGTTTTGAATGCAGCTTTTATCCGTTGAAGGACGGCTACTGCTGCTCCATATGTGAAAAAATAAGGGATTGCCTCGCGAAGCGAAGACCAAAAGAAACTGAATAAAGAAATAAGCGGCTTGCAGTTGAAATGATTTTTTGCAAGTCGCTTTTGCTTTTTTGTGCTTGTTTGAGCTTACTTATAATATTTATATGTTTATTTTAGCCGTTTTTTCTGACTCGACGTAGAAGTATACGCCTGTCGTCAGAAGAAAACGGCTTCTTCATCTCCGTGAGCCAATCCCTTTCGAAGTTTAGAAATCCTTATCAATTGTCATCTGTCTGTAGTCAAGAAATTCAAATCCGAGCCTTTTATAAAGCCTTATTGCTCCGAGATTATCCTCGCCGACCTCAAGACGGATTCTTCTGATTCTGCCCGCAAACTCAGCTTTAAGAAATTCAAAAAACTCTTTTGCAATGCCCCTGCTTCTGAATTCTTCTTCAACAAAAAGCTCTTCAATCCAGGCGGCAAGACCGCCGACTTCTGTTTCAAATTTCATTGAAACAACCGAATATCCCGCAGGCTTACCGTCAGCCTCGAAAATATAACCGTAAACAAATCCGTTGTCTTTGAGCGACTCGTCAAAAGCGGACACCATCACCTCATCTGACGGAAAATGAAGAACGGCGGGCGGTGCATAGAATTTTTTAACCATTGAAAAGAAAGTGTTTCTGTCTTTTTCTTCAAATCTTCTGATTTTAATATCCATTATTTTTCCTCTTCGTCAAGTTTGATTTTGTTAGTATAAATGTAATCGTAAAGATATTCTCTGACATTTTCAAGCTCAAGGGTTTCAACCCACTGACCGTTTATTGTTTCCGCATTCATATGCTCATCAATCGGAACTCTGTTCTGCTCGATGTCAAACGCAAGAAGACCGAGCCCCGCTTTATATGCAAGCCCTGTAATTTCGGCGGCGGACATATCGGTTTTTATCAGCGGGAAAACCTCCTGCATGGTTGAAATGAGGGTACCTATTCCTGCGGACTTTGCCTGATTTATCAATGCAGTGATAACCTTTCTCTGGCGGTATGTTCTCATGTAGTCCGAATCGAGCTTTCTGATTCTGCAATAAACAAGGGCGACATCGCCGTTCAGATGAACGCTTTCGCCGCTTTCAACAGTGTGCCTTGTGGTGTTGTTTATGAATTTTGCTTCCTTGCTTGTGACTTCAACATCAACACCGCCGAGGCTGTCAATGATTTCCGTAAACATATTGAAATCAACCATAACATAATGGTCAATGTCAACGCCGAAATTGTATTCTATTGTGTCAACGGCAAGCTGAGGTCCGCCGTAAGAGCAGGCTGCGTTCAGCTTCGCTTTCTTTCCTTTTGAGGGAATCTCAACCCAGCTGTCACGCAGGAAAGATGTGAGCTTGATTTTGCTGTGAACAAAATCAACCGAAACAAGAATCATCGAGTCCGAGCGGGATGAGCTTTCCGCAGAGCCGTCAACTCCGAGAAGAAGAATGTTTGAAACAAACGGACTGCTGCTCAGCTGAGACTGACTGACATACTCATTTGCTTCAAGGTCTTCACGGGTATATCCCGAAGCGGCGGCAACAAGAAAGATGAGAGCCGATGAAAGAACAAAAGCGGCAATGAGCACCGTTGCGATGAATTTCAGAAGACGGTGTTTTTTCTTTTTCTTATTTTTCTCAGGCTTGCCCTCATGAGGCGGGGGAGCGGACGGCTGCTCATCAAGATAAACAACATCAATATCCGATGACCGTCTGCGTTTCGAAATATATATATCTTCCATAGATTTTATCCTTTCGTGAATTTAATAACCATTTTACCGCAAATTCAGTCCGTATACAAGGCTGAAATGTAAAAAAATTTTATATATACTGTTAAATGATTTGACATTTGACGATTCGTGTTTTAAAATATAACGGAGCACGTGTGGCGAGTAGGTTGGGCAGTCGCGGGCAGCTTTTGCTGCGTGAGGAAAGTCCGAGCTTCACAGAGCAGGATAACGGCTAACGGCCGCCGAGGGTGACCTTAGGGAAAGTGCAACAGAGATATACCGCCTGATTTGTCAGGTAAGGGTGGAAAGGCGAGGTAAGAGCTCACCGGCGCACGGGAGACCGTGCGGCCCTGTAAACCCTATCCGAAGCAACACCGATTGGAGGAGGAGCGTTTGCTCCGGCGCTTGCTCGGCGATACTCCGAAGGGTGGCTGAAGCAATGCAGCAATGTATTGCGTAGACAGATGATTGCCTTCAATGACAGAACTCGGCTTACAGACCTTCTCGCACACGGCTTCTTATTTTTCAAAAGGGATTTTCTTGATTTATGGACGAGCTGACGGAAATAACGGGGATTGTTGAATACATAACCTTTCAGAATCCCGATAACGGCTACACCGTGCTTGAATTTTCGAGCGACGGTGAGCTTTATACTGCAACGGGCAATGTCGGCAGTCTGTATGCGGGCGAAAAGGTAACCTTCATCGGAAGCTGGACTGTTCATCCGACCTTCGGCAAGCAGTTTAAAATTGAGGGAACAAGGCGCGAAATGCCCGAAACAGAAGCGGAAATGCTTTCTTATCTTGCTTCCGGACTCATCAGGGGCGTAAAAGAGAAAACCGCACAGAAAATAATTGAAAGATTCGGCTCGGAGAGCTTTAATATTATTGAAAACTGCCCTGACAGACTTGCTCAGATAAAAGGCATATCCCTCGAGAGGGCAAGAGAGATTTCAAGTGATTTCAAAAAGAGGGCTCACGAAAGAGAAGCTCTTATTGCGCTTGAAAAATACGGAATGTCAACCGCCGAATGCCTTCGTGTTTTTAAGGTTTTCGGAACAAAATCCGTTGAAACTGTTGAAAAGAATCCGTATATGCTCTGTAATGAGCGGATCGGAATAAATTTTGAAAAAGCCTGCGACATTGCAGGCAGACTTCCGACTCCTCCCGCAGACGAATTCAGGATTGCAGCGGGAATTATTTATGTTGTCCGCCATAATCTTGCAAACGGACATACCTGCCTGCCCCGTGAAAAGCTTTTTGTTCCCTGCAAATCTCTTCTCGGCTGCAGCGATGATAATATCGATATTCAGATTGATAAGCTGCTTGAACAAAAACAGCTTGTTTCTCAGACTCTTGCGGGCAGGGATTATATTTTTATGCCCGATATTTATAATGCTGAAAAAAGAGCGGCTGACAGCATTCTCTTTATGAAGCATTTTGCACCTAAAAATCTTAATGATATTGAAGAACAAATCAGTTATGCCGAGCTTATCGGCGGCGTTGTATATAATGAACAGCAGCGAAAAGCAATCAAGCTTGCCGTTGAAAGAGGAATTCTTATTCTTACCGGCGGACCGGGTACGGGTAAAACAACAACTCTCAGAGGAATTCTCAAAGTCTTTGAAAGTCAGGGGCTTGAGGTTGCTCTTGCCGCTCCTACGGGAAGAGCCGCAAAAAGAATGAGTGAGCTGACGGGAAGAGAAGCCCAGACAATTCACCGCCTTCTTGAGGTTGAGTGGGACGGCGACGATAAACCCGTTTTCAGCCGCAACAAGCGGAATCCGCTCAGCGCAAATGCAGTTATTATTGATGAGCTTTCGATGGTTGATATTGTGCTTTTCTCAAGCCTTCTCGATGCATTGCCTATAGGCTGCAGACTCGTTATGGTCGGCGACTCAGACCAGCTTCCGCCTGTCGGTGCGGGCAATGTGCTTCACGATATGATAAATTCAAAAGCACTCCCTGTTGTTGAGCTGACAGAGGTTTTCCGTCAGGCGATGGAAAGTCTGATTGTTACCAATGCCCATAAAATAGTCAACGGCGAATTCCCTGAAATAACAAGAACGGATAAAGACTTTTTCTTTATGGAAAGACCCCTGCCTGCAGCGGCAGCAAAGACGGTTGCAGAGCTTTGCGAAACGAGGCTTCCCAAGGCGTATAAGTATGACCCGTTTGATGATATTCAGGTGCTTTGCCCCTCCAAAAAAGGCGAGGCGGGTACCGTGAACCTCAATAAAATTCTTCAGAAGAGTCTCAATCCTCCCGCAAAATATAAGCGTGAAAAAACCTTCGGTCAGCGTATCTTCCGAGAGGGCGATAAGCTGATGCAGATAAAGAATAACTATAATATTACATGGACAAGCAGCGAAAAAGAGGGTATGGGTGTTTTTAACGGTGATATCGGTATTCTCGATAACATAAATGAAGCTGCAAGAACATTGCGGATAAAGTTTGACGATAAGGTTGCTGAATATCCGTTTGAGGGCAGTCAGGAGCTTGAACACGCCTATGCAATAACTGTCCACAAAAGTCAGGGTAACGAGTTCGAAGCGGTTATCATGCCTGTAACGGGCGTTGTTGAGCAGCTTGCTTACCGTAATCTGCTTTATACCGCAGTAACCAGAGCAAAATCCAAAATGATTCTTGTCGGTTCAAGACAGACCGTCGAAAAGATGGTTCTTAATGACAGCAAGGCGAAAAGATATTCTGCTCTCAGATATTTCATTATGCTTGGTGAGGATAATTGAAACTGATTTTTAAACTGCCGTTTATATCTCTTCTTCCGCAACGCTGCGCATATTGCGGAAAAGCTGTGACTGCCGGTGTGCATATGTGTACGGATTGCAAGACGAAAGTTTCGAGAATAGAAGGGGAAATCTGCAAATCCTGCGGCAGAGAAAAGAAAGTGTGTTCGTGTAAAAAGACTGCGAATTATTTTTCGGCAATTGCCGCGCCGTTCTATTTTGAGGGTGTTGTCAGAAAAGGTATGCATGTCTTCAAATTCAGAAAAAGCCCGCAGAATGCGCAGGCTTATGCCGAGGAAATGGCAAAGACAATCCAAGACAGATTCGGAAACATAAGTTTTGATTATATAACAGAAGTTCCGATGACCAAAAAACACACCCAAAAAAGAGGATATAATCAATGCTCGTTGCTTTCCGAAAAGATTTCACTGAAAACGGGGATTGAATACAGAGAAGGTGTTCTCTGCAAGCTTTATGAAACGAGCAATCAGCACGGACTCAGCTACTATCAGCGAAAAGGCAATCTTACCGGTGTGTTTGATGCGGCGAATCCCGAGAATGTCAGAGATAAGGTTATTCTGCTGTGTGATGACATTTCAACCTCGGGCGAAACCTTCAATGAATGCGCAAAGATGCTCTGGCTTCACGGTGCCAAGGAAGTTTATTGCATTGCAACGGCGCTCACGAAGCCGATGAAAAAACATAAATAATAATATTACATTATATATAAGCACGAAAGGCGGTGAAACAATGCTCGGAACAAATATCGGAATAGACCTCGGAACAACCTCTATAGTTATCTATGTTGAGGGCAAGGGCATTGTTTTGTCCGAGCCCTGTGCGGCGGCATATGAAAAAAGCACGGGCAGACTTCTTGCGGTAGGCAAGCGTGCAGGAGATATGTTTGAAAAAACGCCCGACACAATAAGGGTTGTGAAGCCGATGACAAACGGAATTGTTTCCGATTTCACGGCAACAAAGCATATTCTCCGCTATTTTCTTTCAAAGATATGCAAAAACATGGTATTCAAGCCTAATGTTGTTGTCTGTGTTCCGTCAATGGTAACAAGTCTTGAAAAAAGAACAATTCTTGATTTGATTACCGCAGCGGGTGCGGCAAAGGCCTGCCTTATCGAAGAGCCGCTTGCGGCAGCTCTCGGCGCAGGGCTTAAAAGTGACAGACCCATGGGCACCATGGTTGTCGATATCGGCGGCGGAACAACGGATATTGCCGTTATAACCATGGGATGTATTTCTGTTTCAAGGTCGGTAAAAACAGCGGGCAATGCATTTGATGAAGCTATTGCAAGGCAGATAAGGCGTGAGCGTGATGTTATCATCGGCGAAAGAACCGCTGAATATATAAAGAGACAAATCGGCTGCGCACATCTTCGTGATGTTGAACTCGGTATAACCGTCAAGGGCAAGCATTTCATAACGGGAATGCCGGTAAGCATTGAGGTTAATTCAACTGAAACTTATCTTGCAATGCGTCCCCATCTCGAAACGATAGGCGAAGCGGTCCGCTCGGTGCTTGAACTGACACCGCCCGAGCTTTCGGCGGATATCTCTGATACGGGTATTTATCTGACGGGCGGCGGCGCATGTCTGCTCGGTATTGATGAAATGATAAAGAAAAAAACCGGTATCAAAACTTTTGTTGCAAAGGATCCCGTCAACTGTGTTGCACTCGGTACGGGTGAAGCGCTTGCACATATTGATATTCTCAGCCATAACGGCTATGTGTTCAAGTCGAGAGACCAGATAGGCGGTCTGACGCTTGAATCAGCTGAATAAAACATGAAAAACCGTCCAACAATGTTATTAAAACATAAAAGGACGGTTTTATTTTTATGAAAAAATCACACAGACTCGAAATATCGGTTGCTTTCGGATTGGTTTTGGCAATTGTTGCTTCAATAACAAGCTTCGGGCTTGACTGCCGTAATGTCAGGAATGATGTCGTGAGACTTCATATCCTTGCGAATTCAGACAGCGAAGCCGACCAGCAGGTGAAGCTTGCTGTAAGAGATGCACTTCTCAGCAGCGGTAAAGAATTGTTTTCGGGATCGGCCAATAAAGACAATGCAGCAAAGATTCTCGAAACGCAAAAGCAGGAACTTACGGAAACCGCAAACAGAGTGCTCAGAGAAAACGGATTTGATTACGAAGCAGAAATATATCTTGCAAATGAATTTTTCACGACCCGAAGCTACGAAGCTTTCACTTTGCCTGCAGGGGATTATCTTGCGCTGAAAGTGATTCTCGGCGATGGCGCAGGACATAACTGGTGGTGCGTAATGTTTCCGCCGCTCTGCCTTCCTGCAGCAACTGATAACAGAGACCTGAATGCAGTTTTCAGCGAAGATGAAGTAACTCTCATCGAAAGCAATCCTAAATATGAAATAAGATTCAAGATAGTGGAAATCATAGAAAGTATCAAAACTAAGCTTATCGGATGAACTATGGTAAACGGAACAGACAAGTATGTGGCAGGGCAAGCACGGTTTGCCCTGCACTTTTTGTCGAAATATGAAACACACGGCTAAGTTGAGAAGTAAGGAATAAAAAGATAAAAAAAGGTGTTGACAATTGAGGAATGGTGTGATATATTATTCGAGCACCCGCAAGACAGGGTGCCGCACATTGAAAATTAAACAACGAAGAAAAAGAACA
>JAZQEE010000008.1:0-2705 GCA_045538815.1 Acutalibacteraceae bacterium
CGTAACGGGTAAAGAGCTTGTTATAACCGATGTTATGACCGACATTTCATCTCTTCCCGCAATTCTTTCGGAAAAGATAAATTCAAAAGATGAATTTGCAGACGGATTTTTCGGCAATCTGGAAGAAGTTCTTTCGGAATATACAGCAGAACAGTTTAACTGGACAATCGGTTATCAGGGTGTGACCTTCTGTTTCAGTCCCTATGATATCGCACCCTTTGCCGCAGGTCTTATTACCGCCACGGTTTATTTTGACGAATATCCCGAGCTTTTCAACAAGAAATATACGGTTGCCCCCGAATCCTATGCCGTAACACTTTCCGAATGGAACGATGTTGAGTTTGATATGAATCCGTCTGACGGTAAAAAAGATACAATCTGCGTCGGTCTTTCATATTACACGGAAGAAGGCTCATACAAAGATATCAGTCTTAACCTCAACGGTAACGAATTCACGGTTGAAGATGTTTATGCTTTCAGCGCCGAATATTATCTTGTCAATTCAAAAGGCAGATATTTTGTTTATCTTGTGCCCCACGGCTTTAACGATTACACAAACATTCTTATTTATGACCTGAACGGCAATGAGATAAAAGAAGCAGGTGAACTTGACAGAACAGCTTTAGGAAGTATGGTCTGGGAGGATGAAAACGAAGATACCCATCAGGCGAAGCTTCTTTTCAATAACCCAACACAGTTTGTTCTTGAAACAACCTTTGACATTCTCGGAACATACGCTGCCGATAAAACCTACACCGTGAATTCCGAAACGGGTATGCCCGAATCAACCGATGAATTCTATACGATAGATAAAAGATTCCCGTTCGTTCTTACATCAAAAGAAGCTTTCAACGTTAAAATTCTTCCCGATATGAAAACCGAGCTTATCAAAGCAGGTTCAGAGTTCACACTTCTGCGTACAGACGGCAAAACCTTTGTTGATGCAAAGCTCGGTGATGGCAGAGAATGCAGAATTTATGTTGAGAGAAACAGAGCGGATTATCAGCTCTGTATCAACGGCATTCCCGAATATGAGCTTTTTGAAGAGATTTATTACGCAGGATAAAAAGGAGATATTTTAAAATGATTAAAAAAATAACGGCAATTATGCTCGCTATCATTACTGTTTTTGCAATGATGAGCATTTCAATTACTTCAGCATCAGCCGCAACAAAGGTTATCGAAATCAGTAAATTTCCCTCAATCTATTACGGCGAAAGACTCAGAAGTTCAGATCTCACCCCTTGCTTCCCTTCGCTTGACTACAATCAGAAGCCATATTATTCGGTAATCATGTCAACAGAGGTTCCCAGTTGCGACGGCGAGATAGCTGACCCCGAAAAGGAATATTATGTGCTCACAACATTCTATATCGGCGGCTATGAGCTTCCCGCAGATGATGAATTCAAAGTTGTATATGACGGAAAAGAAATACCCTGTTATAATTTCAGTTCCTATCTTCCCAGTGACAGTGCATATTATCTTTATAAACATGGCAGTAACGGCAAAGCAATGTGCATTATAAGAATCAAACTCGGTGATTTTGAAACACCCGGAACTGATATCAGCGTTATAAACGGAAAGGCATCTGCTTCAAATGCAATTATCGGAAACGTTGTAACAATCGCAGCAGATCAGATTGACGGTAAGGTTTTTTATTGCTGGAATATCACAGGCGCAACCCCCGAAGATTATTATGATTCCGAAACGACGTTCACAATGGGAGTTTTCAATGTTTCTGCAGAAGCAGTTTACAAAGATTGTGAATGCAAATGCCATAAAGGCGGAATTGAAGGTTTCTTCTACAAGATTGTTCTTTTCTTCCAGAAGCTCTTCGGAAATAATCTTGTCTGCGAATGCGGAGCAGAGCACTAAAACTGAATGCTATAACGGACGGCAGAGAAATCTGCCGTCTTTTTTAAAAAAATGCACGAAAGTACGATGAAAAAATTAAATAACTATGATATAATGGTATTTGTAAAAAATCGGCAAACGGATGTGATGTTATGAAAGATTTCAGCAAAGTTAAATTCAAATGGACCTTCCGTGATTATCAGCAGGCAGTGCTTGATAATTCGCAAAAGCATCTGAAAGATAAAAGAATACATATTGTTGCCGCGCCGGGCAGCGGTAAAACTATTCTCGGTCTTGAGCTTGTTCGCAGGCAGAATGCGCCTGCGCTCGTTATGTCGCCGTCGGTTACTATCCGTCAGCAGTGGGGTGAAAGATTCGTTGAGGCTTATCTTCCCGAAACGGAAAATCCCGATGAATATATTTCCTATTCGCTCACAAATCCCAAGCTGATAACCTCAATCACATATCAGGCGCTTCACGCCGCTTTCACAAAAACCGTTATGGAATCCGAAGCGGATGAAGATGAATTTGAAGCCGAAGAAACGCAGGATTTCAGCAATTTCGATTTGCTTTCGGAAATCAAAAAGGCAGGTATAAAAACAATCTGCCTTGACGAGGCGCATCATCTCAAAAGCGAATGGCAGAAGGCTCTTGAAAAGTTTGTTGCAATGCTCGGCGAAGGCGTAACAATCATCGCTCTCACCGCAACTCCGCCCTATGACAGCACACCTGCCGAATGGAACAGATATCAGACTCTCTGCGGCGATATTGACGAGGAGATTTTTGTTCCTCAGCTTGTTATGCAGAAAACTCTCTGCCCCCATCAGGACTATATATATTTCAGCTATCCG
>JAZQEE010000009.1:0-177970 GCA_045538815.1 Acutalibacteraceae bacterium
TGTTAAGTTTGCTTTCTTTCTGCATTCGGCAATAAATCTGCCTATTTTTATTTGATTCATAGGCTGCCTCCTTTCGCATACAGTGTAACTGCTATTTCGCATTAAATACACCTACCATTGGTTTAGTGAGGAGAAGTAAACCTATGGTGGAGTGAAATTTGACCGTCAAATTCTTATTTATCAAACTGATTATATCACATAAAATATGAAATTACAATCGGGTGCGGGTGTCCCGCCCACACTTATTCACTCTTACTTCTTACTTATTACCTCGCCAAAAATCGACCCGAAGATTAGTGAAGAGTGAATAGTGAAGAAGTAAAAAGTAAAATCGACGAATCTCTGTCGAAATTCGTCGATTTTTGGCTGGGGAATAGGGATTCGAACCCCAACAAACAGAGTCAGAGTCTGTCGTGCTACCGTTACACTATTCCCCAATGTAACTCGCAACTGGGCTACGGGTATTTATTATACACGGTTTGAGCCAAAAGTCAAGAGAAATTTAAGAATTTTTTCAAGTTTTTTCAAAAAATTTTTCGCTCTTGCTTTATTACATTATATATATTAAAATAACCAATATAAGCGGATATACTCTTTGAGAGGAGGCAATTTATGAAGAATAAAATTAAAGTTATTTTAAAGAAAATAATCACACCCGAAATCAGAAAAAAGATAATTGTGTTCATTCACAGAATTTTCGTTTTTGTGTTTTCACATATGCCGATAAGGAACAGAGTTTTATTCTATACAATCCGTGCCAACGGCAAGCTGCTTGACAATGCGAAGGCGGTTTATGATGCGCTTGATACGGACAAAGTGATTTTTGCCCATATGCTTCCGCATTCAATGAAGCTCAAGCCGAAAGTGTATTATTATCTTCTGACAAGCAGGGTGATAGTGACCGACGATTACTGTCGCTATATGCGCTCGATAAAGCTGCGGGAGGGACAGAAGCTTTTTCAGATATGGCATGCATGCGGTGCATTCAAAAAATTTGGTCTTGATGCACCTTCAAAGCTTAGCAGAAGAGAGGAAATTGCCACCCATTCGCAGTATTCCGCGGTTGCGGTAACGGGCGAAAGCTGCCGCAAGCCCTATGCGCAGGCTTTCGGCATAAGCGAAGAAAAGTGCCTCCCCATAGGTTTGCCGAGAACGGATATTATTCTTGAGAACTGCGGAAAGATGAAAACGGAGATTCTTGAGAAATATCCGAATCTGAAAAACAAAACCATTTATCTTTTCTGCCCGACCTTCAGAGAGGTCAGGGGAAACAGAGTAAAATATGAAACGGGCATTGACTGGAAAAAGCTCAGCGAAGAAATGACGGAAGATGAAGTTTTTATTATCCGCCGACATCCGATAATGGATTATCAGCTTGTCGATGCCGAATACCCCAATATCATTGATTTGTCAACCGATTCAACTCTTGCGCTGACTTGCGCATGCTCAGTTTTGATAACGGATTATTCTTCGGTTATTTACGATGCATGCCTGCTTGATGTGCCGACGGTTTTCTATTGCCCCGACATCAGGGAATATGAAAGAGGATTCTATCTTGAATTTCCCGATGATCTGCCGGGTGAGACTGTAACAGAAGCAAATGAGCTTCTCTCAGCCCTCAGAAAAGCAAAAGAAAATCCGCCCGTTGAAAGAATTGAAAAATTCAGAAACGGGCAGATGAGCGCTTGTGACGGTCACTCAACCGAAAGAGCGGTTGAGCTTATCAAGAGTTGGCTGAAATAATCTTTTCAAACACCCTTTCGGTGTTGTTGCAGTCAACAAAATCAAAGTTGAATTCCCTGAAATTGCGGAGCTTTTCTTCGCCGTTCAGGGGATTTTTTATATTTTCGAGAAGTGAATCAAAATCCTTTGCGACGGGTCCGGGAACATAGCTTTCGTAATCGAAATAGAACGAACGCTCGTCCTCATATTCTTCAAGGTCAAACGCATAGAAATAGCAGGGCTTTGAAAGCAAGGCAAAATCCATGCAGACGGAAGAATAGTCAGTGATAACCGAGTCGCATATGAGCGTCAGAGCGCCGATATCCTCGCTTGTGACATCCGTTGCGCCGTCGACGGGCTTTGAAGAATGAATCTGAGGATGAAGCTTGATTAAAAGAGAATAATCGGGAAGCTCACTTGTGAACTTTGCCATATCAATTCCGCTGAGCAGAGCGGAATCCTTTTCTGCCGAATCGCGGAAGGTAGGAGCGTAAAGAATGAGCTTTCTGCCCTTGCATTCGGGATGCTTTTTATCAAATTCAGCCCTTAACAAGTCTGTGTTCTGATTAAAAAGCTTGTCCGTTCTCGGAGAGCCGATGGGGAGAATCTTGCTTTCGTCAACTCCGAACGCCTCTGCATAAATCGGAACAACATTCTTTGATGTGCAGATAACATAGTTCAGCCTTTCGGAGCATTTCTTTTCACGCTCTCTGACTTCATCGGTAAGGGGAGCGGAGAGACCGAAACGCTTGAACGCACCCTCTGCGTGCCAAAGCTGAGTTACGATTGCTTCCTTTGAAAAATTCAGGGAAGCCATGGGCATGAAATTGTCATTGAGAAAGATGAATTTCGAGGTTGCGAGAGCCTTTGCTTTTAAAGTAAAAAAACCCGCCGCTTTAAGGCAGGATTTTATCAAAGCCGAAACAGATGAAAAATCAAGCTTTAAATCCTGCGTTGAGATGAAAACGATTTCATATCCGCCCTCATTCTCGAGATAAGCCCTCAGCAGCCCGAGAGAATCGCCGCTGCCGCCGTTATGCGGGGCGACAAGGGCAACTCTGTTTTGCTTCACGGGGAAAATGCGGCTTAGATTAAAAAACAGGGCATACAGCTTATAAAACAGATTTTTCAATTTGATTCCTCATTATTTTTTGATTTTCAGAAACAGCTTTGCGCCGAGACTGATGAGAAAATCCGGAAATCTTCCGAATAAATGATGGTTTTTAAGAAGAACAACCACTTTTAGCAGGCGGATATCAATTGCTTTATCGCCCGAAAGCGAGACTGTTATTCTTCCTTTTGCAGTTCTTTTTGCGGCTTTTCTGAAATTCTCAGAAGGAAGAACAACAATATTTTCGCTTGCCGAATCAAGCTTCTCGGCAGTTATCAGCTCAAAGCAGGGCATAACCTGATTGAAAAGCGAAGTGAAGAATTCGGGACTGACTTTCTTCGCAATAACGCTTACAAAGGGGGAGGCTGCTGTTTCTTTCTTGCTGAATATAGGGTTTACTATTTCACGGTTTGAATTTCTGACTTTTCTGACTGTTTCTTCAGTCATTTTTGAAATCAAACCGCCGCATTTTTCGCCGATGAACGCCATTGTTTCATCATCTGATTTCCAAATGAGACGGTAAAATTCATTGATGAAGGTGAAATAATGCTTATAAAGAATCTCCTGCAGGTAATCCTCTTTGTCTTTGCAGGTGCATTTTTCGCACTCAAAAGACTTTTCCGCAAGAGAATATACCGTTTCGAGCGAGGTGTTGAAATCTCTGACAAGATTGATGTTTATGCTCTGAGTGACGGAATATCCTTCTTCGGGCGAACGGCGTCGGTATCTGAAGACCGCATCATATACGCCGGTGATTTTCGGGAATTTATATACTGCTGACATGAAGAAAACGCCGTCCTCACTGTAGCGGAGAGAGGGGAATCTGATGTTGTTATTTTTCAGCCATTCGGTGCGGTAGCATTTGTTGCTGACAAGAAAATTCCATAGCAGGCGCTTATCGTAGCAATCGAGAGAGTCTTCTTTTGTGAATGCATCGACAATCGGATTGAATTCCTCGCCGCCGTAGCCGAAGCGTTGAACACGGCATATTGCGATGTCTGCGCCCGTTTTGTCGAGCTTATCAGAGAGACATTCAAGAGCGTTGCTGCTCAGCAAATCATCGCTGTCGAGAAAAAGAAGATATTCGCCCTCGGCACGGTCAATGCCGTTGTTCCTTGCAGCGGAAACACCCGCATTTTCCTGATAAACGGAAAGAATGCGGGAGTCTTTTTTTGCATAGCGGTCAATAACCTCGGCAGTGCCGTCGGTAGAACCGTCATTGATTATTATTATCTGAATATCCTTTAAAGACTGCTTCAAAAGGCAGTCAAGAGTTTCGGAAATTAAACTTTCGCAGTTATATGCGGGAACTATGACGGAGATTTTCATTTTATCCTCCAATCATTATTTCAGCCATCTGAGCACGGTTTTTCCGAAATGGCGGCTGATATCGTGGGCGAAAGCATCGTGAATATCGGAAATGGTTCTGATATCAAAAACCTCGCCGATGATGTTTTCGAGATATGATGAGATTTCGGGATGCGCTGCAAGCAAATCCATTGTTTTCTGAAAATCAGCAACTCCGCTTCGGCTTGAGCCGAAAAGACGAAGACCTTTTTCAAGCACCATTCTTGTGTTGATACCGATAAAGCTTTCGCTGACACCCATAAGACCGATTGAGCCTTCGGGGTTGATATGGTCAATTATCTGCGCAATTGCAAAGCGTGAAGCCTCTCCGCCGACGCATTCAAATGCGTGGTCAACTCTCAGCTCGGCAGGAATGCTGTCAACATGATAAACGCCGTCAGCGAATGAAAAATAGTTGAGCTTATCATAGACAGTGCCGAAAATGTAGAGCTTTGTGTCGGGATAAAGAGCCTTGAGCACAAGAGCGGTAATAAAACCGACATTTCCGTCGCCCCAGATGCCGATTGCATTTTTTCTTGAATGCGAGAATTTTTCAAATCGGTCAACCGCATGCACAGCAACGCTGACAAGCTCGCTGAAGGAAGCTACCTTCGGGTCAACGCTTTCGGGAACACGCACGAGTCTGTCGGGTGGCATGTCAATATAATCCCTCAGAAATCCGTCATATCCGCTGGAACAGAAGTGGCTTGAGGGGAGATAGTTTTCGGCAATAACATCGTCTTTTTCTGTCGGTGTGTTGGGGACGGGAACAACGAGCTCGCCGCATTTGTAGTTTCCCGTAGGGTCAAAGACAACCTTTGCAACGCACTCATGAATGAGAGCCATGGGAAGCTTTGCTTTGAGAGCCTCGCGGCTTCTGTTGCCGAGATAGTATCTCTGGTCCGCTTTGCAGATTGAAAGATAGAGGGGTCTCATTATAACGCTGTTTTTTAAGTCGGGCTCGGTGCATGCTATGTCGATAAGACCGGGTGCAACGAGTCTGTAAACTGCATTAGTCATCGCAATCCTTGCCTTTCAGAAGAGTGTGGGCAACTTTCAAATCATAGGGATAGGTTATTTTGATGTTGAAAACTTCGCCTTCAACCATATAAACATCTTTATTTTTTATTGAGAAGATCTTGCATGCATCGGTAAGGATAGCCTTTTCGTCCTCGGTGAGGCTTGCAAGAACTCTTTCAAGCTCCTTGAGACGGAAAGACTGGGGAGTCTGCCCCTGAAACATTCTCTTTCTCTCAGGAATGGAAGAAATCATTTTGCCGTCTGCACTTTCGACAATGGTGTCGGTTGCGGGAATGACAGTGTCGCATGCGCCGTAGCTGATTGCGGCTTCAACATTTTCAACAATGATTCTGTGGGTGAGGAAGGGTCTTACCGCATCGTGAGTAACAAGAACTGTGTCCTCATTTGTTTCGTAATTGCTTTCGATAAATTCGATTGCCTTTTCGAGAGTGCCGTTTCTTGTTTCACCGCCTGAAATAACGGTTATTCTTTTTCCCTCGGGAAGATGCTTCTTGATAAGGTTGCGGGTGTGCGCAACCCATGCCTTGGGGCAGAGAACAATAATTTCATCAATAACATCATTGATGAAGAATTTTTCTATTGTATGGATTATAACGGGTTTTGTGCCGAGCTCAAGATACTGCTTGGGAGTTTCGGAGTTACCCATTCTGCTGCCGATGCCGCCGGCAAATACAGCTGCAAATACCATAGTTTTCAATCCTTTCGGAATTTATTTCTTTTTAACCATTTCGTTATATTGAGCGCAGATTTCCTTGACCTCGCCCTGAGCGATAAGCTTGCCGTGGTCAAGAATAATCGCCTTGTTGCAGATGTTCATAACCTGCTCAACGCTGTGAGAAACAAAAAGCACGGTGATGCCCTTGTCGAACATCGAGCGGATTTTGGCTTCGCTCTTCTTTCTGAACTTGGCATCGCCTACGGAAAGAACCTCATCAAGAATGAGGATTTCGGGCTCAACAGCGGTCGCAATCGCAAAGCCGAGCCTTGCGCGCATTCCCGAAGAATAGTTTTTGACGGGAACATTGATGAAATCGCCGAGCTCGGAAAATTCAACGATTTCGTCATATTTTTCTTCGATGAACTTTCTGGAATAGCCCATTGTTGCACCGTAGAGAAAAATATTTTCCTTGCCCGAATAGTTCATGTCAAAGCCTGCACCGAGTTCGAGCATCGGTGCAATAACACCGCTTACCTTAACGCTGCCTTCGGTTGGTTTGAGAACGCCTGCGATAACCTTGAGAAGAGTTGATTTGCCTGCGCCGTTAAAGCCGAGAACGCCGACTCTGTCGCCCTTTTCAACAGTGAAGGAGATATCTTTCAGAGCCCAGAATTCAGTGTAATGGAGCTTTCCTTTGAGCATTTTTATGAAATACTCTTTAAGGTTATCGACCTTTTCTTTGTTGAGGTTGAAGAGCATGCTCATACGGTCAACAACAATTGCAGGTTTGCCCATAAGAATCTCCTTTCTTTAAATATGAAGAATGAATTTATCCTGCTTCTTATAGAACACAAACAGACCGATAACAACGGTTGCAAGCGCAAATCCCAGCGAATAAAGAAGATGACTTATATCAAACATCTCGCCGTAAAGCACACAGCTTCTGAACATCTCCGTTATCGAGTAAAGCGGATTTGCCGTAAGCAATGCTCTGAAAAACTTGTTTGTGATGTTGAGCTGGTCTATATGATAAAAAATCGGTGTCATATAGAAAAGAAGCATGCAGAAAACTTCATAAAGATATTCAATATCTTTAAAGAATACCTGAAGTGTACACAGGATAAGACCGATTCCGATGCTGAGAAGAAGAAGAATGAGAATGGGAATCGGAGAGAGAAGTGCATAACCCGTAATAACGGGTGGCTTGTCGCTGAAGAAATAAAAATAAATAATGAAGCAGACAAGCACAAGAAGAGAAATGACAAATGTTACAAAATTAGCAACAACATTCGAAAGCGGGTAAATGTATTTCGGAACATAAACCTTCTTGATAACGGACGCACTGTTCTGAATCGAGCGCATTGCCCGTTTGGTTGACTGAGAGAAGAATTCATAGATCAGTCTGCCGCAGAGGAGATAAATGGGATAGTTAACCGTTTCTGAACGGCTTGCACCGAATACACCGCCGAAAACAACGACAAGCACGATTGTTGTCAGAAGCGGCTGAAGGAATGTCCAGAAAATACCCAGCACAGAGTTTCTGTACTGAAGCTTTATGTTTTTGCGGACTATTTCATAGAGCAAATATCTGTATTTATAAAAATTCTTTAAATACTTCATTTTTATCTCTTTTCTGCTTATTTCAAGCCCCATTTTGCGAAATAATGCAGCATGGAGTTAATCTGAATAAGCTTTAGCCTGAAATTTTTCTTTGACTCTCTGCCCCATTCGTGATAAACGGTGGCATCGGGATAATAGAGGGTTTTGCTGCGTTTGTTAACCTCACGGGTGAGGTCGCAATCCTCAAAATACATAAAATAGCGTTTATCAAATCCGCCGATTTCCTTGAAAAGAGAGGTTCTGATAAACATAAAGCAGCCCGTTGCGTTTTCAATGCACAGAGGCTTTGACAAATCGCAGTCAAGCATTGCGTATTCTCGCAGCTTTTCGCTCGGCTCGCCGCTGCCCCTGAGTCTGCTTGAAATAAGATAGGGGAGGCTCGGATTTTTCTTTCCGAGAATCTGAAGTCTTCCATCGGGGAAACGGATTTCGGGTGAAAGCATGCCGATATCGGGGTTATTGTCAAGATATTCCGCCATTTTTGAAAGAACATCGTCTCTGACAATTATATCGGGGTTGATTATTGCGTGATATTCGGAATTCAGCTTGTCCAGAATATAATTATGACCTGCACCAAATCCGATGTTTCCGCCGGTTTTTACTATTGTCACCTGCGGATAGTTTTTTTCTATATGTTCGAGAGTTCCGTCGGTTGAACCGTTGTCAACAACGAAAAGCTCGAAAGAAGCGGCAGTGCATCCGAGAAGCGAGCTCAGAGCATTGTCGATGGTTGCAATGTTATTATAAGTAACTATGCAGCCCGTAATATGAGTTTTCATCTATTCATTTTTCCTTTCCAAAGGCACATGTTGGAAATGCTAAAGATAAAACAATTCTTATTCTCCATTTGATTTTCTGCGCTGCAGAGGTTTTGCCGCCCGTAACGTTGTCGCCGTGGCGTCTCCAGAGAATAAGCGGCTGATTGAGCAAAACGATTTTTCGCTTTTTCTTCATTGCGTTGAGGGCGATCCACCAGTCATGCATGGGAAGCTTTTTGGGGAAGGGAAGACTTTCAAGCATAACCTCTCTTGTGAATGCCATGCAGCAGCCGACAAACGAATTCTTCAGAATATTTTTTATGAATGATGCGTTTGAGCCGTGCACCGCAAAGAAAGAAGTCTCAGTCACATTGAGTTCGGCATCGGCAACGCTTGCGTCGTGAAGAACAATGTCTGCACCGTTGCGGATTTCATCCGTAACCGCTTTTACCTTGCCTTTAAGCCATACATCGTCCTGGTCGCTCAGAAAGATAACGTCGCCCGTACAGGCTCTGAGAGCGTTTTCAAAATTACTGATAACGCCCTTTTTCGGACCTTCGATGTATTTTACTCTTTTATCTTTCGCAATCAATTCTTCAACTTCCCCAAAGGTTTTTCCCTCGGGGAAGTCATCGGAAATAATGAGTTCATCGTTTTCGCCAAGCTCGCTCAGGATGGATTGAACCTGCTCGGCTATATATTGCTCGCCTTTATATGCGGCGAGCGCAACGGATATTTTCATATCGCTTAATAGAGCTTTGCGCCTGCGGGGATATGCTCGTCTACCATAAGAAGATGAAGCTTCTCTTCGCCCTCTTCTTCGTGGATTGCGCTCAGAAGCATGCCGCATGATTCAATACCCATCATTGCTCTCGGGGGAAGATTTGTGATAGCAATGAGAGTCTTGCCGATAAGCTCTTCGGGCTCATAGAAAGCGTGGATACCGCTGAGGATTGTGCGGTCTGTTCCGGTTCCGTCATCAAGAGTGAACTGAAGAAGCTTCTTGCTCTTGGGAACTGCAACGCATTCCTTTACCTTTACAGCTCTGAAATCGGATTTGCTGAAGGTTTCGAAATCAACACTTTCTTCAAAGAGAGGCTCAATTTTAACCTTTGAGAAGTCGATTACTTCTTTTATGGGTTCTTCGGCTTTCTCTTCAGTCTTTTCTTCAGCTTTTTCAGCTGCCTTGACTGATTCCGAACCGCCGAGACTCTTCATTGTGGGGAAGAGAAGAACGTCTCTGATAGCAGAGGAGTCTGTCAGGAGCATGCACATTCTGTCAATGCCGAAGCCGATACCGCCTGTGGGGGGCATACCGTGTTCAAGAGCCATGAGGAAATCTTCGTCGGTTGTGTTGGCTTCTTCATCGCCCTGAGCGAGAAGAGCTTCCTGGGCCTTGAAGCGTTCTCTCTGGTCAATGGGGTCGTTGAGCTCGGAATATGCGTTTGCCATTTCCCAGCCGTTCATGAAGAACTCGAAGCGCTCAACATAGTTGGGGTCTTCGGGCTTTTTCTTTGTAAGAGGAGAAATTTCGATGGGATGGTCGATAACGAAAGTAGGCTGAATGAGGTGTTCCTCTGCAAATTCCTCAAAGAACAGTGCGAGGATATCGCCCTTGCCGTGTCTGTTTTCGTATTCAACATGATGCTTGTCAGCGAGTGCTCTTGCATCTTCAAGAGTTTCAACCTCGTTCCAGTCAATGCCTGCATACTTCTTTACGGCATCAACCATTGAAATGCGCTCAAAGGGCTTGCCGAGGTCCATTTCAACTCCGTTGTAGGAAATCTTTGTTGTGCCGAGAACTGCCTGAGCAACATGGCGGTAAAGATTTTCTGTCAGATCCATCATGCCGTTATAGTCGGTGTATGCCTGATAAAGCTCCATGAGGGTGAATTCGGGATTATGACGGGTGTCACAGCCTTCGTTTCTGAAAACTCTGCCGATTTCATAAACCTTTTCCATGCCGCCGACAATGAGTCTCTTAAGATAAAGCTCAAGTGAAATTCTGAGCTTGAAATCCTCGTTGAGAGCGTTGTGATGAGTTGTGAAGGGTCTTGCAGCTGCACCGCCTGCGTTTGAAACAAGAATCGGTGTTTCAACCTCAAGGAAGCCCTGAGAGTCAAGATAGTTTCTGACTTCTCTGATGATAAGTGAACGCTTGACGAAGGTATCCTTAACCTCAGGATTCATGATGAGGTCGAGATAACGTCTTCTGTAGCGGGTGTCAGTGTTGGTGAGACCGTGGAACTTCTCGGGAAGGGGAAGAAGAGACTTTGAAAGAAGACGGAGAGCCTTTGCGTGAACTGAAATCTCGCCTCTTCTTGTTCTGAAAACAAAGCCCTTGATTTCGATTATGTCACCGATATCCCACTTCTTGAATTCAGCAAAGCTTTCTTCGCCGATTTCGTCAATCTTGACATAAACCTGCATTCTGCCTGAAAGGTCGCGGATATCAATGAAGTTTGCCTTGCCCATATCTCTTCTGCTCATCATTCTGCCGCAGATTGAAACATCGGTGTTTTCAAGCTCTTCAAAGCGTTCAACGATTTCGCCGCAATGAATGCTTTGGTCCGCAAGTGTAATCTGGAAAGGGTCCTTGCCTGCAGCCTGGAGAGCTTCAAGCTTTTCAACCCTGATCTGTCTGAGTTCGTTAACGTCCTGCACCTGTTCTTCAGCGGGTGCGGCAGCGTTTACATTCTTTTCTTCTGCCATTAAGTAACAGTCCTTTCGTTTGATAGTGAAAAGCGACAGGCATTACCCCGCCGCTTGATTAAATTTTACTTTGAAATAGAAAGTATTTTCATTTTTGTAACCTTGCCCGAGGGAGTGTGAATCTCAGCAACATCGCCGACTTTTTTGTTCATGATAGCTGAGCCGACGGGTGAAAGGTCGGAAATAACATTGTTTTCAATGTCGCTCTTACCGAGGATTTTGAATTCAAGCTCTTCGTCATATTCCATATCGAGAAGCTTAACCTTTGAGCCGATGTGAACGATTTCGGTTGAAAGGTCGGATTCATCGAGAATCTTTGCGTTGCGAAGGTCATTTTCAAGTTTGGCAATGTCAGCTTCAAGCTTTGCCTGTTCGTTCATCGCCTCATCGTATTCGGCGTTTTCTGAAAGGTCACCGTGTGAACGGGCTTCTTTGATTTTTTCGGCAATGTCGTCTCTGCCTTCGGTTTTTAATCTGTTGAGTTCCTCGCTGAGTTTGTTATAGTCCTCACGGGTAAATACGGTTTGCTTTTCCATTTCAATCTATCTCCTTTAGTAATTGATAAATGACTATACATTACCATTATTCACCTTATTATATATAATATAAATAATAAAGTCAAGCATTTAATCATTTTGTAACTGTTTTGTAACTTCGGCAACACAGGTGAGACATCCCGCAACGGAGCGGTTTTCGCATTGATCGCAGCTTATGTCAATTTCCGAAAAAGAAGAATTGCAATAAGAAAAGCAGCCGCACAGTTCAAACAATGCGCCCGCAAAATCAACGGGATCTATGTTTTCGGGGATGATTTCTCTGTGAACGGGGAGAAGTCCGAGCCCGCTGCCGCTGAAACGGATTTTTCCGCCGCTTTTACGGCTGTCGGTGAAAACAGCGGCATTCTTCATTGATGAGGTTATAACTCCGTCGCAGCAGATTACAACATCAAAGCCGCTGACGGGCTCATAAGCTGAACGGAGAATAAGCGTTGCGCCGAATTCATCCATCGCTTTTATGCATGCAGAGGCATACCGTTCGGGGCGTGAGGTTATAACTCTGACAAGCGAGGCGTAGGGGAGAAGACGGCATACTTTTGAAGCCATAATTGCGTTTCTGTCGGTAAGAGTTATTGAAATTCTGTCGGGAGGGAGTCCTGCTTTGCTTATTTCTTCAAGAGCGGTATTGAAAACAAGAAGCGGAACGGTTGAACGGGGAACGAATCTGTTAAGATTCTCAATGTCGGGGAGACTGACTGTTCTCGGTGCGATTATCCGTGAGGCGTATCTTCCGCATTTTGCGGAAACTGACTGCCAGTCGATTCCTTTTTTGCTTTCAAGCACGTCGAGAGTAAAAAAAGGAAGCCCTTTGTCGGTTGAATGCGGGCAGACCTGAGAGTTGCAGATTATTTTTCTTTGTCTGCGTTTTATTTTCGTTTCTTCGGCATTAAAAATCCTTAAAACAACAAACACACTATCACCCTTTGCATAAAAATTATCAATCATAACAATTTCTATGCGTAAATGAGGGCGATAATGTGCCTTGAATTCTTAATTCAGTTCATCGGAGAAAATAAGATTTTTTTCATCCTCTGTCAGCTCTCGGCACTCACCCTCTGCAAGGGCGGGGTCAAGCCTGAGAGAGCCGATTTGTGAGCGGTGAAGCTGCTCAACCTTGTTGCCGACAGCGGCAAACATTCTTTTGACCTGATGATACTTGCCTTCTCTTATCTTGATTTCAGCTGCGGGCATACCGTTCTTTGTAAAGGCTTTTACCTTTGCGGGCAGGCATTCCGTGCCGTCATCAAGGGTGATTCCTTCCTCAAGTTTTTTGATGTCAACATCATAAATAGGGAAGGAGAGAATTGCTTCGTAGGTTTTATAAACATGATGGGACGGGCTCATAATCTGATGGCAGAAAGCACCGTCATCCGTTATAATTAAAAGACCTGTGGTGTCTCTGTCAAGCCTTCCTGCGGGGAAGAGGGAACGCCTTTTGAGCGAGTCGGGAATGATGTCAACAACCGTCTCTTTCTGCGGGTCCCGGGTTGCACTGATAACGCCGCGAGGCTTATGAAGCATAATATAAACATGCTCTTTCAATGTAAAGCTATATCCCTTTACATTGATTTCATCAGAGTCAACATCAATCAATTCTTCGGCACGCATAACAGGTCGTCCGTTAACCTGAACGGCGGCGTCTTTTATCAGCTTTCTTGCCTCTTTTCTGGAGACATTGCAGTTGAGAGCTATTATTTTGTCAAGGCGTTTAAGATTCATTTTTATCTCCGATTATAGAATGTGTGGTGGCTGTTGAGAAAGGTGACGAAGGGCGTTTTTCTCGCCTGCAGGCGTATCAGGTATACATCAAAGATGAAAAAAAGACAAATAAACATAATATGTTCCGTGCAAGAGAATGTTTATGTTCCGTTACCTTTATCAGCAGTCAACAAAAGGGTCGGTGATTAGCCGACCCTTAAAGTGTTTAGCTTAAATTATGCAAGCTCTGCGAAGTACTTGATTGTACGAACCATCTGGCTTGTGTAGCTGTTTTCGTTGTCATACCATGAAACAACCTGTACCTGATAGAGATCGTCAGCAATCTTTGTAACCATTGTCTGAGTTGCATCGAAGAGTGAACCGTAGGTGATACCGATGATATGGCTTGAAACGAGTTCTTCTTCTGTGTAACCGAAGGAAGCTGATGAAGCAGCCTTCATTGCTGCGTTGATGCCTTCCTTAGTGATGTCGCTGCCCTTAACAACTGCAACAAGGATTGTTGTTGAGCCGGTGGGAACGGGAACTCTCTGTGCTGAGCCGATAAGCTTGCCGTTGAGCTCGGGGATAACAAGACCGATAGCCTTTGCAGCGCCTGTTGAGTTGGGAACGATGTTAGCAGCAGCTGCTCTTGCTCTTCTGAGGTCGCCCTTTCTGTGAGGACCGTCAAGAACCATCTGGTCGCCTGTGTAAGCGTGAACTGTTGTCATGATACCGCTCTGGATGGGAGCATAATCATTGAGAGCCTTTGCCATGGGAGCAAGGCAGTTTGTTGTGCAGGATGCAGCTGAGATGATGTTGTCTTCAGCTGAAAGAGTGCCTTCGTTTACGCTGTAAACGATTGTGGGAAGGTCATTGCCTGCGGGAGCAGAAATAACAACTTTCTTTGCACCTGCATCGATGTGAGCCTGGCTCTTAGCCTTTGAGGTGTAGAAGCCTGTGCACTCGAGAACAACGTCAACGCCGATTTCGCCCCAGGGGAGCTCTGCAGCGTTAGCCTTTGCGTAGATTTTGATTTCCTTACCGTCAACTGTGATGCTGTCTTCGCCTGCGCTTACGGTGTCAGCAAGAGCGTATCTGCCCTGAGCTGAGTCGTACTTGAGAAGATGAGCGAGCATCTTGGGGTTGGTAAGATCGTTGATAGCAACGATTTCGTAGCCTTCTGCACCGAACATCTGACGGAATGCAAGACGACCGATGCGGCCGAAGCCGTTAATTGCAACTTTAACTGCCATGGTGAATTACCTCCAAAAAATAAAATTTATCTTTTTGACCGTATTTATTTTATACATTTTTGTGGAAATATGCAACAGTTTTTTCATTATTTTTCAGATATTTCAAAAGTTTTGGTAAACTTAACAAAATATTTCAAATTATTTATGATATTTTGTGCCGCTTGAAATCATAAATGCCCGATAAATCTGCTCAAGCAGCATTACTCTTGCGAGCTGATGAGGAAATGTCATGGGGCTCATGGAAAGACGGAAGCCTGATTTTGCCTTGACGGCAGGGGAAAGACCGTGCGAGCCGCCGATGACGAATGCGAGATTGGCAAAGCCCGAAACGGCGCGTTTTTCAATTTCAGCGGAGAGTGCCTCGGAGGACAGCATCTTACCTTCAATACACATTGAGAAAACCGCAGTGTTTGCGCCGATTTTTGCGAGAATTCTTGAACCTTCATCCTCGAGTGCGGCGGCAATCTGGGAGTCATTGGGATTGTCGGGAAGCCTTGCGGGAGTGAGCTCTGTTATTCTTAATTTGCAGAATGCGCCGAGCCTTTTTTCATACTCTGCGCATGCCATTCTGAGATAATCTTCCTTGAGCTTGCCGACGCAGATTATATCAATATTCATCATAATTGTTTCACCTCAGAAAGCAATTACGGGATTGAGGTCTCCCGCAACGCTGAGCAGATAATCCGTGTTTTCTTTTGCACCCGCCATGGTCATTGCCGCACGGGTTGTTTCGAATGCGAGAGCGGGGACATTGTTTTCCTTGCTGAGATGCCCGAGAACGAATCTTGTTGTGCCTGATTCGACAAGCTTAACTGCCGTTTCGGCGCAGCTTTCATTGGATAAATGTCCGTAATTTGAAAGAATTCTTTCTTTCAGAAAGTAGGGATAAGGTCCGTTTCTGAGCATTCCGACATCATGGTTTGATTCAAGCAGGATAAGGTCGCTGCCGCAAATTGCGTTCATAACAGTATCGTCAACTTTTCCGATATCTGTTGCAACGGAAATTCTTTTTCCGTCGGGTGTCAGAATGCAATATCCCGTGCTTTCATTGCTGTCATGCGGGGTGCGGAAGGGGCGCACAAACATGCCTGCCGCTTCGGTTCCCGAGGGTGAAATGACATCGGTTATTACTCTTGAGTCAACCGCTTCGAGCTTTTCCATGCCTGCAAGAGTGCCTGCTGAAGCGTAAACGGGTATTTTGTATCTTGCGGCGAAAACTTTGATGCCCTTGATATGGTCGGAATGCTCGTGGGTGACGAAAATTGCGCCGATTGTTGACGGGTCAACGCCGATGCCTGAAAGGGCAAGCTCGGTTCGTTTTGCCGTAACTCCGATATCAATGAGAATTCCGCCCTGAGAAGAACCTATGTAAGTGCAGTTGCCGCTGCTTGATGAATATAAAGAACAAAATTTTGCCATAATCTTTCCTTCAATAAAAGGGATGCTCCGTGCGAAGCATCCCTTAATTTAATAACAATAATATATCA
This sequence comes from Acutalibacteraceae bacterium, assembly GCA_045538815.1. Taxonomy (GTDB): domain Bacteria; phylum Bacillota; class Clostridia; order Oscillospirales; family Acutalibacteraceae; genus CAG-177. The sequence continues at coordinate 15,965 of JAZQEE010000009.1, forward strand.
GCCTGCGTTTGATACGCTGTTGGGTTCGGGAGCATAAACACGCTTTATATCTGCGCCGAGACCGCTGAATTTTTCGATAACATCCTCATAGCCTCTGTCGATATGGTGGATGTCTTCAATCTCGGTTGTGCCGTTTGCTGCGAGACCTGCAATTATCATTGCTGCACCTGCACGGAGGTCATCCGCCTTTACGGGCGCACCCTTGAGCTGCTCAACGCCCTCAACAACCGCAAGCTGGCCGTCCGCCTTGACTGAAGCGCCCATTCTGTTGAGCTGCTCAGTGTAACGGAAACGGTTTGACCATACGCTTTCCGAGATGATGCTTGTGCCGTCTGCGATTGCGAGAAGCACTGCCATCTGGGGCTGCATATCGGTCGGGAATCCCGGATGAGGCATCGTCTTGATATTGCATTTGCCGGGGCGGCAGTCGAGAGAAACTCTGACCGCATCGTCAAATTCTTCAATCTGAGCGCCGCATTCAACAAGCTTCTTTGAGATTGATTCAAGATGCTTGGGGATAACATTTTTGATTAAAACATCGCCCTTTGTTGCCGCTGCGGCAACCATGAATGTGCCTGCTTCGATCTGGTCGGGGATTATAGAATAAGTGCAGCCGTGAAGCTGGTCCACACCTCTGACTTTGATAACATCAGTGCCTGCGCCTCTGACATCCGCACCCATTGAGTTGAGAAAGTTTGCAAGGTCAACAATATGGGGCTCTTTTGCTGCGTTTTCAATAACAGTCAGACCATTCGATTTGACTGCGGCGAGAAGAATGTTGACAGTTGCGCCGACTGAAACCATGTCAAGATAAACGGGGTTGCCGATAAGTGCATCCGCTTCAGCCTCAACAATGGCATTATCCTCAACCGAAACCGTTGCACCGAGCGCTTCAAAGCCCTTGATGTGCTGGTCGATGGGTCTGGGACCGAGATAGCAGCCGCCGGGGAGAGCAACCTTTGCTCTGCCGAATCTGCCGAGGAGAGCACCGATGAAATAATACGATGCACGCAGATGCTTTGTCATGTCATGCGAGATAATGTAAGAATTGATATGACGGGAATCTATTTCGATTGTATGCTTGTTGATAAGCTTAACCTTTGCGCCGATCTGGTTGAGTATCTGCATCATATATCCCACGTCGCTGATTGAGGTGGGAAGATTTTCGATAACACACACATCCTGCGAAAGAATTGCGGCGGGGATAATGGCAAGGGCAGCATTTTTTGCACCGCTGATTGAAACGGAGCCGTGCAGCGGATTGCCGCCGTTGATTATGAATTTCTCCAAGTGCAAGCCTTCCTTCGTTTTGTTTTTTCTATATACCCAAAAATAAAACTATAATTCGTAGAATACGCACAAAAGCATTATAACATCTGTTTTTGCTTTTGAAAAGTCTTTTTTGAAAAAAATATGTCTCTTTTTCGTAATTTTTTTGTAATAATTGAATTTTTTAAACCTAAATCACGGGTTGCACATATAGTATGTTCTTTTTTCAGATGCATATATGGTGTGATTCAATAAAAAATGTTTATCCAAAACAAACAAAAAATGAGCCGCAGAATTGTTGATTTTTACTGTGGGATTTTTGACTAAAACTGAAGTTGCAATTTCGCCGATAAAAGTTCGCAAAAAGAATAATAACTGTAATGTTGAACAAAACAGTTATGCTGTTTTTGTTCAAATGTTCCATATCGTGAAGTGACCGCTTGACATTATCAACAAACGATTTGACATGCTTTATTTTGCATTTTTTTGGTAGTTTTCAATAAATTCGGACAAGAATTCACAATAAATTCAAAAAAATATTGAAAAAAAGTGCGGTTTTCTATTGCAAAATACTTTTCCATTGTGTAAAATGTATATGTCCCGATGGTCATTTTGTCTAAAATTCATAAATGAAGTTAAAAACAAATCAAATGAGGGGTAATTATTATGTCAAACAGAATTTTCCAGGGTCTTGTTCATCAGATGCGTGACGCTGTCGGCAGAACTCTGGGCGTAATTGACGAAACAGGAACTATCATTGCCTGCAGCGAGCTGAGCAAAATCGGTGAGGTTATCTCAACTGCCTCCGAGGTTTTCTCGGATAATGAGCTGCATTATATCAACGGAAGCACTTTCTGCAACTTCAGCTCCCATATTCAGAATGAATATGCGGTTTTTGTTGACGGAACAGATGAGCTTGCAGGCAGATTTGCGGCAGTCTGCTGCGTTTCTCTTGAAAGTCTTAAGCAGTATTATGAGGAGAAGTTCGACAGAGGCAACTTTATTAAGAATGTAATTCTTGATAATATTCTGCCCGGTGATATCTATCTTAAATCAAGAGAACTCCGTTTTAACAGCGATGCCACAAGAGTTGTTCTTCTTGTGAGAATAACAGACCATAATGATGTATCCGTATTTGACGCTGTTCAGAATCTCTTCCCTGATAAAAATAAGGATTTTGTAATAAACATCAACGAGCATGATATTGCAATCGTAAAGGAAGTACGCAGCAACATCGAGGGCAAGGATCTCGAAAAGCTTGCACGCTCGATTTCAGACTCGCTGAGCACGGAGCTTTACACCCATGTTCTTGTCGGTATCGGAACAACGATTGAAGGTATCAAGGATCTTGCAATTTCCTTCAAGGAAGCACAGATTGCCCTTGAAGTAGGCAAGGTTTTCGACACTGAAAAGACAATCGTAAGCTATGAAAACCTCGGTATTGCAAGACTTATTTATCAGCTTCCCACAACTCTCTGCGATATGTTCCTCAGAGAGGTATTCAAGAGAGGCTCAATCGAAAGCCTTGACCACGAGACACTTTTCACCATTCAGAAATTCTTTGAAAACAACCTCAATGTTTCTGAAACATCGAGAAAGCTCTTTGTTCACAGAAACACCCTTGTTTACAGACTTGAGAAAATCAAGAAGCTTACGGGTCTTGACCTTAGAGAATTTGATGATGCAATCGTATTCAAAGTAGCTCTCATGGTTAAGAAGTATCTTGATGCAAAGCCCGTTAAGTATTAAACATCAGCCCAACAACAAAACATATATTTAAGGAATTGATACCGTGATTGAATTTAATAACGTATCTAAGAAGTACGACAACGGAACTCATGCTCTGAAAGATATCAGTCTGAAAATCGAACAGGGTGAGTTCGTTTTCGTTGTCGGTTCTTCGGGCGCAGGTAAGAGCACCTTCCTGAAGCTTATGATGAGGGAGGAAGTTCCCTCTTCGGGCACAATAACCGTTGACGGTGTTGTTCTCAATAAAATGAAAAAGCGCGAAATCCCTAAATTCCGCCGCAAACTCGGCATCGTTTTCCAGGATTTCCGTCTTATTCCCAATATGAGCGTTTTTGATAATGTTGCATTTGCAATGCGTGTTATCGGAACAAAGGAAAAGAAAATTCGCCGCAGAGTACCTTATGTTCTGAGCCTTATGGGGCTTAATCATAAGGCAAGAAACTTCCCGCAGGAGCTTTCGGGCGGCGAGCAGCAGAGAGTTGCACTCGCAAGAGCGCTTGCAAACAACGCAGATATCATCATTGCGGACGAGCCCACGGGTAATGTTGACCCTCAGATGAGCTATGAAATCGTTGATTTGCTCATGCGCCTCAATGAATCGGGAACAACCGTTATCATGGTTACCCACGAGCACAGCCTTGTCCGTTGCTTTGATAAGCGAGTTATCATTCTCGATAAGGGTGCCGTTGTTTCCGACGGCGCAAATCTTATCAGAGAAGCGGCAACATCTCATATTAACGCTGCAAGTGAAATTTCAACAGAATATGTTGTTCCTCCCGAAGAGGATTATTCGGCTTATGCAAACACTTCCGTTCAGGAAGAAGAAAGCGCCGAAGAAGAAATTGATTTTTCAGAGATCGGAGGCGAGGAATAATGGGTAATATCAGATATCTGACAAAAGAGGGCTTCAGAAACCTCAAGGTCAATAAGCTTATGTCCTTTGCCTCGATAACGGTTCTTTTCAGCTGCCTTATGCTTATCGGTATTGCGTTTATGCTTCTCGTCAATATTGAAGCATTCATCAGCGGCATTGAATCGGAAAATGTTATCATGGTTTATGCCGATGTCAATCTTGAGGTTGACGATGTTGAGTTTACCAAAATCGGCACCGACCTCGAGGCAATTGCCAATGTCGGCTCGGTTGAGGTTGTTGAAAAGGATTCGGCTTACAAGGAGATTCTTTCCGAGCTTGACGAAGGACTCAAAGGCTATCTTGAGGGCATAGACGAAAACCCGCTTCCCAATGCATACAGAGTCACTGTTTCGGATATGACGGGCTTTGAGGCGGTTGCTGCGGAAATCAAACAGATGCCCGGCATTCTCAGAGTTCATGAAAACAGTGTGCTTGCAAGACAGCTTTCGGGTCTGAGAGATTCGGTAACTTATATCAGCATCGGCATTATTGCTTTGTTGCTTATTGTTTCACTTTTCATTATTTCAAACACAATCAAGGTAACGATGTTCAGCAGAAGGCTGGAAATCAGCATCATGAAGAGCGTCGGTGCCACAAATTCATTTATCCGCTGGCCGTTTATGGTTGAAGGCATTATCATCGGCGTTCTCGCAGGTATTCTCGCGACAGGTGCAGTCTGGGCGATTTATGAGCTTGCGCTAAGTTCGATGACATCGCTGCTTTCAAGCTTCGGCTCGGCTATCGAAGTTAATTTCCTTGATTATGCTCCTTATCTTGTTGCGGCTTTTGTAGGTATCGGAGTATTTACCGGCATCTTCGGCAGTGCAACTTCGATAAGCAAATATCTTAGGGAAAGGAAGTTCGTTGAACTTGAAGACTAAAAGAAGATATATCAGAAAGCTTCTTTGCATTGCAATGGCTTTTGCGTGTGTTTTCTCATGTATAATGCCTTATTCTCCGGTTGTTTTGGCTGAGGAAACCACCCTTGAAGAGCTGCAGAATCAGAATGAGCAGACTGAAAATGGAAACCTTGAAGAGCTGCAGAATCAGTATGAGCAGCTGGAAAAGGAAATCCTTGAAAATGAGAAAAAGCTTAATAAGGTTGAAAATCAGATAGAGAAAAACGAAGAGAAGCTCGACAAGCTTAACGGTGAGATTGATCTCATCGAAAAGCAGATGAACGTTCTTGACAAAAAAATCAGTGTTCTTAACGGCGACATCAAAGATTTACAGTCAAGCATTGATTCGGCAGAAGCTGATATCGTAACAATAAACGATCAGGTTTCGGTTATTCAGATTCAGATTGCAGATGCAGAAGCTCTTATGACTGAAACAAGAAACATGCTTCTTTCAAGACTTCGTGAAAACTATATGTCGGGTGAAGCTTCAACTCTTGAACTTCTCTTCTCATCTACTGACCTTGTGACTTTCTTTACCAGAAAAGAGCTTGTAACAAGAGTTTCGGAGAACGATGCGGCTCTTATCAATGACCTTTCCGGAAAGGTTACCCAGCTTGCGGCGCTCGAAAAGGAGCTCGGTGAAAAGAAGGTTGAGCTTGAAGAAAAGAAGGTTGTGCTTGATACGGAAATGAACACTCTTTCCGAGAGGCAGGATGACCTTCAGAGCAGCAGAGATGTTCAGAGCGAAAAGAAGAAAGAAGCAACCGAAAAGCAGAACGAAGTCAAGTATCTGCTTGAAGATCTTGATAAAGACAGTGAAGCTTATAAGGCTGCGATAAAGCGTAAGGAAGCTGAAAGGGCAGCTCTTGAAGCTGAAATCGAGGGAGTTATTAAGAGCGAAGGCTCTTCCGAGAACGACACTCCTGACGAAGAAATCAAAAATGACGGCAAGATGCTCTGGCCTGTTCCCGGCGAAACAAGAGTGACAGCAGGTTATCCTACTTATCCTAATGGTGGCACACACTGGGGAATTGATATCGTAAGAACTGATGTCAAAACAGAGGGCTCGCCTTTCCGTGCTGCTCAGGGCGGCAAGGTAATCCTTGCTTATAATGACGGCAACTGGAATTACGGCTTCGGCAACTATTGCATCATCGACCACGGTGACGGTAAGCATACGCTTTATGCTCATGCACAGAAGCTCTATGTGAGCGAAGGTGATATCGTTGAAAAAGGCGACACCATCGGCGCAATCGGTGACACGGGCAATACAACTGGCCCCCACCTTCATTTTGAAGTCAGAATCAAGAAGGCAGACGGCAGCGTAAGCCGTGTTCAGCCTCTTAACTATGTATCAAAACCGTAACAGATTAAAAGGCGGCTTCGTGCCGCCTTTTGAATGTTGATAAATGCGACGGAACATAAACATTTTGTAGGGGCGATTCACGAATCGCCCGCAGAATGTATTGGTTTATTTAACGTTTTTTCGCCTTTGGCGTATACCTGATACGCCTGCAGGCGAGAAAAACGCTCTCCGTCATCATTTCTCAACATTCAACCTACTGAAAGGAGAATGCGTGTGAATAAAAAAATCTCACTCGGATTAAGCATTTCTCTCATTATTATTGCAGTAACCGCAACCTTTGCGCTGACAATGGTTTTCTCAAAGCAGATTTATAACGGAATCATCAGCAATATTTCTCAGCGTTCGCAGATTTATGAATCGGTTGATGAAATCAGCAAGATTATTTCGAACTATTTCTACGGCTCAGTTGAGGATCAGAACAAGCTCAATTCTGCGCTTGCAGAGGGTTATGTAAACGGTCTCAACGATTCGAACAGTATGTATCTTACCTCGGCTGAGTACGAAACCTATGCCGAAAAGCTTGAGGGAGGTATTGCGGGAATAGGCGTTGAAACCTCTTATGATTACACAACGGGAAGCTTTGTTGTTACTCATGTTTATGCAGATTCACCCGCAGAAAAAGCAGGCCTGCAGGCTCTCGATGTCATAACCGCAATAAACAACACATCGGTAACGATGAGCAATTATTCGTCGCTCAGGGACAGCCTTTACGGAAGCCGTCTTTCTTCGGTTCAGGTTGAGTATGAGCGAGGCGGTGTAACACAGGTTGTTGAACCGATGCTCGGTTTTGCAATTCCCGGCGTCGTCGGAAGGCTTGAGGGCAATGTCGGTTACATCAAAATCAACGGATTCTATAAGGATACCGCCTCGGAGTTCAAAAAGCTTATAGAAGAGCTTCGTGAAGAAGGTGCGGAAAGCATGGTTTTCGATGTGCGCAACACCTCTGACGGAAGCATTGATTATGCGGCGCAGGTGATTGATGTCATTGTTCCCGCCATTTCCGAAAATATTGCCGTTGCCAAGGATAAAAACGGTAATATATATAAGAATAAGGTTTATACCGCTGAAAACAGCAGTTTTACAATGCCTTATATCGTTCTTGTCAATTCATATACAAGCGGACCTGCAGAGCTATTTGCATGTGACCTGAGAGGCATTTCGCAGGCTCAGCTTGTCGGAACAAAAACGGCTGGTGTCGGCACGATGCAGGAAATCTTCGCACTTGAGGACGGCGGCGCTGTTCTTCTGACAGTTGCTCTTATTGAGCCCAAAGGCGGCGCGGCGGCGGTTTATGATAAGGTCGGGCTTACACCCGATGTTGAAGTTATGCTCAGTACGGGCAGCGACTATAATCTTGACTTGCTGACCCTTTCGCAGGATAATCAGCTTTCGACAGCACTCAATATGCTGGCAGGATAAATAAAAATCAAGACGGACTACCAAGCGTAGTCCGTCTTTTTTAAACGAGATTTTTGACATAATCTATTAAAATCAGTATATAATGATAAACTATCGGAAGAAAAACTGCGGGGAGCATGTTGAGTGTCTTGAATTTGTTTTTAAACAGGAAATTGAAGCCGATTGCCATAATAATTGTGTAGCCTACCATGCACATCTGCTCAAGCAGCTCGCCCGTGAGCAGATCGCTCAGAGAGCCTGCAAGCAGGGTGATTGCGCCTTGATAAATAAGAATCGTAATCGGAGTAAATATAACGCCGAATCCGAGGGTTGCCGCAAAGATGATGGAAGCAGTGAAGTCGAGCGCACTTTTAACGAAAAGAACCGAGCTGTCACCCGAAAGCCCGTCGTTTATCGAGCCGATGATTGCCATTGCGCCGACATTGAAAAGCAATGTTCCGCTGATGAAGCCGCCTGCAAAACCGCCGTTTTTGAATTTCTTGTCAATGCGGTTGCTGAAATTCGTGAAGTGATCATCAAGCCTGAGCAGTTCGCCGATGAAAGTTCCTATAACGAGAAAACAAACCATCATAAGCTCTCCGCTGCTGGAGATTTTGCCGTTCTCAACCGAAAACATATTTGAGATAACTCCGTTGAGTCCGATGATAAGCACGGCAAGCCCCATGGATTTGTCTATGCTTTCCATATAGCTTTCTTTTATTCCCTTTTTAAAAATCAGACCTATTGCACTGCCCGCAACAACTGCGGCACAGTTTACGATTGTTCCAGTCATTGTTTAACTTCCTTATGAATTTTATTTAACAAGTTTAACTCTTTTGATATCAAATGTCAACCTTGCTTTATGTAGGTAAATATGGTAAAATAAAGTATACTTTTTTAAGAGGTGAGAAGGATGACGGCTGTTTATGTTTTGCTCGGTGTTGTATTGTTCATTCTGGTTGCCCTGCTGATTACGGGCGCTGTCGGCTACAAAATTGCGCTGATATCCAAAAGAGTAAAGAAGCCCGAAACTGACCCCAAAAGGATACTGAGGGCTGAATTGCGCAAGAAAAACAATGCCTATCTTTATTCAAAGAATCCTGAGGATTTAAGCCTTGAAACGGACGGGAGACTGACCCTCAGAGCGTGGTATGTGCCCGCAAAGAGAGAAACAAAAAGATTCGTCATATGTATTCACGGATATAACTGCAACGGTCCTGATGAGTGCAGTCATCTGTTCCCGTTTTATCATAACGATATGGAGTATCATTATCTTTTGCCCGACCTGAGAGGTCACGGCAGAAGCGACGGCAACAAAATAGGCTTCGGTTCGTTTGACCATAAGGATATCAAGCTCTGGATTGATTATCTCATTGAGCGCTTCGGCGAAGATATCGAAATTATTCTTCACGGCATTTCAATGGGTGCGGCAACGGCGATGCTTGTCAACAACACTTCGCCCCGTGAGCAGGTGAAGCTTGTTATTGAGGATTGCGGATTTACCGTTGCATTTGATGAAGTCAAGCATAAAATTAAAACCATGATAAAAATTGAGCCGAAGATAATCACTTCAATGATAAATGTTTATTGCAGAATTTTTTCGGGCTATAATCTGAAAAAAGACGCTTCTCCTCTTGCAACAATGAAAGATGCAAAGAATCCCGTTCTTTTCATTCACGGCGAAAAAGACCAGCTTGTTCCGTTTGAAATGTGCGGAAAGCTTTATGAAGCATGCGGTGTGCCGAAGGACATAATGACTGTGCCCGAGGCGGTTCATGCCTATTGCTATTATGACGCAAAAGAAGAATATGACGATAAAGTAAGAGCGTTTATTGAAAAATATATGGGCGAAGAAACAGTTTTGACCAAATAATTGACTTTATATACAAAAAACAGACTCTCTGTCTGTGTATTATTCATAAAAAATTTTTAGTCGGTTGAAATACTGTGAATAGTATGTTAAAATAAGTTGATTATTTTATAAAGGGAGAGATTATATGGCATCCGAATCAACTGCCAGGGTTGTTGAAGAGAAGGCACCAAGCGCTGTTCCAAAGGACAGACGTTATGTCGGCTCAAAAGAAACCTTCGCATACATACTCGATGACATTGCTCAAAGCTTTAATATCGGCAAGTACGACGATGTTTTTAAAATGAACATCCTCAAAATCGACCTTGTTCTTCAGTCGGTTACAAACGGTATTATCAGCGTGTGGGATATCGTCAATGATATTTTCCTTGCAGCAATAGTTGACAAAACCCGTACCAGATGGGGCAAGTTCAAGCCTTGGCTTGTAGTTTACGCTATTCCCGGTGTTTTTCTTACCGTTCTTTATTGGGCTCTCCCCATATTCATGGGCACCGACGGTATCGGCAGTAACATTCCGAAATTTGCAATTTTCCTGATCCTTCAGATTTTTCAGAATCTTGCAGGCTCGCTTATTGCAATTGTTCGTCAGGGTATGACCTCAACCATCACGCCGAACATCATCGACAGAACACGATTGATTACCTCAGCTAACCTTCTTTCGGGCTTTGTTGAAAAGGCTCCCGAAATCCTTATGGGTCTTCTGATTGATCTTTATATCAACAGCCCCGCGAAGCAGGCTATCGAGCTCACAAACCCCGAAATGTATCAGGCGGGCTACAACAGAATGTTCGTTCTCGGCGGTGTTATTACCGCAGTTGTTTCAGGTCTCTTTGCTCTTTACTATGCATTCGTTGCAAAAGAAAGAGTTATGCAGACGGTTGATAAGCCCAGCATCTTCAGCGGAATCAAATCCGTTGTTACCAACAAGCCGCTTCTTCTTATCACTCTTTCCGAGTTCCTTGGTGCGTTCAGCCTTAACTCGGGCACAAACCTTTATTACATTGAAGTTCTCAACCTTGCATCAATGTCAACAATCGTTGGTATTCCCGGTGCAGTAGTTTCACCCATAAGCTATTCATACGTTCCTTGGGCACGATCCAAGTTCTCGACCAAGACTCTCTGGATTGCAGGTTCACATATTGACAGTGTTCTCATGCTTGGCGTTTTCATGGCAGGTAAGTTTATCAAGGTCGGCGGTAAGCCCGGTTATGAAAGCCTTGCTGTTATGATTCCCTCGTTCATGCTCCGTGAAACAATCTGGATGTTCTTCTGGGGCATCAGAAAGGTTATTCCCGAAGAAATGAGAAACGAAGCTATCGACTACGGCGAGTGGAAGAACGGCTTCCGTTCAGAGGGTATGACAGGCGTTGCAAAAGGCCTTATCACCAAGATGGTTAATACCGTTAAGGGCATTATTCAGCCTCTTCTCTTCAAGGCATTCGGATATAATCCCAACGCAAACCAGGGTGCTCAGACTCCCCAGGCTCGCTACGCTCTCTTCTTTATGTGTACGCTTCTTCCCGTTGTTACAGGTATTCTCAGCATTGTTCCTCAGCTCTTCTACGACCTTCAGGGTGAAAAGAGAGAAAGAATGTATATGGAACTTCGCGAGAGAAGAAAAGCTATCGCAGCAGAAGTTAATGAATTTAACGAAAACACTGAAGCAGGTTCAGAAAACAAATAAAAAGATTACGGCACGGTTGAAAAACCGTGCCGTTTTTGCGTTCAAAAGCTATACTTTTTGAAACAATAATCCTATATGTCTGAAATACAATATCTCGCGCACATTCGGTGATTTTTCTCTTTGCCATACGAGGTTATTTCAAAGATTTTTAACGCGGCCGTGACGGAAATATGCCTTTCAAAACCATATTGATTATTGTTTCAAAAAGTATATTATCAATATCCGTTTATTTCCTTGCGCTGCATGGCGCCCAGAATCTTGCTTCTTACATCGCCGTATTTTTTCTCAAGTGAATTGAGAAAATCCTTGACCTCCTGCCTTTCTGTTGTGCCGTCTGCAGGGCATTTGCTTTTAACAATGGGAAGATTCTCCCGTCTGACTACTCTTGCGCATTCGCTTTCTCTGGCAAAAATCATCGGTCTTATCATATAAATATCCTTGCGTGAAAGATATGTGACAGGCATGAAGCAGTCAAGGGTTCCGCCGTTAAACAGGTTCATAATAAATGTTTCTGCAACATCATCAAGGTGATGACCGAGAGCAATTTTGTTGCAGCCCGCTTCAATAGCGGCATCATGAAGTGCGCCTCTTCTCATTCTTGCGCACAGACTGCAGGGGTTGCTCTCTTTGCGCACATTGAATATAACATCCCAGAGCTGAGTTTTTTTTATGATATATTCAATTCCGTATTCATCGCAAAGCTTTCGGATTTCGGAATAATCGCCTTCCTCTCCGTTAAAGCAAGGGTCAAGGGTGATTGCGACAATCTCGAACTTTTCGGGATAGAATATGCGGAGTCTTGCCATTGCAGCGAGCAGACAAACCGAATCCTTGCCGCCTGAAACGCCAACGGCAATGCGGTCGCCCGCTTTTATCATTTCGTATTTCTGACACGCAGAGCGCATATGACTTAGCAGTTTTTGCATAATTTATCCCTCTATGGTAACGGGCTCGATTGATATGACCTTGCCCGTCTTGTTTTCGATTTCAAATATACAGCCGTTCATGAGGCATTCGCCGTCTGCCGCGTCAAATCTTGCAGGCATTCCCGTGCGAAGCCATTCAATCGATATTTCAGGCTTTACGCCGAGAACGGAATACTTCGGTCCCGTCATTCCGATGTCTGAAATATAGGCAGTTCCTTTCGGGAGAATGCATGAATCTGCAGTCATGACATGAGTATGAGTGCCGAAAACAGCGGACACCTTTCCGTCAAGATAAAAACCCAGCGCACGCTTTTCAGCGGTTGCTTCTGCGTGAAAATCAACAAGGATGATTCTGCAGTCGGAGAGCTTGGGGAGGATTTCATCAATACAGGTGAAGGGGTTTGTACATCTGTCCATATATACATTACCCATGAGGTTGATAACGCCGACCTTGACAGAGCCCATATCGATAACAGCCCAGCCCTTGCCGGGGTTGCCTGCGTAGAAGTTTGCGGGTCTGATTATATCGTCTCTTTCATCAAGCATCTCATAGAATTCTCTGCGACGGTAAATATGATTGCCGGTGGTGATAAAATCAACACCGCTGTCAAAAAGAAACTGAGCCGAAAACGGAGTTATTCCGTTGCCGACAGCCGAGTTTTCGCCGTTTGCAATGCACAGGTCAATTCCTTTGAGCTTCTTGAATGCGGGGAGACGGCTTCTTAAAAACTCGCAGCCCGCCGAAGAAACAACATCTCCGATAACGAGAATATTCATATAATCCTCCATAAAAAGAGGGGACTGCCAAGGCAATCCCCACCATAATATTTTATTTAGCGTAGTCGATGGTTCTGCTTTCTCTGATAAGATTAACCTTAATCTGACCGGGATATTCCATGCTTTCCTCAATCTTCTTCGCAATGTCTCTTGCAAGAAGCACCATCTTATCGTCATCAACGATTTCGGGCTTAACCATAATGCGGACTTCGCGGCCTGCCTGAATAGCAAATGAACGCTCAACGCCTTCAAAAGATGTTGAGATTTCTTCAAGCTTTTCAAGACGCTTGATGTAGTTCTGAACATCTTCTCTTCTTGCGCCGGGTCTTGCAGCTGAAATTGCATCTGCAGCCTGAACAAGAATAGCAGTGATTGTTTTTGCTTCAACCTCACCGTGGTGAGCCTTGATTGCGTGCAGAATATTATCGTTTTCTTTATAACGCTTAGCAAATTCAACACCGAGGTCAACGTGTGAACCTTCCATTTCGTGGTCAAGAGCCTTACCGATATCGTGGAGCAAGCCTGCTCTCTTTGCTGTCTTGACGTCGGTGCCAAGTTCCGAAGCCATAAGACCTGCGATATAGGAAACCTCAAGTGAATGGTTGAGGACATTCTGACCGTAGCTTGTGCGGTATCTGAGCTTACCGATAAGCTTAACGATTTCGGGATGAACATTGTTAACGCCTGCATCAATAAGAGCGTGCTCACCGGTCTGCTTGATGGTTGCTTCAACCTCACGCTTTGCCTTGTCGTACATTTCTTCAATTCTTGCAGGGTGAATTCTGCCGTCTGCGATGAGTTTTTCAAGGGTAATTCTTGCGATTTCTCTGCGGACGGGATCGAAGCTTGAAATGGTGATAGCTTCGGGAGTATCATCAATGATAAGGTCAACGCCTGTTATCATTTCAAGAGTTCTGACATTTCGTCCTTCACGGCCGATAATTCTTCCCTTCATTTCATCGTTGGGAAGAGAAACAACGGAAACAGTTGCTTCGGAAGCATGGTCTGCAGCGCAGCGCTGGATAGCAGTTGTGATAATCTCTCTTGCGAGGGTATCTGATTCATCCTTTATTTTCTGATCATATTCCTGAATCTTAACTGCCTTTTCGTGGCTGAGCTCTTCATCGAGAATGCTGAGAATGTGTTCTTTAGCCTGCTCTTTTGAAAGACCTGAAATTCTTTCGAGCATTTCAAACTCGCTCTTCTTGAGACTTTCAATTTCCTCAAGACGTTCATCGGCGATTCTGATCTTTTCGTTGAGAGTTTCTTCCTTCTTTTCGAGGTTGTCGCTCTTCTTGTCGAGACTTTCTTCCTTCTGGGTTATGCGGCGTTCAAGTCTCTGAACTTCGTTTCTTCTTTCGCGAAGCTCTTTTTCTGTTTCGGTTCTCTGCTTGTGGATTTCATCCTTGGCTTCAAGGATTGCTTCCTTCTTCTTTGCCTCTGCGGATGCAATGGCGTCGCTGATGATTTTGTTTGCTTCCTGCTCAGCTGAGCCGATTGCTGCTTCAGCAACCTTCTTCCTATGTAAACCGCCCGCAACAAAACCGACAATAAAGAATATAACGGCTGCTATGGCGGCAATAAGAATTGCTAACCAAAGTTCCAAGTTTTTAAAACCTCCTGACACTAAAAAAAATTGTGACTTTTCCGCGCACTTCAGGGCGCGGACGGTCGATATGAAAAATTACCGTAAAATCAACTAATGGTGTTTTCGGGAATAAATGAACCCTACTTGGCACAATATAACACCATTATAGATATAGTATACTTTTAGAACCGTAATGTCAAGTTTTTTATGAACATTTTATATAATTTTCTATTGACTTTAAACAAATTGAGTGATAATATAATTCGTATAAATCAAATCGTTGAAGCAGAAGGCGTTTGCAGAAAGCTTTTCCAGAGAGCCGTTCCGAGTGCTGAAAGAGCGGTAAAAGCCGGCGGATTGCTACCACTGCAGAGAGCCCCCGAAATAAGGAGGGACGTATCAGCTGCGTTAAGGCTGCCGAGAGCCGATAGTTTTATCGGAATGACGGGTGGAACCGTGGAGTAATTATGCTTCATCCTGTTTTTGGCGGGATGAAGCTTTTTTATTTGTAAATTAAGGAAAGGATGATAGATTTATGGTTAATGTAACTCTTAAAGGCGGCGTCGTTAAGGAGTTTGAAAACGGCATAACCGCAATGGAAATCTGCAAAAGCCTCGGCATGGGTCTTTATAAGGCTGCCTGCGTTTGCAAAATCAACGGAGAAGTAAAGGATCTCAGAACTGCAATCGACAGCGATTGCGAGCTTGAAATTCTCACTTTCGACGATCCTGACGGCAAGTGGGCTCTGCGCCACACTGCGTCCCACATTCTTGCTCAGGCTGTAAAGAGACTTTACCCCAACGCAAAGCTCGCTATCGGTCCCGCTATTGATAACGGATTCTATTATGATTTTGATGTTGATGTTCCCTTTACTCCCGAAATTCTCGAAAAAATCGAAGCAGAGATGAAGAAAATCGTCAAAGAGGCTCTTCCTCTCGAAAAATATGAGCTTGACCCCGACGAAGCAATTAAAATGATGGAAGAAAAGGGCGAAGAGTTCAAGGTTGAGCTTATCAAAGAGCATTCCGATAAGGGCGAAAAGATTTCATTCTATAAGCAGGGCGAATTCGATGAGCTCTGTGCAGGACCTCACGTGCCCGATACAAGCAGAGTCAAGGCATTCAAGCTGACTGCATGCACAGGTGCATACTGGAGAGGCGATTCAAACAACAAGATGCTCCAGAGAGTTTACGGAACAGCTTTCACAAAGAAAGAGGATCTTGAAGCTCATCTCACAGCAATTGAAGAAGCAAAGAAGAGAGACCACAACAAGCTCGGCAGAGAGCTCGAAATTTTCACAACAAGCGAGCTTATAGGTCAGGGTCTTCCCATTCTTCTTCCCAACGGTGCAAGAATCATTCAGATTCTCCAGCGCTTTGTTGAAGATGAAGAGCAGAGAAGAGGCTGGCTCCTCACCAAGACTCCTTTTATGGCTAAGAGCGACCTTTACAAGCTCTCAGGTCACTGGGATCATTATCAGGACGGCATGTTCGTTCTCGGCGACGAAGAGAAGGACGACGAAGTTTTCGCTCTGCGTCCGATGACCTGTCCCTTCCAGTATCAGGCCTATCTCAACAGAGCACGCTCATACAGAGACCTTCCTCTTCGCTACAATGAAACCTCAACTCTTTTCCGTAACGAGGCAAGCGGCGAAATGCATGGCCTTATCCGAGTAAGACAGTTCACAATCTCAGAGGGTCATCTTATGTGTACTCCCGAGCAGCTTGAAGATGAATTCAAGGGCTGCCTCGAGCTTTGCGAATATATGCTCAAGACACTCGGCCTTTACGAAGATGTTTCATTCAGATTCTCGCAGTGGGATCCCGATAACAGAGAAAAGTATATCGGTACTCCCGAGCAGTGGGATGAGGCTCAGGGTGTAATGCAGAAAATCCTTGACCATCTTGAGATTCCCTATAAGATCGGTATCGGAGAGGCTGCTTTCTACGGACCCAAGCTTGACATTCAGATAAAGAATGTCCACGGTAAGGAAGACACTCTTATTACAATTCAGATTGATCAGATGCTTGCCGAGAAATTCGGCATGGAATATGTTGCCGCAGACGGAACAAAGAAGAATCCCTACATTATCCACAGAACATCTATCGGCTGCTATGAGCGCACACTTGCTCTTCTTATTGAAAAGTATGCAGGTGCATTCCCGCTCTGGATGGCTCCCGAGCAGATAAGAATTCTTCCTATCGCAGACAGACATCATGAATATGCAAAGTCGGTTTGCGATAAGTATTCCGCAATGGGCTTCAGAGTCAGCGTTGATGACAGAAGCGAGAAAATCGGATATAAGATCCGTGAGGCTCAGCTTGCGAAGATTCCTTATATGCTGCTTGTCGGCGATAAGGAAATCGAGGACGGAACAGTTTCCGTGCGCAAGAGAGGCGAGGGCGACATCGGCGCAAAGAATGTTGATGAATTTATCGCAGGCGCACTTGTTGATGTTGCACAGAAGACAATCTGGTAAAAACGCAAGACGGTCACAATGCGTGACCGTCTTTTTGCTTGTCTGAATCTCAGAAGATTGCGCATTTTGTGACATTTGCAACGGAAAAAGACATGATAATCGGTTATACTGAATATACAAACAAAAGAAAGGAAGATGAAAATGTCGGTACTCAGTGTTAATATGAATAATTTTGATGAAATAAAAAACAGCAAAAAAACAGTTCTTCTTGATTTTTATGCTGATTGGTGCGGCCCATGCCGCATGGTTTCGCCGCTTGTTGACGAAATTGCGCAGGAGAATCCGCAGTTTCTGGTCGGCAAAATCAATGTTGATGACGAGCCTGAGCTTGCACAGGCATTTGACGTTTCAACAATTCCCACTCTTGTTGTTATTAAAGACGGCAAAATCGTGAATCAGGCGGCAGGCGCGAGACCCAAAGCCCAGATTCTCGCAATGCTCGGATAAGCCCGAGCACCAACAACGGAAAGAGGTGCTGTATGGAGCATATTTATGATATCATAATTATCGGCGGCGGTCCGTCGGGCTACACTGCCGCACTTTATGCCGCACGGGCCGGCTTTGACACGGTTATTGCAGAAAAGCTTTCGGCGGGCGGACAAATGGCGCTTACGGGAGACGTTGACAACTATCCGGGATTTGAGGAAGGCATTGACGGCTTTATCCTCGGAATGAAAATGCAGCAGCAGGCAGAGCGCTTCGGTGCAAAAACAGAATACGCCGAGGTCTTATCCGTTGATTTTTCTGATAAAATCAAAAGAATCGAAACAACAAGCGGAACTCTACTCGGTAAGACGGTTATTGTTTCGTCAGGAGCAAATCCGAGAGAGCTAGGTGTTGAAAATGAAAAAGAGCTCATCGGCAGGGGCGTTCATTACTGCGCACATTGCGACGGCAGATTTTATAAAGATAAAACCGTTGCGGTTATCGGCGGCGGAAACTCTGCGGCAGCCGATGCGATTTATCTGTCGAGGCTTGCGAAAAAAGTTTATCTTATCCATCGCAGAGACACTCTCCGTGCAACAAAAATTTATCATGATCCTCTGCTTAATTCCGGGAATGTTGAGTTTCTGTGGAACAGTACGGTTTCAGAGTTCATAACTGACAGCAGAGTTTCCGGAATAAAAATCAGTAATGTTATTACAGGAGAAACAACGGATATTGAATGCGACGGTGTGTTTGTCAGTATCGGAAGAAAGCCCGCAACGGAGTTTCTCGATAATAAAGTTGCGCTTGACCAAAACGGCTATATTATTGCAGATGAATCAACAAAAACAAATGTTGACGGCGTATTTGCAGTCGGCGATGTGAGAACAAAAGCGCTCAGGCAGGTTGTCACCGCAGTTTCCGACGGTGCAGTTGCGGTACACTATGCGGAAGAATATCTGAATGAATTCTGATAAAATACGAAAAGAACTTCTTTTGTCTTTCGGCAAAAGAAGTTCTTTTTGTGGAGCTACCAGTCGGACTCGAACCGACGACCTGCGCATTACGAATGCGCTGCTCTACCAACTGAGCCATGGTAGCAAGTATTAAAATCTGCACTCTATTATAAAGTATAAATTCCGAATTTTCAAGTGTTTTTTGTCTGTTTTTTCGCTAAGTCACAATTTGTCAACAAATGCTTTACAATCCGTCTAATAATAATTAAAAATACGCACTTGATTTTACCTTTGAAATCGGCTATTCTATATACATGAGAATTATCCGAAGATTCTCAGAAAACATACCCTTTCGGAAGGAGTTTATTATGATCAGAAAAATAACAGCCATTCTTCTCGTGTTTGCGGTGCTTGCAGGGTTTGCGGCTTGCAAAAGACTTGAAGGCAATGAATTAGAGGTCAAGGAAAATGTGTTTGCCGTTGACGAAGAAGGCGTAACACGCGATGTTGAAACAAGAGTCAACGAAGAAGGCAAGACAGAATATTATTACAAAGACTCAAACGGAAACGAAGTTGTTGTTGATAAAAACGATGTTACCGTTGAAACAACATATGTACCCGTTCCGACAACTCTCAGTGACAAGGAAATCGATAAAATTATCGAAAGCGGCGATATAGGCAAGCTTGAAGATGTTGTTACCGAAGAAATCGAAGAGCCTGAGTTTGAAATGTCAGACGGTGTTATTTCCGAAGAAACCTTTGAAGAGGTTGAGGTTGAGCTTGACAGCGAAGGCAAACCGGTTCACGGTACTGCGACAAAAACGATGGAAGAAATCGTGAAGAGCGGAACCTTCACCATTGATTTTACCGTTAAATCGAAAATTGACGGTGTTGAAAACATAATGCCCGTCAAGATTATCAAAGACGGAAACAAGATGTTTATGGAAACAAGTGCTCCTCTGACTGAGACAGGAAAAGTCCGTATCAACATGCTGATGAACGATGACGGGTATTTCCTTATCCTCCCCGTCATGAATGCATACTATAAGGTTCCTACAGAAGAAATGGGCGGAACGGTAAACATGGATGATCTTTTTGCGGGCATTGATTTCTCAGATGTCGAAGGCGACCTTGAAATGAAAGGCAACTATGAATCAAGCTATACCGTTGACATAAACGGAAAAACCTATAACTGCGACGTTTTCAATGCAGAGGACGGCTCAAAAATTAAGTATTATTATCTCAACAATGAACTTAAGAGAGTTGAAAATACCTCTGATGCAGGTGAAACGATCGTTGAATTCAAAGAGATTTCAGGCAGAGTTGATAAGAGCAAGTTCAAGACACCCAAGGGACGCGACCTTCAAAAGCTTATGGAAAGCTTCGCAGCTCTTGAAGGAATGACCGTTGAACAGTAATATGAATAAATGTGCTTTAATTACCGGAGCATCGGGCGGAATAGGCAGCGAAATTGCTCTTCGCCTTGCAAAAGACGGTTTTGATATCGCCGCCTGCTATTATTCCGATGAAGAATCCGCAAAGGAGCTTGAAAAAAAGCTATCTGCCCTCGGGACAAAATGCAGACTCTACAAAGCCGATGTTTCCGACTATAATCAGATTAAAGATGTTTTCGCAGACGCCACCGAATTCTTCGGCGGCGTTTCTGTGCTTGTCAACAATGCGGGTATTGCCCAGCAAAAGCTGTTTACAGACATAACCGAAGAGGATTTCGACAGAATAACAGCCGTTAACTTCAAGAGCGTTTTCAATTGCTGCAAATTTGCAGTTCCTCAGATGGTTAAGGAAAAACAAGGAAAAATCATCAATATTTCGTCAATGTGGGGTGTTTGCGGCGCTTCGTGTGAAACTGTTTATTCTGCAACAAAGGCAGCGGTAATCGGGCTCACAAAAGCTCTTGCACGGGAACTTGCGCCGAGCAATATTCAGGTTAACTGCGTTGCTCCCGGAGCAATCGACACAAAGATGAACAACAATCTTTCCGATGAAGAAAAAAAGGCGTTTGCCGCCGAAATTCCCATGGGAAGATTCGGCCTGCCTGCTGAAATTGCTTCAGTGGTTTCTTTTCTTGCGGGAAGCGGCTCAGACTATATAACCGCTCAGGTGATAACTGCCGACGGAGGTCTGACATAGGCAATATGCCGAAAAATGAGCCTGCTTTTTAGTCATAGTTCACTATTGATTTGCTTGATTTAATATGATAAAATTAACTGTAAGTATTATACTCTTTTTATATGGAGGAAGGAAATATGGCAAAATGTCCTAAATGCGGCCGCCGCCTCACACTTTTTGACTGGCGTCCCAATTGCCCCGGCTGCGGAATCAACCTTGTTTATTACGGTATGGAAGAAAGACTTATGGATGAAGCGGATGTTGCGGAAGCAGAGCACGCCAGAACCCAGAAACGTATAGACAGACTCAAGGCTTCTTTTGTCGGCTCAAAGCTCACCATAATCAGAATCATTCTTTCTGTTCTGCCTATAGCAGCTCTCATGCTGCCTCTTTGTTCGGTTACATACAGCGGACCGTTTATTGAGCAGACAACATCATCAATCAATGCGATTTCGATTTATAATCTCGTTTCGTCGCTTGATTTTGACGCTTTGCTTACAATGATTGGCTCTGACCTTCTCGGAACAAGCTTTATCGGCTATGCAGGCTCGCTTGTATGCCTTCTTCTTTCGCTTGTTATGATTATTGTCAGCCTTCTCATGCTCATGATGGCTTGCGGACCCAAAGGCAACCCCAGAAACATAACTCTCAACGTTATCACAATTGCTCTTGCGATTGCATCGGTTGTTTTCTTCAGCATTTTTGCAAGCAATATTTCCGCAATCTTCCCCGAATTCATCAGCGCATCAATCGGCTTCGGTATTTATGTTTATATCGCAGCTATCGCGGCTCTTCTTGCAATCAACATCATCATTGCAATCAAGGGCGTTGAAGTTAAATACAAGGCATGCTTCGTTGGCGGCATTCCCGCTGAAGAGTATTTTGAGCTTGTAAAGAACGGAACTCCCAAAGAAGTTATCCGTGAAAAGATGGCTCAGGCTCTTAAAGCAAAGGAAGAGGCTAAAGCAGAGAAAGAAACTGTAGAAGCAAAATAAATCCGATTAAAAAGCCTCCCTTCACAGGGAGGCTTTTTGATTTATGCACAAACCGCCGGGGCGATTAGCCTGTAAAGCAGAAATCTTCTGAAATGATTATTATTTTATTTGTTCAATGTTTTTTCTCAACAGCCAACGATTATCTTCAGTTATATACTTTTACTAAAATATTTAATTTTTTATATTTTTTTCTTGTAATTTTAATATAATTGTTATACAATAAAACAAACCCTATTAAGGAGGAACTTTCTATGCCTACAACAAACATTACAAAAATCAAGACAAAGAGAAGCAACCTCTTCCTTCGAGTTGCAAAGGGACATTTTGCAACAAACCATTCACACAGCAACTATTATATTGACGTTGCTGCTCAGAAATCGCGTCTTTCAGAGGCAAAAGCAGTTGCTCAGGAGCTTTGCAGCCACTATAACTATAAAGTCAGAATCGTTGACACAATTCTCTGCCTTGACGGCACAGAGGTTGTCGGTACTTGCCTTGCGGATGAGCTTACCAAGAGCAATCTTATGAACATCAATGCTCATCAGACAATTTATGTTGTTACTCCCGAAATGACAAGCAGCTCGCAGCTCTTTTTCAGAGATAACATTGTGCCCATGATAAAGGGCAAGCATGTTCTTGTGCTTGCGGTTTCCGTTGCAACGGGCGGAACTGTCAGAGCGGCAATGGAAGCGGTCAAATATTTTGGCGGCGAGGTTGTCGGTATTGCATCAATCTTCTCAACTGTTGAGGAATGCGACGGCTATCTTGTAAACTCCGTTTTCAATCCCAATGACCTTGAAGGATATTACACCTGTCCCTCGCACGAATGCCCGCTTTGCAAAGAGGGCAAAAAGCTTGATGCCCTCATCAATTCCCACGGATTTTCAAAACTGTAAAAAAATTAACCGCTCGCATCTGCGAGCGGGTTTTCTTTTGCTATCGTATAGTTACAGCTGCGAATTAACCTCTGCCCAGACTGCGATATTTTCGCTCAGAACAATTTTTTTGCTGTCAAGGAATCCGCCGTCTGTAAAAATATTGTCGGTATAAGTGATGTTTGAGCAATACTTATACATCTGAATTTTGCCTTGCATATTATTCTTATCGAAATATTCACCGATCTTAACGGTGTTTCCGCTGAGAATAAGTCCGTTTATATTATTTATCCTCATAAGCTTTGAGGGAATGTCGGTGAAAGTGTTTGCTGAAATCTCAATGTTTGTAAAAACGGCAGTCCGGGCGGAGCTGCCCGCAATGTTTGTTCCGATTTCTATTACCGAGCCCCAGTCGCTGAAGTTGCATTTTTCAAAAGTGTTGTTGCGGATGATAAGATTATCAACGCCCGTGCCTTCCTGCCAGAGAGTTGGCTCAATATCCATAACAACCTTTATCGCCTGAGCCATGGTTTTATAGAAGCGGTTGTTCTCACAAAGTCCGTTCGAGGATTGAAGAAGCAAGCCTCTTGCTCTGTTTTCGTGGAAATAATTGTTTCTGATAACATAGTTGCCGCTGCCGCATTCCGTGTTGTAAGCGGTAAAGCCTTCTGCAACGCTTTCGGGTAAGCTTTCAACAACAACCTCTTTGGTTATCCAATCAAGAGATTTGACGGAAACGATTTTTGCGGTTAAATCCGTGTTTTCGAATTTATCGTTCTTGAACGCAAGAGTGTCACCTGCTTCAAGCCTCATTGCCGATGCAATCATAGTAAGAACATTGCCGTTTACGGATGAAATATAACCGAGTCCGTCATGAACATTAACGGTGTCGTCGCCCATTCCGCTTATATCGCATCCCGAAATATTGAAGCAGCCGTCGGTGTTGACAATATGAATCGCATCCGCAGTCAATGAAACGCAGCGGTTTTCTTTGTGCTCGGGATTGATTCCGATAAAGTTGTTGATAATCTGAAAATGAGAGCAGTTGCCCTCGCAGATATAAGCCATTCCGGCGCTGCCGTAAATGCAGATGCCGTCAAAGGTTATATTCTTGCTGTAGTCTCTTATGTTAAAAACTGTTCCGTCATAGACATAGTGCCTGAGGATATATGTTTCGCCGTTTTCAAAGCTATCCATGCAGCCGTTATGGGTAATGCGCAGAGTGTTATCCGAAATTTTCTGAACAGATTTTATTGCATTTGCATCCTGATAAAGATAGATTTCATTGGCTGAATATTTTGCGCCGAAAGTGAATGTTTCGGGGTCGCACATGGTTATCGCCATCAGTCGGCTGTTTTCGCTGCAGTATTCCGCATTCTTAAAAACAAGGTCAACAGAGTTGTTGTCAGCACTGCTGTTCTGAACGGTAACAAGCGAAGCGAGGGGGCTTTCTGTCCAGTTCCAGTCAAAATTAAGGTTGCGGATTTCAACGCAATCGCTGTTTCTGATGAAAAATTTATATCCCGTTGATGAGAAAATAAAGGTTGCGCCCGAACCGTCAATCAATAAATCTGTGCAGTTGTTGGCGTCAAGACCGTTGGCGCTGCGGAAATAGTATGTGCCTTTGTTGATAACAAGCTTTGTCTGCGGATGCTGTGAGCAATAGTTGAGTGCGCTCTGGAAAGCATCAAAATTATCCGCATTATCAACAGAAAGCCCGAAATCAGCGGCGTTGACCATGTTCAGCTTGTCAGCTTCGGGTCGCTGAATATAGAATTTTGTTCCGTTTGCGCCGTTAATCTCGTCTGCCGTTCTGCTTTCGCTCAAATTATCAAGCGTTTCAACAAGCACATCGGGCTTTTCAGGAAGAGCAACTGACGGGGTAAACATCAGAATTATCGAAGCGATAAATGAAACTATTTTTAACAGCACTTTATCCCTCTTTTCGGTTTAAAATTTATTGTAGACAACCGTTTCTTCCGTCGGTCTGTAGACCGTGTGTCTTTCGTTGGGAACTGCATCGGGTGCGGGATAACCCATAACGAGAAGTGCAACAGGCTCAACATTTTCGGAGATTTCAAATGCTTCACGCATTTTGAACGGATTGAAGTGCATAACCCAAGTTGAACCGACACCAAGCTCCCACGCACGAAGCATCATATGACTGGTAACGATGCTTGCATCAACTATGCCGCACTGAGCGCCGTCATAGGGTCTTGTCCAGCATTCATCCTTGTTGTAGCAGATAAGCATTGCACAAGGCGCATCGAAATGGCATCTGGTGCATTCTTTCAGTTTTGAGAGGGCTTCTTCGCTGTTGATAACAAGAATCCTCTGCGGCTGATAGTTGCAGCCCGTAGGCGCAATATGACCCGCTTCAAGAATTTTTTCGATTATTTCTTTATCAACGGGTTTATCCGTAAATTTACGCACCGAATATCTTTCGGCTGCAAGTTTCATAAAATCCATAAATGCTCCCTCATCAGTTTAAAATATTATCTTCAATATTATAACACAAAGATTCTTAAATTTCTACCCGGGATAGTAAACGGTTTCTGATCAAAAGAATTCCCCCGGAATCAGTTGAGATAACCCCCATTCAGGATAAATTGTCTCTTTTAGAACTTGAGGGTAATTAGAGCATCTTGTTTTTGCTTGTCATAACCTGCCGTAATCTGTAAAATCGCTCAGATTGACATTGACAAACGGGCAAAAAGTCAATAAAAAGGCATTTGCCGTAACTTGCCGCAGTTTGTTCGCAAACTTAAAAAGTTGTAATATCCCGACTTGTTGACAAAATATTGACATTTTTCGTTGGATTATTCTTTTGCTCAGAACGATTTGTTGACAGCAAAAACAGCCCGTGATATGATATATTTTGATTAGATAAACTTGAATTTGACGGAGAAATATTATGATTACATATTCGATAATTATGTTTTTGACAGCGACACTTTTTGTTGTGATTGGTGTTGCAATATATCGGGGAAAAACTAATTTGATTCATGATTATCATCAAACAAACGTTACAGATAAATCCGCATATGGAAAATCTTTCGGAAAAGCTATGTTTGTTATCTCAACGGCACTTTTGCTCAGCGGAATAGTAAGTCTGCTGGGAGATTCGGAAAAGATTACATTGGTTGCGGTTGCATTATTAATTGTTGGATTAATAATCGGATTTATCTGCATTTTTTGCGTGCAGAAAAAATATAATAACGGTGTTTTCTGATTGACAAATTTCAATATATCGAACAGACAGACAAATAAATTTGTAGGACAAAAGTTATGATTAACGCTAACGAATACGGTTTTTTACCCGAAAACAACGCATATAAAAACTCCGAAGTTCTTCAGAAAGCGATTGACAGTGGCGGGGTAATTGAAATTACCGATGCGGGTATTTATAGAATTTCCGAGCAAATCGAAATCGGTGATAACACAAAGCTTGTGTTTCGTGAAGGAGTTATTCTTCAGCGTGAGGCGAGCGTGACAGGTGTTAACGGCAATGCATTTATCAATAAAGGTGCGATTAACGGCAAATATAACCGAAACATTGAAATTATCGGTCTGCATCTTGAATGTAACGGTGTTGAAAGCAACGACTTTGGTGTAAACAGCCGCATTGCAGGCTTGCGTGCACAGGTTGCAATGATTTATGTCGAAAACTTGAAAATTGATAAATTTGAGTGCCAGGGATTGCTTGAAAAGGATTATGCAATTCAGGTCAGTGCATTCAAAAATATCGTGCTTAACGATTTATACATAACGGGAAAAAAAGACGGGGTTCATCTTGGCTGGGGCGACGGATTTGTTATCAGTAACGGCAAGTTCCGCACGTTCGATGACCCTATAGCACTCAACGCTTTTGATTATGCTACATCAAACACTCATGTAGGTTGGATTGAAAACGGAATAATCGAAAACTGCGTTGACCTTGACGATAATACAACAACTGGTTTTTTCTGCAGAATTCTTGGCGGTGCCTGGTGCAGATGGCACAAGGGAATGCAGGTTCAGCACTCGGACACCGTTGCGGTTAACGGTAAAACATACCGTGTTCTGATGAATCCGAAAGACGGGAAGCTTTATGCATCATATACACCGCCCAGCCACGAAAAAGGTATTGCAGAATATGACGGTATAAATTGGGTTGCCGTGCGCAATACGGAAGAATTGGACTGCGGTTGCCGCAACATAATAATACGAAATTGCACATTTCAGAAAAAGCGTGATATTGGCATAGCGATAAGTCTTAATTACGACACCTATGCACGAAGCTGTTATCCCGGCTGTGTTTGCGTTCCTCAAAGCGGAATCACGCTTGATAACATCGTTCTTGAAAATGATGTGGACATTCTGTTACATTCAACTTATCCCTCGGAAAATATAACGCTTAAAAACATTGATTTCAAAAACTCAAAGTTTTGCTTTGATGCCGTATCGCAAGCAGACGATGTAATCTATCCTGAGGTTAAGATAAATACAGAAAATGTTGTTTTTATTGACAACACTATACAAGCCAACCCAAAGCATCCGATAAAAATATGTTTTATAAAATAAGAATCGCTCTTGTATCAGAAGAAAGGAACTGAACCTATGTTAAAAACAGTTGATTTTTATTATTTCAGCCCAACGGGAGGCACCGAAAAAGCAGGAAAAGCCATTGCGTCTGCCGTTGCGGAAACGGTTAATGCAATCAGTCTTTCGGATAAAGCATTCAGAAATCCTTCTTCGGATGTGATTGTTGTGGCAGTTCCCGTGTTCAGCGGAAGAATTCCCGAAATCGTGGCTGACAAAATTGCATCACTTAAGGGCGAAGGGAAGAAAGCGATCACGGCTGTTGTTTACGGCGTCAGAGCTTATGAGGACGCTTTGCTTGAACTGAACAACACTATGAAAAACAGCGGCTTTGAGGTTATTGCATCTGCAGCTTTGGTTGCACAGCATTCTATTATCCCCGAAGTCGGTGCAGGCAGACCAAACGAGGCGGATATTGAAGAAATACAGCAATTTACAAAGAATGTTTTGAATGCAATTGAAGAAGGCAAAACGGGAACTATAGCCGTTCCCGGAAACTATCCGTACAAGGAAGTCAAAAAAGGCTCGTCTACACCAATATCGCTCGCAACCTGCAACGGCTGCGGTCATTGCGCTTGTGTTTGCCCCACCGAAGCCGTCACGGTAACGGATAAAGAAGTTTTAACCGACGCTGATAAATGTATAATGTGTATGGCATGCGTTGCCAAATGCCCTGTACAGTCCCGCGTCTTACCGCCACCGATTCAGGAAGGATTAACGCAGAAATTAAGCGTATTCAAAGAGGTTCACAGGGAAAACGAGTTTTATTTATAATTACTGCTTGGTCCGATTGTTTTCGCTTTGCAACGCATAAAAATTATATCTGATAACACACAAGCTCCGCAGATTTTTTTCTGCGGAGCTTGTTATGTCATGACTATCAAAACGAAAGAAATCGGGGCTGTTATCTGAATATATCATGTGCACATTTTGCGCCGAGACGAAAACCGGAAACGAAAGAATCGGTGAGGCTGCGAGCTGTGAATTCAATGTACTTATCGGTGTATTTCAGAAACAACGTCTTTTCTTCGCCCGACAGTTTATCGGAGATTTGCTTTTCAAGTTCGGTCAGATCGTTGAGTTTCTTCTTGAGTTCCGCACCAAAGTCGGGGTTATAAGCCTGTGCATCAATGTTTCCGTAATATAAATCTTCTATGAATCCTGCCATAAATCCTCTTTCCGTCACTTCGTTTTACGTGTAATTTCTTTATAATGATTCTATCATAACACACCCACACACGTCACGTTCTAAAGCACACAATCTTTAACGCGAATTTAGCAATATGGCCTCTGTAGCGCACAAAAGCCCGTCGCAATGACGGGCTTTCATATTAAATAATTAAGAAAAATTAAGAATGTTTTTAAACACGTATTGATTTTTATATGAAACTGTGATATTCTAAAACAGAATATATATTGTCGGATATGTATAAATTTATAGATTTCTTAAAGGAGAGTGTACCTTATGAACAAGAGGACATTCAAAAAGTGCGTAGTCAAAGCTGTTTCGGTTATGATGGCTCTTCTGATTATGCTCTCATCTGTGGCGGTTCTTCCTTCAGCAATCAACACTGCCTTTGCTGCGGAAAGCGTGTCTTATTCGGATCCCAGACTTGAATTGGATTTCAATAATAATTGGAAATTCAATTTGGGTGATGAAGACGGTGCTTATGCAAAGGCATATGACGATTCAGCCTGGCAAACAGTTGAATTGCCCCACGATTTCAGCATTATTCAGGATTTCTCAACTGACGGAACAGATGCTGAAAGCGGTAACCTTCCCGGTGGTGTGGGATGGTACCGTAAAATGTTTATTCTGCCTACCGAATATAATGACAGACGAATCATAATCAATTTTGACGGAGCTTATAACCACACAGAGGTTTATGTTAACGGAACACTTGTGGGTGAAAACCACTATGGTTACAACGCTTTTTCATTTGACATAACTGATTATGTTGATTGCAACGGCGTTTCGGTTAACTTCATCTGCGTAAGGGTGGAGAATCAGTTCCCCTCAAGCCGTTGGTATTCAGGTTCGGGTATTTACCGCGACGTCACAATGACAGTTATCAACCCCGTTCACGTTGACCTTTACGGTACATATGTCACAATGCCCAATCTTGAAACATCAAGCGGTGCAGACGGCACACTTAATGCCAAGGTAACACTTGCAAATGACGATGCAAATTCAAATACCGTTACCGTTGAAACAAAGATTCTTGATGCTTCGGGTGCAGAGGTGGGTACATCAGCATCTGCAGAGGTTACTGTTGCCGGAACTTCTTCGGAGACGGTTACTCTGAATCCTGCTCTTTCAACCCCTAATCTCTGGTCAACCGACAGCCCCTATCTTTACACATTGAGAACGACCGTTACTCAGGACGGCACGGTTGTTGATGAATACGATACAGATATCGGTTATCGCTGGATTAATTGGGAGGTCGACACAGGTTTCTACCTTAACGGCGAGCCTGTTAAGCTTCAGGGTGTATGTATGCACCACGATCAGGGTGCGCTCGGTGCAGTTCAGGTTTATGATGCTCTTTACCGTCAGATTGCAATTCTGAAAGATATGGGCGTTAACTCAATCAGAACAAGCCATAACACTCCCTCCGATATTCTTATGGATATTTGTAATGAGCAGGGTATGCTTGTTATGAACGAATTCTTTGACGGCTGGGATACCGCAAAGAACTACAATACTCATGACTTCAGCGAATATTTTGACACAGAGATTGAAGCTGATAACAATCTTCTCGGAAAAACAGACGGGCAGATGTGGTATGAATTTGTTCTTACTCAGTCCGTTAAGCGTGACAGAAACGATCCCTGTATTGTTATCTGGGATGTTGGTAATGAAATTTCCGAGGGTGCATCCGAAGGAAATTTCGGGACAATTGCAGAGATTATGCGCTCAATGCTTGATGCTCTTGATCCTACCCGCCCAATCTGTGAGGGTAACAACCAGAGAAACATTTCAAGCGGCTGGCCTGCACAGGTTGAGCAGTATATGACGGTTATCGGCGGTAACTATGCTCCCGCAACATGGGCAGGAATGCAGAGCGCAATTTCTTCGCATACCGATGCCGTTACGGGTAAAACAGGCAAGCCTTTTGTTATGACGGAAACAAGCTCCGCACTTTCAACAAGAGGAAATTATTCGCAGACCAAAAACAATGCTATCGTTTACCATACACTTGACAGCAATGACCAGATTACAGCATACGACTCTGCCTGTGTTAACTGGGGTACTACCGCAGCAGGTACATGGTATTACACAATAACAAACGACTGGTTCTCGGGTCAGTATGTCTGGACGGGTTTTGACTATATCGGTGAGCCTACTCCCAAAAACCACACTTCAAGTCAGTATAACGGAAGCCTGACTCCCAACTCTTCATATTTCGGTATTGTTGATACAGCAGGCTTTGAAAAGGATACATTCTATCTTTACAGAAGCTGGTGGAATGACGATTCAACAACTCTTCATATTGTTCCCGGAACCTGGGATGCAAGCGAGCTTGATATTGATTCAAGCGGCTATGTTGACGTTGCGGTTTACAGCAATGCCGATAAAATTTCGCTTCTCCTTGACGGCAGCGAAATCGGCTATGCAACAGCTGCAACCACAACAACTGCTGCAGGTCACAGCTACCAGATATGGACTGAGACTGCAACTAATTCATCTGTTTGCAATACAACTGAGTTC
Source organism: Acutalibacteraceae bacterium (assembly GCA_045538815.1). Lineage (GTDB taxonomy): Bacteria > Bacillota > Clostridia > Oscillospirales > Acutalibacteraceae > CAG-177. Next base: position 46,558 of record JAZQEE010000009.1, read on the forward strand.
TACCCGGGAGACGGTAATGATTTCTATCCTCAGTTCCATGTTCTGCAGTCTGCAGGCAGCGAGCTTACTGTTAAGGCTTATGAGCTTGTTAACGGCAGCTATGTTGAAATTACAGACACAGTAGGCACAAATAAGGTTTCGGCAGTCAGCGCAACGCAGATTGTTGCAACTCAGTGGGGCGATGCTTCAAAGGCATTCACAGCAGACGGCGACAGCTATGCTTATGTTGAATTTGAGGCTCAGGATGATGACGGCAACTTTGATGCTGATTATAACGGAACGCTTACAATTACCCTCAGCGGTGACAGCTTTGTGATTAACGGCGTTGATAACGGTGATCAGACAACAACTGAGAAGTTCCAGAATTCATCCGTTATCACTTCAAGTAAATCTGCAACTATTCAAATGCTTAACGGTAAAGCTGTTGCAATTTTCCGAACAAATGAGGAAGCAGGCAATGCTTCGGTTCTTGTTACCGACAGCTCAGGCTACAGCTTCAACGGCATAACTCTTACCTCAGTTGCAGAAAACGGCGCTGACCTTACCGATGAGTTTGAAGAGGTTGTTCAGCAGGGTGAGCTTACTTACACACCCACAATCTACGATGAATATGAAATCCTTAAGTCAAATATTGAGGCTCTCGGCGGCGGTGAAAAAGATTACGTTAAATATACCGCAAATGCAGACGGTACAACAGCTGTTAATATGGATATCCCTGACGGTTGGTATATCATCACAGGTACAGATGACCAGGGCGGCGCATATTCAAGAGGTGTAATGACACATACCGCACATGCTTCCGGCGGCTTTGTTTCGGACGGCAGCACGGGTGTTCCTGCAGAAACCTCCGATATGTGGTATTTTGAAAAAACAACCGGTGGTTACTATATCTATTATACAGATGATAACGGAGTAAATCAGTATCTTTCACTCAGCAATAATACTGTTACTGTGGGCACATCACCTTATGTTCTTGAAGTTACAACTGATTCAAGCGGAAATGTTACAATAGGCTTCGGCTCCACCCTTATCAATTATCACGGCGGAGATACAAACCGTGTATGGTATTATTCAACGGGTACCAACCTTTCACTCTATTATGTTTCCGATGATGCTGCTGCAGAAGAAACCGTAACTGTAGAAGAAGTTACTGATGTATCATCCCTTGAAGGTGAATATATTATTACTGGTGTGGACGGCTATACAGGAACATACGCATACGGCGCTATGACCCATACAGCAACAAGCAACGGTCTGCAGCCTGATAATGTATCGGGCACACCTGAGGCAAGTGATAATAACACCTGGATATTTGAGCAAACATCAGGCGGTTATTATATTTATTATGTGAACAGCAGCGGTGCGAAGGTATATCTTACCGTTACCGATGGTCTGGTATCAACCTCAACAACTGCCACTGTTCTTACAGTTACAGCCAGCGGCAGCAAAATTGTTATCGGTGACTCCACCAACACTTACCAGATAAACTATTACGGAAGCGGACAGACTGTCAGCGAATGGAATCCCGGTACAGAGCTTACGCTTTATGAGGTTGTAACCTCCAGCGGCTCGATAACCGAATATGTCATTGAAGGTCAGGTAACTGATTCAGCAGAGCTTGCTGCTCTTGAGAATGGCTGGTATATTCTTAAAGGCGCAGGTTGGGGTAATATTTCAACGGGTGCTATTACTCATACGGTTCATTCCTCCGGCGGTCTTCAGACTGACTCAACATCAGCAACGGCTGTTCCTACATCCACAGAAAATGTAATGTGGTATTTTGAAAGACAGTCTGACGGAACATATTATATATACTACTTTGATTCTACGGGAACAAAGCAGTATATGACGCTTTCCTCAAGTGCAATTAACATCAGTACCACACCTCAGGCGCTTACCGTTACTGCTTCGGGAAGCACAATAACCATCGGTGCATCCAACGGCTATTATGTTGACTTCTGCGGTAACTCAAACCACGCACAGCATGTTGCAACATGGACAAGCGGCACTTCAATTTATGTTTACAAAGTAAACGAAGTTGTTACTTCATCAGGCAATCTTGCAAAATGGATTCCTACCGCATCAGATGAGCTTCTTCCTCCAGTTGAAGACGGCGGATATGTGATTTATGACTCAAGCTTTGTTATGAGTGGAGACACATCAAGTGTGGGTATGGGTCAGGTTTCGGAAACTCCCTCAAACGATATAATTACCACATCCTCAACAAATGAATATACCTTCACTCTTGTAGATGGCACCACAAATGAATATTATATTCAGAACTATGCAGGTCAATATCTGACAATCGGCTCTTCCGAAGGTTCAATCTCACTCAGCGATACTGCGGTCAGCGTTCATGTTTACGGCACAACGGATTATGATGTTGTAATATATGTTGACAGTCAGGTTCTTGACCATTATATCAATGAAGGCGGCTTTAATACTTGGACTTCAACCTCAAAAGATAATCAAAAAATGACCCTTTACAGAAATGAATCGGGTATTTCAAGCGGCAATCTTTCTTCCGCAAGGTCAGCTCTTCTTTCTGCATTAACCGAAGGCATAACACATGCTCCCGGTGTATATTCAACTGAAAGCTATCAGACACTCTTCAATGCACTTGAGGCTGGATATGCCCTTTACAACAATGCAGCCGCAACTGATGCCGAGCTGACTGCCGCAACAGATGCAATCAACGCTGCAATTGCAGGACTTTCCATTGAATTCAAGTATATTCCTTCAACTATTTATAAGTACGGATATAATCCCTCAGCGGATTCACCCTACTCTGTGGGTGGTGAGGCTTATAACGTGCAGACAATTGCTTCGTTGAATGCAATGATTCATGCGGATGATAACCTCGTGGCACAGATTAAGGAAACCATAGGCTATGACACAAAAACTGATTGGGGCGAGGGTATGGCGGATGCTGCGTTTGAGGCTGCGGTTGAAGCTTATGCCGAGATTTATTCACTTCTGTTCACGAGCTATCCCGTAACGGGCGAAACTGAATTCAGGAATGCTACCATCAACAAAACTGCATGGAACAGATGGACAAAGGAAAATACGCAGGGTGCAGATGAGAATAAGAATGAGGGTGCTTCCGTTCAGGGCCTTTTCAGTGCGCTTCTTGTTGACGGCTTACCTGCAGACCATGCGGATTACGCTTCGCTTCCTTATGCCAATAAAGTTCCTTCAAACGCAAATCACGATTCATCTAATGGCTATTACCTGACAATTTATACAGCCGATTCCTCAACATCGGAAGAAGTAAAGCTTCCCGCTCTTGAAGGAATGAGCGTGCACATCAACGATATGTTTGCTAAGGAAGAGGTTCTCTCAAATGACACAACTCAGGGCTATTCAAAGTTCTATTGGGATCTCAGCTTCCCGTTCGTTGTAAGTACAAACGAATACGGTATAAATACTTATAAGTATTCAAGCTCAAACGAAAGCTATCTTTTCCAGGCAACCTTTGATGATGATACAAATACCGCAACGGCAGAACTCACTCCTGTTGAGGATTGGTCAATAAATCTTGCAGGTAAAGGCGAGGGCAAGGGCTTCTTCCCCTTCAACTATCAGAACGACACAAAAACCCTTACAGGTGAGAATGCCGTTTATCACTTCGGTATGTCCTTCACAACCGATTTCTACATTCCCCTTGGAGGCACATATGCTGACGGCGAAGACGTTATCTTCAACTTCTCCGGTGACGATGACGTGCTTGTTTATATCGACGATGTGCTTGTTCTTGATAACGGCGGTCTCCACGGCAAGAGAGGTGCAAGCATCAACTTTACCAATGCATCGGTTACTTATCAGTATGCAATGGATGTTGCTGAAGGCACGGTTAAGAGCACAACTGAATACGGAACAACCTATACCTACGGTGAAGCAAATGACGGCATCAGCGCCGATAACCTTGCTGCGCTTGCAAAACTCAACGAGGTCCGTACAGACGGAGATCATCATACCTTTACCTTCTACTATCTTGAAAGAGGTTCAACAGACTCCAACTGCGAAATCTCCTTCAACATTCAGCAGATTTCAGAGGATGTCAAGCTTAACAATCAGACTCTTGTTATCGACTACGGTCACCCGGTAACCTATGACATAACCTCTAATAACTATATTTCAGAGGCTGCACAGACAAACGCTGCAACTGTTGAATATGTAGGTATCACAGCATCAAACACAAATCTTGATGAAATTCTTCGGTTTGATCCGCCTGATAATCTTACCGGTATATTTGATGAAAATAACACGGAATTTGATGTTCTTGGCCTTAATTTCGGTAGCTGCACCGTAAATTCAGACGGTATTTTAACATTTACACCCTCAACAATTAAGTTTACGGGCAGAGATTATTTCTATTCTTGTGCAAAGGTTACCAATGACCCGACCTATACATCGGATACCGAATACTATCAGTATGAAAGAACAGCGTTTATCCCCGCAACTTCAATCTATTTTGAAGATAACTATTCAAACGGCATTTCATTTACCGACGGTGCAACAGCTTCGGGATTTGACAATTCAAGCTATGAATACGGCGTATGGAAAACAGTCGGCACAGAAACCGCAATGACTCAGGCTGCTGACCTTGCAGACGATGATTCCGCAAATCCCTACGGCTACGACCCCGCTTATGATAATTGCACAACTTACAGTGCATATTCAGCTCACGTTGTTTCGGTCAGTGAAAAGAATAATCCCAATTCAAAAATCAGTGGCGGCAGCGGCGCAAGCTGGCCCACAGCTGAGTTTAGCTTTACAGGTACAGGCTTTGACATTATCAGCCTCACCGACAGCAAATCAGGCGTTTTCTACCTTGATATTTATGATGAAAACAATGTAAGAGTCGGTAAAAAGCGAATTGTTGATAATTATTACGGCTATACATATGGTCAGCTTTATGCTAATGAAAGCGGCGATGCCGTGCTTGATGTAACAGATAAGCCGCTTTATAACAGCATTCTTGGCGTTGTAACAACATCACCCACCTATTTTGATGTTGATGACGGTAAAGCCACACAAACGGTTACCTACTATGATGTTTCAGGCAATGGATACACTAAAACTCCCACATATTATGATGAAAACGGTGTTCTGACAGAAGAAGTAACCGATACACCTGCATATGCCTATAACTATGCATATGGCTGGGTGGAAAGCGGCTCGGATGCAGCTCTTTATCAGATTCCCGTTATGAAGGTCAATGATCTTGAATACGGAAATTACAGAGTTGTTATTACCTGTGCATTTACAGATCTTTATAAGCATTATGAAACCGATGCAAACGGTAACAAGTTCTATAATCTTTACATTGATGCTATCCGTATTTATGACCCCGCAGGTAAAGATGACGATATTGCAGACAGTTCAATTCTTCAGTCATTCAAGGATGATGATGAGTCATATCCCAATTACCTTGAAATTAAAGATATGCTTATCGGCGCAAACACTCTTTCGCAGGATTCATCAACTCAGGGCGTAATCTTCATTGACGGTATTGCTGCAAGTGACAATGACCTTGAAATGTATAAGAAAGCAGGTCCCAACAACGAGCTTTACCTCGCACAGAATCAGGCAGTTGCCTTTGAAATTTGGGCAACGGCAGTTCCAGATGATGTTCAGATCGGTGTCAAGAGTGCCACAGGCGCACCTGTATTTACCGTTTCTTACGGTGCAAATACGGTAAGTACCGAAATCAACTCTGCAACAGAAATGTACAGATCAATAAACTCTGTTCTTCCCGTAGGCGGAAAGCTTGCATGGACCAATGTTCAGGTTGGCGATGTAACATATTACACCAGCGGTGTGGTTGTTATTCAGAATACATCTGCAGCAGAGAGCGTTCTTTCACTCACCAATATGAAGTGGACCTTCACGGGTGCAGGTGCATACGGACACTATGCGGAAAATTACGATGAGAGCACCGAAAATCTTTCGCTTATGTCTAATGTTGAAACCAAGAGCCTTGCTTATTCCGCAATGGCAATGAGATATGCTGACCTTGAAATCGGTACAGATGACGTAACCGTAAATGAAACCGTCAATGCAGGCGAGGATGTTGTTATCACCGTTAAAACATCCGATGATGTTTCATCGCTTATTATCAAGGATAAAAACGGCAATGTGATAACACCTGAAAGCGTAACAAGCGTTGTTAAACAGCTTGAAAATGAAAATATCAAGGAATGGACGGTTGTTCTTACCGAAAGCGAAAGCGGTACATACACTTATTCAATTTCGGGCGCTTATGTAAACGGCTACACGGGCGACAACGAACCCGTTGAAATCACCGTTACCGTTTCCGATCCCGAAGAACCCGAGTCCACGTTCTTTGAAAAGGTAATCGGATTCTTCAAAAAGATTTTTGATTTCTTTGTTCAGCTTCTGTCGTATTTCGGCGTAGAGCTTGTGTGAGCTGAAAGGAGGATACATTTATGAAAAAATTATATATTAAGCCTTTGGCTGTTTATGAAGGTATTCAGCTTTCGGCGAATGCCTCGGGAAGCTGCTCACTCTTAGGTACTCAGGCGGCGCAGTATGTTTGCCCCGTTGAAGACCCCAATCTCGGTCTTTACATCTTTGCCGAAACAACGGCAGCTTGCGATACCATTCCTCCTGACGGAAATGACAGCGTGTGCTATGATATTCCCGTAGCTAATTTTAACGTTTTTACGTCCTGATTATTTTTACAGCGGAGTTCCTTGCAAGAACTCCGCTGTTTCCTGAAAAGGGGAGCAATATTTTGAAATATAATATAAGAATATGTGCTGTATTTGTATTGGTTTTGCTTGTTTTTTCAATGTGTTCTTGCAAAAAAGGCGAAGAATTGAACAGAGAGCTTGTCAATATAAATGATTTGACCGTGCCCGTCAGCACTAACGAAATAACCGAAAGCGAAATCGGCGATTACAAGGCAGAAAAACCCAAAAATTCGCAGGTTGGTCTTATTGTTGACAGTTGGCTTAAAATAATAAGTATCGGCGAAACAGACGGCGTTGTCAGCGTTGTTGTGCGGAATACTTCGGATGCCGATGTTCAGTATGCGCTTTTAACTGTCAACTGCGGTGATAATACGCTTTCGTTTCCGATGACCACTGTTCTTGCAGGGTCAACGTCAATTCTCAAATGCGATAAACCCGTTGAATTTGATGGAAAATCTTCATACTATAATTGGAAAGTTGAAGAAAAAACTTATTTCGCCAATGAGCTTTCCGTTTATCCCGATGTTTTTGAAATTATGTGTTGTGACAAGCTGATAACGGTAAAAAATATTTCGGACAATGATATCACGGGCGATATATTCGTTTATTATAAAAAAATTGAAAACGGTGTGTTTTCCGAAGGAACTACCTACAGAGTCCGCATAAACGGACTCGGAACAAACGAAAAAATTCAGGTTGATGCGGAGCACTTTATTTCTTCTGACAGTAAGGTGATGTTTGTTACCTATGCACAGTAAATATTATAAATTTTTTGATACGGTAATCAGGGTGATAACCCCCGAACCCGTTGCAGATGCAGAGCCCTATTCGCAGTTTCTCTGCGATGAATGCAAAGCGGATTTCACGGTAGAATACAGCTTTGCGGATTCGTTGCCCCAAATTCCTGCGGATGCGGTCTGCGGTAAGGATGTAACGGTTTTTGCAAACGACAATTCTTATTATTGCTGGTATAAAAATCACGGTGCAGAGGATTTTTATGCCTGCAGGATTTTTATCGGAGATTCACGCAAGGTGATTCTTCTTTCCGAATACAGAAATATGCTCTGGAACAGAGTGATTTTTGATCTGATGGGCTTTGAGGAAATTACTTCTGTCAGCAGAAAAGCGGTTGTTCATGCATCTTTTATCATTAAAAACGGCAATGCCGTTCTTTTCACCGCACCCAGCGGTACGGGTAAATCAACCCAGGCAGCTTTATGGGAAAAATACGCAGATGCGGAAATAATAAACGGCGATAAGGTGCTTGTGTTTGTCAGCGGCGGTGTTGTTTATGCGGGAGGTCTGCCGTTTTCGGGTTCCTCGGGTATCTGCAAAAATAAGGCTGCTCCGCTTTGTGCAATCGTCTGTCTGTCACAGGCAAAAGAAAATAAATTGAGCAGGCTTTCCGTGCCCGATGCAACGCTTTTTGTTCTGAGAGGCTGCTATCTGCCTGCTGAAAATGAAGAAATATCTGAAAATGTCATTGATACAGTCGGCGAAGTCTGCGGACATGTTCCTGCCTATAAGCTTGAATGTCTGCCCTATGAATCAGCTGTCAGAATTCTGGAGAATGAATTATGTCTTTAAGCACAGAGCCAAAGTTAATATCTTATCTTCACTCAAAAGGGATAGAAAAAGGTATTCCCGTTTCAGGCACTTTTGAGTTGACCTCACGCTGCAATTTCAGGTGTGAAATGTGCTATGTTCACGGCGAAAACTGCAAATCGGAGGAACTTTCCGCCGAAGAATGGATTGCACTGGGAGAGCGCGCAAAGGATGCAGGTACGTTTTTTCTTCTTTTAACGGGCGGCGAGCCTCTTTTAAGGGATGATTTCCGCAGGATTTATTCCGAGCTTGGCAAAATGGGCTTTGTCCTTTCGCTTAATACAAATGGCAGCCTTGTCCACAATTACCTTGATTTGTTCACCTCAAATCCGCCGTCAAGAATAAACATTTCTCTTTACGGTGCAGACGGCGCAACCTATGAGAATCTTTGCAAAACCGATAAATTTTCGGTTGTTGTTGAGAATATAAAAAAACTTAAGGAACTGAATATTCCCGTTAAAATCAATACAGTTCTGACCGATAAAAACGCTCATCAATGCAAAGAAATAATTTCCCTTGCGCAGGAGCTTGGTGTACAGATAAGCACAACGGCATATGCTTATCCGCAGGTGAGGCTTAATGATGATTACGGGTTAAATTCAACAAGGCTTTCTTATTCTGAGGCTGCAAAGGCCACGGTTGACTGTGAGCTTTTCCGCTACGGTAAAGAAGCATTTCTTGCAAGAGCCTCAAAATACCTGACTCTCAGCAACGGAATGCCTGTCGATACTGTCAGGTGCAGAGCAGGCAGATCATCCTTTTGGATAACTTCGCAAGGAATTATGAGAGCCTGCGGAATGCTGCCTCAGCTTGAAGCAATGCCTCTTGAAAGCGGCTTTGAAGTGGCGTGGGAAACGGTCAAACAAAAAACCAAAGAAGTCAGGCTGCCGTTGGAATGTCTCAGCTGCAAATTTTCCGAAATATGCAGGGCGTGTGCAGCAATGTGCTATGCGGAAACGGGCGCTTTCGACAAGAAGCCCGAATATGTGTGTAAGCTGGCAGAGGAGGTTTACAACCTCACTCTTAAGGAATACAACAAAATTAAAAGCGAAGGTGAAGATACGGATGAAAATCAATAAAAAAATGATTTTAAGAGAGGTTGCAGGTGAATATATCCTTGTGCCTGTCGGTACAAGTGTTATCAGCACAAACGGTCTTTTTATGCTGACGGAAACTGCAGCTTTCATTTGGAAACTGTTTCCTGATGCTGAAAACGAAGAATATATTGTTAAAAAAATAACCGAAGAATATGATGTGGATGCCGAAGAAGCACGCACGGATGTGCGTAACTTTCTTTCCTTTTTGCGTAGCCACGAAATAATAGATTGAATTTGCAAATTAATATGCAAATAAGGACATCGAAGTTATTTTAACCTTAAATGCGGTTTAATGCGTTTGGTTGAATTATTTGACAAGAGGAACATTTTGAAAAACAATGCAGCTTAAATCGGCAATAAAACGTATTTTGGGGGGCTTTGTTCCAAGAATCAAGCACAACTGTTAACGGCGTTTTATGCTCTCGAAAATACACATTAAAAATCACAAAACCGTATACGGAATTTGCCCCTGTTGCTTATAACAGTTTTTGCAATTCCGTACCTTGTACTGTTTTCAACAAACCGTATATGGTTTTAACCCTCTTTGCTATAGGCAACGCCCCTTACCAACATCTTAAAAAGCAAACAGCAGAACACCTGATTTTATATTCCTGACTCCTGCCTGCATTGTGAGGATAATTTCAGAACAATCAACTGCTTCCTTACCCTGAAAAACCAACTCACCCAATTGAATCACAAGAAGAATGAGTCAGGACCTCCGGCTAAGCCGGAGGCTTGATTAAGCCCTATAAGGGCATTATACGGACGAAACCCCTTAAGGGGCGCTGGAAAGGTTTGCCGACCGCATTCCTTTTTCAGCTACCCCTCAAGGGGTTATTTTTATGCTTTCTTGTTCTCGCTACCCGTGAACGGGTCTACATACTCTTTAAGGCTCATTTGGTCTGCTATTTGGTCTTCTGTAAGCTGATTCCTTATGTATTCTGCTACTTGCTTTTTATTTCTTCCTACTGTATCTACAAAATAGCCTCTTGCCCAAAAGTGCCTATTTCCATATTTGTATTTTAAATTTGCGTGTCTGTCAAATATCATCAAGCTACTCTTGCCTTTCAGATATCCCATTATTTGCGAAACACCATACTTGGGTGGTATGCTTATCAGCATATGAATATGGTCAGGATACAATTCTGCTTCTATTATTTCTATTCCTTTTTGTTGGCATAACTGTCTCAATATCTTCCCTATATCCACCTTTATCTCTCTGTATATTGCAAGCCTTCTGTATTTCGGTGCAAATACAATATGATATTGACATCTCCAACTGGTATGTTCTAAACTATTTATGTCTTTTTCTTTCACGATAAAGACCTCCTTGATGTTTTAGTTGTGTGGTCGGCAAACCACTTCTACTATATCAAGGAGCTTTTTTCTTGTCTACTTCTCCCCTCGCTAAAAGCTTTTTTATCCCCCTGGCAGAGCCAGGGGTTCTCTTTGTTACAAACAAAAGAAAAGAACCCTTGGAATCGGTTGATTCCAAGGGTTTTCGATAATCCCCATTCGGGATAAATTATCTCTTTGAGAACTGGGGTGCGCGACGAGCGCCTTTGAGACCATATTTCTTTCTTTCCTTCATTCTGGGGTCTCTGGTAAGGAAACCTGCCTTCTTGAGGGCGGGACGAAGATTCTCGTCATACTGAAGAAGCGCACGTGCGATACCGTGACGGATAGCACCTGCCTGGCCTGTTACACCACCGCCTGCAACGCGGCAAACGATGTCGAACTTTTCAGCTGTGTCTGTAAGAGCGAGAGGCTGACGAACGATGAGCTTGAGTGTTTCAAGACCGAAATAATCGTCGATGTCTCTGTCGTTGATTGTGATTTTGCCTGTGCCGGCATATACGCGAACTCTTGCAACAGAGCTCTTTCTGCGGCCTGTGCCGTAGAAATAAGGATTTGATTCGTACATTATTTATTGCCTCCCTTTCTTAAAATTCCCATGCATCGGGCTTCTGAGCTGCGTGGGGGTGGTCTGCACCCTTAACAACACGAAGTCTGGTGAGTGACTTGCGGCCGATAACTGTGTCGGGAAGCATACCCTTAACTGCGATTGTCATAGCAAATTCGGGCTTTGTCTTCATAAGAGTGCTGTACTTAACCTCTTTGAGATGGCCGATATAGCCGCTGTGATGATAATACATTTTCTGGTTGAGCTTGTTGCCTGTGAGAACTGCTTTCTCAGCGTTGATGATGATTACGTGATCGCCGCAGTCAGCGTGAGGTGTGAAGATAGCCTTGTGCTTGCCGCGAAGAAGCTTAGCAGCTTCAACAGCAACTTTACCCATGGGCTTGCCTGCTGCATCAATCACATACCACTTACGGGTGATTTCGCCCGCTTTAGGCATATAAGTAGACATAACATTTCCTCCGATTTAATTTTTTCGTGCTTGCATATATTATCACAAGGTCAAAATAATGTCAATAGCTTTTTTTGATTTTTTTAATTTACATTTATCAATCTCTCGTTTTCTCGTTTTTTCTCCCGTTTTCATAGCAAAAGCTCGCTTGCGATTTTTAAAAAATTTTTATTTCAAAGTGGTTTTTTGAATTATCTGATTGATTTCATCAGTTAACTGTGCTATTATATTGCACGTTCATTGAGCAAAAGAAGGGATAGAAATGAAGGAAAACAACAGTTTCTCTCAAGGCATAAAAGACGGCATTCCGATTTGCATGGGATATGTTGCCGTTGCGTTTGCTTTCGGCATTTTTTCGGTTGAAAGCGGACTGAGTGTTATTGAGGCTCTGTTAATATCAATGACAAATGTTACATCGGCGGGACAGCTTGCCGCAGTGCCTATCATTGCGGGCGGAGGAACATTGATAGAGCTGGCGGTTGCTCAGCTTGTCATCAATCTGCGTTATTCGCTTATGTCGGTATCGCTTTCTCAGAAAGTCGGCAAAAGCGTGAGAATGATTGACCGCTTTATTATCTCGTTTGTAAATACAGATGAAGTTTTTGCCGTTTCAGCGTCAAAAGAAGGCTTTGTCGGAAGAAATTATCTTTACGGACTTATTCTGACTCCGTATCTCGGCTGGAGCGCAGGCACTCTTGCAGGCGCAATTGCAGGCAATGTGCTTCCCGAGGTCGTGAGTTCGTCGCTCGGAGTTGCGATTTACGGAATGTTTATTGCAATCGTTGTTCCACCCGCCAAGAAGAGCAAGCCCGTTGCGCTGTGTGTGCTGACTGCGATTGCTCTGAGCTGCATGTTCAGATATATACCTGCTCTCGGTGCCGTGCCTCAGGGCTTTGTTGTAATAATCTGTGCGGTTGCCGCAAGCGCACTTTTCGCACTGGTCGCCCCCGTATCCAACGAAAAGGAGGGCGGAAATAATGAGTAATTTCGGAATCTATCTTCTCGTCTGTGCGGGAGTTACATATCTTGTCCGCATGCTTCCGATGGTGCTTGTAAAGAAAGAAATAAAGAATAAATTCATCATTTCATTTCTTTATTATATGCCATATGCGGTGCTCAGCGTCATGACAATTCCTGCGATTTTCTATGCAACATCATACACATCTTCGGCAATAGTCGGATTTATTGCCGCCGTTATTTTTGCATTCCTCGAAAAAAGCCTCGTCAAGGTTGCAGCGTTTTCGTGCGTTGCTGTTTTGATAACAGAGCTTTTAATTATGTATATCAAATAAAGAAAACACAACAGTTGTCGGTCTGAACAGCTGTTGTGTTTTTGTTTTAACCTATAATTTTGAGTGCGCCAGTGGGGCAGATGTCAGCGCATTTGCGGCAATCCTTGCAGACTGCGATGGCATCGGTGTTTTCAAATTCGGGCTTGATAACTGTCTTGAATCCTCTGCCGACAAGACCAAGGAGACTCTCACCTGCATTTTCCTTGCAGGTTCTTACGCACATATTGCAGAGAATACACTTGCCCTGGTCTCTTTCAATAGTAACGAGGCGGGTTTCTTTGTAGCATTCATGCTTTTCGCCTGCAAGACGCTGAGGCTCAATGGGGTCAAAGTTTGCATAGCGGATAAGTCTGCAATCTGCGAAATCATGGCAGCCGCATTCAAGGCAGCGCTTTGCCTCAGAGCGTGCCTGCTCTTCGGTGAATCCGTTGATGACTGCATCGAAATTCTTTCTTCTTTCGGCAGGGTCTTTTACTGACATGACTGCTCTTTCTTTCTTTTCACGTTCGGAGAGCATTTCAGGTGTGACGGTTTTTTCTGAATAATAGGGCTTCGGGAAGTCCATGGGCATTCCGAGAAGATAAGCGTTGATTGCTCTTGCTGCTCCGTTTGCCTCTGCGATTGCATCAATTGCGATTGATGCGCCGTTGTTGGTAGCATCGCCTGCGGCAAATACGCCGTCAAGGTCAGTCATATAGTTTGTTTCATCAGCAAGAATAGTGCCCCAGTTTGTTGTTCCGATTTCTTCGAGACCTGCGGGAGAGTATTTCTGACCGATTGCGGAAATAACAGTGTCAACATCAAGTGTTCTGAATTCTCCTTCAACGGGAACAGGCTTCCTTCTGCCTGAAGCATCGGGCTCGCCAAGCTCCATAATCTGAAGTCTGACTGCTTTTACTCTGCCGTTTTCACCGATGATTTCATCGGGATTTGTGAGGAAGAGGAATTCAACTCCCTCTTCGATTGCCTCTTCGATTTCAAGGTCTTCGGCAGGTGCTTCGGCTCTTGTTCTGCGGTAAATAACATAAACATTCTCTGCGCCGCATCTTACTGCTGTGCGGCATGCGTCCATAGCGGTGTTGCCGCCGCCGACAACAGCAACATTCTTGCCGATTTCGGGGCGTTTGCCTTCATTTACTTCGCGAAGGAAATCAATTCCGCTGAGCACGCCTTCAAGCTCTTCGCCTTTGCAGCGCATGCTGCTGCCTTTCCATGCACCGACGGCAACAAGAAGAGCGTCTGAATTATTTCTGATTTCTTCAAATGTGATATCTTTACCGATTTTAATATTATTCTTCATTTCAACGCCGATTTTTGCAATGGCTTCAACCTCTTTTGCAAGAACGGCTTTGGGCAGACGGTATTCGGGGATTCCGTAGCGGAGCATACCGCCCATTTCGGGCATTGCTTCGTAGATTGTTACATTATGACCTGCGAGGCGGAGATAATATGCAGCTGAAAGACCTGCGGGTCCGCCGCCGATGACAGCAACCTTTTTGCCTGTTGCTTCTTCAGCTGTTGCGGTATAAGGATTATCGGATTCAAGGTCATTGTCTGCGGCGAATGCCTTAAGATAAGCAACCGAAAGCGGTTCTTCAACCATTCTGCGGCGGCAGTTTGATTCGCAGGGATGGGGGCATACTCTGCCGATTGATGCAGGAATGGGAATTTTTTCTTTGATTATGCGCACGGCTTCTTTGTCATCGCCGTTTGCTATCGCTTTGAGGTAGCCCTGAATGTCTGTGTGAGCGGGGCAGTTGAGCGAGCAGGGAGCAACGCAGTCGCCCTCGTGGTCGCTCATAATGAGTTCAAGCGCAATTTTTCTTGCCTTTCTGACTCGGGGAGTCTGAGAGCTGACATTCATTCCGTCCGCTGCAAGAGTTGCACATGCACGCATAAGCTTGGGGCTGCCTTCGGCTTCAACGAGGCAGAGTCCGCATGCACCGTAAAGCTTGAGATTGGGGCTGTAGCAGAGATTGGGGATTTCTATCCCGTTTTTCAAGGCGATGTTAAGAACGGTTTCGCCTTTATTTCCGACAACTTCCTTGCCGTTGATTGTGAGTTTAATCTGTTCCATAATATCGCCTCCTTATTCAACATTGATTGCACCGAAGCGGCAGGAGCTTACGCACTGACCGCAGCGGATACAGATATCAGAATCAATAATGTGAGCTTTTTTGACTTCGCCGCTGATTGCTTTTGCAGGGCATTTCTTAGCGCAGAGTGTGCAACCCTTACACTTATCGGCAACAATCGAATATGTGAGAAGGTCAACGCATTCCTTTGCGGGGCACTTCTTATCGTTTATATGTGCTTCGTATTCGTTTCTGAAATAACGGATGGTTGTCAGCACGGGGTTGGGGGCAGTCTGACCGAGGCCGCAGAGTGCGCCGTCCTTGACTGCTTCACAGAGCTCTTCGAGAAGCTCGATATCGCCTTCTTTGCCCTCGCCCTTGACGATGCGGGTAAGGATTTCCTGCATGCGGGCAGTGCCTATACGGCAGTGAACGCATTTTCCGCAGGATTCGAGAGCGGTGAAATCAAGGAAGAATTTTGCCATACCGACCATGCAGGTGCTTTCATCCATAACAACCATACCGCCCGAGCCCATAATTGCGCCTGTTGCGGCAAGAGCCTTGTAGTCAATAACGGTGTCAAGATATTCTTCGGGAATGCAGCCGCCTGAGGGTCCGCCCATCTGGACTGCTTTGAATTCTTTATCGTCGCGTATTCCTCCGCCGATTCCGTAGATAACATCACGCAGGGTTTTGCCCATAGGGATTTCAACAAGACCGCCCTTGCGGATTTTGCCTGTAAGAGCAAAAACCTTGGTGCCCTTGCTGTTTTCTGTGCCCATTGCGGCAAAAGCTTCACCGCCGTTGTTTATAATCCAGGAAACATTTGCAAAAGTTTCAACATTGTTGATATTTGAGGGTTCATCCATATAGCCTCTCTGCGCGGGGAAAGGAGGCTTGAGTCTGGGCATACCTCTCTTGCCCTCAAGCGATTCGATAAGAGCGGTTTCTTCGCCGCATACGAATGCACCTGCGCCTGCTTTTATTCTCATATCGCATGAGAAGCCTGTTCCGAGAATGTTTTCTCCGAGAAGATTTGCTTTTTTAGCCTGCGCAATTGCGGTTTCAAGATGGGTGATTGCGAGGGGGTATTCCGCACGGACATAGACTATCATTTCGCTTGCGCCGATAGCGTATGCGCCGATGAGCATGCCTTCGATAAGGCTGTGAGGGTCGGATTCAATAACGGCTCTGTCCATGAATGCGCCGGGATCGCCTTCGTCGGCGTTGCAGATAAGATATTTTGTGTCGCTGACACTCTGGCGTGCGGCGTTCCACTTGAACCATGTCGGAAAGCCTGCTCCGCCTCTGCCGGCAAGACCTGAAATCTTAATTTCTTCAATAACCTGCTCGGGTGTCATTGTTTTAAGAGCTTTTTCAAGAGCCTGATAACCGTCTGCGTTACGGTAATCCTCGAGCGAAACGGGGTCTATAATACCGCAGTGACGAAGAGCGATTCTTGTCTGACGGCTGAGAAATTCTTCGTCATCGGAAGTGATTGCAAGATGCTCAACCAATGAGAGATCGCCGCTTCTTGCGGCATTGACAATAGCTTCTGCGTCATTTGCCGAAACCTTTACAAGGCGGCGCAGAAGAGTCTTATCTTCATATAAATCAACAATAGGCTCAAGGAAACACATACCGATGCAGCCCGTGCTGCCGAGGGTGAAGCTTTCGTTTTCGCCGATGAGAGCCTCGATTGCGGTGTGTACCTTAGCCGCACCCGCAGCTATTCCGCAGGAGCCTTCGCCGATAACAATACGCATATTATTTGCCCTCCTTTTCCTGAATGCCTTTGAGCACTGCGACCGCTGAATCGGGAGTGAGATTGCCGTATGCTTCGCCGTTAATCATAATGACGGGTGCAAGTGAGCAGCAGCCGAGACATGCAACATTTTCAAGGGTGAAAAGGCCGTCAGCGGTTGTTTCGCCATTGCTGATTCCGAGATATTCGGAGATTGCGGCGGTTATACGCTCGCTGCCGTTAACATGGCAGGCTGTGCCCTGACAAGCCATGATGAGATATTTGCCGATGGGGGTGAGTCTGAACTGTGAATAAAATGTTGCAACACCCATAACATCAGCAGGGGAGACTCCTGTCTTTTCAGCTATGCAGTACATAACATCCTTGGGCAGGTAGCCGTAAATATTCTGAGCTTTCTGAAGAATTGTGATGAGATTGCTCGATGAACCGCCGTATTCGTTGAGAACATCGTCAAGCAGAGTGAGGTCGCTTTTGGGACCGTTGCAGTTACACTGACACATAAGTTTACCTCCCGGATTTTTTCGTCAAACTTAACCAACTACTAATATAACATAAAGATAATCAATATGCAAGAAGCAAGTAATTCATAAAAAGGAAGAGACTGAAAACAGCCTCTTCCCGACAGTTATTTCTTTTCGTTTGTGTTCATTGAATTACGGTAAACAACAAATCTGCAATAGAGATATTCCGAAACGAGATTTATTGCCATTGTGCCGATTTCTATGGCGTAATCGTTGACTCCGATTTCTGCAAGCTCATGACCCCACCATGTTGAGAGAGGCGTGAAAACGCAGTAGAAGAGGGCGACCTTGAGCATAGCAACGGGAACATTTGCCGCTGATTTAAAGGTGAATTTTCGGTTGAAGGTGAAATTCCAGAGAACCGAAAGAACGAGCGAGGGAAGGTAGCACCACATGTATTCGAGTTCTGTCAGTTCATTCAGCAGTGTGAATGTGCCGATCTGAATAATTCCTGCGGATGCCGAGAAAAGCGCAAATTTGATGACCTGAATAATATTCTGCTTCTTAGTCAGTTTTTCGTTTGCCATTTTTTTATCTCCTTTCACATGCCGTTTTCAGGGCGGCAACTCTGCACGCTCTTGCGTAAGCGGCGGTAACATATCGCTCGGGAGTCATTTCCATGTACATTTCATTATCGAGTCTGTCGGGCTTTGAAAATCTTGAAAGCTCGAAGTTGAGCGGACCGTCAAAATTATGTTCAACAAGGCGTCCGGCAACGCTTTTCCAGTCGGTTATTCCGTCAAATGGAAGCAGATGCAGATCGTCGTGCCAAGTAATTCTTCCGTCAAAGCCTCTGATTCCGAGATTATCGTTGAGGTGGGTAAGAATGAGTTTGTCGCCGTAAAGAGCCATCATGTCAACGCCGTGATTGTAGCAAAGCTCATGTCCCGTATCCCAGCAGAATCCGACGCTTTCTTCATTTTTCAGATTGTCGAGAAGAATTCCGAGATACTTCTCGCCCTCAGTGTTTTCAAGAGCAAATTTAACACCGAGCTCGCTTGCTCTGATTGCGACCGCTCCGTAGCGCTCAATGCCCGTCTGAATATCAATAAGGTCTTCATCGGGCTCCATACCGATGAAAGCGTGAGTTACCATTATCGGGATTTCGTGCCTTGCGCAGATTTCAAGCATATCAAGCATTTCTTCCATTGCTCTGTCGCCTGTTTCTGCGGGATTCCACATATCATCGCTTTTGTTGAACGGTGCGTGGAATGACGGAATAATCATTCCTTCTCTTCTTCCGGTTTCAACAAGCTCGTCAACGGGCGAATTCCTTGCGGAATGGTCAATTGAAAATCCTTCAAATCCAACTTTTTTAAAGAGTAAAATCTGCTCCTGCTCAGGAATTCCTATGCTCGAGCTGAGACAAAGTGACAGTTTTTGTTTATACATAATAAAGCCTCTCTTCGTTTCTTAATATAAATGTAAATCAAAAGCAGATAAATGTCAAGGAATTGACGAATAAGAATGTGTGTGATAAAATGATTCAGTAATAAACGAAAGGAAGATGATTATGGGAAAAATAGTTGCCGTTGGCGGCGGAAGATACAGCGATAATGAGGTGCTTCCGATTTTTGAGCATATTGTAAGTCTTTGCGGAAAGAAAAAACCGTCTGTTTTGTTTGTGCCGACTGCAGGATTTGACGATATCAACGGCGACGAGCATATTTTCAGGCTGTTTATCAGTCTTGGTTGCTCGGTTTCCGCTCTTCTTCTGACAGATAAATCGCTTTCTCATGAAGAAATTGAAGAAAAAATCCTCTCATGCGACATAGTTTATGCGGGCGGCGGAAATCTGAAGTTTCTGATGGATACATGGAAAGAAACCGGGGCCGACAAGGTGTTTAAGAAAGCTTATGAAAAGGGGATTGTTCTTTCAGGCTACAGCTCGGGTGCAATGTGCTGGTTTGAGGAAGGGTATGACGATTGCGGCGAAAATCACGAGTTTATGTTTGTTGACTGCCTCGGATTGCTTCCATACTGTAACTGCCCTCATTTTGAGAGCGATTATTGGCAGAGCTTCGCTCAGGCGATAAAAAGCAGGAAAATTTCAGGCATTGCCTGCGATGACGGGGCGGCGCTGATTTATGATAACGGAAAATATTATACGATAAACGGAAATGACGGCGGAGAGGTGTATTTTTTCGATAAAAACGATGGCTTCAACCGTACGGATTTCGTGTAAGCAACATATAATAAGGATATATATTTTATTACATTATAATATGTACTTTTTATGAAGGCGAATTCAGAGCGGATAATCGGTGAGATTATCCGCTTTTTTGTATTAAAGCGAAAAATCGGTATTTTCAGTACGAAAATTGAACATTTTTCAATGTTTTTTCATAAAATGACAGGTAAAAAAGGAAAAGAAATGGAAATATTTTGCATAATTTAACCCAGACAAGCTTAAAATGTTTTTGTAACCGTTTTTTACGCTTTTGTAACCATTTGTAACTTTTTCTGTTTTTCACAAAATATATTCCATAAAATGACAAATTCTGACTTCTGTTTGCAATAAAGATGAGGGGTAATTCCCAAAAGCTGTCAAACGAATTGTGCATAATAGCTAAAAAGTTGCACGAAAAAAATTTGACAAATCGAAAAAATGTCAATATAATGACACCCGTCGCAAAAGGAAATCGAGGTTTGGGCAAAAAACGCCCATCCAAAAAACTACTAATGCCACGAAATAAGGAGAATTTTATGATTACAAATTCAACATCCGCAACAGGATGCACACGCAAGCGAGGCTTCAGAGCACTCACCGCAGTGATAACGGTCTTGTTTGTATGCTCGGTAACGGTAACTGCATTTGCAACCGCAAACGCATATTCCCCCGTAACAGTTGTTGACGGAAGCAATTCGGTAAGCATATCCTCAAAAACACTTGACCCCTACGCACTCGTTAAAGAAGCCGGATTCGCTCTTGCTCCCAACGACAAGATAATACTTTCCGATTATGTTGCCGGTGAGGGCGGAAAAATCGTTATTGAAAGATCAAAGCTTGTCAGAGTTGAAGACAACGGAATCGTTGCTTACTTCCTCGGATATTCAGACACTCTTAAAGATGTTTTTGACAAAAAGGGTGTTGTCCTCAATGAGGGTGACGAGGTTGACGGCATTTCATCAAACATTTTTGACGGCATGAGAGTTTTTATCAAGAGAGCTTTCAGCGTTGTTATCAATGTTGACGGAAAGTCAGAAAAGGTTGCGATAACAGAAGGCACCGTTGGTGATGCACTCGATAAGGCAGGCGTTGAGCTTGGCGAAGATGATATCGTATCACCTTCACGCGACACAAAGCTTAACGGATTCACTAAGATCAGAATTTTCAGAGTAAAGAACAAGACAAGGGTTGAAACCGAAAAGGTTGCATTTGAAACAGAAATAATCAAAGACCCTGATATGTTCATCGGCGAAGAAAAAATCGTTACCAAAGGCGTTGAAGGCGAAAAGAAGCTCTTCTACACAGAGAAATATGTTGACGGCGAGCTTGATGAAGTTACATTCAAGAAAGAAAAGATAACAAAGAAGCCTGTTGCTCAGGTTAAGAAGGTTGGCTCAAAGCCCAGAGAAGTTCTCTCTGACTATAAGGGAACAACAACTCCCATTTCCGACCTTAAAGTTCCCGCAGATATTGAACTTGATAAAAACGGAATTCCCGTTAACTATAAGTCTGTTGTATCGGCTAAAGCAACCGCTTACACAGGCGACCCTGCAACCGCTTCGGGAAGAAAGCCTATGCCCGGTCACATTGCGGTTGACCCCAAAGAGTATCCTTACGGAACCGAACTTTATATCGTTTCGGCAGACGGCAGCTATGTTTACGGCTACTGCGTTGCCGCTGATACAGGCGGATTCGTAAAAATGGGCAACACTGATGTTGACCTTTATATGGATAACGAGGATATGTGCTACGATTGGGGCAACAGAGGAATCAAAATTTACGTTCTCTAATGCAGAATCACCAAAAGCAGAGTGTAAAAACGCTCTGCTTTTTCTGTTTTTGTTTAATCAGCCGATATTTTGATGATAATGAGTTTTAAATAATATCAATTTTGCATATTGACATTGACTTATTTTAAAATTAAACTATAATTATTATAGACAAAGCGTAAAAATAAATAAAAAACGGGCGCTTTGTATCAATCGGATACTTTAAGCGGCTTTTGAATTCAGGTCAAAGCCGTTTTTTGTATATATGAGACAATTTTGAAAGGAAGTCTTGCAAATGAAAAAGTTACTTTGCGTAGTTATGTCAGTTCTTATGATGGTAACAATGTTTGCTGCTTGCGGCGGCAACGGCGATTCCACCACAACAACTGCAGCACCCAATGGCGAAAACGCAGGCAGCACTGTTATTAAACTTGGCGGTATCGGTCCCCTTACAGGTGCAGCCGCAACTTACGGCATCGGCGTTCAGAACGGCGCTCAGATTGCTGTTGACGAAATCAATGCACTCGGCGGAATTCAGTTCGAATTCAACATGCAGGATGACGAGCATGACCCCGAGAAGTCTGTTAATGCTTACAACAACCTTGTTGACTGGGGCATGCAGATTCTTGTTGGCTCCGTAACAACAAACCCCTGCATCGCAGTTGCAGCAGAAAGCTATGAAGACAGAATCTTCGAAATCACTCCTTCCGCATCATCACTTGATGTTATCGACGGCAAGGACAATGTTTTTCAGGTTTGCTTCACAGACCCCAACCAGGGTACAGCATCCGCACAGTATATTGCAGATAACGCTCTTGCAACAAAGGTTGCAATTATCTACAAGAACGATGACGCTTATTCAACTGGCATCTATAACAACTTCGTTGAAGAAGCAGGCGTAAAGGGTCTTGAAATCGCTTACACCGGTACATTCACAACCGATACAGAGAATGACTTCAGCGTTCAGCTCAACGAAGCTCAGAAGGCAGGCGCAGATCTTGTGTTCCTTCCCATCTATTTCACTCCTGCTTCACTTATCCTCAAGCAGGCTGATGCAATGGGCTATGCTCCCAAGTTCTTTGGCGTTGACGGTATGGACGGTATTCTCGGAATCAAGGGCTTTGACACTTCTCTTGCAGAAGGCGTTTATCTCCTTACTCCCTTCTCAGCCGATGCAACAGACGATGCAACCGTAAAGTTTGTTACCGAATATCAGAAGCGTCACAATGAGATTCCCAACCAGTTTGCAGCAGATGCTTATGACGCTGTTTACACTGTATACGAAGCAATTCAGAAGGCAGGCGTAACTGCTGATATGAGCGCTGAGGATATCTGCGAGGCTCTTATTCCCGTTATGACTCAGATTGAAGTCAGCGGTCTTACAGGCACAATGACATGGGCGGCAACAGGCGAAGTTTCAAAGGATCCCATGGCTGTTATCATTAAGGACGGCGTTTATGTTGGCGCAAATGTTGCAGCATAAAATCTGAAAATTATAATTTAATTTTGCCGAGGGCACCCGCATGGGTGCCCATACGGCATTTTTAGAATATGCAGTTCTGCGGCGGAAAGGTTACCGCCTTGTTCGGTTGTTTTTCCGGCACAGAATTGCAAAACATAAAAAAACAACTTGAGGTGTGAAACATATGAGTTTTCTTTCCTATCTGATAAATGGTATCAGCCTGGGAAGCGTATATGCAATCATCGCGCTGGGATACACAATGGTTTACGGCATTGCAAAAATGCTGAACTTTGCCCATGGCGATGTTATCATGATCGGTGCATATATTTCCTACTGCGTTACCGACTATCTCGGTCTCCCGCCCATCGTTTCCGTTGTTATCGCAATGGCGGTCTGCACCGTTCTCGGCATGGCAATCGAGAGATTTGCTTATAAGCCGCTCCGCTCGGCAACATCCCTTGCGGTTCTGATAACTGCAATCGGTGTCAGCTATCTTCTCCAGAATACAGCCCTGCTTATCTGGGGCTCGACTCCCAGATCGTTCAGCTCGGTTGTTTCTGAAATGGAGCCCGTAAAGCTCTTTGGAGGTCAGCTCACAATTTCCGCAGAAGCGCTTGTTACGATTGCCGCATGCGTTGTTATCATGATTGTTCTTACCATTTTCACAAGCAAGTCAAAAATGGGCAAGGCGATGCGTGCAGTTTCCGAGGATAAGGGTGCCGCTCAGCTCATGGGTATCAACGTTAATGTTACAATTTCGCTCACCTTTGCGATCGGCTCGGCTCTTGCCGCGATTGCAGGCGTGCTTCTTTGCTCGATGTATCCGAATCTTCTGCCCACAACAGGCTCAATGCCCGGCATCAAGGCGTTCACTGCGGCTGTTTTCGGCGGAATCGGTTCAATCCCCGGCGCAATGCTCGGCGGTATTCTTCTTGGTATAATCGAGATTTTTGCAAAGGCATATATTTCGACAGAGCTTGCAAACGCAATCGTGTTTGCCGTTCTTATTGTTGTTCTGCTTGTTAAGCCCGCAGGTCTTCTCGGCAAGCAGGTCAAAGAGAAAGTGTGAGGTGGTCAAGATGAAAAAGATTTCAAATTGGCTTGCAAGCCTCAACAAATTCACAAAGAACAGCTTTTTATCCTATGGCACGGTAATCATCTTCTATGTTATCATGCAGATTCTCATAGGCGGCGGCAACATTTCAAACTCTCTTGAGGGTCAGCTTGTTCCCATCTGCGCCTATGTTGTTATGGCGGTTTCGCTCAATCTCACCGTTGGTATTCTTGGCGAGCTCAGCCTCGGTCACGCAGGCTTTATGAGCATCGGCGCATTTGCAGGCGTTGTTGCATCGCAGACAATGCGTTTCAACGGCATTGAATCCGAAGCCCTGAGAATGCTTGTTGCAATCGTTGTCGGTGCAGTTCTTGCAGGCATCTTCGGTGTTCTTATCGGCATTCCCGTCCTCCGTCTTAAGGGAGACTATCTTGCGATTGTTACTCTTGCATTCGGCGAAATAATCAAGGATATCCTCAACTGCATTTACATCGGAATTGACGGAAACGGCCTGCATTTCAGCGTTTCAAAGGTTGCTGACCTCGGTCTCGAGGGCGAAAGCAAGGTTATCCTTAACGGCCCTATGGGTGCAACGGGCGTCAACAAGATTTCTACCTTTACTGCAGGAATCATCCTTGTCGCTGTCACTCTTTTCGTTGTTTATAACCTCACCAATTCACGCTCAGGCAGAGCTGTAATGTCAATCCGTGACAACAGAATAGCAGCTGAATCCGTGGGTATAAATATAACAAAATATAAAATGATGGCATTCGTCACATCGGCTGCTCTCGCAGGCTGTGCAGGTGCGCTCTATGCTCTCAACTATTCAACGGTTGTTGCATCAAAGTTCAATTTCAACACTTCAATTCTTGTCCTTGTTTTCGTTGTTCTGGGCGGCATGGGCAATATCTTCGGTTCGGTTGTCGTTGCGGCAATGCTTACCGTTCTTCCCGAAATGCTCAGAGCCTTCAATGATTACAGAATGCTCGTTTATGCTCTCGTGCTTATTCTTGTTATGATTATCACCAATAACGATAAGATAAAGCTTTTCCGTGAGCAGCTCAGATCAAGATTCACAAAAAAACCGACAAAGAAGGAGGCTGTTTCAAATGAGTAAAATGGTGCCCCTTCCGACCAACGCGATTGTTCCTGAAAGAGACATTGATAAGATGCCCATTCTTGAGGCAAACCACCTCGGAATTGAATTCGGCGGACTCAAAGCGGTTGATGATTTTAATCTTACAATCGGACGCACCGAAATTGCGGGTCTTATCGGTCCCAACGGTGCGGGAAAAACAACAGTTTTCAACCTTTTGACAAAGGTTTATCAGCCCAGCCACGGCACGGTGCTGCTTGACGGCAAGGATACTCACGCAATGAACACTGCCGCAGTTAACAGGGCGGGTATTGCAAGAACCTTCCAGAATATCCGTCTTTTCGGAAATCTTTCGGTTGAAGATAATGTTAAAATCGGTCTTCACAATCAGTTTAAATACGGCATGGCAAGCGGTATTCTCCGTCTGCCCAACTACTGGAAAAAAGAAAAAGAATCCCATGAAAAGGCTCTTGAGCTTCTTTCAATCTTTGATATGCAGGATATGGCGAATTATCAGGCAGGCTCGCTGCCCTACGGCGCGCAGAGACGCCTTGAAATCGTCAGAGCTCTTGCAACCAATCCCAAGCTTCTGCTTCTCGACGAGCCCGCAGCGGGCATGAATCCCTCGGAAACTGCAGAGCTTATGAATAATATCCGCAAAATCAGAGACACCTTCCACATTGCAGTTATGCTCATTGAACACGATATGAATCTTGTTATGGGTGTTTGTGAAGGTATATGTGTATTGAATTTCGGCAAAATAATTGCAAAGGGAACTCCTGAAGAAATCCAGGCTAACCCCGCAGTTATCGAAGCCTACCTCGGAAAGAAGAAGGAGGCGGAATAATGCTTAAGGTTAATGATATAAACGTTTACTATGGCAGCATTCACGCCATAAAGGGAGTTTCCTTCGAGGTTAAAGAGGGCGAAATCGTAACTCTTATCGGCGCAAACGGTGCAGGAAAAAGCACGGTGCTCAAAACTGTTTCGGGTCTGCTCCGCTCAAAGACGGGCTCGATTGAGTTCCTTGACAAGAGTATCGCAACGGTTGCTCCTCATAAAATCGTTAAGCAGGGTCTTGCCCATGTTCCTGAAGGAAGAAGAATTTTTCTTCAGATGAGCGTTGAAGAAAACCTTGAAATGGGTGCTTTCACTCAGAGCGGCAAAACAGTCAACGAGGATATTGCAAAGGTTTATGAACAGTTCCCCCGACTCAAAGAGAGACGCAGACAGACTGCGGGCACTCTTTCGGGCGGTGAGCAGCAGATGCTTGCAATGGGCAGAGCTCTTATGAGCCGCCCCAAGCTTCTCATGCTTGACGAGCCTTCAATGGGTCTTGCTCCCATTCTTGTTGAACAGATTTTCGAAATCATCAAAGAGCTTCACAAGAGCGGAACAACCATCCTTCTCGTTGAGCAGAATGCACAGATGGCGCTTTCTGTTGCAGACAGAGCATATGTCCTTGAAACAGGCAAGGTTACTCTTTCGGGTACCGGCGCAGAGCTTATCAGAAGCGACGAAATCCGCAAGGCTTATCTCGGAGGATAACCGACAAAGTGTCGGTTGTTGAATACACACAAAAAATACCTTTTTCTATCGTCAAAATCAACAAAACATAAATTTTTAAAAGCCTGCAGTTTGGAAGAGACTCCGAATTATTAAAACAGGGTTTTAAAAATGTTGACGAAGCGAAGTTTTATGGTATAATATGTAGTATCGTAAAATAAAATTTTAGCGTGGGAGATATAGATTATGTATGTTAAAGATGTAACCGTTCAGAATCAGGTCGGACTTCATGCACGTCCTGCAACCTTCTTCATTCAGAAGGCAAATGAATTCAAATCATCAATCTGGGTAGAGAAAGAAGAACGCAGAGTAAATGCAAAGAGCCTTCTTGGTGTTCTTTCACTCGGCATTATGGGTGGCACAAACATCCGCATCATCGCAGGCGGCGCAGACGAAGAGCAGGCTGTTGATGAGCTTGTTAAGCTTGTAGAGACAGGCTTCGCAGAATAATTAAAACAAGTGAAAGGCAGACGAAACGCACGGTTTCGCCTGCCTTTTTTCTTTTTTCGGTTGAAATATTTAATAATATATTATAAAATATAAACAATAAAAAGGGAGGTTTGCATTATGACCTTGAAGAATACAAGAGAAATGACTGTTTCCGCAAAGCTCTTTGCGGTTATCTCATGTGCAATAATGACGGGCTTTATGTGGCGTGTCAGAGGAGAACACGGCTGGGGCTCAATGTGGGGAATGTTTGCGGTCGGCGTTATGCTGACTCTGTTTATATTTGCTTTCTTCGGCAACCGTCGCAAGATGAGCTATGAAGCGATTCCTGCAGCGGTTATTCTTCTCGGAATAACGAACGGCGGCTGGGGTACCCTCAACAGCCAGATGGGCGGCTATCTCGGCAGCGGCGTTGATCTTGGCAGTTCGGGCGTTGCGGACAGAGTTGCAATAAGTCCGTATTCCGGTCTTGCGATAATGCTGCTTCTCGGTTTTGGTTGGATGCCTCTTTTTTCAATGTTCATTGGCTCTCTTTTCTCAAAGAGAGAATATAAAATCAGGCACTATGTAATTCTTATAGCTGTTTTTTATGCAGTAACATGGATTTTTAATTTTTCCGTTTCGCACTACATACTTCCGCTCATCAACCCCCAGGCGGTTGAAATGTTCAAGCAAGGTCTTGCGGATAAAGGCATTGAGCTTACACCCATGATGGCTTTCATCAAAAATCTCGGCTCAGCTTCATGGGCAAAGGTCATCCCGTTCGGAAGAAATTATTTTACAAGCATTGAGGTTATTTCGGCGGCGTGTGCGGCTCTTGTTGTTTCGCTGACTGCACTTATCGCACTCAAGGATAAAATCACGGCATTTATTTCATTCGGAATGAATATCGTTATGGCAGTTTCGATTACTGCCGCAGATTTCTTTATGATTGCGGATTCTGATTCAGGCTTCCTTGCAAAGGTCAATGCACCTGATTTTATCAACAACTGCTCATGGCCTCTGTGGGAGTATTTCACAGGCTTTCTTATGGGCTTGGGTGTTATGCTCATTCTCGTTTGCCTCCCCAAAAGCATTGCGGCAGGGGAGAGTTTTTCAGAGTATGACCCCGTATTTAAAAAGAGAGGACTTCATTTCGCATACAGCGCAGTGCTGACTCTGATGTTTACCTTTGGCCTCACTCTTGCAAGACCCCTCGGAATGCGATTTGCAGACTTGCTTCTTGAAAAGAAAATGATTTCAGACGAGGATACTGTTTCGGTTATTATCACCGTTATCCTCTGCGCAATTGCGCTTATCCCCGCATTTATTATCTCAAAGAAAAATATTGTTTCCCGCGAGCTTAACATTCCCGTTGCAATGCGCACCGAGGATTTCTGCATGAAAGCAGTTCCTGCTTATTTCGTTGCGACCGCAGCTTCCTATTTCTTTTCAGGAAACAGTTCGCATGCCCATCTGCTTATTCTGGACTATGCAAAATTCAAAAGCCCCTCAGTGCTTTTTGCGGCACTGAAGAGCGGCGAAATGGTTATTACCGGTTTAATGGTAATCAGCTTTATTCTGTTTTTTGTTTTCTGGCTTATCGCACGCAAAAAAGCGGTCAGGGAAAAATAATTTTCCGCAGTTCGGCTGTGCTGTGAGCAATAAAGGTTGCACCTGCGGTGCGAAGCTCTTCTTCGCTTCCGTAGCCGTAGGTTACGCCGACACTTTCAACGCCCGCCTTGTTGGCGCCGTTGATGTCAAAATGACGGTCTCCCACCATGAGAGTACGGGATTTGTCAACTGAGAGATTATCGATTGCGCGGTTTATCAGAACGGATTTGTCGTCATGTGCCTTGTCGCTTTCGGGTCCTGAGACATAGGAAACAAGATTTCCGATTTTAAGATATTCAACAATATGCTCAATGAAATGCTTGGGTTTTGAGCTGGCAAAGGCAACTTTTATGCCGTTTTCGTTCAGCTCTTCAAAAAGCTCTTTCGTGCCGGCGTAGATATCAAACTGATAAATTCCGCTTTTGGCATAAAGCTCTCTGTATTTTTCAACAGCGAAAAAGCTTTCTTCGTCGGTGAGCTTCAATTCTCGCTTGAATGAATCGAAAATCGGAGGTCCGATGAAGGTGCGCAGGGTTTTGTTTGAAAGCGGCTCTCTGCCAAGCGCGTTGACTGCATATTGAATGCATTCGAAAATACCGACTCCCGTATCGGCAAATGTTCCGTCAAAATCAAAAAGAACGGCATCGTATTTGCTGTTCATTAAAACCAACTCCGAATTTATTTTATATATTAAAATTATACCACACTTTTTAGCATATACAATCCCCGATAAGCATTTACAAGAGTAAAAATTTGTGATATAATTATTATTTGAAATTCCTTGAAAGGACTGTTAATAATGGATTATAAGTTTGCGGCAGGCGTTGCATCGCTCAAGCCCTCAATAATCAGAGAAATACTCAAAAGTTCGGGAAACACCATTCCTCTTGCGGCAGGTAATCCCGCGCCTGATGCGTTTCCTGTTGACGATATAAAGAAGATAGTCAATGAAATCCTCGAAGCAGACCCCATTCTTGCTCTTCAGTACGGAGTAAGCGAGGGCTACGGACCTCTTGTTGAGGAGCTTACAAAGCTTACAAAAACACGATACGGAATAGGAAACGATAACGATGCTCTGATTGTTGTAAGCGGTGCTCAGCAGGTTATGAGCCTTATGAGCCAGTGCTTTATCAATTACGGCGATTGTATTATCTGCGAAGAGCCTTCATTCATCGGCTCGCTCAACTGCTTCAGAAGCTATGGCGCAAAGCTCAGCGGCGTTCCCGTTGAAAGCGACGGAATGAATATAGAGGCGCTTGAGGAAAAGCTTAAAACAGAAAAGAATGTAAAGTTTATTTATACAATTCCCAACTTCCAGAATCCCGCAGGCGTAACGATGTCGCTCGAAAAGAGAAAGGCAGTTTATGAGCTTGCTAAGAAATACGGTGTTCTTATTCTTGAGGATAATCCTTACGGTGAGCTTCGTGTTTCGGGCGAAGATGTTCCGTCAATCAAGAGCTTTGATGAAGATGGCATTGTTGTTTATGCGGGCTCATTCTCAAAGATTGTTGCTCCCGGAATAAGAGTCGGCTATGCTCTTGCCCCCAAAGCGGTAATCGCAAAGCTGACCGTTGCAAAGCAGACCCAGGATGTTCATACTCCGCTGCTTTCTCAGCTCGTT
Organism: Acutalibacteraceae bacterium; assembly: GCA_045538815.1. Taxonomy (GTDB): domain Bacteria; phylum Bacillota; class Clostridia; order Oscillospirales; family Acutalibacteraceae; genus CAG-177. Next base: position 76,782 of record JAZQEE010000009.1, read on the forward strand.
GTTTATAAGTGGCTTACAGAATATGATTTCGAGAGCCATATCAATAAAATCAGAGAGATTTATAAGAGAAAACTTAATCTTCTCTGCGACTGCGTTGATAAGGAGCTTTCAGAGTTCCTTACATATCACAGACCTGAAGGCGGTCTTTTCGTCTGGGCAAAGCTTAATGACGGCATTGATATGCTGGATTTCTGCCGCAAGGCAAGCGCAGCAGGTGTTTCTGTTGTTCCCGGCAATGCTTTCACCGTTGACGGCGCAGACGATTACGGCTATATCCGAATGAATTTCTCAACACCCTCAGACGAGGCGATTGTCAAGGGCGTTAAGATTCTCGGTGAAGTTGCCCGTTCACTTTAATAAAAGAGGTAATTACTATGGAAAATACAGTTCCCGAAAAGAAACCTATAGTGCTCAGTATGATTCAGCCCACCTCGATTCCGACTTTGGGCAATTATCTCGGAGCGCTTAAAAACTGGAAAAAAATGAGCGAGGACTATAACTGCCTTTATGCGGTTGCAGACCTTCATGCTCTTACAATTCATCCCGAGCCTGCAAAGCTTCGCCAGCAGATACTCGAAATGTATGCAATCATGCTCGCAGTTGGTCTTGACCCTGAAAAGAATATTGTATTCATTCAGAGTCAGGTTGCCGCTCACGCAGAGCTTGCATGGATTCTTGATTGCTATACTCAGTTCGGTGAAGCATCAAGAATGACTCAGTTCAAAGAAAAATCGCAGAAGCATGCCGATAATGTCAATGTCGGACTTTTTGCATATCCCGTGCTTATGGCGGCGGATATCCTGCTTTATCAGGCAAACTTCGTTCCCATCGGTGCAGACCAGAAGCAGCATCTTGAAATCGCACGAGATATCGCAAACCGCTTCAACACCCTCAGAGGCAATACCTTCACTCTTCCCGAGCCCTTCATCGGTAAGGTTGGCGCAAGAGTAATGAGCCTTCAGGATCCCACTCAGAAGATGTCGAAGAGCGACCCCAATCCCAAGGCTTCAATTTCGCTTCTTGATGAGCCAAATGTTATTCTCAAGAAGTTCAAATCGGCGGTAACCGACAGCGAAGCTTGTGTGCGCTATGCAGATGGTAAGGACGGAATAAATAACCTTATGTCCATTTATTCCTGCTGCACGGGTCTTGATTTTGCGGCTATCGAAAAGGAATTCGAGGGCAAGGGCTACGGAGATTTCAAGGTCAGGGTTGCAGAAGCTGTCATTGAAGAGCTTCGTCCCGTTCAGGAAGAATATAAGCGTCTTATCGCAGATAAGAAGTATCTTACCGAAAATGCAGCGGCAGGAGCTGAAAAGGCGGCTCGCATTGCGAACAGAACTCTTGAAAAAGCGAAGAAAAAAGTCGGACTTTTGCTCGGTTAATACGCATGTTTTGCTTCACTTTTTGTTGAATACGACAAAAATGTATAAATATTCAAAATGCGCTTGATTTTTTGAATATTTGATGTATAATCAATGCATAAACTAAAACATCAAAGAATGGAGATATAAAAAATGAAAGAAATCAAAAAAGTTGTTCTTGCCTACTCAGGCGGACTTGATACATCAATCATTATCCCTTGGCTTAAGGAAAACTACAATAACTGCGAAGTTGTTGCTGTTTCCGGTGACGTTGGTCAGGGCACAGAGCTTGACGGTCTCGAGGAAAAGGCAATCAAGACCGGCGCTTCAAAGCTTTACATTGAAAACCTTCAGGATGAATTCGTAAGCGATTATATTTTCCCCACCCTTAAGGCAGGCGCAGTATATGAGAAGGATTATCTTCTCGGCACTTCATTTGCACGTCCTCTTATTGCTAAGAGAATCGTTGAAATTGCAAAGGCTGAGGGCGCAGACGCTATCTGCCACGGCTGCACAGGTAAGGGTAATGACCAGGTAAGATTCGAGCTTGCTATCAAGGCATTCGCTCCCGAAATGGAAATCATCGCTCCCTGGAGAATCTGGGACCTCAAATCGCGTGAAGAAGAAATCGAATACGCAGAGGCACACAACATTCCCCTTAAGATTAACCGTGAAACCAACTATTCAAAGGATAAGAACCTCTGGCATCTTTCACACGAAGGTCTTGACCTTGAAGATCCCGCAAACGAGCCTCAGTATAACAAGCCCGGCTTCCTTGAGATGGGTGTTTCACCTGAAATGGCTCCCGATGCTCCCACATATGTTACAATCCATTTTGAAAAGGGTATTCCCACCGCAGTTGACGGCAAGGAAATGGGCGGCGTTGAGCTTATCAAGTATCTCAACGAAATCGGCGGCAAGAACGGTATCGGTCTCAATGACCTTGTTGAAAACCGTCTTGTCGGTATGAAGTCCAGAGGCGTTTATGAGAATCCCGCAGGCTCAATCCTCTTCAGAGCTCACGATGTTCTCGAAACAATCACCCTTGACAGAGACACACAGCATTATAAGGAAATCGTTGCTCACAGATTTGCAGAGCTCGTTTATTTCGGTCAGTGGTACACACCTCTTCGTGAAGCTCTTTCAGCTTTCGTTGACAAGACACAGGAGACCGTAACAGGTGATGTCAAGCTCAAGCTTTACAAGGGCAACATCATCAATGCAGGAGTAACCTCACCCTACACTCTTTACAGCGAGGATTTCGCAACATTTGATGCTGATGAAGTTTATGACCAGAAGGATTCAGCAGGCTTCATCAACCTCTTCGGACTTCCCATCAAGGTTAAGGCTATCCTTGAGGCTGAGAGAAACGCAAACAAATAATCAGAATTTAAAACAGAGCCGTCTGATTGGCGGCTCTTTTTCCCGTATAAGGAGGATAAATATGAAACTCTGGGCAGGACGCTTCTCAAAGGAAGCTGACAAAAAAACCAATGATTTCAATTCATCAATCGCAACCGACTCCAGAATGTACTATCAGGATATCGAGGGCAGCATTGCTCATGCAACCATGCTTGCGGCGCAGGGCATAATCTCTCAGGATGACGGTGCGCTGATTTGCTCTGAGCTTGCAAAAATCAGACACGAAATAACAAGCGGTGAGCTTTTTATTGACCCCAACGCTGAGGATATCCATACTTTTATTGAGCAGACTCTTACCGAGAGAATCGGAAGCGCAGGCAAGCGCCTTCATACAGGCAGAAGCCGTAATGACCAGGTTGCGCTCGATGTGCGCCTTTATCTCAGAGAGGAATGCGAGGTTACTCTTGTTCTGATTAAAAAGCTTATCAAGGCTCTTGAAGAAAAGGGCGATGAGTATGCGCACGCAATTATGCCCGGTTACACTCATCTTCAGAGAGCTCAGCCGATAACCTTCAAGGCTCATCTTACCGCTTACACCGAAATGCTGACCCGTGACCTCGGCAGAATCGAGGACGCAAAGAAGAGAATGAATTCTTCGCCTCTCGGCAGCGGCGCTCTTGCGGGAACAACTTATCCCATCGACCGCTCAATGACCGCAGAATTCCTCAAATTCGATTCATACACAAAGAGCACTCTGGACGGTGTTGCAGACAGAGATTTCTGCATCGAGCTTGCAAGTGCGCTTTCAATCTGCATGGTTCATCTTTCAAGACTCTGCGAAGAAATTATTCTCTGGTGCTCATGGGAATTCAAATTTGTTGAGCTTGATGATGCTTTTTCAACCGGCTCAAGCATTATGCCTCAGAAGAAAAACCCCGATATTGCTGAGCTTGTCAGGGGAAAGAGCGGCAGAGTTTTCGGTGACCTCATGACTCTGCTTACCGTTATGAAGGGGCTGCCTCTTGCGTATAACAAGGATATGCAGGAAGATAAGGATGCAATTTTTGATGCGTTTGATACCGTTAAAATCTGCGTTGACACCCTTATTCCGATGATTGCAACAATGAAAGCAATCCCCGAAAACATGAGAAAGGCGGCAGCGGGCGGATTTATCAATGCAACTGACTGCGCTGACTATCTTGTTTCAAAGGGTCTGCCCTTCAGAGATGCATATAAGGCAACGGGCGAGCTTGTTGCGCTCTGCATAAAAGAGGGCAAAACACTCGAAACACTTTTGCTTGATGAATACAAAAATATCTGCGAGCTTTTTGATGACGGAGTTTACGAAGCAATCAAGCTTGAAAACTGCGTTGCCCGCAGGGGTATGTAATGACCGAGGTTGTTTCACGGAGCTGAAAAGAAACAAATAATTTATAATTATAATAAACCCTAAAACAAAAAAGCGACTTGTAATGGATGTTTTCCGATACAAGCCGCTTGATTTTTTATTCAGTTTCTATTGTTCTTCGCTTCGTGAGACAACCGCAATTATTTTTCAATATAATCGTGGAAAACAATCCTGACTGCATCTCTGGGAACTTCAAAGCGGCGGTCCTCAACGGTGTCGCCTTCCTTAACGCCCTCGAGAGGAGCGAGAATGAAAACATCCTTAACGATATCACCGTCAGCGGTGTATGCTGTATAGCCGATTTTCATTCCTTCTTTTCTGCTGCCGATTCCCATGATTTCAACATCTGCATAGCCGTTTGCGTTGTGTGAAATGCCGTAATCAACAATTTCGATGTTGCCGATTTTTGCAACGGAATTGCCGAAAACATAATAGCTGTTAAGAACAATTTCAACATTATTTACGGTTTCAATATATTTAACGGGAACATCCTGACCTTCAAATTCGCTTGCGTTTTCGGCTGCAGGAGCGGTTTCGCCGTAAGGGTTAACATATGAATGCTTTTCAACTGCGGTGGTAACGGGCTCTTCGGGAATGTTCGAACAACCGAAGAAGCAGAATGCAACAGTTGCAAGAACAAGTAAAATGCTGATAATTGATTTCATAATAGTCATATCCTTTCAAGATAATAGTAATATCATATCATAAGTCAGTCTTTTTTTCAACTGTGAAAAAACACTATTTGTTCCAGTCAAATTTAGTCAATTTGCCTTTAGTCAGAAGCTCGGGGAAATTCCACTGCCTGAGAACTTCATAAACGCCGATTGCAACGGAGTTTGAAAGATTGAGGCTTCTTGCTGAGCTGTCATTTATCATCGGAAGCCTTACGCAGGAATCGTGATTCTGATAAAGCAGTTCTTCGGGCAAACCTGCAGTTTCTTTTCCGAAAACAAGATATGTATTTTCGGGATATTCGATTTCGGAATAGATTTTTTCGGCTTTGGTTGAGAAATAATAGAAATGACCGTCTTTATTTTTTTTGAAAAAGTCATTCAGATTATCGTAATAAGTGATGTCGAGCAGATGCCAATAATCGAGCCCCGCTCTTTTGAGCTTGGCGTCATCAACACGGAATCCCATAGGCTCAACAAGATGGAGTCTTGCGCCGGTTGCGGCGCAGGTACGGGCGATGTTGCCAGTGTTTTGCGGTATCTGAGGCTCGACAAGCACTATGTTTAAAACTGACATTATTTAACTTCCTTAAAATATATTGGCAATGATTTTGATTGCGCATTCGGTTAAAATATTAACGATAAAACCGAATGGAGGGATGAAAATGATGTTTGCATCATCAAAGAATTCCGCAATGGCAACGGGCATCGGAGTTGGTCTTGCAGTAGGAGCTGCAACGGCAATGTGTACTGCGAAAATGATGTCCTGCAGCGGAAAAAGAGCTTATAAAAAAAAGGCTGCAAAGTGTATGCGCACCGTTGAAGATGTTATGGACAACATTACATCAATGATGCGTTAACTGTTGAAGCTGCTCATGGCGCGGTCAATGTCGCCGCCTACCATCAGCTCAATGGCGTCGCAGGCTTTCTCAGCGGCATCGTGAAGGGCGGTCAGCTCATCTTTTTTGAATGAAGAGAGCACCCAGTCGGCAAGGTCATAATCGGGGTGAGGCTTTTCGCCGACTCCGAGCTTGATTCTCGGGAATTTGTCGGAATTGAGGAGATAAATGATACTCTTGATTCCGTTGTGTCCGCCATCGCTTCCCTTGCGCCTTATGCGGAGCTTGCCGCAGGGGAGAGATATATCGTCAAAAACAACGATAATCTTTTCCGGCGGGATTTTATAAAACGCCGAAGCCTGCTTGACAGCTTCGCCGCTGTTGTTCATAAATGTCTGCGGCTTCATTATAATGCATTTTTTGCCCGCAATTTCTGCCGTTCCGGTGATTGCCTTGAACTGAATTTTATTTATTTTGAATCCGAGCTTATCGGCAAGCAGGTCAGTAAAAAGAAAGCCTGCGTTGTGTCTGGTAAGCTCATATTTTTTGCCCGGATTGCCAAGACCGACAATCAGAAATTCGGGCGGACCCGAGGGGGCTTTTTGCCTTGAGAAAAAATTCATATATTCATTAACTTCCTTTTATTCAATAACGAGCTGAGCTTTTTTAGTTTCTTCAACGCTTTCGGTGCCGTCATCGGCTTCGGTGGGCTGCTTTGAATAAACAATGCTTATATCCATATCTTCAACAACAGAAAGCACTTCGTCGGTTGTTGCGTCACCGTTTGAGCAGAGAACGCTGATGCTCAGCGAATGACCTGTTCCAACGGGGAGACCGAGTTCACCGCCGGACTGCCTTGAGAGATAAACGCCGTCTTTTCCGTTGCCTTCAATTTCAAAGCCGTAAACGCTGACAGCCTCTTCGCCTGTGTTTTCAACATCAATAATATACTCATAAGCAAGCCAGTTTTCGGGAGCAGCAAAGAAATCTTCAGCTACTTCAGCAGTCATGCCGTAAAGAGAGGGAAATGCATCCTTATATCTTGAAGGGGTTTTCATATATCTTTCAATAAGGCTGATTGTTTCAACAAAATCATTTTTGGTCACCGAAATCGAAACGGTTCCCTTCTTGGCTTCGGGCTTTAAAAGGAAATATGCACCGACTGCACCGCCGATAACGAGAGCAACGGCTACGATAATTGCAATAGTTTTTTTCATTGATTTTTCCTCCGTTTTATGGATTAACATATTAACATCATTATGACAGATTTCAAAAGAAAAAACAACTGTTATATTATAAATAAAAAATAATTTACATTTGCTTTCGATTCAGTTTACAAAATGAGTGCCATATACCAAAAAAGACCTCCGCTCGGGAGGTCTTGTGTTTATGCATTAACCGTTTCTTTTTCCTCTGCCGTTTCTTCCTTTTTCTCTTCGGGAGGAAGATTGACGGGCTGAAGAGAAACTATAAGATTTGTGATTGATGAAGCGAGGAAAAGACCCGCACTTACAAATATGCCCCAGCCGACCGAGGCGTTTACTGCTTCTGCAAGGGTTGTCTGCGCAATCATGTCAGAAAACTGATTGAAACAGAATGCGCTGCCGAGCATCATGAGGCTTGCAACAAGATTTGTTACAAAAAGACCCTTGCTGTTGAACTTCTTGAAGTTTGTAAGCAGAAAAACAAGGCTTACAAGCAGCGAGAGCACACTGAGAACAAGAAGAACAAATGCAAGCACTATGCGAAGCCCTGCATCTCCGACAATTTCCGAAGCGGGAAGTTTAAGGAATCCCAAAATGTCGAGATTGAGGAAATTCATAACGAGAGAAATTGCGTTAAGAGTAATCTTATCCTCATAAAACGGAATTGAAACCGCAAGGCTTCCGAGAGGAAGAAGGAATGAGAAGAGGGGGAGAACGCTGATGGGAATTCTTGCGATTCTGAGCTTTGTTCCGATAAAAGAGTATTTGAATTTTCTCATTGTCTCGTGAAGCTTTGCGAACGCTGCTTCAGCCATTACCGAGTCCTCTTCAAGGCGTCTTTCCCAGTCATAGTTCGCGATGTTGACTCCGCATTTGGGACATTCTGCCTTGATATCCCATATATGTAATTTGACTCCGCATTTAGGGCACTTTGCCATTCAATCACCTTTTTCTGAAAGTAATAGGTCTTTCTTTATTTTATAGTTGCAAAACTATTATGTCAAGTTATTTTTGACCGTAATATGCGTTTGCTCCGTGCTTTCTGAAATAATGCTTTTTCTGAATGTGTTCATTTGCTTCAGGTGCGTCCATGGTTTTGCTCAGATAAGCCATTTTTGCAACCTCTTCGAGAATTGCTGAATTCTTTGCGGCTTCTGCGCCGTCCTTGCCCCATGTGAACGGTCCGTGCGAGCGGACAAGCACTGCGGGCACTGCGTTATAGTCGATGTCTCTTGTTTCGAAGCATTCAGCAATAACCTTGCCCGTGTTGAGCTCATATTCTTCCTCAATTTCCTCTTTTGTCAGGTCTCTTGTGCAGGGCACTGCACCGAAAGCAAAATCGGCATGAGTTGTGCCGTAAGCGGGGATGTCGCTTGCTGCCTGCGCAAAAGAAACCGCAAATGTTGAATGAGTGTGGGCAACGCCGCCGATTTCGGGGAAACGGCGGTAAAGCTCAAGGTGCGTGGGAGTGTCGGAGGAGGGGTTGAGCTTGCCCTCGACCTTTGTGCCGTCAAGGCTCATAACCACCATATCGTCAGGAGTCATTTTTGCGTAGTCAACTCCCGAGGGCTTGATGACAACAAGACCGCTTTCACGGTCGATTGCCGAAACATTGCCCCATGTAAAAAGAACAAGCTTATATTCAACAAGCTTCATGTTTGCTTCATATACTTTTGCTTTGAGTTCTTCAAGCATTTAAAACTCTCCTTATACAAATAATGATGAAACAATGGTGGAATAAACATGAGACGGATCGTTGATGAAATTGCGCTTAAGGCTCTGCGCCTGGTCATAATCCGCAGCATAAACCGTCAGTTTCATGAGAATATCGCCCTTGTGAGCAACCTTGAAGGTTACATGATATCCGTTACCCGCTTCGGTTATTTCAACTGTGTTTTCGCTTTCACGCTTTGCTCTGATTATCAGCTTCATTGTGTCAGCAAGTGCAGTTTCCTTAACAGAGCGTGGGAGCTCATCTGAAAGCTCGTCAAGCGAGAGGATGCCCTTCGGCGTGATATAAACAAAGCCGTCGCTTGTCATGATATTTCCGTTTGCTTCAAGCTCTTCAATTGCCTGAGTTATCTCGAAATAATTCGCAAGCCCGTGAACACCGAGCGCCTCAATGAGCGTATCTGTTCCGAGAGGCTCATTGGTGTTGCTTACTATGAAGTTTATAAGTATTTTTATCTGTGTTGTGTTTCTCAGTCCGCCCGGCTCAACGCCTGCTGAGAATGCATCGAATTCATTAGACATTTGTTTTCTCCCTGCGCTCTGCAAGCGCTTTCTGGATTTCTTCTTTCTTTTTGCCGCTGTAGTCGTTGAATGCCATGGGGATTGCGGCCAGAGCGAGGCTCACCATGGGGATGATTGAAACCATGATAAACAGACCGTCGAATACAGACTGGGGCTGGTTGAGAACGGGCATATCATCAACAGGCTGCATGAAGCCGACCTGCTCAAGCACAAGGCTTGTAATGAATGTTGAAATACCTGCAGTCAGCTTGCTGATAAATGTCTGTGAAGCAAAGCACACGCCTTCCGAGCGGCGACCTGTTTTCCATTCGAGATAGTCAACGCTGTCCGCGACCATTGCGTAGGTAATAACATTGAAAATACCGAGAGGCAGACCTGCAATTGCAAGAATGACAAGGAAAACATAGAAGTTTGAATATCCGACGAGATACATAATACCATGAATTACTGCGCCGAAAATTGCCGATGAAATGTAAATAGCTTTGAGTGACATCTTTTTGCGCAGGATGGGCATGAGCACCATTGCAATCATCATGCCAACACCGATTGCAACAGTCATAACAGTCTGCACGGTGCCCTTGGGAATAAATCCCGAATCTTTTATGAGGTATGTTGCAAGATAGCTTCCTGAAGTCTGAGCCATAAGCATTGCCGAGCCGAGAACGCTCGAAGCGATGAGAAGAAGCAGAGGCTTGTTTTTGACATAAGCCGAAACGATTTCGCTGACGGTAACCTTTTCTTTCTGCTGCTCAACTCTTTCTTTTGTGCCGAAGAAGGCAAGGAGTGAAAGCGTTGAACCGAGAACTGCAAATATAAGTCCGCTGATAAAATAACCCTGAGTGTTGCCGAGTCCGTTACGGAGTACGGGAACGAGAAGGGTGGGAACAACGCCGCCGATGGTGCTGAAAATTCTTGCGGTTGAGAGAAATCTGTTTCTTTCGTTTTCAAGAGGTGAAACAACAGCGCTCATTCCCCAGAAAGGAACATCCTGAATGGTGAAGCAAATGCCCCATACAAGATATGTTATTGTTGCATAGGCAAGTCTTCCGCCGTATCCGAGGTCGGGAACATAAAAGAGGGCGGCGGTCGAAATCATAATGAGAATGGGCGAAAAGAGAAGATAGGGACGAAGTTTACCGAACTTTGTTTTTGTTTTGTCGGCGATAATTCCCATTATGGGGTCGTTTGCGGCATCAAATATTCTTGCTGCAAGGATAATCAGACCTGCATGAGCGGGGCTGAGTTTCATTGCGTCGGTGTAGAAAATCAGCAGGAAGGTTGACATCAGTGTATATATCATGCTTCTGCCGAACGCCGAGAATGAGAATGAGAGGGTTTCGCTTGTTTTTAAATATTTCTTTTCCATTATCTGTTCCTCTTTCTTCCTTTGATGTCTTTACGCTTGCTGCGGTTGGGGTTTATCGGCTTTCCGTATCTGCCTCTGTTTATAAGCTCAGGCGTTCTGAAATTCTCTTTGGTTGCCCAGAGGCCGCAGGTGTTTGACCAGCCCTCGCAGTATGCTCTGTAATATGAAACACCTTTTTCTTTGCGAAGTTTTACAAAATACGGAGTGTTGCACCAGACAACGGAAGGAATTGCAATGATAAACAGCCAGAGAGGTCCGAGAATGAGAGACTGCACGGTATGACCGTATTCGTGGATACGGGTGTCATGTCTCTGATCGCCCTCTCTGTTTTTATTGATGAAAATAAACATTCCGAGCGACACGCCGCCGAAATTCTTTTTGTCTATGTAAGTTATAAGCGCATTGTGATACCATTCGCTCTCTGCGCCCTTTGACTTCTGAATTGCAAGCATCACGAGACCAAGTATATTCTGTGGCAGCGCATAGGTGAACTGCCAGATATAAAACAGTATTGCTCTTATGATTTTCATTTCTCCACCTCAACATTCTAAAGATATTTAATCATAACATATTTTGACTCTTATTGCAAGCGGAAAAGCCATTTGACAGAATGTGTTATTCAAGGTGCTTCAATGACCGTTTTGCCGAATATGTCCTCAAACTTCTTTTCGCTTCCGTCAATAAATTCAACATATCCGTAATCCGCTTTAACCCAGCCATAAACTCCGTTTACCTTGGTGTATGACCAATTGTCCACCCAATCATTATGCAAGCCAACAATAATACTCACAACACTTCCTTGCTCGATTTTTGAAATAATTGCAGAATTATTACTCGGATTTTCGTAAACTTCAAGACCTTCCTGAGCAGTTACTCTGATATCTTTCACTGTACGGGAAGCACAGAAAAAATCAGGGTCTTCAACCCATAGCCAACCCTCATTCCCTTTATAGTTAACATGATACCAATGGTTCACCTGCCTGTCAAAAGCAATAACGGTTCCCAGCGGAACTAAAAATCCCGTTCCGCTGTCATAATTGAACAGTTCGGAATAAAGTTCATTTGAGTACGAAACCCAGAAAGCACCTTGATATTCAGTGTTCTGAGCCTGCGTTTCTTCGGGATTACTTGTAGTGTCGGTGCTTGTGTCTGCGCAGGATGAAAACAATAAAATAAAACACAAAGCAATCATCAATGTTCTTTTCATAACCGTGCCCCCTTTTCTGTATATTATCACACGGCTTTTTGGGGGTCAATAGAGTATTATAAATATAAAATATAATTGACAATAAGTTTTTACTGTGATATACTTTATGGGTAAAATTATATATCACCATAAAAGATAGTGACGGAGACAGTAGCATTGCATAAGCAATCCGAAGTGAGGCGGAGAGAGTGGAAACCCGCCGTTTGCCGCAAAAGCGAATATCACTCCCGAATCGCAAACCGAAAGCGTCGCAAGTAGGCTTTGACGGTATCCCGCCGTTATCGGGAGCATAAAGATTGCGTTATGTTTCGGGTGGTTGCGAGGTAATTCTTCGTCCCGTTCAGGGGCGTTTTTTTTGTTTATAAATTATTTCAAATAAATTATCGGAGGAATGAAAAATGTACGAAAAAGTTTCATCAAACTTTGATTTCGTCAGCCGTGAAAAAGCGGTGCTTGAATTCTGGAAAGAAAACAAGATTTTCGAAAAAAGCATCGAAAACCGCAAGGACGGACCTACCTATACTTTCTATGACGGTCCCCCGACCGCTAACGGAAAGCCTCATATCGGTCACGTTCTTACCCGTGTTATCAAGGATATGATTCCCAGATACCGTGCAATGAAGGGCTGCATGGTGCCCAGAAAAGCAGGTTGGGACACTCACGGTCTGCCCGTTGAGCTTGAAATTGAAAAGAAGCTCGGCATCAATGGAAAGGAACAGATTGAAAATTACGGTCTCGCTCCCTTCATCGCAGAATGCAAGGAAAGCGTATGGAAGTATAAAGGCATGTGGGAGGATTTCTCGGGCACTGTCGGCTTCTGGGCTGATATGGATGACCCCTATGTAACCTACCACAACAGCTATATTGAATCCGTATGGTGGTCGCTCAAGGAAATCTGGAACAAGGGTCTTCTTTATAAGGGCTTCAAGATTGTTCCTTACTGCCCCCGCTGCGGAACTCCGCTTTCGTCTCACGAAGTTGCGCAGGGCTATAAGGCGGTAAAAGAACGCTCGGCAGTTGTAAGATTCAAGGTCGTCGGCGAGGATGCATATTTTCTTGCATGGACAACAACTCCCTGGACTCTTCCCTCAAACTGCGCTCTCTGCGTTAACCCCACAGAGACTTATTGCAAGGTCAAGGCAGCAGACGGCTACACATATTACATGGCAAAGGCTCTGCTTGATAATGTTCTCGGTTCACTCGGCGACAAGGAAAACGGCGTTGCAGCTTATGAAATCCTTGAAACATATATCGGTACAGACCTTGAAAGAAAAGAATACGAGCCTCTCTTTGAATGCGCAGGCGTTGTTGCCGCAAAGCAGAATAAAAAGGCTCATTTTGTAACCGTTGACAATTATGTAACAATGTCAGACGGTACAGGTATCGTTCATATCGCTCCCGCTTTCGGTGAAGATGACGCAAAGGTCGGCAGAAATTATGATCTTCCCTTCATCCAGTTCGTTGACGGTAAGGGCAATATGACTGATGACACACCTTATGCAGGCATGTTCGTTAAGGATGCAGATCCCAAAATTCTTGTTGACCTCGAAAGCGAAGGCAAGCTCTTCTCGGCACCCAAGTTCGAGCATGATTATCCCTTCTGCTGGAGATGCGACACTCCGCTTATCTACTATGCAAGAGAGTCATGGTTCATAAAGATGACCGCAGTCAAGGATAACCTTGTCAAGAATAACAACACAGTTAACTGGATTCCCGAAAGCATCGGCAAGGGCCGCTTCGGCGACTGGCTTGAAAATATTCAGGACTGGGGTATCAGCCGTAACCGTTACTGGGGCACTCCTCTCAACATCTGGGAATGCGAATGCGGTCACAGACATTCAATCGGTTCAATCGAAGAACTCAAGTCAATGAGCAGCAATTGCCCCGACGATATCGAGCTTCACCGCCCGTTCATCGATGATGTAACAATCAAGTGCGAAAAGTGCGGCGGTGAAATGAAGAGAGTTCCCGAGGTTATTGACTGCTGGTACGATTCAGGCGCAATGCCCTTCGCTCAGCATCATTATCCGTTTGAGAACAAAGAAAAATTTGAACAGCAGTTCCCCGCAGAGTTTATCTCTGAGGCTGTTGACCAGACAAGAGGCTGGTTCTATTCGCTCATGGCGATTTCAACGCTCCTCTTCGATAAGTCTCCTTATAAAAATGTTATCGTTCTCGGTCTTGTTCAGGACGAAAACGGTCAGAAGATGTCCAAATCCAAGGGCAATGCTGTTGACCCGTTCGATGCACTTGCCAAGCACGGCGCAGACGCTATCCGTTGGTATTTCTACACCAACTCAGCACCCTGGCTTCCCAACCGCTTCCATGACAACGCAGTTGTTGAAGGCAAGCGTAAGTTTATGGGCACTCTCTGGAACACCTACGCATTCTATGTGCTTTATGCAAATATCGATAAGTTCAACCCTTCAGAGCATACTCTTGATTATGATAAGCTTTCCGTTATGGATAAATGGCTTCTTTCAAGACTCAACACTCTGATTGACACTGTTGACAATTATCTTGATAACTACGCTATTCCCGAGGCAGCAAAGGCACTCCAGAGCTTCGTTGACGATATGAGTAACTGGTATGTACGCCGCGGCAGAGAGCGTTTCTGGGCTCAGGGACTTGAGCAGGATAAGATCAACGCTTACATGACTCTTTACACCGCTCTTGTAACCGTTGTCAAGCTTGCAGCTCCCATGATTCCGTTCATGGCTGAAGATATTTACCGCAACCTTGTATGCAATGTGGATGCATCCGCTCCCATCAGCGTTCATCTTTGCGATTATCCCGTTTCAAATGCAGATTTCGTTAACAAAGACCTTGAAGCTTCAATGGATGAAGTTCTCAATGTTGTTGTTCTCGGCAGAGCTGCAAGAAACACAGCAAACATCAAGAACAGACAGCCTCTCGGCAAGATTTATGTAACCGCTGCGAAGGCACTTGATAAAGAATGCTGCGAAATCGTTGAGGACGAGCTCAATGTTAAAGAGCTTGAATTCGTAACCGATTCATCAGGCTATGTTTCATACAGCTTCAAGCCTCAGCTCAAGACACTCGGACCCAAGTACGGCAAGCTTCTCGGAGCAATCAGAAATCATCTTGCTTCTCTTGACGGCTCAGCTGCGAAGGCAGAGCTTGACGAAAAGGGCGCAATCAGCTTCAGCGTTGACGGCAACGATATTTCGCTTGCAGTTGAAGACCTTCTTATCGAAACCGTTCAGAAGGAAGGCTTCCAGGCTGAAAGCGGCAACGGCGTTACAGTTGTTCTTGACACTAACCTCACTCCCGAGCTTATTGAAGAAGGCTTCGTAAGAGAGCTTATCTCAAAGATTCAGACAATGCGTAAGGATGCGGGCTTTGAGGTTATGGACACAATAAAGATTTATGTCAGCGGCAATGAGAAGATTGAAGCAATTTTTGCAGGCAACAAGGAAACAATTACTCACGATGTTCTTGCAACAGACATCATCACCGCTGCAGGCGGCTCATTCGCTAAGGAATGGGATATCAACGGCGAAAAGGTAACCCTCGGCGTTGAAAAGAACTGAATAATATGACAACACCCCGATGTTCATCTGAACATCGGGGTGTTTTGCGTAATTTGCAGTTTTTTGTGGAAACATTCTCATTGGGGGATTCAGAATTCCGAATTGAATAGTTTTAGTCTTCATTTGCCGTAATATATCATTTGTTATAATAAAAAATGCGGTCTCCAAACGGAAACCGCACTTGATTTTTGTTTGATTATGCTTTGCCTGCGCAGCCGAGAACGTTCTCGATCTTGTGCTCAACCATACCCTGGATAGCGGTACGGGCGGGAGCAAGATACTGTCTGGGATCAAAGTGACCGGGATTCTCAGCCATATACTTTCTGATAGCAGCAGTCATTGCAAGACGAAGGTCTGAGTCGATGTTGATTTTACAAACAGCGTGCTCAGCAGCCTTGCGAAGCTCGCTCTCGGGGATACCGATAGCGTTTTCCATCTTGCCGCCGAATTCGTTGATCTGATCAACAAACTCAGGAATAACTGATGATGCGCCGTGAAGAACGATGGGGAAGCCGGGAAGCTTCTTCTCGATTTCTTCAAGGATGTCAATGCGGATCTTGGGATCCTGACCGGGCTTGAACTTGAATGCACCGTGGCTTGTGCCGATAGCGATTGCAAGTGAGTCAACGCCTGTTCTTGTTACGAAGTCGATAACTTCAGCGGGATTTGTGTATGAAGCGTCTTCAGCTGAAACGTTAACATCGTCTTCGATGCCTGCAAGCTGACCGAGTTCGCCTTCAACAACAACGCCGTGAGCGTGAGCGTAGTCAACAACCTTCTTTGTGAGAGCAACGTTCTCTTCATAGGGAAGGTGTGAGCCGTCGATCATAACTGAAGTAAAGCCGCCGTCAATGCAAGCCTTGCAGGTCTCGAAATCGGGACCGTGGTCAAGGTGAAGAGCGATGGGAAGACCTGTCTCTGCAACTGCAGCTTCAACAAGCTTTACAAGATAAGTGTGGTTAGCGTAAGCTCTTGCGCCCTTTGATACCTGAAGGATAAGGGGAGCGTTGAGCTTCTGGCCTGCCTGAACAATACCCTGGATGATTTCCATATTGTTTACGTTGAATGCACCGACAGCGTAGCCGCCCTTGTATGCATCCTCAAACATTTTCTTTGTGGTTACTAAAGGCATTTTTGTCACTCCTATATTTTTTATATTGATAACCTTTAATATTATACCAAAATTTCAACGAATGTCAATATAAATAACGCCTCTGTTTCAAAAACAGAGGCGATAAATTTATGCGAGCAAGCTTTTGATTTTAATGAAAATAAGATTGAATGTGTTTCTTATTCCCGCAACAAGCTCTTCGATGAAGCTGTCATATTCCTCATAGGGCTCGTCAACCTGCAGTTCAAGTCTTGCATCACCGTTTTTAACGCTGCCCTCATATGTGTAAAGCTCGTTGCCATAATTCTTTATATCATCTTCACGAAGAGTGAAAACTCTGACGCCGTAGGGTCCGGGCTTTGCGAATTCCGCTCCGTAGGTCATTCCGAGCTCAATGCCCTTCCATGTGCCCGTGTAGCCCTCAGTGTGCCAGTGGCCGAAATAAGCGCCGAGAACATCGCCGCATTCGGTCCACGCCTTGAACTGAACTGTTTCCAGACCAGGTTTCGGTGCGCTTGCGTTATAGCCGTTTGCAATTTCCTTGTTGAGTCTGTAGCATTTGCCGTCAACGATTCTTGCGCCCTCATCCCAGAAATTGCATTCCTCAAAAAGGTTACTGATATCGGGAACGGGGATGTGCTGAAAAAGAATGGACGGAACGGGTTCATTACCGTTTGCGGCTTTAAGTGCGGCGCTTTCTGTTTTATACCATAAAGTCTGTTCCCAGAGAACACCGTTTCTGCCCGTATCCATCAGCCAGATATTGAAAACGGTTTTGTCGGAATCGCTTGCCTTGATTTCAAGGTTATAGTCTATTGCTCCGCCCTCGTCGGGACTTTCGTCAAAGACGATGCAATTTTCATATGAAGAATAAATTTTCATCCAGTCCTCGTTGGTGACTCCGCAGGCGTAATCATTGTTACCCTGAGCAACAGCAAAGGGGATGCCCGCTTCTTCTGCTGCAGCAAAAACGGCTTCACAAGCCGCTTTTGTGTTTGCGAGAGTTGCTTCGTAATCGCCGTCAATTTCAACGCCCTCTCTGCCGTTTTCATCGTCGATGCCGATGTCGCCTATGCGGCTGTCCTCAACAATATCACCTGTGAAAACAATCAGGTCAGGGTCTGTCTGCTCAATGGAAAGCTTTACGAGGTTAACCATGTCATATGCGGGATAATGGTCATCCTGCGTGTCGCTTATCTGAAGAACCGTGAATGTGCCGTCAGAGCCGAAGCGGAGTTCGTTTTCAGATTCGGCAAACGAAATTACTGAGAAAGAAAATGCGATAACCGTTGCAAGAAAAATGCTTATTACCTTTTTCATTTTATCTCCCTTCGATAGCGGCGGGAGCATGCCCGCCCTACTCATATTTATTTTATTTATCAAAATTGTATCAATATTTATCCATGCTCTCAACGTCGAGAACAAATACTGTTGCACCGCCGACGGAGACCTCTTCTTCAAGGCTTGAATTCTGAATGCCCCTGCCGAGAGAGTCGGTTGTTACGGCAACCTTGGTTCTTGTCTGCGAGTATTTGCGGATGATTTCCTTTGCCTGAGCAACTTTGTCATCCTCTGCGCCGATGAGCAGAGTCGTGTTGCCTATCATGAGGAAACCGCCTGTTGTTGAAAGCTTGGTAACGCTGAAATTTTCTCTTGTGAGTGTTGCGGAAACAACTGCGCTGTCGTCGTTATTTACTATTGCAAGAATAAGTTTCATAAAAAATCTTCCTTTCAAAATTACACTGTTACATATCGGGTAAAATCAGTTTCTGACTGCGTTTGTCGAGCTCATATATATTCGGGATTTCGTAACGGTTATCATTGCCGTCCTTGATAAGAATGCGCTTATCGTAAAACATACGCATTGACTGGATGTGGTTAATAATTTCAAAGGTATATTCGCCCTTATCGGTTTCAACATTCCACAGCCAGATTTTGTGCTTTTCGCTTCGGCTGATGAGTCTTGTTATTCTGGGGATTCTGTAATATTCTTCAAGGCAGCCGAGAAGCAGCTTGCGCTGGGATTCTTCCATATTCTCAATGTTTCTGAGAATGAACTGTTCTTCTCCGTTTTCGTCGAGAAAAGTTATGTACTGCGAAATTCCGCTGACGGGGAAGAGACGGCGGGGCTCAAGGTCGGTAAATTTCTGTCCAGAGTAGAATTCAAC
Source organism: Acutalibacteraceae bacterium (assembly GCA_045538815.1). Lineage (GTDB taxonomy): Bacteria > Bacillota > Clostridia > Oscillospirales > Acutalibacteraceae > CAG-177. The sequence goes on from JAZQEE010000009.1 coordinate 95,290, forward strand.
ATCGCAGAAAATCTTGTCTTTAACGGTTATACGGATTTCATCGCCGTTTATAAAATTTCGTGACATCTCAAGCCGCCTCCTTATTCAAAATTTTCAGCAGCCTTTTCAGCCGCTACCTGTTCACTCATAGACTGAATCTTTATGAGCTTATAATATTTGCCCTTGAGAGCCATGAGCTCTTCGGGTGAACCGAATTCAATGATATTGCCCTTGTCAACAACAATGATTTTGTTGGCTTTTCGGAGAGTTGAAAGACGGTGGGCAATCATAAGAGTTGTTCTGCCTCTGATAAGTCTGTCAATGGCATCCTGAATCAGCTTTTCGGTTTCGGAGTCAACCGCTGAAGTTGCTTCGTCGAAAATGAGAACGCCCGGATTTTTGAGCACGGCTCTTGCGATTGAAAGTCTCTGCTTTTCACCGCCCGAGAGACCGACACCTCTTTCGCCGAGCATGGTGTCATATGCGTTGGGGAGACGGGAAATGAAGCCGTGAGCGTTGGCTATATCGGCAGCGTTGAGCACCTGCTCGGGATGCGCCGAGGGCAGGGAGTAGGCAATGTTATTGAAAATGGTGTCGCGGAACATCATGGGCTCCTGCTGAACATAGCCGATCTGCGAGCGGTAATATCCCATGTCAATGTCTTTGATGTTGACATCGTCAACAAGTATTTCGCCCTCGTAATCATCATAAAATCTCATAAGAAGATTTATGAGAGTTGATTTGCCCGAGCCTGTAGTGCCGACGATACCTACAACATCGCCCGGTTCAATAACAAAGTTGACATCGTTGAGAACCTTCTTTGAGCGGTCGAATGAGAAGTTGACATTTCTGAATTCAATTTTGCCCCTCATCGTATCAAGTCGGTTGCCCTTGCCGAAATCGGGCTCAGGCTCAGCGTTGATTATTTCAAGAACCTTTTCCGTTGATGCAACGGCGTTCTGATATGAGTCGCTGAGGTTTGCAAAGAAGTTAACAGGGTTGTAGAACATGCTTGTGTAAGAAATAAACGAAACGAGAACACCGAGAGAGAGCTTGTCGGGGGTGTTGATAACCATGTTTCCGCCGACGAGCCATATAATAACCGAGCCGCAGGTCACCAGAAATGTTATAACAGCGGGAAATATCGCCGCAACTTTTGCTGCCTTGCGGTCTTCACTTACCCAATCATCAACCTGACGGTCGAATTTCTTTATTGCCTTGTGTTCGCTTGAGAATGACTTGACGATTCTGACGCCGGGGATGGTGTCGGAAAGAATGCTCGAAATTGCAACGCCTCTTCGCCATAAGCGGCGGTAAACGGGAGAAATCTTTCTTCCGAAATAGCGGCTGCAGAAAGCAACGATCGGAACGGGTGTAAGCGAAAGAAGAGTAAGCTTCCAGTTCATTGAAAGCATGATAACGATAATTCCGACCATCATGAAGAGCTGAACAACCGCTTCCTGAGTTATTCTCAGCATAAACTGCTGAAGCACTGCGGTGTCGGAATTGACTCTGTTGATAACCGAGCCCGTTGAGGTCTTATCGTAGAATTTCATCGGAAGATACTGCGCTTTTGCGTAGATATCTTTTTTCAGGTCTGCGATGATTCCGTCACCCGCAACACGCAGCAGATATGAGCGCAAAGCGCCGATTCCGTACTGTGCAAGATAAACAAACAGCAGGAAAAGAATAACTGTGACAAGCATTTTTACATCGCCGTTGGGGATGACGGTGTCAACCATCATGCTTGTGATATACGGAGGAACAAGCGCCGCAGCCGTTGTTATGACTGAAAGAACGATGCAGACGGCGAGCTTGCCGAGATAGGGCTTTATGTAACGGAAGAGGGTAGAGAAGATTTTTCCCTTGCCCTGACAGTTAAGGCATTCAGCATTGGGTGCAGGCAGCTTTCTGCCGCATTTGGGGCAGAATGAACGCAGGTTTTTGTAGGTCACTTCAACTGCGGCAAGCCTGCTTTCTACGCTTTCACCGCTTTTGACTTTTGTTACGAAGTCTGCGGCAGCATCGCAAATGTCTGCACACGCAAAGGTAAAGCGCAGCAGGTCGATTGTTGAGCCGCCGACTGTTTTAGCCTTGAGGATTGCATTGCCGTACATTCTTTTGACCTTGATTTCATCAATGCTTGCAAAATCAAGACTCAGTGCGCCTCCGTCAAAGCAGTCACCGATGGCAACAATTTTATCCGACGAAACAAAAACCGCACCCGTGCCGTAGTTGCTGTTTGTGTCAAGGTCAGCAATAACCGCAAAAAGCGGGGCTTCGTCATCGGGAAAATGCTTTTCGGCGATTCGCAGGATGCTTTTGTCTGCAGGCTTGTTGATCAGCAATTTTTCGGGAATCATAATCTTCACTCCCATACATCTTAATGTATATTTTGTCTGCATTATATAGCCAATTTTTTTGCAAGTCAATAAAAAATCAACGCTTTTTTTAGTTTTTTACATTTTGTAAAATCCTACAAGAAATCAGGGCTTTGCTTGTGCAAATTAACAATATATGTAGGGCGGAAAATCAATAGTTTTCCGCTCTGATTTCAAAGAAAGCTCTTGCGTGGGAACATACGGGGCAGACATTGGGTGCGCTCTTGCCTGTGTGAATATATCCGCAGTTGCGGCAGAGCCAGACGGTTTCGTTTGTGCGTTCAAATACGATGCCCTGCTCGAGATTTTCTCTGAGAGTTCTGAATCTTTCCTCGTGTTCCTTCTCGATTCCGCCTACAAGCCTGAAAAGCGCGGCGATCTGTGAAAACCCTTCTTCTGTTGCAACCTGCTCAAATTCTTTGTACATTTCTGTCCATTCATAGTTTTCGCCCGCCGCCGCATCAAGAAGATTTTCAGCTGTTTCGGGGATTGAACTGTTGTGAAGAAGCTTGAACCAGATTTCAGCGTGCTCTTTTTCATTGTTTGCGGTTTCGGTGAATATTGCGGCTATCTGCTCATATCCGTCGCTTTTTGCTTTTGAGGCATAGTAAGTGTATTTGTTTCTTGCCTGCGATTCGCCTGCAAATGCCGCCATGAGATTAGCTTCTGTTCTGCTGCCTTTGAATTCCATAATAAAATACCTCCCGTTGCAGTTATTATCAGCATTCGGGAGGTAAAATATTCATATGAACTTTTCAGTATTTTCCTTAATGAAATTACCTGCGGATACACAGATTTCATTGTAAGGATCAAGCTCCGAGAATTCTTTGTTGAGAGCCTTGATTTCTTCGGGGATAAAAGAAGTTGTTTCGTCTTCACGGTCGAAAGCGAGATATTCTTTTTCGAATATTTCATATGCTCTGCCGTCGGTAATTCTATTGAGAAGGCTCTTTGCACATCCCGTAACGGGCTGAGCGTTTGCTTCAAAGAAATCGCTCAGACGCTCACTGCCGTCATCAATAACAAAATAAAGAGAATAAACCTCTTTCTGAGCATCGCTGAGCTTTTCAAATTCAGCATTCATATCGGTCTGATTTGCTATTTTTTTATAAAGATTGAGTGCGGTGCCCTTGAAAAGTCTTGCGGGGTCAGCGGAAGCAATAAGCTCAGGCGTGAGAATGGCAAACTCATTTTTCAGTTCATTTTCTTCCTTGAGCTTTTTCATTGTTTTTTCGGTTTCTGCATGGTGCCTTGCGCTTGCCTGACCTGCTTTGAGGCATACCCAGAGTGTCAGCACGATAAGCGCAATAAATATAAGGATAAGATAAGGTCTTTCAAGAAAATATGCGATCATTCTTCTTCCTCCTCAATCAGCAGTCTGTATATTTCGCCTTTTTTGAAGCCGCTTTCCTTAGCGGCGATTTTTGCGGCGTTGCTCTTGCTTTCGCCCGATGAAACAAGGTCCTTTGCGTAAAGGACTGCCTGTTCAACGGTCATTCTCTCCGCTTCCTGCGGCTTTGCGCCGTTTACGATAAGCACGATTTCACCCTTGATATCCTCTTCGGAGTATCTTGCAACAGCGGAGGAGAGATTGGTGCGGATAACCTCTTCGTGAAGCTTTGTAAGCTCACGGACTATTGCAATTTCTCTGTTGCCGAGTACGGCTTCAAGGTCTTTCAGCGTGTTGAGAAGCTTATGCGGGGCTTCATAAAAAATCATTGTGCGGGTTTCTGCCCTGAGCGAAGAAATATGCTCTCTTCTCTCTGCTTTATCAGTTGAAATGAAGCCTTCGAAGGTGAATCTTTTTGAAGGCATACCTGAAATTGCAAGGGCGGTTGCGAATGCACACGGACCGGGGACGGATTCAACCTTTACGCCTTTTTCATGGCAGAGCTTAATCAGGTCCTCGCCGGGGTCGGAAATTGCGGGCATTCCCGCATCTGTAACAATTGCCGCAGTTTCGCCCGAAAGAATTCTTTCGGCAATAAGCGGACCTCTTTCAAATCTGTTATGTTCAAAATAGCTTATCATCGGCTTTTTGATTCCGAAGTGATTGAGAAGCTTGAGAGTGACCCTCGTATCTTCTGCGGCAATGAAGTCGCATTTTTCAAGAATATCAAGCGCTCTCGGAGATATATCGCCGAGATTGCCTATCGGAGTGCCGACAACATAAAGAATTCCGCTCAAGTCTGTTCACCTCTGTTTTCAAGCAAATAATCGCCGTAGATTTTTTTCATTTCATCGGAATATCCGCTTTCGCCGTGAACAAAAAGCTCGGGCTCAACCGTCATTCCGCTCTTGCCGCCTCTTCTGCCCTCGATGAGTGCGAGCCACGGAGCTTTGCCTGCACATTTTGAGACAAGCTTCAGCCTTTTGGGTTCAATGCCCGCTGCACGCATTTCGCAGAATAATTCGCAGAGTCTTTCGGGGCGGATACACATACAGAGTCTGCCGCCGAAATTGAGAAGCTTTGCGGCGGTTTTGCAGATATCGGCAAACGAACACATCGTTTCGTGTCTTGCGATTTTATCCGAATCCGAGCGGCTTTCAATGCCTGCGCCGCTTGCTTTATAAGGCGGATTCATGGTTACAACATCAAAACATCCGAAGGGCACAATTCCTTTAAGCTCTTTCAAATCGGCGTTGATTGCCGTGAGCCTGTCCTGAAGGGAGTTGAATTCAATTGCTTTTTCAATCTGACTTGCGCCGAGGGGCTGGATTTCAACCGCAGTAATCCTGCCCGTCTCTTTTTTGCACCAGAGAAGGGGGATGATTCCGCAGCCTGAACCCAGATCGCAGCAGACTGCTTTTTTAGAGGGCGAAGCGAAATCGGCAAGCAAAACTGCATCTGTCCCGAAGGTGTGCGCCTGAGAAACAAAGGCGGTTATACCGCCGCCGAGATATTCCTGTCTGAATTCCATTTCTGTCCCTCCTTGATAAAAAATATTATACCATTTAATAGATATATTGTAAAGTTTACTTTTTTGCGTTAAGAGAAATAATGAAAATTGTTGAGAGAATCATTGCGAATCCGATGAAATCGGTTGCAAGGAAATCCGTTCCGAGCCAGAGCGCTGAAATGACGGTTGCAGAAACGGGCTCAATGCTTGAGATGACGCTTGCTTTGGGTGCGCCGATAAGATGAATTCCCTCAAGATAAAAAGAATAGGCAAGCACTGTGCCGAAAACAACTATTGAAGCAAGAGCAAGAATAAGGGAAATACTGATTTCAGGCATGATTTCCCATGGTCTGAAAACGGGCATAAGGCACAGACCGCCTATGAGCATTCCCCAGCCGAGGACGGTCGGAGTGTCTGAAATTTTCAGAAGGGGAACGGGGATAACAGAATAGCAGACGAGGAAAACTGCTGCCGCCAGTCCCCAGATGAGGGCTTTTGAAGAAAGCTGCATGCTTTCCGCACCGCCTGCCGCAATCATGAATGTTCCGCCGATAGCAAGCGCAATTGCAATTACTTCAAAAGCTTTCGGCATTCTTCTGCTTCTTATGCAGGTGAATGCAAGTATCATTGCGGGGGAGAGGTACTGCAGGACTGTTGCAACGCCTGCGTTTGAATATTCAATTGCCCTGAAATATGCATACTGGCACATAACAAGTCCGAAAACCGTGAAAGCCGCCATTCTGAGAATGTTTTTCTTTCCGTGCCATACATCAAATATTTTCTTTTTATTTCTGAATGCACACATTGCAAGCAGAATGATTCCCGTCAGCAGCATTCTCAGCGGAACAAGCCAGTCTGAGGTTACTGAATGATGAGTAAAAAGATACTGACCGCAGGAGCCTGAAAAGCCCCAGAAAATGCCGCCCGTGAGGGTCAGGAGAATACCTTTGACTTTGCTCTTATTATTCATATAAATCCTTGACCTTTATCAAATTTCAACAAACCGAATAATATCACAAAGGCACGATAAAATCAATGTTTTTCGCATAGTAAGGTCAAAACATTCCTATACTTAAAACAAAGGTCAAAAAATCAAAAAAATCTGAAAATTGAAGAAAACAAGAGAAAAACGGAGATAAACTTGAAAATCGGGCAACAATCAAACAAATTTGACCTTTTCTGACCTTTGACCTTTTGACCTTCGCTCGCTATAATTTAGTCAAAGGTCAAAGAAAGTCAAAGTCAAAACATCGAAAAGAGATGAGAGAATATGAGCTTAAGTAATCAGATAGCAAGAATTCTTCTTGAAATGCTTGAAGATGACGGAACAACCGAAATTCAGCGCAATGAGCTTGCGCAGACTCTCGGCTGTGTTCCAAGTCAGATAAATTATGTTATTTCTTCAAGATTCACTCCCGAGCAGGGCTATACCGTTGAAAGCCGCAGAGGCGGCGGGGGATATATCAAGATAACGAGAATAAATCTTGACAAGCCCTCGATAGTTATGCATACGGTCAACAGTATCGGTCAGGCGATAGATAATTCAACCTGCCGCGCACATATACTGAATCTTAACCACAGAGGCATTGTTGATGCGAGAAGCGCAAAGCTGATGCTTGCGGCAACGGGGGATAATGCGCTTCGCAACCTGCCGCCGCCCGTGCGTGATGCGGTCAGAGCGGCAATATTCAAGCAGATGCTTTTATCAATGGACAGAAAGGATGATTGATTATGTTATGTCAGAATTGCGGAAAGAACGAAGCAACAACTCACATCAAGCAGATAATTAACGGGGACATGGCGGAGAGCCATCTTTGCAGGGACTGTGCAGCTCATCTCGGATATTCCGATGTTTTCTCGGGGTTCGGTCTGAATTTATCGGAGTTTTTCGGCGGGCTTTTGGGAGACATGACGCCGAGAGTTTCTCAGGGAAAGACAAAGAGATGCGAAAAATGCGGAGCTTCCTTTGAGGACATTGCAAGAGACGGAATGGTGGGCTGTGCAGATTGCTACAAAACCTTCTATGATAAGCTCCTGCCCTCAATTCAGCGCATTCACGGAAAGATAAAGCATAGCGGAAAGGTCAGTGCGGCAACGGCTGAAACGCCTAAGGAAGAAACCGTTGAAGAGAAAATCGAAAAGCTTAAAATTCAGATGAATGACGCCGTTGCAAAGCAGGAATTTGAGCAGGCGGCAAAAATCAGGGATGAAATAAAGGCTCTTGAAGGAGGCGAAGCGAAATGAGTAAATGGTATATTGAAAAAGGCGACCAGGGCGATGTTGTTCTTTCAACAAGAATCCGTCTTGCGAGAAACCTTGATGAATTTCCTTTTCCGTCAAGACTTGATACGGCGGGCAAAAACAAGGTTAATTCGATTATAAAGAGCACTCTTTTTGAAAATGACGGCAAGGATTTCAGTTATATTGAAATGAAAGACCTTACCCGACTTCAGGCAGTTTCGCTTGCTGAACGCCATCTTATCAGCCCCGAATTTGCCTCAAAGAAAGAGGGCAGTGCGATGATTTTGTCCGCTGATGAAAGTGTCAGCATCATGCTCTGCGAGGAGGACCATATCCGTCTGCAGGTTATGAAAGCGGGGCTTGCGCTTGAAGAGGCATATGACATTGCAGATAAGCTTGACAGCATTATTGACGGCAAGGTCAGATATGCTTTCGATGAAAGAATAGGCTATCTTACACAGTGCCCGACCAATCTCGGAACGGCAATGAGAGCGTCGGTTATGCTTCATCTTCCCGCACTCACAAGATGCGGACAGATTTCGAGACTTGCAAACACGGTTTCAAAGCTCGGTTTGACAATAAGAGGAGCTTACGGTGAAGGCTCACAGCCCAAGGGTGATATCTATCAGATAAGCAACCAGATTACCCTCGGAATAACCGAAGAAACCGCAATTGCAAACCTTAAATCAATCGTGCTTCAGCTTGTTGCTCAGGAAAGAGCGGCGGCAGCTGAAATCATCAAGAATCCTGCAGAGGAGGATAAGATTTACAGAGCGCTCGGTGTTCTCGGCAGCGCAAGACTTCTGAGCACGGATGAATTCATGGAGCTTGTGTCGCTCGTCAGACTCGGTGCGGCAAGAAATATTATTGATGTTGACATTGAAAAGCTCAACAGTCTCATTGTCAATATGCAGCCTGCAACCGTGAGCGTTTCATACAGCAACGCAGACAGCCCGTCGGCAAGGGACACCGTCAGGGCTGCAAAAGTCAGGGAGACACTCGCCTGACATGTATAAAATGTTTGGGGGAATGAAATGATGTACAGATTTACGGGTTTTACTCAGAAAGCCAATGACGCACTCAACAACGCAATTTCCGCCGCAGAGAATCTCGGTCATACCTATGTCGGCAGCGAGCATATTCTGCTCGGTCTGCTTTCGGAAAGCGGCGGAATGGCGTATACAGCTCTTTCGGCAAGAAAGGTCACATTTAAAGAGGTTGAGTCAATTATAAAAAGCAGCATAGGTATCGGCTCGCCTACGGTGCTTTCACCTAACGATTTTACTCCGAGAGCCAAAAATATAATAGATACTGCAATTCTTCAGGGAAGAGGCATGGGACATTCGTATATCGGCACGGAGCATATCCTCATGGGTATTATCCGTGAGGGTACGGGTGCGGCAACCGAGATTCTTTCTTCAATGGGAATTCAGCCGCAGGATTTGCTCAATGATATTACCAATGCACTCGGAAGCAACCCGAATAACGCCAAGAATACCAAGGGCGAGACAAAGGAAAAATCGGACACTCCCACCCTTACGCAGTACGGCAGAGACCTTACTTTGTACGCAAATCAGGGGAAAATCGACCCCGTTATCGGCAGGCAGAAGGAGATTGAAAGAGTCATTCAGATTCTCAGCCGCAGAACGAAAAACAATCCCTGCCTTATCGGTGAGCCGGGTGTCGGTAAAACCGCAATCGCTGAGGGGCTCGCAATGAAAATAGCAACGGGCGAAGTGCCTGATTTACTCCGCAACAAAAGAATTTTTGCGCTTGATTTAACGGGTATGGTTGCGGGCACGAAATACAGAGGCGATTTTGAAGAGAGAATAAGAAATGTTATCGAAGAAGTTCAGAAGGCAAGCGATGTAATTCTCTTTATCGACGAGGTTCACACCCTTATCGGTACGGGCTCGGCAGAGGGTGCGGTTGACGCCGCAAACATTCTCAAGCCCTCGCTTGCAAGAGGTGAGCTTCAGGTTATCGGTGCAACAACCCTTGAGGAATACCGCAAGCATATCGAAAAGGATGCTGCCCTTGAAAGAAGGTTTCAGCCCGTAACCGTCGGAGAGCCGACTGAAGAGGAAGCAATTGAAATTCTCAAAGGGCTTCGTGACAAATACGAGGCTCACCATAAAGTAAGAATTACCGACGGCTCAATCATTGCGGCGGTAAAGATGTCATCAAGATATATCGGCGACAGATATCTGCCCGATAAAGCGATTGACCTTGTTGACGAAGCGGCTTCAAGGGTGAGGCTCAAGGCTTTCACCGCACCGCCCGATGTCAAGGTGCTTGAGGATAAGCTTAAATCGCTTAATGAAGAAATGGAATCCGCCGTCAAATCGCAGGATTTCGAGCAGGCGGCTTCAATCAGAGATGAGAAAAACAGAGTCGCAAAAGAGCTTGAAGCAGAGCGTCAGTCATGGAAAGAGAAGAGCGCAAGATTTACGGGAGAGGTTGGCGAGCAGGAAATTGCAGCCATTGTTTCTCAGTGGACCGGTATTCCCGTTGTTCAGCTGACGCAGGAAGAAAGTCAGCGGCTTCTCAACATGGAAGATGAGCTTCACAAGAGAATTGTCGGTCAGGATGAAGCGGTCAGCGCAGTTGCAAGAGCAATCAGACGAGGCAGAGCGGGTCTTAAAGACCCGAAGAGACCGACGGGCTCATTCATATTCCTCGGACCTACGGGTGTCGGCAAAACCGAGCTTTGCAAGACCCTTGCCGCCTCAATGTTCGGCGATGAAAATGCGATGATAAGACTCGATATGTCCGAATATATGGAGAAGCACACGGTTTCAAGGCTTGTAGGTTCACCGCCCGGATATGTCGGCTATGAGGAGGGCGGTCAGCTCACCGAAAAGGTGCGCCGCAGACCGTATTCCGTTCTTCTCTTTGATGAAATTGAAAAAGCGCATCCCGATGTTTTCAATATGCTTTTGCAGATTCTTGAAGACGGCATTCTTACCGATTCGCAGGGCAGAAGAGTTGATTTCAAAAACTGCATTATCATCATGACTTCAAATGTCGGCGCAAAGCAGATTGCGCAGAGCGGAGCGGCAACCCTCGGCTTTGCGGTCAGCAGCGGCGACGGTATGAGCGATGCGAAAATCCGAGATGCGGTCATGGGTGAGCTTAAAAATGTTTTCCGCCCCGAATTTCTTAACAGAGTTGACGATATCATTGTTTTCCGTCAGCTTAACAAAGAGAATATCAGCGAAATTGCACGCAGAATGCTTGAAGGTCTTTCAAAAAGAGTCAGGGAGCTTGATTTTGAACTCGGATTTGATGAATCCGCAATTGAAGAAATAGGAAATGCGGGCTTCGACCCTGTTTACGGCGCAAGACCTCTCAGAAGAGCTATTCAGCAGAAAATAGAAGATAAGCTTTCCGAAGAAATGCTTGAAGGCAAGCTCACCGCAGGCAAAAAATATGTCTGTACCTTCAATGACGGAAGTTTTGAATTCAGCGAAAAAACGGAATAATTTTCAGCCCGGAGTCTGCAAAAAACAGGCTTCGGGTTTACTGTTGCAAGAATGAGTTTTGTATGATATAATCCGAATGAAAAATTTTTTCAAAAAAATGTGACCAAACGTATTTCTGAAACGTTTTATTGACAGGAGGGTGAGTGTTGAGCGCCGGAAAAGACAGAAAAGTCTGCCTTGAAGCAGCTTATGAAAAATACTCGGATATGCTATATAGGCTTGCACTTTCTCAGCTCGGAAACAAAGAGGACGCAGAGGACTGCGTTCACGATGTTTTTGCAAAGTTTATTGCTCATTCCCGTCCGTTTTCAGATGATGAACACGAAAAAGCGTGGTTTGTCCGTGTAACCATGAATCATTGCCACGACTTGCAGAGAAAAAGAAAAAAGCGTGAATACGTTCATCTTGACGAAATAAAAAACGTTTCTTTCGAGGATAAAAAGGATGACGGAATAATAGGTGTTCTGTCGCGTCTTCCCGAAAAGATAAGGGCAGTCATAACGCTTCATTACCTTGAAGGCTATTCAGTTGAGGAAACGGCGAAACTTGCGGGAATATCGCAGTCAGCGGTCAAAATGAGACTTCTCAGAGGAAGAGAACAGCTTAAAGAGATGCTCGGAAAGGAGTAGAAATGCTCGACAAAAATCATATTGAAGAATATAAAAGCATCAAAGCTCCCGAAGAGCTTAAGGATAAAATTATGTCGCTGAGTGAGGAAAAAATTGTTCCGATTGATGTGCGTAGAAATGCAACAATAAAAAGAATTGTTACCGCAGCGGCGTGCGCCGTAATAATTTTTGCGGGCTCTTCGGCTTTATACAATAATTCGGGCAGAATAGAAGTGAGCAGCAACGGTGAGATTCTGGATGGCGCTCCCGTTGCGGTGCAGGTTGAAGAGAATTCTTCTGTTATGCGCGCTTTATTGCTCGATACCGTAAGGCTTGATGCGGATATAACAGAGGTGTCTGTTGTCAGGGTCAGCAAAGGTGAATTCAGGATTATCGCCGCAAACGGCGAAGCTTCCGATTATGTAGCGGAAATTTCTGTGTCAGAAGATTTCAGTGTTGAGTGGCAGATACCTGCAAGTGTAAATTACGCCGAAATGACTCTGGAAAACAACAAAAACATGGTCTGCGTCGCAGCCGAAAGAAATGTAAATGACGGTTTGATTTATCTTACCGTGAAATAAAAAACACATATAAAAGGAGAAAAAACACCATGAAAAAGATTATCGCACTTGTTCTCGCAGCTCTTGCTGTTGTTGCTGTATTCTCATTCGCAGCATGCAACAATGACACCACAGGCGGCAACAACACAGAAACAACAACAGAAGCACCCGCTGCTTCAATCGCAGACGCAACAGAGCTTCTCACAACAGTATGGGCTTTATACGCAGAAGAAGAGAAGTTTGCAGCAATCGGCGGCGACATGAGCGCTCCCGTCGACAATGCACCCGGCAAGTATAACATCGCTGACGAAGGCTTTACTTATCAGCTTGTTTTCCCCGCTGATGCAGTTGCACAGATTGATGACGCTGCTTCACTCATTCACATGATGAACGCAAACACCTTTACAGCAGGCGCATACCGCACCGTTGAAGGCACTGATGTTGCAGCTCTTATCGAGAGCATCAAGGCAACCGTTGAAGGCAACCAGTGGATGTGCGGCTTCCCTGAGAAGCTTGTTATCTTCAGCATTGACGGTTATGTTGTTTCAGCTTTCGGCGCAGCAGACCTCATTGACAACTTCTCAGCAAAGCTTACCGCTGCTTACCCCACTGCAAACGCAGCAGTTTCACAGGCACTCAACGTATAATCTGAAATTTTTTGCACAAGGGTGAAAGGTTATGTTGTTTTCAAGTATCAGTTTTCTTTATTGCTTTTTGCCCGTTGTGCTGATATTGTATTATATCGCCCCGGGTATGTTGAAAAACACCGTCTTGCTTGCCGCAAGTCTGTTTTTCTATGCCTGGGGTGAACCTGTTTATGTGGTTCTGATGGCAGTTACAATTGCCCTCGGCTATGTTTTCGGGCTTCTTCTCGAAAAATTCAGAGAAACAAAGGCGGCAAAACTGCTGCTCTTTGTTTCCGTTGCAATCAATCTCGGATTCCTCGGATATTTCAAATATGCCGATTTCTTTATTGAAAATTTCAATGCGGCAACGGGTCTTTCTGTTTCTCTTCTCAACATTGCGCTCCCCATCGGTATCAGCTTTTACACTTTCCAGCTTGTCAGCTATCTTATCGATGTTTACAGAGGCGATGTGCCTTCGCAGAAAAATCCGATTAACCTTGCAGCTTATATCACAATGTTCCCTCAGCTGATTGCGGGTCCGATTGTCCGCTATTCGGATGTTGAAAAGCAGTTGAGACACAGAACGATTGATTTTGAAAAAATTGCAGACGGAATAACTCGCTTTGCAATCGGTCTGGGCAAAAAGGTTCTTCTTGCGAATCAGCTCGGAGAATTCGTTGATATCTTCCGTTCAGCCGAAGAAAAATCCGTTCTTTTTTACTGGGTTTACGCATTTGCGTATGCAATGCATATTTATTTTGACTTTTCGGGCTACAGCGATATGGCGATAGGTCTCGGCAAAATGCTGGGCTTCGAGTTCTGCGAAAACTTCAACTATCCCTTCATTTCAAAAAGCATTTCCGAATTCTGGAGACGCTGGCATATGTCTCTCGGCTCATGGTTCAGAGACTATGTCTATATCCCCCTCGGCGGCAACAGAGTTTCAAAGCCGAGATGGATATTCAACATTCTCGTTGTCTGGATGCTTACGGGCTTCTGGCACGGTGCAAACTGGAATTTCATTCTCTGGGGACTTTATTTCGCAATTCTTCTTGTTGCGGAAAAAGTGTTTGCACCGATACTCAAAAAGATGAAAATAATCAATCACATTTATGTGGTTTTCCTTATACTCATAAGCTTCATTATATTCAACGCCGTCGATTTGTCTCAGGCGGCAACCGATATCGGCGGTCTTTTCGGCGCAGGCGGAATACCCGCAGTTTCCGATGAAACCCTCTATTATATAAGAAGCTATGCGGTGATGCTTGTTCTCGGCGTTGTCGGAAGCACTCCCGCAGTTAAAATGCTGATAAATAAGATTAAAGAAAACAAAACGGGCGAAAAGATTATTTATGCAGTCAGACCGCTTGCGGTTATTGCTCTGATGCTTCTCGTGACTGCTTATCTTGCTGACGGCTCGTTCAACCCGTTTCTCTATTTCAGATTCTGAGGTGATAATATGAAACTCAAAAATTTCATAGTTATTGCCGTCTTTGCTGTTATGACGTTAGGAATATCGGGATTTCTGCTTTTCGGAAATGCCGAGGATTTCTCGCTCAGCGAAAGACGCGAATTGGCGCAGATGCCCGAATTTTCATTTGAAAGCTTCAAATCGGGAAAATTCATGGGCGAGTTCGATGAATTCACTGCCGACCAGCTTCCTTTGCGTGACAGCTTCAGAACATTGAAAGCGTATGCCGCTAAATATCTTTTCGCTCAGACCGATAACAATGATATTTATGTTTATAACGGCTACGCAGCTAAAATGGAAGCAAACGAAAACGAAGAAAGCGCAGTCAATGCGGCAGAAAAAATAAAAGAAATATGCGATCTTTATCTGACCGAAAACAGCGGAAAGCTTCTTTTTTCGGTTATTCCCGATAAGAATTGCTATCTGGCTGAAAAATCAGGCCATCTGACTGTTGACCCGCAGTTTTTTGCGGATAAAATATCGGAAATCAATCCCACGGTCGGTTATGTTGATATCTCGGACTTGCTTGACGAAACAGATTTCTATTTTACGGATACTCATTGGCGTCAGGAAAAAATCCTTGATGTTGCCAAAAGAATTGCCTCTGAATTCGGCATAACTCTTTCGGCTGAATATGAAGAGAAAACCCTTGATGTTCCGTTTTACGGGGTCTATTGCGGACAGTCGGCGCTGCCTCTTGATGCGGAAGAAATCAAGTATTTAACAAATGCTCAGCTTGAAAATTACAGAGTATTTGACTATCAGAATAACAAGGAATCCGATGTCTATGACATGGAAAGAGCAAACGGAAAAGACCCTTATGAAATGTTCCTTTCAGGCCCGATTTCTCTTATCACGGTTGAAAATCCGTCTGCAAAAACAGAAAAAGAGCTTGTCATTTTCCGTGACTCCTTCGGCAGCAGCATTGCTCCTCTTCTTGCAGAGGGTTATTCAAAAATAACTCTTGTCGATACCCGCTATATTCAGCCTGAAATTATCGGAAAATGGATTGACTTCAGCGAATGCGATGTTCTGTTTATATACAGTACTCTTGTTCTTAACAGCAGCAATACCATGAAATAAAAACCGTGCCTGCATTCCGTGTTTTGTGAATGCAGGCATTTTTCTTTTGAATTTGTTCTTTACTTTTTAAAGATAAAGAGTTATTTTATATATAGTAAAAATGAAAGGGGAGATACGGTGCAGACGGATGAGATGTCAAAGGAAAAAAAGCTGCTGAAGCTTTTTCTGAGCACTTTATATATCAGTGCATTCACCTTCGGCGGCGGGTTTGTCATTATTACCTTTATGAAACGCAAGTTTGTTGATGAGCTTCACTGGATTGACGAAGATGAAATGCTTGACCTTACTGCTATGGCACAATCATCGCCGGGCGCAATTGCGGTTAACGCGGCGATTCTCGTCGGCTGGCGTGTCGGAGGATTTCCCGGAATGCTTACTGCAGTTGTCGGCACAATAATTCCGCCTATTGCGATAATCAGCGTAATTTCGCTTATTTATTCCGCCTTTGCCTCGAATGTTTATGTTGCGCTTGTGCTGAAAGGAATGCAGGCGGGCGTTGCGGCTGTCATACTTGATGTTGTTTGCAGTCTCGGACTTAAGGTTATTAAACAGAAAAGCATCGTTCAGTTTATTGTGCTTGCAGCGGCTTTTGTTGCAACTTTCATATTTGATATAAATGTAATTTATATTATTTTTGCTGCTGCCGCAGTCGGAATTATCACCGAAGTGATAAAAAAGAGGAAAGGCGGCGATAAGAAATGATTTATCTTCAGCTTTTTCTGAGTTTTTTGCAGATCGGACTTTTCAGTATCGGCGGAGGATATGCCGCAATGCCGCTTATTCAGAATGAAGCGGTAACAAAACACGGTTGGCTGAGTCTTGCGGAATTCACCGACCTTATCACAATTGCCGAAATGACGCCCGGCCCGATTGCGATAAATTCCGCAACATTCGTCGGGACACGGGTAGCGGGCTTCCCGGGCGCACTGATTGCAACCTTTGGGTGCATATTGCCGTCAATAATCATCGTTTCGGTTCTGGCTTTTGTCTATTACCGTTTCAAGAATCTCTCTGTGCTTCAGAGTGTGCTTTCGAGTCTGAGGCCTGCCGTTGTTGCGCTCATTGCGGGCGCAGGTCTTTCAATTTTGAGTATGGTTGCTTTCGGCGGAGAAGCGGCGGCAATTGAAAACCTCAATTGGATAGGTCTTGTCATCTTCCTCGCGGCATTTATTGTACTGCGCAAATTCAGGTGCAATCCGATACCGGTTATGGTTGCATGCGGTGCAGTCGGACTTGTTGCGGAGTTAATTATCAATAAAATCTGATTTGAAAACCTTGCAAACTGCAAGGTTTTTTTATTAAGATTCTTAAGAAATCGCTTAAGGATTTTAAGAAATGTCAACGGATAATCGGTATAATTATTAACTCAATTCAAACTATCTTAATATTTTTAAAATATGGAATGTATACATACATTCGGAAAATGCATATTTACCCGAAATTAACCGAATCTTAATAATTGTTTGTTGAAAATGTGAAAATTTTTTGAACGGAATTTTGCAAAAATTTGTTTTATTTTTCTGTTTCTGCAATAATCACGCTTTAAATTGTGATAAACCCCTTGATATCAGGGGGAAAACCACAACCGATTGGTGACTTGTGCATTTTGTCTATAATGATTTTGGGATGTGAAAAACTACTGTTGACTTTAACTAAAGCGGGTGCTAAGATGAAGGTGCGGAAGGGAAATGAAACAAAAAACTTCCCAAAGAAAAGTCGGAGGCGAATGCCTATGATAGAAATAATTTACGGCGGCGTACTCGGAATTATCGCAGCGCTTGCATTCAATCGGATAGCGCTTTTCCAGATCAAACGCAGGACCGATGAAACAGCAAAAATTGAAGCAGTCAAAAACACGGCAACAATCGTTATATGGGTTCTGCTTTCCGGAGTTTTGTTTGCGGCGGCTTTTGCAAGATTCGAAGATGTAGCAGCAAGGCTTGAAGCAATTGCTTACATATCAATCGCAATCTCAATCGGAATCGTGGATCTCGATATCAAGAAGATTCCGAACTCCTCAGTGCTCGCACTGCTGGTTATCAGAACAGCCGCTCTGGTTTATCAGATTGCAACAGGCGTTCCGGTTAAGGAAAGCCTCATCCCCTCGCTGATAGGTCTTGCGGCAGGCTTCATTCTCTATCAGCTTCCGATGTTTTTCGGAATCCCGATCGGAACGGGCGATGTCAAATACAGCGCAGCGATCGGCTACTGCCTCGGAGCTTTCGGATATTTGCAGGCGGCGCTGATTATGGCGGCGGGACTGATAGTGTATCTGATATACCTCGTGGCAACAAAGAAAGGTTCACTCAAAACAGCGGTTCCCATGGGACCATACCTCTCGCTCGGAGTTGTGGTAACGGTTTTGTTCCCGATGTTCGGCGAGTTATCAAAAACAGTTTTTTCACAGTTATTTTAAAACAAGGAAACTACCCTGAAAAAGGGTGAAAATAAATGGAGGTTTTATTATGTTAAGAAAATGGTTCAAAGACGAAGAAGGTCAGGGAATGGTTGAGTACGGTCTCATCATCGGACTTATCGCAGTCGTCGTCATTGTTGCTCTTGTAGCACTTGGACCGAAGGTTCGTGATATGTTTGATAAGGTTAATGACCAGCTCGATTCGGCAGCTGCAGGCGGAACAACAGTTCCGGCATCTTCAGCAACCTGATTTCCTCCGACTTAATGTGCAATCACGACAAAAACCGAAACAGAAAAAACAAATTTTAAGGGACTAAGCAAAAAGGAAAGAAAGAGTAAAATTAACGGAGGTAATATTATGTTAAGAAAATGGTTTAAAGACGAAGAAGGCCAGGGAATGGTTGAATACGGTCTCATCATCGGCCTCATCGCAGTAGTTGTTATCGTTGCTCTTGTAGCACTCGGCCCCAAGGTTCGCGATATGTTTGATAAGGTTAATGATCAGCTCGATTCGGCAGCTGCAGGCGGAACAACAGTTCCGGCATCCTCAGCAACCTGATAAAAGTGCATAACATCAGGTGAACGGAAACCGAAACAATCAGGGTTAAAGATAAGGAAAGAAAGAATAATTTAAACGGAGGTAATATTATGTTAAGAAAATGGTTTAAAGACGAAGAAGGCCAGGGAATGGTTGAATACGGTCTCATCATCGGTCTCATCGCAGTCGTTGTTATCGTTGCTCTCGTAGCACTCGGCCCCAAGGTTCGTGACATGTTTGATAAGGTTAACGATCAGCTTGACTCTGCAGCAGCAGGCGGCACAACGGTTCCGGCATCTTCCGCAACATAAACTGAACTTTAATCTCTCCAAAAATAAAAACTGAGTAGCCTATATGGGTAAGTTCGCTCGCTGAGCGAGCTTACCCATTCGTTTTAAAAGAAGAAAACATCCGGAGGTGACGGCAAAAATGAAAAGGCGTTTGTTTTCAAAAAAGAATAAGCGTGAGGATGGGCAGGCGATGGTTGAATTTGCTCTGATTTTGCCGATATTTCTTTTGATTTTATGCGGAATCATCGATTTCGGATGGCTGTTTTATAATCAGCTTTCGCTCAATAATGCATGCCGTGAGGGTGCAAGATATGCGGTTGTCAACACAGGAGACACCGCTGACACGCAGGCGATAATCAATCACATTGAAAATACGACAACAACCGTCTTCGCCAATGACGGCGTTGACATTTATGTTTCCTATACGTCGCCGAATGACCCCACTTCGGGCGACATAACGGTCACGATGGAAGCGGATATATCTTTCTTTACCCCCGTTTTAAGCACGGTGCTGGGCAAAGAAAAAACGATAACCTCAACAGTTATCATGAAAGTTGAATCATAGAAAGGTATTTATCGGTTATGAAAAAGATTTATCTGATAGCGGCTGTCATTGCTCTTGTAGCAGGTTTTGCAACCTACTTTTTTGCAATGGAGCTGAAAACAAGTAAAATCGTAACGGGCGTTGACAAAGCAACGGTGCTCGTTGCAATTCAGGATATCAAGGAAGATACCATTCTGACAAAGGAAATGTTTCAGGAAATAGAGCTGCCGCAGACAGCAGTTTCTTTCGGCACAATAAGCGATGTCAATGATGTTATCGGCTACATGGCAACCGATAAAATCCTCAAGGGCGAGCAGCTTATGGCAAGAAGAATTGCCCGTGTAGGAGATGAAAGGGCTGACAAGAGGCTTTCATATGAGCTTTCAAACGGTATGTATGCGTACACGATAACCGTTGAAGCGGAAAACAGCGTCGGCTTTTTTATAAAAGAAAAGGACATCATCAATATCTATAACAGAGCAACTCCCGCAGCGGAGCCCGTTCTTTCAAATATTACCGTAATAAGAGTAAGCGACTATGTGTCGAATGTTCAGCAGGATGCAGGCGTTGCGATAACAGCGTATACGAGCATCACGCTCGCTCTCACAAAAGAGCAGATTTCAAAGATTATGGCAATCGACAGTCTGAGAGTTACGCTTGTTCCCTATGTTGAAGGCTACAGCCTTGTTGATGACATTGCAAATGCATCTGTTCCCGAAGACCAGAACGCTGAGCCTCAGACCAATTACGGAATGGGAGAAGTCACAACCGCTCCGCCGACAACAGCCAAGCAGTAACGGAATTTTCATTTGAGAGGAATCAGTTATGGAAAGAATAAATTTACTTGTCTTATCCGATGACCTTGATCTGAGAATAGAGATTAAGAATCTTGTGAATGATGAAGAATTTGCAATCAGCGGCTATTCCGGTTTCTCGGCTGAAGGTAAAACAAAGATTGTCAATAAATTCCCCGAGGTTGTTCTCTGCGCAGTCAGGGGAGAGGTTCCCGACACGGTTTTCAGTTTCGTTCAGGATCTTCTTGTGGCAGTCAGAGGAACAATTGTTATTCTTGCGAATGACAAGATTTCCGTTGAACTTGTCAATAAAGCTGCGCAGTACGGAATCCGCAAGGTTCTTCCTCTTGACAATATAGGAATAAACGAGTTTTCGGAAAATATAAGCACTGTTTATCAGCTTGAACAGCAGAGAATTCTTGACACAAACGAGAGCAAGAAGGTGCGCTGCAAGGCACTCGGATTCTTCGGAGGAAAGGGCGGCACGGGAAAGACAACTCTTGCAGTCGGAGTTGCTTCTCAGCTTGCGAAGGCAGGAAAAAGAGTTATGCTCCTTGACCTTGATTTGCAGTTCGGCGATGTTTCGATGGCGCTTGACCTTGACACAAAGAATTCGATTGTTGACCTTGTTCAGGACAGAGGCGGCATAACGATTGAAAATATAAACGGTTTTGCGGTTGAGCACGGCACGGGAATGAGCGTTCTGTGCGCACCGAAAAGCACCGAGTTTGCCGAATTCGTGACTGCGGCTCATGTTGAGAAGATTATCGATATCATGAGACCCTATTATGAATACATAATCATCGACCTTCCCGCTTCTTTCAATGATACAACGATAACCGCATGCGAAAACTGCGAAGAAATCTATCTTGTTTATAATAATGAGCTTCTTTCGCTGAGAAACGCAAAGGTTTGCTACACGATTCTTGAGCAGCTTCATCAGAGAGAAAAGCTGAGATTCATAATCAACAGATTTGAAAAAGGGCTCGTCAAGGTTGAGGATTTCGAAGAAATGTTCCAGACAAAGATGTTTGCGGTTGTGCCAGCAGATTACGCTGCCGTTCTCAATGCAATAAATAAAGGAATGGCAGTGACGCTGGCTCAGCCCAAATCCCCGGTTTCAAAGGGAATATCGGAAATCACCGATAAGATAATCGAGGTTCATACCGGTGTTGTTCCGATTAAGAATGACGAAGGAAAGAAAAAAGGTTTGTTTAAGCTTAAGAAGTAAGAGAGGCTTAATATGGGACTTTTAGACAGAATAGAAGGTCAGAAAAAGCAGCAGCTTCCGACTGCCGAAACCGTGAACGCAGTTGAGGAAACAGCTCCTGCAATTGAGACCGCAGAAATAAAAGAAGACCCTTATCTTGAAGTTAAAAAAAGAATTCATACTGCGATAATCGACGATATGAATAAAAACGGTAAGATGATTACCGACCGTGAAGCAATGTACAAAATCGTTGATGACAGAGTCAATGACGATGAGTTTCTGATTCCGAGAATCGACAGAGTGAAGGTTGCAACCGAGCTTTTTAATGATATTATGGGCTACGGCCCGATTGAAGAGCTTGTTCAGAATCCGAGCTACAGTGAAATAATGGTTAACGGACCTGATCAGATTTATGTTGAAGATAAGGGCAAACTCGTGCTCACGGACATAAAATTCAGAGATGAAGAGCATCTCATGAATATCATCAACCGCATCGTTTCGCAGGTCGGACGTCATGTTGACGAGGCGAGTCCGATGGTTGACGCCCGTCTGACTGACGGCTCCCGTGTCAATGCAATCATTCCGCCGCTTTCCCTTGTCGGCCCCGTGCTGACAATCAGAAAGTTCGGCAAAAAGCCCATCACGGCGCAGCAGCTTCTGAAATTCGGCTCGCTCACTCCGAACATGCTTCAGTTCCTTGAAGCTTGCGTAAAGGGAAAGCTGAATATCGTTGTTGCGGGCGGTACGGGCAGCGGAAAAACAACGCTTCTCAATGTTCTTTCATCATATATCCCTTCGGACGAAAGAATTGTTACGATTGAAGATGCTGCAGAAGTTCAGCTTAAGCAGAATCATGTTATAACCCTTGAAGCGAGACCCGCAAACCTTGAGGGCAAGGGTGCGGTTACCATCAGAAATCTTGTTAAGAATGCGCTTCGTATGAGACCCGACAGAATAATCGTCGGTGAGGTTCGTTCAGAAGAAACACTTGACATGCTTCAGGCTATGAATACGGGTCATGACGGCTCGCTTACAACAACTCACGCAAACTCACCCCGAGACACCGTTTCGAGACTTGAAACAATGGTGCTCATGAGCGGCATGGAGCTTCCTCTTAAAGCGATAAGGGATCAGGTTTCGTCTGCGATTGACCTCATTGTTCAGCAGAGTCGTCTCAGAGACGGAACAAGAAAAATAACTTCTATAACCGAGGTTGTCGGTATGGAAGGCGATGTAGTAAGTATGCAGGATATATTTGTATATGAAACCGACGGTACGGTTGATACGACGGGCAAATTCGTCGGCAGATTCCGTGCAACGGGTGTAAGACCGAATTGCCTTGAAAAAATCAAAGGAAACGGAGTGGCGGTCAATAATGAATGGTTTGCAGATTAGTATAATAATTCTTTCCGTCTCCTTCGGGCTTTTCAGCTTCTTTTTGTGGGTCAGCATTGCGGGAACGGTAACCAAGGGCAGGCGCGATGTTGAAAAAAGGGTTGATAAAATATATAACAAAAAAAGCGGACTTACGCTTCAACTTCAGGAGAAAAAGAAAAGCAGAAAAAGCTCGTTGCTCAAAAGAGCGACAAATGACGGCGGAAAACAGTCCGTTCAGAGAAAGAAGCTTATGGATGCAATATTCAATGAGCTTATTCTCGCAGATATAATGATGAAGCCCGAGGAATTCTGCATGATATGGCTTCTTCTTACCTTCGTTCCGGCAGGCCTTGCGGCACTCTTTCAGGCGGGAATGATGCCGTCGGTAACCCTTGCGGCTGTCGGTGCATTTCTCCCGATAATCTTTATCAAAATCAAGAAGGACAGAAGAAGAAAGGCTTTTGAAGCTCAGCTGAGTGACACGCTGATTATGATTTGCAACGGACTTCGTTCAGGCTTCTCTTTTCAGCAGGCAATGGAGAATGTTGCAAACGATATGCCTGCGCCTATAGGAATAGAATTCGGCAGAGTGTGCAACGAGATAAGATACGGTGCAACAATGGAAGATGCTCTCAACAATATGGTTGACAGAGTCAAAAGCGCCGACTTCATGCTGGTTGTTTCAGCAGTTCTTATTCAGAGAACAACGGGCGGCAATCTTTCGGAAATTCTTTCAACGATTTCCGACACTATAAGAGACCGAATCAAAATCAAAGGTGAAATCAGTTCAATTACTGCTCAGGGAAGAATGTCGGGTATGATTATCGGCGCACTTCCCGTATGTATTGCGGCAATCCTTATGGTTGTCAATCCCGAATACATGTCAACCTTTTTCACTACAACAGCGGGAAACATAATGCTTGCTGTTTCGGTTGTTATGGAAATATTAGGCTTCTTTGCAATCAGAAAGGTTGTCACAATCGAATATTAAAATCCATTAAATAAAAACGGAGGTGAGATTTTTGGAATTTCTGGTTATTGCTTATTCATTTCTGGCTTTTGTCATTGTTGTTCTTATAGCCTCTCCGATAGGCAGAAGAAATGACAGAAAGCAGAGCAGAATCGATAAAATAAACAATTCCGTCGGTCAGCCTGTTTTTCAGGAGCTTCAGCTTTCGTTTTATGACAGAGTTCTCGGTAAGGGTATAAAGAAGATTTCCGAAAAGCTCAGCAGGTTTGCTCCGAAAAAGAAAAACGCAAACAAGACCAAAACTCTTGAAGCTATAAGAAAACAGCTGAGATACGCCGGCATGTTCATGGACCCCGCCGATTTTCAGTTTATAAAATATGCGTTCCTTATCGGCGTCGTTTTTCTGACTCTAATAATTATAATTGCCGTTGAAATGGAAGCGCTCATTATGCTGCTTGTGTTTGTTTGCGGTGTGCTTCTCGGTGTTATGGGCCCGACAATGTATCTCAGGTCGAGAGTTTCGAGCCATCAGACGGGTATAAAAAAGCAGCTTCCCGACGCGATGGATTTACTCTGCGTCTGTATTGAGGCTGGTCTCAGCTTTGACGCCGCACTGCTTAAGGTTTCTCAGAAGCTGAGCGGTCCGTTCATTGATGAGCTTCTCATTGTTTACAGAGAAATCCAGATGGGAAGAACCCGCAGAGAGGCTTTGCAGAATCTTTGCGAAGCAACGAATCTTGACGAACTCAAAACTTTTGCTTCTGCTCTTGTTCAGGCTGAGCAGCTCGGTATTCCCATTAACAACGTTATGAAGGCTCAGTCGGAGCAGCTCAGAGTTGAAAGAAGCCAGCAGGCGAAGGAAAAGGGAATGAAAGCATCAATCAAAATGCTTGTTCCGATGCTTTTCTTCATATTCCCCGTTGTGTTCATCATTCTTATGGGCCCGACAGTAATGAATATTATGGAGACATTTTGATTTTACTATGAAAAAAGCAAAAATCTTAAAAAACGGTTTGGTAATAACAGAAAATGCTCAGATTGCGGACAGATTTTTCAGCCGTTTCAGAGGTCTGATGTTCAGAAAATCAATTTCTGCCGACTATGCTCTGCATATAAAGCCCTGCAACCAGATTCATATGCTGAATATGAGATTTGCAATTGATGTTGTTTATCTTTCAGCGGACGGCAGAGTGGTTAGAATTGATGAGAATGTTCAGCCGAATAAAATCTGCAAAACGGTCAGAGAAGCAAAAAGCGTAATTGAAATGAACAGCTTTGCCGCCCGAAAATCAGGAATAACAGAAGGCGACATTCTTGAAATACATAAAATGTGAGGGATTATCATGAAAAAAGCTAAGAACGAAGCAGCTGAAAACAATACTAAGCTTGCCGAAACCAAACAGAATAACAAGACGGCGGAAAATACTCCCTCCGAAAAATCCAGAAGCAAGGATAAGGGCGAAAAGGATTTGTTTTTCAAAAAAGTACTTTACGGCTATGACCCCGATGAGGTTATGGCTTACATAGACGAGCTTACACAGACTCTTGAAGCTTCAACCCGCCTTCACGAATCAAAGCTTTCTTCAATCAAGGAAGAACTTGTGCTTTCAAACAGAGAGCGTGATTCTTACGGCGAAAAGTACAGAGAATGCAGGGCAAAGCTTGAAGAGGCGTTGAAAAAAGAAGAGCCTGCGGCAGTTTTGCCCGTAATTGAAGAAAAAGAAGACAGAACGCCCGAGCTTGAAGCGATAATTGAAACTCTTAAAAATAAGCTTGAAAAGGTCGAAGATGAAAATGAAAAGCTCAGAGAGATGACTGAGCAAAATGCTCAGAGTGCTTTTGACGAATACCGTTCAAAGATTGCGGACCTTGAAAACGAAAACAGACAGATTTCTCTGCAGTCAGATTCTCTCAGACGCAAAAACGGCGAGCTTGTTGCCGTTTCGGAGAAGTATGACGGACTTTTTGCTGAATATAATGAAATTATGGCTCAGCTTGAAAAGAAAAAAGCAGAGCTTGCATCAAAAGAAGATGAAGCAAATCTCCTTAACGAAGAGCTTGAGAAGAAGATTGCAGAAGTGACTGCGCTTTCGGCAGAAAAAGAGGATATAAAGAAGAAAGCTGCCGAGTGTGAGGTTAAAAATGATGTTCTCAGGCAGAGGATTGAAGAAAACGAAAGCGAAATAATCCGCCTTAAAGATATCAATAAGGCACAGGCATTTGAATATGCCGATAAGGTCAATTCTCTTGAAAGTGAGCATGCAAAGAGCAAGCTTGCTATGCAGAAAGAAATCCAGCTTCACGATTATTACATCAGTCAGGCTGATCTTACGATTTCTCAGCTCACAAAGCAGATGGAACAGATAAGGCAGTCTCTCTGCGGATTTAAGGAAGAGTGATCAAAGCATTACCTTTTAAGAAAGGAGTGCGGAAAATGTTCAAAAGAAAAATGCGCATAAAGCGTTTTATGAAAGCCGAGGAAGGGGCTGCAATGGTTATTGCGGCTCTGAGCCTCGTTGCATTTCTTTCCGTTGTGTCTCTCGTTACGGATATGGGTCTTAAATATCATCAGAAAAGCCGTTTGCAGAGTGCAATGGATGCGGCGGCGCTTGCTGCGGTAAGATATATGCCCGATGAAGTGACTGCAAGGCAGGTTGCTCTTGAATATGTTGAAAAAAACGGATTCACAACAGACAGTGTTGTTGTTGAATTTCCGACCAATGAAATAGTCCGTGTTTCGGATTCGAGAGAGGGCAAAACCGTTTTTGCGAGCCTCTTCAAGGTTGATTCCGTTCAGATAAATGCCAAAGCAGCAGCAAAATTTGTTGATAAAAATATGGCGGTTAATTTTGACTATCTGATGTTCTACGGCGAAAACAGCTCGTTCAATCTCGGCGGTCATTATAATGTCGGCGGAAGCGTTTTCGGCAACGGCAATGTTCATGCGGACGGCGGAAGCGGAAGCAAAATAACGGGAACGGTATTCTCGGCGCAGAACGCAACCCATAATCAGTACAGCGTAACGGTAAACCGTCTTGAAAGCAATGTTTCCAGCCAGAAAATGCCCGATTTTGACGAAATGATAATGGCTGTTGCGCCGACGGCGGATGACGGCATGTTTGTCAAATCATATAATCATATTAAAAGCAGTGCGTTTTATCTGTTCAAATATCCGGCTGGAACAATGCTCAATTCAATAATCAGCATCAACGGAAGCACATATTGCGCAGGAAGCCTCGCAACGGGCTACACCTCGGAGCTTATGACTGTTTACGGCGACTTGTATGTTGCGGGAGATTTCAATCCGCAGGGTCCCGTTTATGTAACAGGCGACGTTTATATCGGCGGTAATCTTACCACTACTTGGGATAAGAACCTTAAGGTGGGCGGTGACCTCTATGTTGAGGGCAACACAACTCTTCAGGGCTCAACAAGCATTTACGGTGATGTTTTTTATACGGGCGGAAATCTTTCCAGAGGCTCGAATTACAGTCTGCTCTGCGAATGCGAAACCTATGTCGGCGGCAATATAACTCTCAACGGACCCTCAACCTTCAAAGGTCCGGTTTACTGCATGGGTGAATTCAAAAAAGGCGGCAGTGTTGCAATGAGCATAAACGGCAATGTTTATGTTTATGAGAATCTTATTTGGGAAAGCGGCGGAACAACCGTAAAGGGCGACGTTTTCGTCTGGGGCAAAAACGCTTTGTCGGGTGACACGGTGACGGATATATGCGGACCGTTTACTCTCAAAGGCGATTTATTCAACAGAAAGGGAGAACTGAGTCTCTCGGGTCAGGGAAATTATGACCTTGTCGGTGTTATTTACAGCGGCGGATCTCTTTCAACAAATCAGGGCTCAAGCGGAATAACGCTCAGCGGCTGCATGATTGCGGAGGACGATATCAAAATCGGCGGCAGCACTCATACTTATAATGAGGCGGGTGCAACTCTTTCGATTTATTCCAGAAAAGGGGATATTACCCTTTACTCTCAGCAGGGCGGCTTTGATTTATGGGGAATTGTCTATGCGCCTAAAGGAAATGTTGCTCTTGCATCGGGCGATTTCGATATTCACGGCAGCATTATCGGCAACACGATTTCCTGCAATCCGGGCGGACTCAACATGAGCTATAACGACAGAGAGCTTCCTTATTCAAAGGGAGTTAAAACTGCGGTTCTGATTGAGTAAAAGATAAAAAAGATTCCGTATTCCCTTGACTTATTATTATTTAAATGGTATAGTATATAAAAATAATCTTTAAGAGCGGTACAGAGATGCCGACAAGGTTTTTTATATGCTTTATCAAAGACACCGCGAGTGTCTGTCTTTTTGTGTGTATTCAGGACCTTGCAATCTTTGCAAGGTCTTTATTTTTAAATAAGGAGTGAGGGTATGAGCTATCTTTTCAAAAACTGCAAGGTTTTCCGTGAAAACGGATTTGTTGACGGCGATTTATTTGTTTGCGGTGAAGTGTTTGCTTCTGCAGATTCTCATTCCGACGATGTTACGGTTATTGATTGCAAGGGATATTATATTTTGCCCGGTCTTGCAGATGTTCATGTTCATTTGCGGGAGCCGGGTTTTATTTATAAAGAGACAATAAGGACCGGCTCTCTTGCGGCGGCTCACGGCGGCTACACAACAGTCTGCTCAATGCCCAATCTTAATCCTGCGCCGGACTGCCCCGAAAATCTTTCCGTACAGCTTGAAGCAATAAAGAATGATGCGGCAATCAGAGTTGTTCCTTACGGAACAATAACAATGGGTCAGAATGGCGAAGAACTTTCCGATATGGAAGCAATGGCGGCTGATGTTGCAGGCTTTTCCGATGACGGAAAGGGCGTTCAGAATCCCGAAATGATGAGAAAAGCAATGATAAAAGCAAAGTCGCTCGGAAAAATTATCGCTGCCCACTGCGAGGATAACAGTCTGCTTTTCGGCGGATATATCCATGACGGCGAATATGCAAAGGCGCACGGTCACAGAGGAATCTGCTCAGAATCCGAATGGGGTCAGATAAAAAGAGATATTGAGCTTGTGCGTGAAACGGGCTGTGCATATCATGTCTGCCACATTTCGACCAAAGAAAGCGTTGAGCTTATCCGTCAGGCAAAAAAAGAAGGCCTCGATGTAACATGCGAAACGGGTCCGCACTATCTTGTGCTTGATGACTCTCATTTGCAGGAGAATGCGAGATTTAAAATGAATCCGCCTCTTCGCTCTGCGCAGGACAGAATTGCTCTTGTTGAAGGCGTCTGCGACGGCACGATTGATATGATTGCAACCGACCACGCACCGCATTCCGCAGAAGAAAAGAGCAGGGGTCTTGAGAAAAGCCCCATGGGAGTTGTCGGAATTGAAACAGCATTCCCCGTGCTCTATAAAAATCTTGTTAAAACAGGCGTTATCAGCCTTGAAAAGCTCGTTGAGATTATGCATACAAATCCTTGCAGGCGTTTCGGGCTCGGCGGCGGAATAAAGAACGGCGAAAGCGCCGATTTCACAGTTTTTAATCTCGAAAAAGAATATACCGTCAATCCCGATGACTTTCTTTCAATGGGCAGAAGCACACCTTTTGAAGGTGATACGGTGCAGGGTGAATGCGTTCTCACCGTCTGCGGCGGAAAGATTGTATGGAATAACGGCGAACTTATATAGATATACAATTGAGGAGTGATAAAGTGAAGCAGAGCATTTTTACGGTTAACGAAAACAAATGTATTGCACCGAATGTTTATGAAATGATTCTCGGCGGTGACACCTCGGATATAACTGCTACGGGTCAGTTTGTCAATATCAAGCTTGACGGCTTCTATCTCCGCAGACCTATTTCGGTTTGCGATTTCTCAGAAGGCGAGCTTAAAATAATTTATAAGGTTGTCGGCGAAGGTACGGAATACATGTCAAAGCTTGAAAACGGCGCTCAGCTTGATATCCTTACGGGTCTGGGCAACGGCTACAATATGGAAAAGAGCGGCGATGCACCTCTGCTTATCGGCGGCGGTGTCGGTGTGCCTCCTCTTTATGCTCTCGCAAAAAGACTTGCTGCGCAGGACAAAAAGGTTAAAGTCATTCTCGGGTTCAACACAAAATCTGAAATTTTTTATGAAGATGAGTTCAAGGCTCTCGGTGCGGATGTTTATGTAACAACAGCTGACGGCTCTTACGGAATCAAGGGCTTCGTAACAAACGCATTTGAAGCAGTCGGTGAGTATACCCACGTTTTTACCTGCGGTCCCGAGCCGATGCTCAAGGCAGTTTATAACGCAAGCGAAACCTCGGGTCAGTTCAGCTTTGAAGAAAGAATGGGCTGCGGCTTCGGCGCTTGCATGGGATGCTCATGCAAAACAAAATACGGCAACAAGAGAATCTGCAAGGACGGCCCTGTTCTGGAAAAGGAGGAAATCATATGGTAAACACTAAAGTTGAGCTTTGCGGCTTAGAGCTTGATAATCCTCTGATTCCCGCCAGCGGCACTTTCGGCTATGGCTATGAATTCGCAGAGCTTTATGATATCAATTGCCTCGGCTCGTTCTCGTTCAAAGGAACAACAAGAGAGCCCCGTTTTGGCAATCCCACTCCGAGAATTGCAGAAACTCCGAGCGGAATGATAAATGCAGTCGGTCTCCAGAATCCCGGCGTTGAAAAGGTTATCAGCGAAGAGCTTCCCAAGCTCAGAAAATGCTTTTCAAAGCCCGTTATGGCAAATGTCAGCGGTTTTTCGCTTGATGAATATTCCGAAACCTGCGCAATGCTTGATGCATGCGATCAGGTAGGCTGGCTCGAAGTCAACATCAGCTGCCCCAATGTTCACGGCGGCGGCATGAGCTTCGGAACAGACCCTGAAATGGCTGCAAAGGTAACCTCTGCTGTCAAGGCGGTTACAAAGAAGCCGGTTATAATCAAGCTTTCACCCAATGTTACGGATATAACGGCTATTGCCAAAGCCTGCGAAGCGGCAGGTGCAGACGGCATAAGCCTTATCAATACCCTTCTCGGAATGAGAATAGATTTAAGAACAAAGAAACCCGTTATCGCAAACAAAATGGGCGGCTTCTCAGGCAGCGCAATTTTCCCCGTTGCGCTGAGAATGGTTTATCAGGTTTATGAAGCAGTTAAAATTCCCATCGTAGGAATGGGTGGCGTTTCATCGGCAAAGGATGTTATTGAAATGATGCTTGCTGGCGCAACGGCGGTTGAGGTCGGCGCAGCAAATCTCATTGACCCCTTTGTCTGCAGAGATATTGTTAACGAATTGCCGACGGTTATGGAAAAGTACGGCATTACAGATTTGAAAGATATTATAGGAGGTTCACACTAATGGGTAAAGATGTAATCATCGCCTGCGACTTTGCAGGTAAAAAGGAAGTTCTCGATTTCCTTGATAAGTTCACAGGCAGGAAGCCTTTTGTTAAAATCGGTATGGAGCTTTTCTATGCTGAGGGTCCCGAAATCGTAAGAGAAATCAAGGCGAGAGGTCATAAGATATTCCTCGACCTCAAGCTTCACGATATTCCCAACACAGTCAAGAAGGCAATGTCCGTTCTTTCAAGACTTGATGTTGATATGTGCAATCTTCATGCAGGCGGAACAATCGCTATGATGGAGGCAGCAATTGAAGGTCTTACAAGACCTGACGGCACACGCCCCATGCTTATCGCAGTAACTCAGCTTACCTCAACCAGCCAGGAGAGAATGGAAAATGACCTTCTCATCGAGCGTCCCCTTGATGAGGTTGTTATGCATTATGCGCTCAACGCTAAGAAGGCAGGTCTTGACGGCGTTGTATGCTCACCTCTTGAGTCAGGCAAGGTTCATGCTAAATGCGGCGATGATTTCGTAACAGTTACCCCCGGCGTTCGCTTCGCAGGCGGAGACATCGGCGACCAGGTAAGAGTAACAACCCCCGCTCGGGCTAAGGAAATCGGCTCTGACTATATCGTAGTCGGCAGACCTATCACCGCAGCCGAAGACCCCGTTGCAGCATACGAGAGATGCGTTGCAGAATTTGTAGGATAAAATAACAGTTAAGGATAAAGGAGAATAAAACAATGAAAGAACTTATTGCAAAAGATTTGCTTTCCATCAAAGCAGTATTTTTCAGACCCGAGGAGCCCTTCATCTGGGCAAGCGGCATCAAAAGCCCCGTTTATTGTGACAACAGACTGACTCTTTCCGATGTCAAGGTTCGCACCGATGTTGAAAACGGTCTTGCTCAGCTTATCAAAGAAAACTATCCCGAGGCAGAAGTGCTTATGGGCACAAGCACTGCAGGTATTGCTCATGCAGCAATCACAGCTCAGATTCTTTCCCTTCCCATGGGCTATGTACGCTCAGGTGCAAAGGATCACGGCAGAAAGAATCAGATTGAAGGCAAGCTTCTTCCCGGTCAGAAGGTTGTTGTTGTTGAAGATCTTATTTCAACAGGCGGCAGCGTTATTGAAGTTGTTGAAATTCTCCGTGAAGCAGGCGCAGAGGTTCTCGGTATCGTAAGCATTCACACCTACGGCATGCAGAAGGGGCTTGACAGACTTGCAGCAGCTAATGTCAAGAATATCAGCCTTACTGATTTTGACACCGTTGCAAAGGTTGCGGCTGCAGAGGGCTATATTAAGACTGAGGATATCGAAAGACTTATTGCTTTCCGCAACAATCCGAGCGACGAGAGCTGGATTAACGGCTAAGAGGTACGAATATGAGAAGCTTAATTGACATAATGGAGCTTTCTACCGCCGAAATCGATGAACTCATTGAAATTGCACAGGATATCATTGAAAACCCCGTTAAATATTCTGAAAAGTGCAAGGGTAAAAAGCTTGCGACCCTGTTTTTTGAGCCGTCAACAAGAACCCGTCTCAGCTTTGAGGCGGCAATGTATGAGCTTGGCGGCAATGTTCTCGGATTTTCTGAGGCACAGAGCAGCTCAGCCGCAAAGGGCGAGAGCGTTTCGGATACCGTGCGCACCGTAAGCTGCTATGCGGATATTATTGCTATGCGCCATCCTAAAGAGGGTGCGCCCTATGTAGCGTCGCTCAAATCAGGAGTTCCCGTTATCAACGCGGGAGACGGCGGTCATAACCATCCTACCCAGACTCTTACCGACCTTCTTACCATTCGCAGAGAAAAAGGAAGATTTGAAAATCTTACCGTCGGTCTTTGCGGAGACCTCAAGTTCGGAAGAACGGTTCATTCGCTGATAACCGCAATGTCACGCTACAGCGGCGTGAAGTTCATCCTCATTTCACCTGATGAGCTTAAGGTTCCCGAATATCTTAAAACCGAAGTTCTTGACGCAAGAGGAATTGAATATGTTGAATCCCGTTCTCTTGAGTCGGTTATGCCTGAGCTTGACATTCTTTATATGACAAGAGTTCAGCGTGAACGTTTCTTCAACGAGGCTGATTATATCCGACTTAAGGATACATATATACTCACAAACGAAAAGCTCGGCACTGCAAAGGATGATCTTTGCATCATGCATCCGCTTCCGAGAGTCAATGAAATCTCCGTCGGTGTTGACGATGACCCCAGAGCATGCTATTTCAAGCAGGTGCTCTACGGCAAATATATCAGAATGGCGCTCATTCTGAAGCTTTTGGAGGAGTCAAAATGATTATAGGCCAGCTTAAAGACGGAATAGTGCTTGACCATATCACGGCAGGCAGGGGAATGGAGATATATAATATACTCAAGCTCGGAGAAATGGACTGCATGGTTGCAATTGTCAACAATGCGGACAGCATCAAGATGGGCAAAAAGGATATAATCAAAATCAGCGAGCTTATCGAGCTTGACCTTGATATTCTTGGCTATCTTGACCCCGGAATTACAGTTAATATCATTAAAAACGGTGAGAGAGCAAAGAGAGAAAAGCTTTCATTGCCCGATTATGTGACGGGAGTTATCAAATGCAAGAATCCCCGCTGCATAACTTCGGTTGAGCAGGAGCTTGAGCATAAATTCAAGCTTACGGACAGAGAAAACAAAGTCTATCGCTGCATTTATTGCGAAAGCAAAGCAAACAGAGAATAAACAATAAACGGTATGGTTTGAAACCATACCGTTTTTCTTTTTAAAACTTTATTCCGCTGAGTTCTCTTATTTCTTTCATTATCCTACTGACTTGTAAAGCTCTTTCACTTGTCACGCAGTGAAATTCATCGCTCGGATCTGCTATGAAGCGCTCAAATCCGAGGGCTTCATAGCCCATGAGTCTTTCTTTTGCAACATCACCGATAATTTCTTGTGTATCAAGGGAATTCTTGATTAAACTTATGTTTGTGAGCTTCGAAATTGACCCGATTGTTACCGTTCCCTCATCGCCGAATATCTGAGAACCGAGTCTGTCCTGCCCAAGCTTGGAATATGTAAAGTTAATCAGCTTGTCAGGATAAGCTAAAGAAGCAGCTCCGCTCCCGTCTGCACCGCTTTCCATAAAGTGTGCGCAGGCGGTTGTTTTTTTGGGAATTCCGAATAAATCAAGGGCGGGATATACACAATAAATGCCAAGATCCATCAAACAGCCCGTTGCAAGTGCGGGATTGAAAATGTTGGGGAGCTCGCCTCTTTTATAAGCGGGATATTTTGAGGAAAGCTGAGAGAAATCGAAATGCGCGCTTGTAATCTTTCCGATTTTTCCGATTGCATCTCTGAGCAGGTCTCTTGCAGGATTGAACATATACATAATGGCTTCGCAGTAGATGAGTCCCTTTTCTTTAGCGAGAGCCTGCAATTCCTCAAGCTCCTCGGGTTCAACCGTTATCGGCTTTTCGCAAAGCACATGTTTTCCGCTTTCAAGCATGACCTTTGACTGCTCATAGTGCAGTCTGTTGGGGCTTGCTATGTACACTGCTTCAAAATCGCCCTTGGAAAATTCGTTTATATCAGTGTAAACCTTATCTATTCTGTTTTCTTTGGCGAATTTACCGCCGCTTTCGGCAGTTCTTGAATAAACAGCGGAAAATTCCGAGTTGCAGAGCATTCTTGCGCCGTCAATAAATGATTTCGCAATCCAGCCCGTTCCGATAACTCCGTAACGCATTTTAAAGCTCCTTTGCCATAACAGTTCCGCCGAATGCACTGACCAGCGGACGGAACCCGTTTTTCTTATAAAAGCGGATTGCTTTCTTGTTAACGGCAGCAACAATCAGCATGACTCCGCAAACGCCTTTTTCTTTAAGATTTCTGCAGAGAATTTCAATCATTTGCGAGCCGTATCCGCCGTTTCTGCACTGTTCGTTAAGGTCAATATGAAGATGAGCGGGATATTTTTTTGACAGAGCGCCGTTTATCAGAACTTCGCCGCACGAAACAATAAAACTGCCTGCACCGCATTTTCTGATTTTTCTCAGATAAGGAACAAATCCTTTTCTGAATTTACGGTGATTGTCTGCGCAGAGAATGTATCCTTGAGCAACATCATTTTCATCCGTCAGAACAAGGCAGTTTTCTTTTTCGCAATCGATATAGTAATCGCAGTAAGCGGAAAGAATGGCGGTTCTGACCTTTTCATCGGTTGCCGCCTCCGGCGGACCCGTGTTTATGCATACCTGACGGACATTTTCTCTGTATTTTTCCTCATATGGCTTTATAAAAAACATATTATTCTCCGATGGAAACCTTGAATTCTTTTTCGCCGCTGAATTCCTCGCAAATACCGCAGCAGTCAAAAACTGCTTTGATTGCAGGGTCAGCGAACACCTTTACGGTTGCTTTGCCGTTTTCTTTTTTGTATTCAACGGAAATCTTTCCGTTTTCGGTGGTAATGTGTCCTTTAGCTTCGTTCATGCCGTCAACAAAGCAGGGGGAAATAACAACTTTTTCATATGCACAGCTGCCCTTAGGCTGTCTGATTCCGAGAAGATACATAAAAATATATTTGGTTGCGGCGCCGAACATGGGATGATTTCTTGAATCTCTTCCGAGCCAGTTTTCCCAAAGGGTTGTTGCGCCGTTTCTTGCCATATATGCAAACGAAATCTCCTTGTCGCTTGAAAGCAGGTCGAAAGCGGTCTGAGCCTGACCTTGCTCAAAGAGATAACCCGTGAGCGCTTCGGTTGCAATGATTCCCGTGTCAAACATTCCGAGGTTTTTATATTTCCTGAAAACCTCTTCTTTGACTCTTTCGTTGCCGAGACCAATCTGAAGAGCGAGGCATGATGCGCCCTGAACGTCGCCGCAGTATGCATTCTGATGCGGACTGCCGTATGCAACATCAATTGCGTGACTGACTCTTTCGATTCTCTCGGGCAGATGAGCGGTTTCGCTTTCTCTTCCGAGGATTTCGCCGACCTCAATCATCTGCTGCATGAATTTAACATAAAGACAAGTGTTTACATAGGCTTCGGGGATTTTGATGTTGTCGGGGGTACACCAGTCTCCGAGGCACCAGCCGTCGGGCTCTTCCTTGCAGACAAATCCGTTTTCACTTCTCATTTCAAGATAATCAAGGAAGCTGAGCATCTTCGGGAAGAATTCGTTAAGTAAATCCTTGTCGCCATACATTTTATAGAATTTATAGGGTACTTCAATCATTGCGCCGCCCCAGCCTGAGGGACCGCCGCCGCCGCCCATCCAGGGGGCAGTATGGAGAACGTGTCCTGTTTTTTTGCACTGACAGTCCGCAATGTCATAGAGCCATTTGCGGTAAAACTCTTTGCTATCAAGCATCATCATTGCCGCCTCACAGCAAAGCTGACCGTCGCCCGTATAACCGAGTCTTTCACGGTGAGGACAGTCTGAGGGCACTCCGCAGTGCATATTGCAAAGCTGAGTGCGGATATATGCCTCATAGAGCCAATTGAGATTTTTGTTATCGCTTTCAAAAGATGAGGTAACGGCGCAGTCGGAATGAACAACATCAACTCTGACAGGCTCTGCGTCACCTTCGATTCTGAAATATCTGAAGCCGTGCCATGTGAAAAGTGGAATATATTCACGGTCGGTGCCGTCGGTGATGAAGGTGTCGGTCTGATAACCTTCTTCAAATTTCATTCCGTGCCAAGGCCTCTCGTCATAAATCTCCTCGGCATAGCTGACAATGATTTTCTTTCCCTTTTCGGGGCATCTGATAACTGCGTATCCGACTGTGTTTTCGCCTGCGTCATAAAGCTTGGTTTTTCCTTCGTCTTTAAGAAGCATGGGCTTCAATGAACGGATAACCTTATCCGAGGGTGAAAACTGAATGAGGTAATCGCTCTCGGGTGCGGGAATGACTGTGCTTTCGGCAAAATCATTGCCCTCATAGCCGTTTTTGTCAAAGCCGACGGGATATACGGAATAATCAATCGTTTCTCCGTAATAAAGGTTGTTATCGAGAATATATCCCTTGTGTGAAAGGGTTGTTTCGTCGCAAAGGACATTGCCGCTTGCCTTTTCAATAATATAGCAGAGCTTCGGTGTGCCGAAAACTACAATGCCCTCAGCAAGACGCTTATACTGGTTGTAGTAACCGTTGCCGAGCATAACGGCAAGAGTGTTTTCGCCGTCAAGAAGATATTCGCTTATGTCATATTTCATGCAGTAAGTGCGGAATGAAAGCTCGTCATCGAGAGGAAACTGAAATTTTTTCAGGTCTCTGTAGCTGTAGTTGGTGGCATTGGGAGTGAGCAAATCGCCGCTGACCTTTCTGCCGTTTATATAAAGATGGAAGAAGCCGAGACCGCAGATTGTGATTTCAGCCTTTTCGCCTTTTACTGCGCTGAAGCTCTTTCTGAAAAGCGGAGCTTCGCTGCCTGTGCATTCAATCCATTTTGCGCCTTTGAACATTTCGTTGCTTGTCATAATTATTCCTCCGTAATCAGCTCGGCAAGGCGGTGATTCCAAGCCTCCCACTCTTCCATGAGAGCAAGCTGAGTTTCCGTCAGTTCATTGATTTTTTCTGTAAGGTCAATAACTTTCTGATAGTCAGCCGAAGCTTCGGGTGTTGAAAGCTCGGCGTTGAGTGCGGAAATTTCGCCGTCAAGACGGTCAATTTCGGCTTCGCCTCGCTTAATTTTACCCTTGAGCCGGTTGATTTCGCTCTCTCTTTCCTTACGAAGCTTGTATGAATTGACCTTGACTTCGGCTTTTTGAGGCTTTTCCTTTGCCTGATTGAGCGCAAGAAGCGCATAGTCATTATAATCGCCGTCAAATTTCTCAAAGCCGTCGGGCTTCATACGGTAAATCTTCGTTGAAAGCTTGTTTATAAAATATCTGTCATGCGAAACGCAGATGATAGTGCCGTCAAAATCTTCGAGCGCCGCTTCAAGCACTTCTCTTGAAGGAATATCAAGATGGTTTGTCGGCTCGTCAAGCAAAAGCACATTTGCACCCGAAAGCATGAGCTTCAGGAGGCAGAGTTTGGCTTTTTCGCCGCCGCTGAGAGTGTCAACATTCTTGAAAACATCGTCACCTCTGAAAAGGAAGAGTGCAAGATATTTTCTTACCGTTGTTTCGGTGAAAAGACGGTGCTCATCCCATATTTCATCAATAACGGTCTTGCCGCCCCTGAGGCTTTCAAGGCTTTGGTCAAAATATCCCGTTTTAACATTTGCGCCGAAGGAGTATGAGCCGTCATCGGCTGAAAACTGTTTTGTAAGAATGCGCAGAAGTGTTGTTTTTCCGCAGCCGTTTGCGCCGAGAATGAAAACTCTGTCATTCTTATAAACCTGCATATCGCCGTTTCTGAAAAGCGTTTTGCTGCCGAATGATTTTGAAAGACCTCTGACATCAAGCACATCGTTACCCGTTTCGCAGGCAGGAGTAAATTTCATCCTCATTTTTGCGAGCGAAGGCTCGGGCTCAACAAGCTCAGCCTTTTTCTTTTCAAGCATTTTTCGCTTGCTTTCTGCAGTTATGAAGTTTCTTTCTCTTGCAAAAGAGCGTTGCTGCTCAATGATTCCTTCAATTCTCTTGATTTCTTCAAGCAGGTTTTCATATTGGCGTCTCTCGCTTTCAAGACGCTCCTCTTTCAGCCTCAGATATTCAGAATAATTGCCCTTTGAATAATGGCATTTATGATTTGCAAGCTCAACGGTTTTATTTGTGATTCTGTCAAGAAAATAGCGGTCATGTGAGATGACGATAACCGTACCTTTATATCCTGAAAGGTAGTTTTCAAGCCATTCTGTGCCCGCAATGTCGAGGTGGTTGGTCGGCTCGTCAAGCAAAAGAAGCTCTGAGCCGCTCAGAAGCAGTTTACACATGCTGAGCTTTGAGCGTTGACCGCCGCTGAGCTTATCGCAGGTCAGCGAAAAGTCTGTCTCAGGAAATCCGAGACCGATAAGTGCCGCTCTTGTGCGGCTTCTGAATGTCAGACCGCCTTTTTCCTGAAACTGCTCATGCAGAAGATTCTGCTTTTCAATCAGCATATCCGCATTTGCAGGGTTTTTGTCGATTTCGGCGGCAATATCCTCAAGCTCAGCTTCAGTTTTCATAAGAGGCTCAAAAACAGACAGTGCTTCATCATAAACGGTTCTCACCGAGCCGTGGCATGCGTGCTGCTCAAGATAGCCGACTTTTGTATGCTTTGAAAGATAGGCACCGCCCTCAGCAGGTTCAACCTCGCCCGTTATAACCTTAAAAAGCGTGGTTTTGCCGGTTCCGTTTGCGCCGATAAGACCGACAAAGTCGCCCTCGTTTACATCAAACGAAACATTTTCAAAAAGCATCCGTCCGCCGAATTCAACTTTTAGATTTTGTATACTTACAACTGCCATTTTAAATCCTTGTTTCTATTATTTCGAGCTTACCGCTGATATGATATGTGCCTGCATTTGCAGGGATAAAAATGCTGTCGCCTTTTTTGAGGGGAAGAGTTTC
Source organism: Acutalibacteraceae bacterium (assembly GCA_045538815.1). Lineage (GTDB taxonomy): Bacteria > Bacillota > Clostridia > Oscillospirales > Acutalibacteraceae > CAG-177. Next base: position 134,568 of record JAZQEE010000009.1, read on the forward strand.
TCCGCAGCATTCAAGAGAGCCTTCGCCGTCCATAACGAGAAGCGAAACAAATGAATTTTCATCCGAAACGCCCTCTGATTTGCCGTCAATATCGAGCTTCCATACCTTGAAAAGGGGGCAGTCAGCAAGAAGTTTCTTGCCATCCGAGTCAAGGTCATTACCTTTACAAAAGTCGGGCTGAGAGTATTTTTCAAGCTTTGTAACCTCAACTGCATCAGAAACATGCAATTCCCTTGGCTTACCGTCATTTCCGACTCTTCCGTAGTCATATATTCTGTAGGTAGTATTGGAACTTTCCTGCACTTCGGCAAGTAAAATGCCTTTACAGATAGCGTGCAGTGTGCCTGACTCAATGAAGAAGAAATCGCCCTTCTTTACCTTGACGGATTCAACATAATCCGTGAGAGTGTTTGATTCAATTGCAGACTTGAACTGCTCGGGGCTTATTTTGTCCTTGAAACCGAGAAGGAGGCTTGCATCCTCATCGCAGTCGATGATATACCAGCATTCTGTTTTGCTCTGACCTCTGCCGGTTTTCTTGCAGTATTCGTCCGTGGGATGAACCTGAACAGAAAGGTCATCTCTTGCGTCAATAAATTTTATAAGAATGGGGAAATCCGAAAAATTCTCTGCGTTCTTTCCGCAAAGCTCGGGATACTCTTTGACAACATCGGCAAGCGATTTGCCGCAGAGCCCGCCGTTGGCGACAGAGCTTGCGCCTGCTTCGTGGCAGGAGAGCATCCAGCCTTCTGCGGCGTTGTTCTTTTCGGTTACAACTCCGTATTCTTCAATCAGTTTTCTTCCACCCCAGATGGTTTCGGAAACATAGGGGGTAAGCTTTATAGGATATAATTTCATATTCATAACTCCTTTTGACGGATTTTTTTACATATTTGTATCATTCTATCATATTTGTCCAATAATTTCTATAGAATATTTACGGGAGGACAAAAAATATGGAAAAAATTTTGAATTCAGCGAAGATTTTTTATTACGGGAAGATAAAAAAGCCTGTTTTTCAAAGCGAAAGCAATGAAATAGTCAGACAAATCCGTGAAACCTCAGCAAAGCTCAACAGCGCATACAACAGATTTGAATATGAATGCAACGAGGATTTGCTTGAATCGGTGATTTATGAAATTCAGTCACTTAAAGCGCTTTACAGATATCTGCTCAAAAAAGCGAGGGAATCAGGGATTGAATGCGGAGAAATTTCTGTTTTCGGGCGGGAGGTAGGATAGTTTGAATGCTTATTTCATTACGGCGGGAATAATCAGCGGCGCATGTATCCTTCTTTTTATTTTTAAAAGTCCGAAAGGCGGCAGAAGCTTTTTCCTTTCTGCGTTGCAGGGAGTTGCCGCACTTTTTGCCGTTAATCTCTCGGGAATGATAACGGGCGTCACCCTCGCTCTGAATTATTGGACTGCGGGGGTGTCGGCTCTTCTTGGGTTACCGGGAGTGATTTGTATGCTTATTATGAAAACTGTTTTTACATAAGAAAATCCGGGCACATTGATGTGTCCGGATTAGTTTATTTGTTCTGCAAAAATCTTCTCGGGAGTATTGTTTTTGTACCCACCGTTCATAGAGTGTTGTAAAGCGTCACTCAATATTATCATTTCGTATTATATTCGTGTTAAAGCACAATGTCAACGGCACAATTGTGTGCTTCAGCACATGGTGGCGGGGCTGAAACTAAAAATCTTGTTGACTGAAAGAGGTATTTATTATATGATTATAAGGTATTGGAGGAATGATAATGAAATTTGCAATTATAAAAGGATTAAAGAACGCATTTGCTGCGGTTATGTCCGTAATAATGATGCTTACGGGCGGGATTTTCGGTGAAGAACCTGTTGAGATTACGAGACCGAAGGAAAACACCGTAACCGAATATGATGAAGCGGCGGCTGATTATCAGCTTTCAATTGATGCTTCAGAGGAAATCCACGATATCAGCGATTTGCTTTTCGGTGTATTCTTTGAGGATATCAACTTTGCGGCTGACGGCGGACTTTATGCCGAGCTTGTTGTTAACCGCTCATTTGAATTTACTGAAATTGCAGCGAATGACCAGCTTTACGGCTGGCATACCGTCGGCAATGCAGCTGCCGAAGTCAGAGTAAATGATATTGCGAATGCGCTTAATGAGAACAACACAAATTATCTTGTACTTTCAAATTCCTCCTCAGAAAAGAGCGGCGTTGCAAACATCGGTTTCCTTGACGGAATGGCGATAGAACAGAATGAAAACTATAATTTCAGCGTTTATGCAAAGGCTCTTGAGGGCTACAGCGGAGCGGTTTATGTTCAGCTTGCAGTCGGCGATGAAATTGCGGGCGAAGCAAAGATTGACGGCATATCAGGCGAATGGCAGAAATATTCGCTCTCGGTTGCTTCTTCAAAAACCGCTTTCTCGGACGTTGAGCTCAGAGTGCTTATCGACAGCGGAAGCGTGGCGCTTGATATGGTTTCTTTGTTCCCCGAAGACACCTTCAAGGGCAGAGAAAACGGAATGCGCAAGGATCTCGGCGAGCTTCTTGAAGAGCTTGAGCCTAAGTTTCTGCGATTCCCGGGCGGCTGCATAATTGAGGGCTATGATTACTCAACCGCATATAATTGGAAGGATTCCATCGGCACGGGCAGCAACGGCGAGCCTCTTGAATTCGGCGGCGCTTACGGCGATGTTGCGGCAAGAAAGCAGGGGACTAATCTCTGGACAGATATCGCTGCAACCGATGACCCGTATCCCAGCTTTATGACATACGGACTTGGCTTCTATGAGTATTTTCAGCTTGCCGAGGATATCGGGGCAATCGGCGTTCCCGTTCTTAACTGCGGACTCTACTGCCAGATGAGAGGAAAGGGACCCGTTGATATGGAGAGCGAAGAGTTCATGCAGTACATTCAGGATATGCTTGATCTGGTTGAATTCTGCCGCGGCTCAGCGGACAGCAAGTGGGGCAAGGTCAGAGCTTCTCTCGGCCATGAGGAGCCGTTTGAACTCAGATATATCTGCATCGGCAACGAGAATGAGGGCGAGGTTTATTTTGAACGCTACGCCGCATTTCTCAACGCTTTCAACGAAGCAAAGGCGGCTGACCCTGAGCTTTATGAAGGACTTGAACTCATTTATTCCTCGGGCGCTTTTGACGGAACTCACGGCGAAAACTATATAAAGTCCTATGAATACGCAAAAGAGGAGATTGAAAAGAACTACGGCGGCGATGCGCTTGCATTTGCGGGTGCAACCGACCAGCATTATTATAATGAACCCGAATGGTTTTTCAGAAACACGGACTATTACGATGAGGATAACTATAAGAGAGATGTTTCCGCAATGACTGACACAATCTACGGCGGCGGAATCAATGTTTTCCTCGGTGAATATGCCGCAAGATCAAATAATATGAAGGCGGCGCTTGCGGAAGCGGCATATATGACGGGCCTTGAAAGAAACGGTGATATTGTCAGAATGGCGGCTTATGCTCCGCTCTTCGGTAATCTTACCGCAAGGCACTGGGCACCCGACCTTATCTGGTTCAACAATCATCAGTCAACGGGCTCAATCAGCTATTATATGCAGAAGATTTTCTCGACCAATGCGGGTCTTGCGCTTCTGAAATCGACTCTTGAGGGAGCAGAGGTTGAGCAGAAGCCTCTCAGCGGCAAGGTCGGCGTCGGAACATGGTATACCTCGGCGCAGTTTGATAATGTTAAGGTTATCAACAACGAAACGGGCAAAACAATTGAGTCCGATTCTTTCACGGCAATTCCTCTCTGGTGGAGATGGGAAAAGGCAACTGACGGCGATTTTAAGATGGAAAAAGGCAAGCTTATCCAGAAATCAACATGGATGCAATACAGCAATACGGGCTCGGTTGCATATTTCGGCTCGGAGGACTGGACTGATTATACTTATACCGTTGAGGCAACAAAGCTTGACGGTGAAGAGGGCTTCCTCATTCCCTTTGCGGTAAAGGATATTGATAACAATATTTTCTGGAATATCGGCGGATGGGGCAATACCGTTTCCGCTCTTCAGAGAATAGAGAACGGCGCAAAAACCGGCAAAATCCTCGGAACGGATAAGCCTTTTGCCGTTGAAACCGGCAAGACCTATGAGCTAAAGGTTGTCGTTTCAGACACTCAGGTCAAATGCTATATCGACGGAGAGCTTTATGTTGACTATGATTTCGCCTCTGACTCAGAAGCTGAGCTTTATCACGTTGTCAGCACCGATGAAACGGGCGATGTAATCATCAAGCTTGTCAATGTTACGGGCACTTCGAGAACCCTTGCTGTTGATATTTCGGGTACACAGGTTGCCGCAAGTGCAGAAATTGCTCAGGTCGCAGGCGAAAGTCTTGCAGATGACAACATTCTCGGCGAAAAAGAAGACTGTATTATGGAAGAGTTCACGGTTGACGGTTTTTCGGAAAAATTCAATTATACCGTTCCTGCATATTCCGTAACTTGCATAAGACTTTCTGAAAGTCATTGACTTTTAGTGAAAAATTTGGTTTAATATATACATACTTAAACAGGAGATGTTGACATGAAAAAAGCAGTAAGTATCATTCTTTCCGCACTTATGCTCATGCAGTTTGCCGTTATCGGCTTTGCTGCAGATGCGGACTACACAATCGTTTCCCCCTATGAAGACGTTGTCTGGGAAGGCGAAAATGCATGGGGTGCATATAAAGGCACTCTTCATTCTCACACAACCTACAGCGATGCAGAGGATACTCTTCCCGTCATGGTTAAGGAATACTACAATCAGGATTATGATTTCCTTGCAATTTCTGACCATGGCATAACAGGCGTTGATTGGGACAAGGAGCCCGACAAGCAGGTTCTTTACACTTATCAGCCCATCATTGGCAACCCCTTTGAGCATCTCACAACCGAGGAATATGAGCAGCTCAAGAACGGCACATATCCTCTCTATGACGGCACAATCAGAAACAAGAAGATTGTTCCCGTTCTCGGTGCAAATGAGCTCAACTACATTTCGCTCACCAAAAACCACGTTAACGGCTATTTCCTTCCTGCCGATAAGGGCAACGGTTTCCCCGGTCAGGAAAACGAAATCGGATATGAGCAGGCAATCAGATTCATTGACGAAAACGGCGGTCTTTCCCATATCAATCACCCCGGTGACTGGCTTCAGTCAAACACATATCCCGAAGCAGTAAAAGATCCTGAGAATGTTGCATTCTTCGGCGACCTTATTCTTAAGTATGACAGCTGCCTCGGCACAGAGGTTTTCAACGAGAGAAACGGCACTACAGGCTATGACAGAATTCTCTGGGATAACCTTCTTATGTATTGCCTTCCCTACGGCAAGAATGTTATCGGATTCAGCAACACAGATGCTCACTGGACAGACATTGTTGACTCCTCGTTCAGCGTGTTCATGATGAAAGAGAACGATGTTGAAAACATCAAGGAAACAATGCAGAGCGGCGCATTCTTCATGATTACAAGAAAACTGCGTCCCAATGATACCATCGGCCCCGAAACAGAGATTGATGTTATGAACGAGGGTCTTCCTTATCCCATGTTCACAAGCCTTACCGTTGACGGTCACAAGATCACCGCAACCGCAAAGGATGCAACAGAAATCAGATGGATTGCAAACGGCAAGATTATTTCAAAATCAGCAATCGACGGAGCGGTTACTCTCGACCTCGACACAATTGACGGTGCAGAAGATTTCCAGTATGTAAGAGCTGAAATCTACGGCGAAGGCGGTCTTTGCATCAGCCAGGCTCTTGTTATTGATGACGGCAGCGAGCCCCTTGAGTTTGTTGAGGAAAAGAGCTTCGCAAAGAACATTCTCTGGACAATCAGAGGCACAAAGCTCTGGACAATCGTTTCCGAGCTTATCAGACTTATCAAAGGCTGATCCGAATATGAATTCAAAACTCCCGACAGACTTCTGTCGGGAGTTTTTTGCTGCACGGAAACAATGAAAATGATTTTGCATTGACAACCTGCCTGAGTATCAATATAATTAAATTACAGTGAAGGAGGATGAGCATGGCAAAAACAAATCAGATAAACCAAAAACCTTCGGTCAGGTTTTACATAGCAGTTGCGGTATTTCTGGAAACAACGGTTAATGCGCTGTTTTCGCTGCTGTTTCATGAATCGGTGAAATTCTTCTATGCGGATTATGCTCATCTTACCGTATGGGGCGATATTGTTGCGATTGTTTCGGTTATCATATCGTTTGTGATTTATGACAGCTTTGCCCACAGGGCATATAAAGAGCTTAAAAGCAGACTGATGTTTCTCGGAATTATTTATGTTGCATCGAAAGCTGCAAGCATAGTTCATTATCTTATGGCGGTTGCAGCGTCTTTTCTGACGGCTAATGTCAGCGAAACTGTGCACGGCGCAGTTGCAATAATTATTTCAATTCTTGAAGTTGTGGTTGACGTTATTGCCGCAATATGGCTCATGGGATACTTTGATAAGAAGTTAAAACAAGAAAATAAGTAACAAAAAGCCTCGGTTTCGAACCGAGGCTTAATTGTTACTTATTCAGCAATAGCTTCAAGAAGCTTGTCCATCGCAATTTCGAGAAGGTCATAGGTTATAGTGAGCGGGGGGAGGAGACGCACTTTTGTTTTTGCGCTGAGAACAAGAACGCCCTTTTCCATTGCCGAAGCAATAATTTCTTTTGCGGGCTTTTCTGTTTCAATGCCGAGCATGAGACCTTTACCTGAAACGCTCTTGACGCCCTTTGCACCGTTCAGACGCGAGAGAATATACTCGCTCTTTGCGGTAACATCCTTGAGAAGATTATCATCTATTCTCGAAAGAATGCTGAGTGCGCCTGCACAGCAGATGGGGTTGCCGCCGAATGTTGAGCCATGCGAGCCGGCTGTAAGAGTATCTTTTACCTTTTCGCCGAGCATTGTGCAGCCGAGAGGCAGACCGCCTGCAAGACCCTTTGCCGTTGAAACGATATCGGGTGTTACGCCGTAATGCATGTAAGCGTAGAGCTTGCCTGTTCTTCCGTTGCCTGTCTGAACTTCATCAAAAATAACAAGCATATTCTTTTCTTTTGCAATCTCAAAAACGCCCTTGACGAATTCGTCGCTGAGAACGAAAATTCCGCCTTCGCCCTGAATCGCTTCCATCATTATAGCGGCGCAGTTGTATTCATCTGCAAGTGCTCTGACGCTTTCAAGGTTATTTGCTTCGGCATAAACAAAACCCTCCGTGAACGGACCGAAATCGGTGTGGAATGAATCCTGACCCGTTGCGGCAAGAGTGGTGATTGTTCTGCCGTGGAAGCTGTTTTTGAGAGTGATTATTGTGTGGTTGCCTTCGCCTTTATTCTGCAATGCCCAGCGGCGAGCAGTTTTGATTGCGCATTCGTTTGCTTCTGCGCCCGAGTTCGAGAAGAAAACCTTCTTCATTCCCGTTTTTTTGCAGAGAAGCTCTGCAAGATCAGCGCAGGGCTTTGTGTAATAAAGATTTGATGTGTGGCTGAGCATTGAAGCCTGCGCAGTAACAGCTTCAAGCCATTCATCATCGGCAACGCCGAAAATGTTGACGGCAATGCCGCTGCCGAGGTCAATATATTCTTTCTCGTTTTCATCGTAGAGCAATGCGCCGTTGCCCTCTGTCAGTGTGAGAGGAAAGCGCGCATAGGTGCCCGCAACGAATTCTTTGTCTTTATTGATAATGTCCATTAGTCTGCCTTCTTTCTCAGCCCTGCACAAACATTGTGCCGAGACCTTCATTGGTGAGAATTTCAATAAGCAGTGAGTGGGGCTCTCTGCCGTCGATAATGAAAACTTTCTTAACGCCCTTGCGGATTGCTTCACGGCAACAGTCGATTTTCGGAATCATGCCGCCTGAAATAATGCCGTCATTGACAAGCTCGGGAATGTCGCTGACATAAATTTTGGGGATAAGAGTAGAGGGGTCGTCCTTATCACGGAGAATGCCCGCAATGTCAGTCATCGAAATGAAGCTTTCTGCACGGAGAATGCCTGCGATGCCTGCCGCCGCAGTGTCTGCGTTTATGTTGTAAATATTGCCTTCGCTGTCAAAGCCTGTTGTTGAAACAACGGGAATGTATCCGCTTTCAAGTAAATCAAGAATAGGCTGAGGGTTGATGTCGGTTATTTCGCCTACGAAGCCGAGACGCTCATCTTTGACCTTTGCGGAGATGAGGTGACCGTCTGCACCGCAAAGACCGATTGCCTTGCAGCCGAGAGATTCAAGCTTGTTGACAAGACTCTTGTTAACCTTGCCTGCAAGTATCATCTGAACGATATCTGCGGTTTCCTTGTCAGTAACACGCAGACCGTCAACGAATTCGCTCTTCTTGCCGATTTTTTTAAGCATGTCGCTGATTTCGGGACCGCCGCCATGAACAAGCACAACTTTGATACCAACCTGCGAAAGCAGAGCGATATCGCCCATAACTGCGTTCTTGAGGTCTTCATTTATCATAGCGTTGCCGCCGTATTTGATGACAACGATTTTATTTGAATATTTCTGAATATAGGGGAGGGCCTCAACAAGAACCTGCCCTCTCATTGCGTTTGAAAATTCCATTTTAACCATCCTTAAGTTCTGTAGTCGCCGTTTATTTTAACATAATCGTATGTCAGGTCGCAGCCCCATGCAGTTGCTGAATAATCGCCGCTCTTGAGGTCAATAAGAACCTGAATTTCATCTTTGACAAGAATTTCTTTTGCAATTTCCTCGGAGAAATCAATTCCTGCGCCGTCCTTGCAGACATCAATCTGACCTGCTTCAGATTTGAATGAAACATCGATTTTGGTAACATCAACATCTGCGCCGCTGTAGCCGATAGCGCAGAGAACTCTGCCCCAGTTTGCGTCAGCGCCGAACATTGCAGCCTTGAAAAGTGATGAGCAGATAACCGATTTTGAAACCGTAACTGCGGTTTTGTTGCTGTCTGCGCCCGTAACGATGCATTCAAGAAGCTTTGTTGCGCCTTCGCCGTCGCCGGCAATCATTCTGCAGAGCTTTTTGGTGACTGCACCGAGAGCTTCGCAGAATTCATCGAAATCCGCACCCTCGCAGGTAATTTCTTCGTTTCCTGCCATGCCGTTTGCCATAACAGAAACCATATCGTTTGTTGAGGTGTCGCCGTCAACGCTTACCATATTGAATGAAGTCTTGATATCTTCGCTGAGTGCCTTCTGAAGCATTTCGGGAGAAATTGCAGCGTCTGTTGTTACGAAAACAAGCATTGTTGCCATGTTGGGATGAATCATGCCTGAGCCCTTTGCGATGCCGCCGATGTGACATTCCTTGCCGCCGATTTCAAATGAATATGAAGCGCATTTTTCTTTGGTGTCGGTTGTCATGATTGCGGTTGCGGCATCCATGCCGTCAGCCTTGAGACCCTTGACGAGATGGGGGATACCCTCAGCAATGGGGGTAATATCAAGAGGCTGACCGATAACGCCCGTTGATGCAACGATAACATCCTTTGCGTTTATTCCGAGCTCTGCGCCGAGGAGAGCGCACATTTCTTCTGCGATTTCAATGCCGTTTGCATTGCAGGTGTTTGCGTTGCCGCTGTTGCAGATTGCTGCCTGAGCATAGCCGTCGGAAACATTGTTCTTTGTAACGGTAAGCGGCGCACCCTTAACGAGATTCTGAGTGTATACGCATGCGGCAGCCGCCTTTTTCTCGCTGAAAATAAGGGCGAGGTCTTTTTTTGTTTTATTCTTTCTGATACCGCAGTGAACTCCGCTTGCGGTAAATCCCTTTGCAGCGCAAACGCCGCCGTTAATTTCCTTAATCATATATCCTCCATTAAAGACTTAACCCTGTTTTCGGGTCGAGTCCCAACATAATATTCATGCATTCGACTGCTGCGCCCGATGCGCCCTTGCCGAGATTGTCGAATCTTGCGATGAGCAGGATTCTGTCTTCGTTGCCCTGAACGAAAATTTCCATATTGTCCTTGCATCGGAGTGCATTTGCATTTATCATTGCGTCGCTGCCCGTGCTGTCGGTATAGCTGACGAAATCGGTTGTGTATGTATTTTTATATGCTTCGATTATATCGCTGACTGTCTTTCCCTCAGCAAGATTTTCCTTGAAGAGAGGAACGGTGACTGCCATTCCGCTGTAGTAATCCGAAACAATGGGGCAGAAAATGGGTTCCTTTTCAAGACCCGTGATTACTTTCATTTCTTTAAGGTGTTTATGCTGCTGAGTGAGAGCATACTGGCGTGGTGAATCGAAATTCGGCGTTCTGCAGCCGTTTTCGTATTCGGCAATCATCTTTTTGCCGCCTCCGCTGTAGCCTGTTATCGAATGGCAGGTGACAAGAGCATCTGCGGGGAGAATTCCTGCAGCAACAAGGGGATAGACGAGGGCAACAAAGCCGCTTGCATGGCAGCCGGGCACGGCAACACGCTTTGAATTTTTAATTTTTTCAAGATGTGCCGCTGAAAGCTCGGGGAAGCCGTATGCCCATTCGGGCAAGGTGCGGTGAGCGGTTGAAGCGTCAATAACCTTGACATCGGGGTTATTGATGAGCGAAACCGCTTCGATTGAAGCCGCATCGGGAAGGCAGAGAAAAGCTATGTCGCAGTTGTTGAGCGCTTCTTTTCTTGCAGCGGTATCCTTGCGGAGCTCGTCGGGGAGAGAGAAAATTTCAAGCTCTTCTCTTCCTCGGAGTCTTTCAAAAATGCGCAGACCCGTTGTTCCTTCTTTTCCGTCTATAAAAATTTTTGCCTTGTTCATAATATAATACCTCAGCTTAGAATATACGCATAATTATACATAGAATATTGCATAAAGTCAAGAATAAATGCATATTTATTTAATAATCGGCATATTTTATACAATAAAATTAAATTTTGAGATTCGTTTGTGCAAAATGTACGGGGATGGCGAAAACCACCCCCATTTTTATTTTAATAATACCTTTTTGTTTGAAACAATTTCATTTTCAAGCTGTTCCCCGTTAAAAAAGCTCTGAAGGTTACCAAGCGTTGTTTCGGCAATCCTGCGAAGCGCTTCATGGGTGAGAAAAGCCTGATGCGAAGTAACAAGAACATTCGGCATCATAATAAGTCTTGTGAGAATATCGTCTTTCAGAACGCTGTCGGACAAATCCTCATAGAAGAATTCGCTTTCTTCTTCATACACATCAAGACCCGCTCCGCCGATTTTACCGCTTTTTATCGCATCTGTCAATGCCTCGCTGTCAATCAGTGCGCCTCTGGATGTATTTAAAATATAAACGCCTTTTTTCATCAGCAGAAGAGATTCACGGTTGATGATATATCTTGTCTTGCTCGTGAGAGGACAGTGAAGCGAAATGATGTCGGAGCGTTTAAACAAATCCTCGAGCGGAACATATTCGATTCTGTCATCGGTGGGGTTGGGGTCATATGCAATAACATTCATACCCATGCCCAGACATATGCTTGCGAGAGCGGAGCCGATTTTTCCCGTGCCGATAATTCCGACTGTTTTTCCGTGAAGGTCGAAGCCGACAAATCCGTTGAGGCTGAAGTTATGGTCTCTCGTTCTGATATAAGCCTTATGGGTTTTTCTTACGAGTGTCAGAAGCAGAGCAATTGTGTGTTCAGCTATGGCATAAGGGGAATAATCGGGAACTCTGACAACGGGCATGACTCCGTTTGCGGCGGCAAGGTCAACATTATTGTAGCCTGCGCAGCGCATGGCAATTATTTCAATTCCGTTTTGCTTTAAAACCTCAATTGTTTTTGCCGTTATACTGTCATTGACGAAAGCAATAACGCCCTTTGAACCTTTTGCCATAACGGCGGTTTTTGCGCTCAGCTTCGATTCAAAATATTCAATTTCAATGCCGTATTTGTCCTTGAACATTTCAAAATATATTCTGTCATACGGCTTGGTGTCAAAAAAACTGACTTTATTCATCAAATCATTCCTTTCGGGAATAGTTTATCCCCGAAAAGATTGATTATTTCAGTTTGTGGATAAAGAGACCGCTTAAAAGCTTGGGCTCAAACCATGTTGATTTGGGCGGCATGAGCTTGCCTGCATCAGCAATATCCATAAGCTCTTTTAAGGTTGTGGGATACATCGAGAATGCAAGGCACATATCTTCGCTTGCTCTTCTCTCAAGTTCGCCGAGACCTCTTATTCCGCCGACAAAATCAATTCTCTTGTCCGTTCTCGGGTCATCAATTCCGAGCACGGGCGAAATGAGGTTGTTCTGAAGAACGGAAACATCAAGAGATGCAACGGGGTCGGATTCGTCAAAAGTGCCGTCTTTTGCGGTGAGCTTATACCATTTGCTGTCAAGCAGCATTCCGAAGGTATGCGCTTTTTCAGGCTTATAAGCCTGAGCTCCGATTTCCTCAACATCGAATTTTTCGCTGATTTTTTCAATGAACTGAGCGGGAGTGTTACCCGCAAGGTCCTTCATAACTCTGTTATAATCCATTATTTCAAGCTCATTGCAGTCAAAAAGAACTGCAAGGAAATAATTGAATTCCTCGTTGCCGTCAAATGCTGGATTCTGCTCACGGCGTTTAAGACCGACCTTGACTGCCGAAGCGGCACGGTGGTGACCGTCTGCGATATAAAGATAGTCAACATCTGCGAAAAGAGCCGAGATTTTTGCGATAAGCTCAGGACAGTCGATAACCCAGACTGTGTTTGCAATACCGTCATCCGTCACGAAATCGTAAACGGGAGTGTGACATTCTTTCCAATCGGCAAGAATGGCGGCAATTTCATTCTGCGGACGGTAGGTGAGGAAAATGGGGCCTGTGTTTGCGTCGCAATAATCAACATGGTTGATTCGGTCAGCTTCCTTGTCCGCTCTTGTAAGCTCATGCTTTTTTATAATATTGTTGATATAATCGTCAATTGAAACGCAGCCGACAAGACCCGTCTGGCTTCTGCCGTTCATAATCTGACGGTAAATGTAGAATTTCGGCTCTTCGTCCTGCTTGCAGATACCGTCTGAAACAAGCTTATCCATATTTTCTCTTGCTTTGAGATAAACCTGCTCTGAATAAAGGTCGGTGCCTGAGGGTAAATCAATTTCAGCCTTGTCAACATGAAGGAATGAGTAAGGATTGCCCTTAACCATTTCCGCTGCTTCTGCACTGTTCATAACATCATAAGGAAGCGCGGCAACCCTTGAAGCAAACTCCGGAACGGGTCTGACAGCTCTGAACGGTCTGAATATTGCCATAATTCTCAACAGCCTTTCTATAATTTCTATGTATGTAATTATATAATAGGATTTTTATTTCAATATATATTACAACATTGTTAATTGTTTGTCAATTTATTTGACAGTTTATTAAACTGATGTTGATTTTTGAATTTTTTCATGTATAATGTAAATTAGCAAATTAAGGAGGTAGTATATATGTTTTGTTCAAACTGCGGAAAGCAGCTTCCCGACGGCGTAACAGTTTGCCCCGATTGCACGGCAAAAGAAGCGCCTCAGGTTGAAGCGGTTCCCGTTAATCAGGCAGCAGCCCCTCAGGAGGAGAAAAAGCCGTTTTTCAAGAATCCCGGAAAAATGTCAAAGAGCTATGCGGCGATTTTCACCGCTCTTCTGGTTTTTCCCTCAACCATCTGTATCGCAATCGACCTTGCGTTTGACCGATACGATTATTGGTTCGGCTATGTTGTGGGCGCATTGATAGTAACATGGATTATTGCGGTTCTTCCCGTTCTGCGTGTAACTCCGCCCATTGTTACAAGCCTTATCTGCTTCGGCGCAATAGTGTGTTATCTTTTCTACATATCTCACAAAACCGGTCACATGCTCTGGCTTTCAAATTTCTTCCTTCCCCTTACCATTCTTGCCGCGGCATTCATAGCTATTGACTCGGCACTCATAGGCGGAAAGAAAATCAAGGGACTTCATATTTTCTCGCTCCTTGCAGCTGAATCGGCAATTTTCCTTGTTGCCATGGAAGCTGTGTGGGATATCTGGAAGAATGGTGTAATCGACCTTAAGCTTTCACTTATCATCGCATGCGGATTCATTTCGGTTGTAGCAGTTATGGAAGCATTCAGCTATGTAGGCAGAATAAATAAAAAATAAAGAATCTGAGGTACGGCATAAACCGTACCTCATTTTTTATTTCCTGTGTCTTATTGAATTTGCAAAGCTCAGTGTTTCGGTAAGTCTGTCAAACGCAGACGGATTCCATTTTTCGGTCGGGGCGGGTGTGATGCCGATTTTGTTGAGAAGCTTTGAATATGTCATGAATCGTCTCATGAAGTCAGAATGGTCTTTGTTTTCGGGAAGAGTCCAGCCCGTTTCCGCAACTGCCGTGAAACGGGGAAAGCAGAGATAACCGAGCTTTTCGGGGTTGTTGATATATTCCGTCCATATCGGCACTTCAACGCCGACAATGTTTTCGGGCTTTCTGAATCTGCGTGTTGCGGGGTTATAATTATAGGTCTTGATAAGAGGGGTCATTCCGTATGGATAGTCGCAGTAATAATGGAAGAAATTTGAAACAATAACCTTGCCGCCATTGTTTGCATAATCGGCGGAAAGCTCTTTTCTGTCCATCCATTTCTGAACAACGGCAGTATTTCTGAGGTTGCCGCCCTTCAAGCTTTCATTCCATACAATTGCTTTTCTGCCCTTGCTTTCAAGGAAATCAATTACACGGTTTGTAAACCAGCCCTGAAGCTCTTCTTCATTTTTAAGACTGAGCTCTTTTATTCTCTTTTGGCAGTCGGGGCATTCCTTCCAGCGTGCCTTCGGAGCTTCGTCGCCGCCGATGTGAATATATTCCGAGGGGAACAGTTCAAGCATTTCCGAAAGAATGTCAAAGACCGTTTCAAAGGTTTTCTCCTTGCCGGCGCAGAGAATGTCCTCGAAAATACCCTGATGGGTCTTGACTGCAACAGCCTCACCCTTGCAGGATATTTCAGGGTAAGCATGAAGCAGCGCCGAGCAGTGACCCGGAATGTCAAACTCGGGTATAACGGTGATGTATCTTTCTGCGCAGTAGTTGATGATTTCGGTGATTTCGGCTTTTGTGAAATATCCCGAATATCCGCCCTCTTCTTTTAATGTACCGAAGCCCGAATGTGTTCTGACGGAGCCGAGAAGAGCGGCTTCGGGTCTGCTTTCAATAAAAATGCGGAATCCCTGGTCGTCAGTCAGATGCCAGTGCATTACATTCATTTTTGCGCTTGCGGCGGCGTCAATCATCTTTTTGGTGTCTTCAATTGAGATAATGTGTCTTACCGTGTCAAGCATAAAGCCTCTGTACTTGTATGCAGGCTTATCTTCAATCAGTACGCACGGGGTGATTTCTTCAAGCTGAGCTATGCTCTGTTTGCCGTAAAAAACAGCCTTTTCACTTCCCGCAATAAGCTTTATTCCGTCTGTGTCAACGGTTAAAACATATTCCTCTTCACCGAGGGCATCGGAAAGCTGAACGGTTGTTTCAAGCCCTTCAACAGCCGTTTCGCCGCCGAGATAAGTTATTTTGTTGGGTTGTGGTATAATGTTCAATCTGTTCATTTTTTTCCTCTCTTATCCGTTTGAGTGTTGAGAAATAATGTTTATTCCGCAGGCGATTTACGAATCGCCTCTGCATTTTAACGGCAGTCAAAAACGGGCTGCGGAAAAAGCAGCCCGTTATAAGTTAATCCTCATCAGTGTTTTCCGTTTCTTCTTCAACGGGCAGGATTTCAACCTTTATGTCGCCGATTCTGCGCTCTTCGTATGAAAGAACGGTGAAACGGAGATTTTTGTATTCCGCAACGGCAGGCTCATCGGGATTTTCTGAGGGAAGATAGCCGAGAAGGCTGATTACAAAGCCGCCGAGGGTGTCATAATCGCCTTCGGGAAGCTCGACGCCGACAAGCTCGTCAACCTCGTCGAGGTCGGTTGTTCCGTCAATGGTGAAGGTTGTTTCGTTGATCTTTACGATTTCTTCTTCCTCATCGTCATATTCGTCCTGAATGTTGCCGACAATTGATTCGAGAACGTCTTCAAGGGTAACAATGCCTGCGGTGCCGCCGTATTCGTCAACAACAATCGCAAACTGTGTGCGGCTTTCGTTCATCGCCTTGAAAAGGTCGCCGCAAGCCTGAGTTTCGGGCACATAAAGTGCTTTTCTCATGACTTTTTCTATAGTAAGGTCGGAAGGAATATTATGTCCGACAAATTTAAGCAGATCCTTTGCGTAGAGAACGCCGACAATGCTGTCGGGGTCATCTTTATAGACAGGAATTCTTGAATAACCGTTTTCAACGGCTATTTCTGCAACCTCTTTAAGAGAACGCGAAACTTCGATTGCCGTCATGTCGGTTCGGTGAGTCATTATATCGCCCGCATCAAGATCGTCGAACTCAAAGATGTTGTCAATCATTTCTTTCTGAGTGTCCTCAATAACTCCCTTTTCGCCGCCGACATCAACCATCATTCTGATTTCCTCTTCGGTAACGTTTTCTTCGTCTGCGTTGGGGTCGAAGCCAAGAAGGCGGACAACTCCGTTTGTTGAAAGTGCAAGGAATTTAACGAAGGGCTTGGTTACGGTTGCGATAAATGTAAGCGCTCCGACAACCTTGAACGAAACCTTCTCGGGAATCTGCATTGCAATTCTTTTGGGAGCAAGCTCGCCGAGCACGAGAGAAAAATAAGAGGTGAGGATAGTGATGATGATAACCGAAGAAACATCGATGATGCTCAGGGGAATAAAGTTCACTATCGGGGTTTTCCCTAAAGCGTTTGTGAGCATATCGGCAAAGTTCTGAGAAGCCGATGCAGAAGTAAGGAAGCCTGCAAGGGTAACGCCGATCTGAATTGTTGAAAGAAATCTGCTTGAATTTTCAGTAAGTTTAACAATCTGCTTTGCTTTTTTGTTGCCCTCTTCGGCAAGCTTCTGCATTTTTGTGTCATTGAGAGAAACGATTGCCATTTCGCTCATTGCAAAGAATGCATTGACGAGAATGAGAACAAATAAAAGCAAGAGTTTAAAGATAATATTCGCAGGGCCCGGGTCATCCATTATGGATTTTCTCCTTTCAAGTATAAAAATTCATCTTGTATAATAGCATAATATGTTTTGTGTGTCAAGTGAACATCTTTTTAATATATTTTAAATAGTTGCTGACAAAGATTCTTGTTTGTGTTATAATTATTTATTATTTTGAGTTTGGAGATAATTATGCTTTATCTTATTTTATCCAGAACGGGCGGCGGAAAAACCACCCATATAATGAATCTTGCCGAGCAGTTTGCAAAAGGCGGCAGAAAAACCACTCTCATTGTGCCCGAGCAGTTTTCGTTTATGAGCGAAAAGATAATGCTCGGAAGAATGGGAGCGGAAGCAATGGCGGAAATTGACGTCATGAGCTTTACGAGTCTTGGCGAAAAGCTTGTGGGTAAGCCCGCTCTTCACGAGCGAAGAAGGCTTGACGATTCCGCAAGGGCCGCGCTTATGTCAATGGCGCTCGAAGGCGTCAAAGATAAGCTCAGACTTTATAAAAAGCATACGGGCAGACGCTCGGTTATCTCCGAATTTACCGCTCTTTCCTCCGAATTCAAACAGAATGCGCTCTCTACCGACTCGGTGCGCCTTGCTCTGGCGGAAATGGAGGACAGGCTTCTGAAAATGAAGCTTTCGGATATAGTCAATGTGCTCGATTCCTATGATGCGATGATTGAGGGCAGTTATTTCAATCCCGATGATTTGCTGGACGAGCTCTGCGATGTTCTTCCCGATACGGATTATTTCAACGGACGAATTGTTTTTATAGATTCGTTCAGAGGATTCACCGTTCAGGAGTTCAGGGTTATTGAGCATATGCTCAGAAAAGCCGCGGCGGTATATGTTACTTTATGCACGGATAACCTTGAAAATGCTGACGATGAAACTGACCTTTTTGCGCATACAAAAAGAACTGCGAAAAAGCTTATTGACATAGCAAAGAAGAATGCGGTTGCCGTTGCAAAACCGCAGTATCTTTCAATGAGAAACAAGTTCAATAATTTCCCGCCTCAGCTTGAAAGGTATGCTTCTCCCGAGCTTTCCGCTCTTGAGCAGGAGCTGTTTTCCCCCGCACCGAATGTTTATGAGGAAAAATGTGAAAATATTGTTCTGTGCAAGGCGGCGGATATTTATGCCGAATGCGAATTTGTTGCCTGCACGGCGAAAAAGCTGATAAGAGAAAAGGGCTACCGTTGCCGTGATATTGCGGTTATCGCAAGAAGCAGTGCTGATTACGAAGCACCTCTCGGCAGTGCGCTTAGAAAATGCGGAATAGGTGTTTTTGATGACAGCAGACAGCCTGTTGATGCTTCGCCCGTGGTTACTCTTGTGAGCAGTGCGGTGAAGATTGCCGCAGGCGGATTTGACACCGAAACTTTTATGCGCTTTCTCAAAACGGGTCTTGCGGGGCTTGAAACAGAAGAAATATCTGAGCTGGAAAATTACTGTTATCTGTGGCAGATAAACGGAAAAGGTTGGCTCGGCGATTGGGAAAAGAACCCCCGGGGCTTCGGTGTTGAAACAACCGATGATGATTTGGAGATTCTCGGAAAGCTGAATTCCCTGCGTCAAAAAGCGGTTGCGCCTCTGTGCGCATTGCGCAAAGCTTTTGAGGATGTTGACGGTGCGGGTGCGGCGAATGCGGTTTATGATTTTCTTGAAAGCATTGATGCCGCACAGAGTATAAGAACGCTCGCAAGGAAGCTGAATGAGCAGGGTGAAAGCTCAATTGCCCTTGAACTTGAAAGACTCTGGGATGTAGTTATGGATATACTGGACAGCCTTGAAACGCTGTTCAGAAACAGACATATAACTGCTTCGGAATTTTCCGAAGCCATGGAGCTTATGCTTTCTGTGCAGACCGTAGGCAGTCTGCCGCAGGGGCTTGACGAAATAACCGTAGGCTCGGCAGACAGAATCAGAATCGTTTCGCCCAAAGCGGTATTCATTGTCGGTGCAAACAGCGGAGTTTTTCCCGCCGCCCCCTCATCGGGCACTGCGCTGACAGATAATGACCGCCGCAAAATGAGCGAAATGGGTCTTGAGCTTTCGGGCTTCGGTGAATATAAGCTGGCGGAAGAAAAGCTGATTGCATATAATTCCTTCTGCTGCGCAAGCGAAAAGCTTTATGTCTGCTGCCCTGAACGAAATGCAAAGGGCGAGCAGCTTGCACCCTCGGAACTGTATGTAAAAATCAGACAGCTTTTCCCCGGATGCGTTGAGACTGATGCATCTCAGCTTGACGGAATGTATTATGTTGAGGGCGAATCACTTGCATTTGAGCAGCTTGCAAAGACGAGAAGCAGGGGAGATGCTTTTAATAAAACGCTCAATGAATATTTTCTTAATCAGCCTGATTATTCGGGCAGACTTGCTGCGCTTGAAAGAGCCGCAGGCAACAGAGAATTTGCAATTACGGATAAAGAAGCGGCAAAGAATCTTTTCGGCAGGAATATGTTTATTTCCGCTTCAAGAGTTGAAAGCTACCATAAATGTCCGTTCTCATATTTCTGCCGCTACGGAATAAAGGCGATGCCCAGAAAAATTGCAGAGCTTGACCCGATGCAGAAGGGTAATATCATTCACCATGTTCTCGAAAAGCTTCTGACCGATTATAAAGGAGAAGAGCTTATTTCACTTTCACGAAAAGAGCTTTCGGAATATATAACGGCGCTCATGACCGATTATCTCATTGCAAAGCTTGGCGGAAGCGAGCAGAGCGAAAGATTCATGTATCTTTACAATAAGCTTGCGGCATCCGTCTGCGATGTTGCCGAAAGACTTATCAGAGAGCTTGCAAACAGCGATTTTGTGCCCGTTGATTTTGAATTGCAAATCGGTTCTGACGGCGAAGTACCGCCTTATGAGCTTGATTTTGATACGGGAAAAATCAGCGTTTCGGGCGCAATTGACAGAGTTGATACCGCGGAGATAAACGGCAGAAAATATGTAAGAATAGTTGACTATAAATCATCGGGCAAGAAATTCAGACTCAGCGATGTTATGCACGGGCTTAACATGCAGATGCTTATTTATCTTTTCACCCTCTGGCAGAACGGCGGCGAAAGATACGGCGAAGTTACACCCGCAGGTGTGCTCTATTATGCCGCAAAATCACCGCAGATGTCTGCCGAAAGAAACGAGGACAGAGAAAAGCTGAATGAAGAAATGCAGAAGGGCTGCAGAAGTGCGGGAATTGTACTGAGTGACTGCGATGTTGTGCTTGCAATGGATAAGACCGCAAGCGGACTTTATGTTCCCGTTGACTTCAAAAAAGGAAAAATGAGCGGTTCGCTAATTAGCCTCAGACAGCTTGAACTGCTTAAAAATAAAGCAGATGAAATCCTGATTGAAATGGCGAATGAGCTTCATTCGGGCAGCATTCCCGCTCTTCCGGTGAGCGGTGCAAACTACAAAACCATCTGCGATTACTGCGATTATAAAGCGGTCTGCGGTTTTGAAGAGAATATCCCCGTTCAGGTGCTTAACGACATGAAGGATAAAGATACCCTTGATTTGCTTGAGAAAGGAGCTGAGACTGATGAAGTGGACGGTTGACCAGCAAAAGGCGATTGAAGCCCGAAAAGGCACTCTGCTTGTCAGTGCGGCTGCAGGCTCGGGCAAAACGGCGGTGCTTGTTGAAAGAGTTATTCAGAGAATATGCGATGCGGAGAATCCGTGCGGAGTTGAAAATCTGCTGATTGTAACCTTTACAAATGCCGCTGCTGCTCAGATGAAAGAAAAGATTGCGGCGGCAATCAGCAAAAAAATTGCGTTAAATCCCTCGGATAAGCGTCTGCGCCGTCAGCAGCTTATGCTGCCCTGCGCCAACATCTGCACCATTGACTCGTTTTGTATAAATCTTGTAAGAGAAAACTTCCATACACTCGGAATTTCGCCCGATTTCACCCTCATTGATGACGGCGAGCTTGATATTCTTAAAGGCAAGGCGGTTAATGCCGTTATAGAGGAGCTTTATCAGAAATCCGAGCCCGAATTCATAAATTTATGCAATCTCATCAGCGATAACCGTGATGACGGGAAGCTGATTGAAGCGATTTACACTCTTCATAAGCTTTCTCAGGCTTATCCTTTCCCCGAAGACTGGCTTGCTTCGCTCAGAAATGATTTTGCAGACCCTCTTGCACCCGAAAAGAGCAAATGGGGAAGAATAATTACATCTCATATTGAAAGCTATATCGTCAATTCGATTGATTCGGCAGAGCATTGCCTTGAATTGTTAAGAGAAGAGACTGTTTTAAAGGACAGGTATTCACCTGCGTTTGAAAGCGATAAGCGTATGTTCTTCTCACTTGCAGATTCGCTGAAAAACGATGATTGGGACAGCATGATTAAAAAATTCTCCGAGGTGAAATTTGAAACCTCGGGGCGTGCGCCTGCGGGCTATGAATCCGAAATCAAGGATATCTGCAAAAGCGTAAGAGAAGATTATAAAGACAACCTGAAGAAAATCATTAAGCTTATTTCGGTCAGCGCCGATGAGCATATGGCGGATATGGAGCATCTTGAGCCGATTGTTGCGAAGCTTATTGAGGCGGTTATTGATTTTGAAAAAGAGCTTACACGGCTTAAGCTTGAAGCAAATCAGGCGAATTTCAGCGACACTCTTCATCTTGCACTGAAGCTTCTTTTTGAAAAGGACGGAGATGACTACAGAAAGACTGACCTTGCAAATGAGCTTTCTGCAAACTATGCCGAAATCCTCGTTGACGAATATCAGGATGTCAACATGGCGCAGGATATGATTTTCAATGCTCTTTCGAAGAATGAAAGCAATATGTTCATGGTCGGCGATGTTAAGCAGAGTATTTACCGTTTCCGTCAGGCAATGCCCGAAATTTTTCTTTCGAGAAGAGACGGACTTTCCGAATACGAAAACGGAAATTATCCCGCGAAAGTAACCCTCGGAAAGAATTTCAGAAGCCGTAAGGGCGTTACAGAAATCATAAACTTTATCTTTTCATATATTATGAGCCGTGAGGCAGGCGGTCTTGACTATGACAAAAACGAATGCCTCGAGGCTGCTGCGGCTTATCCCGAATCGGCGGGTGCTGATACCGAAATGTATCTTTTTGAAACCGAAAAGGGCGAAGAGCTTGCGGCTCAGGCTTCGTTTGCCGCAGATTATATTGAAAAAGCAGTTGCGGAGGGAATGCCCCTCATTTCGGGAAACGGCACGAAAAGGGCAGAATACAGGGATTTCTGCATACTGCTCAGAAGCATAAAAGGCCATTCCAAGCCGTTTGTTGATGAATTTACAAGAAGAGGAATTCCCGTAAGCTGCGAAGCGGCAAAAGGTATTCTTCAGACCCCTGAAATAACATTCCTGACATCACTTTTGAAAATCATTGATAATCCCGTTGATGATATTCCGTTGACTGCGGTTATGCTTTCGCCCGTTTTCGGCTTTACGCCCGATGAGCTTTCGGTTATGAGAACGAATCTGAAAAAGGGTTCGGTTTATTCATGTGTTGTCAATGCTGCTGAAAACGGAGGCAAAAAAGCTGCGGCGTTTCTTGCGGAAATTGCGAGAATGCGTACTCTTTCGGCAACGCTCAGGACGGGAGAGCTTGTGCGCCGCCTGATTGAAGAAACGGGTTACGGCGCAATAGTCTGCGCAATGAAAGACAGCGAAAAGAGAAGAGCAAACCTCAATCTTTTCATTGACCTTGCAAATAAATATGAAAACACGGGTAGCAAGGGTGTTTCCGGCTTTATAAAATACGTTGATTCCGCTGTCGGAAACAAGAGCAACATAAAATGCGGCGAAACAAAATCCGAGGCTGCAAATGCCGTAAGAATAATGACGATTCATAAAAGCAAGGGTCTTGAATTTCCCGTGTGTATCGTTGCGGCGTGCGAGAAAGCTTACAGCACTCTCGATTTGAAGAAGGATCTTATTATATCGAGTGAAAGCGGTATCGGAATAAAAACGAATGACGGACCGTTCAAATTTGATACTCTTCCGAGAATTGCGGCGAAGACCGAAAAAGTCAGCGAATCGCATTCCGAAGAGTTGAGAATTCTTTATGTTGCGCTCACAAGAGCAAAAGAAAAGCTTGTTATGCTCGCATCATCAACCGACTGGTCGAAGTCGCTTACGGGAATAGCGGCAAAAATCCGCAGCAATGACAGACTTGACCCGTTCAGCGTAAATTCTTTCACATCATATTCGGAATGCGTTCTTGCCGCTCTGTTAAGACATCCCGATGCGCACGCACTCAGAAAAAAAGCGGGGCTCTCCGAACGACTTGTCATTCCCTGCGAAACAAGGCTGAAAACCGAAATTGTCAAGGGGAATGCTCAGTCCGGAATTCAGTGCGCCGAAGCAGAAGAGATACTTTTTGATGAAGAAATGCTCAGAGAAATCAGAGAAAGGCTCTCCTATGAGTATCCGTTTGCTTCTCTCAACGGCGTTGTTGCAAAGAGAATCGCTTCAAAGCTTGATGCTGAGAAAATAGGCGGCGAATATTTTGCTTCCCGCAAGCCTGCGTTTACGGGTAAAGGCAAGCTGACACCCGCTCAGAGGGGCACGGCGACCCACAGATTCATGCAGTTTTCCGACTACGCAAAAGCAAAAGAAAGCGTTGATAATGAGCTTGAACGGCTTGTTGACGGCGGAATGCTGACCGAAGCCGAGGCTGAGGCGGTTGATAAAAAATCAATATCCGCATTTTTTGAAAGTTCGCTTGCTGAAAGAATATTCAGAGCCGAAAAGGTATATAAAGAATATGCATTTACTGCGGCTGTGCCTCTTTCTGAAATGCACCCCGAAATTCCCAAAGAAGCCGCAAGAGGCGAGAGTATAATAATTGAGGGCGTTGCGGACTGCGCTTTTGTTGAAAACGGCAGGCTTGTTATCGTTGACTATAAGACTGACCGTGCTCAGAGCGGCGAAGAGCTTGCTGAAAGATATAAAGAGCAGCTTTCGGTTTACCGCCGATGTCTTGCTGAAGTTATCGGTTTACCCGTTGCACAGACGTTGATTTATTCGTTCAGACTCGGTGAAATAATAGAGGTAAAATAAATTAACGAAAAAATTTTTAAAAAACACTTGCAATTTTGCATTTCCTGTGATAAAATCCATTTGTTATGTTTATGGATATACCGAAAGAGGTGACATTGATGAAGGAAGGAATCCATCCTAAGTACGAACAGACCGAAATCCGCTGTGCTTGCGGTGAGGTTATCGCAACCGGTTCAACAAAGGAAAATCTTCGTGTTGATATCTGCTCAAAATGCCATCCGTTCTTTACAGGAAAGCAGAAGCTCGTTGACACCGGCGGACGTGTTGATCGCTTCAACAAGCGTTTCAATATCAACAACAAATAAAAGCATATTTAAGCGGTGCATTTGCGTGCGCCGCTTTGCTTTTTTCGGGAGTGATAATGTGAACAGCTACAAGACCATCAGAACAGATGCGAAAGATGAATATATAGTCAAGAAATCCCGCTTCATCGGGCATATTATGCCCGTCACAACTCAGGAGCAGGCTTTAGAGTTCATTGCCGCCGTTTCAAAAAAGCATTGGGACGCAACCCATAATGTTTATGCTTATATTCTGCGTGAGAGCGGAATAAAAAGATATTCCGATGACGGTGAGCCTCAGGGCACTGCGGGAATTCCCGTGCTCGATGTGCTTGAAAAAACGGGCGTCACCGACTGTGCAGTTGTTGTTACCCGCTATTTCGGCGGAATAATGCTCGGCGCAGGCGGACTTGTGCGTGCTTATTCGCATTCTGCTTCAATTGCCGTGCAGGCGGGCGGAATAGTGACCCGCGCAATGTGCGCAAGGCTTAAGGTGACCTGCGACTATTATTTTTACGGCAAGCTGTCATCTCTTGTACCCGAAAGCGGCGGTGTTATTGAAGATACGCTTTTTGAAGACAATGTGACCCTTATATTCAGAATGCCGCTCGAAATTGTTGACGGCTTCAATGCAAAGCTTATTGATGTCAGCAACGGAAGATATTCCGTAACCAAAACAGAAGAATTCTTTGCAGATATAGATTGAATCAGTAATTAAGGACGGGCTTTATCCGTATCCGTTATGTGATTATCGAGTCTCTCCGACGGCTTTTGCCATTCGGAGAGATTTTTAATAAAAAATTTGCATTTTTTTGAAGTACTTTGAAACGTTAGGGCAGTATATAGTTTTTGAAGGGGTGATATGATGACCTGCATCAGAGAAAAAACCTGCGAAAGAGAAAGACAGACTCTTTCCGAATATGCCGCTCTTGCGAGCGAAAGCAAGGGCAGAGTGAGACCCGAAGAGGAGTGCCCCGTGCGCACCGCTTTTCAGCGTGACCGTGACAGAATCATTCATTCAAGTGCATTCCGCCGTCTCAAACATAAAACTCAGGTTTTTCTGTCCCCCGAAGGTGACCATTACCGCACCCGTCTTACCCACACCCTTGAGGTTTCGCAGATTGCAAGAACGATTGCGGGTGCGCTCAACCTTAACTGTGACCTTACCGAAGCGATTGCTCTCGGTCATGATCTCGGACACACGCCTTTCGGCCATGCGGGCGAGAGAGCGCTGAATTCGGTTTCTCTGTGCGGCTTCAGACATTATTCGCAGAGCCTGAGAGTCGTTGATTTCCTTGAAAAAGACGGCGAAGGTCTTAATCTTACATACGAAGTGCGCAACGGTATTGAGCGCCATACCAACGGCGAGCAGGCGGCAACCCTTGAGGGGAGAATTGTGCGCCTTGCCGACAGAATTGCATACATCAACCACGATATCGATGATGCAACGATTGCGGGCATAATGTGTGAGGATGATATTCCTCTTGAAATCCGTGATGCCCTCGGTCATTCAAAGAGCGCAAGAATCAACACTCTTGTTCTCAGCTGCATTGAAAACAGCAAGGAAGATATCGTGCTTGACCCCGAAATCAAATTATATTTTGATGAGCTTCATGAGTTCATGTTTGATAAAGTATATACGAATCCCGCCTGCAAGAGTGAGGAAAGCAAGGCAGTTGAAATGATACAGAAGCTTTACCATCATTTCACTCAGAATCCCGAAAGCCTTCCGATGCAATTCAAAGAGGTTGCGTTCAGGGACGGAATTGACGTTGCTGCATGCGATTTCATTGCGGGCATGACTGACCGTTACGCCGTCAGGGTTTTCAATGACCTCTATGTGCCGAAAGCATGGAGCAAAACCGACGACTGGTCATTATAAAAAAACTTGAAAATTTACGGAAAGTGAGGTGGTTTTTACGGCTGTAAACGAAAGATTTATTCAGGATTTACAGGAAAGAGCAGATATTGAGCAGGTTATTTCCTCTCATGTCAATCTTAAAAGACGAGGCAAAACGCTGGTTGGACTCTGCCCGTTTCATAACGAAAAAACACCCTCATTCACCGTTTATCCCGATACACGCTCGTTTTACTGCTTCGGCTGCGGAGCGGGCGGTGATGTTATAAGTTTCGTAAGAAGAATAGAAAATCTCGACTATATCGAGGCGGTCAAGGCTGTTGCGCAGCTTGCGGGAATGTCGATGCCCGAGGACGGCTATGACGATACTCTTTCAAAAAAGAGGATGCGGCTTCTTGCGGCAAACCGTGAGGCGGCAAGGTTTTTCAATGCATGCCTTATGGAAGAAAAGAACAGATCTGCGCTTGACTATTTTTTGAAAAGAGGGTTGAGCGCAAACACAATCAGAAAATTCGGCCTCGGATATGCACCTGATGAATGGCGCAGTCTGATTGAACATATGCGTTCAAAGGGCTTCACTGAAGAAGAGCTTGTTCTTGCCAACCTTGCAAGAAGGACGGAGAAAAACGGCAGGACAAGCTGCTACGATAATTTCAGAAACAGAGTTATGTTTCCGATAATCGACCTTCGGGGCAATGTCATTGCCTTCGGCGGCAGAGTTATGGACGATTCAAAACCGAAGTATATCAACACTTCGGATACGCTTGTGTATAAAAAGAGCAACGGCGTTTTTGCCCTTAATTTTGCAAAGAATGCAAACGAAAACAAGCTTATTCTTGTTGAGGGCTATATGGACGTTATTGCGCTTCATCAGGCGGGCTTCGGCAACGCTATTGCGTGCCTCGGAACGG
This sequence comes from Acutalibacteraceae bacterium, assembly GCA_045538815.1. Lineage (GTDB taxonomy): Bacteria > Bacillota > Clostridia > Oscillospirales > Acutalibacteraceae > CAG-177. Next base: position 161,669 of record JAZQEE010000009.1, read on the forward strand.
CTTTTACCTCGGAACAGGCAAATCTGCTTTCCCGATATGCAGATGAGGTTATTATCTGCTACGATAATGACGAGGCGGGCAGAAAAGCAACGGAAAGAGCGCTGAACGTTCTCGGAAAAACAGGTCTGAAGCTCAGAGTTGTTGCCATGAGCGGCGGCAAGGATGCCGACGAAATAATCAGAACTCACGGCAAAGAAAGATTTGCTTCTCTTCTGAGCGAGGCGGCTAACAAAACGGAATACCGTCTGCTTGAAGAGAGAAATAAGTATAATATTCTCACCGATGACGGTAAGCTGCGTTTTCTGATGGCGGCAGCAAATATTCTTGCTGAATGCGGAAGCATAGAAAGCGAAATCTATGCAACAAGGCTTTCGAATGAGCTCGGAGTCAATGTTGACAGCATCAAAGCGCAGATTCGTTCCGCCAAAACCAAGCTTCGGTGTACTGATGAGGTGAGACGCAAGAAAGAGCAGGACACAATGCTCGAAAAGAGCTTTGAGGATAAGAATAACCCCGAGAGGGCGAAAAACATAAAGGCGGCAAGAGCGGAAGAAACGCTGATTGCCTCATTTATGAGAAATCCCGATTTTTATAATAAACTGAAAGAGAAATTCTCTCCGCAGGATTTTGTGACTTCCTTCAACAGGAGAATCATGGAATGCCTTGCGCAGAAGCTTGATGAGGGGCTTGACCCGAATCTGAGCATATTTGCAAACAGCTTCACGCCGGAGGAGATGGACTCGATAACCAGAATTTATCTTTCCGCAAACACTCTGAGCAATTCGCTGAAAGAGTGCGAGGATTGCATAGATGTTCTGAAAAAAGGGTCTGCACCGAAGATTACGAATGCGGCTGATTTGAGCGATGAGGAATTTATTAAACTTTTTAATAAAAAATAACGGATGAAGGATGTGTGTTTATGGAAGGAACAGAAAAGAAATCTCCCTTTAAATCACTTATTGAAAAGGGTAAAGCAGCGGGAAAGCTGACAACTCAGGAAATCGACGCAGCGATGGAGGAAATGCACCTCGATATCGAAGAACTCGACAAGCTTTATGAGACACTTGAAACTCAGAATATCGAGATAATCGACGACCTTTCAAGCGATGCAATCGAAAATTTTGATGTTGATATTCCCAAGTCACTCGATATCGGCGGCGGAGACGATAAGAGTGCGGGCATTGATGACCCCGTAAAGGTTTATCTTAAGGAGATAGGCAGAGTGCCTCTTCTTACCGCAGAAGAGGAAATTGAGCTTGCAATCAGAATTGCTGATGATGACGAAAAGGCAAAGAAGCGCCTTGCAGAAGCAAACCTGCGTCTTGTTGTCAGCATTGCGAAGAGATATGTCGGCAGAGGAATGCAGTTCCTTGATCTTATTCAGGAAGGCAACCTCGGTCTTATCAAGGCTGTTGACAAGTTTGACTATACCAAGGGCTTCAAGTTCTCAACCTATGCTACATGGTGGATCAGACAGGCTATCACAAGAGCTATTGCCGATCAGGCAAGAACAATCAGAATTCCCGTTCATATGGTTGAAACCATCAATAAAGTCAAGAAGACAAACAGCCAGCTTCTTCATAAGAATGGCAGAGACCCCTCTGCAGAAGAAATTGCGGCTGAGCTTGATATGCCCGCAGATAAGGTAAGAGAGATTCTCCGCGTTGCGCAGGAGCCCGTTTCCCTTGAAACACCCATAGGCGAGGAAGAAGACAGCCATCTCGGCGATTTCATTCCCGATGATGATGCTCCCGCACCGGCAGATGCGGCTTCAATGCTTCTTCTCAAGGAAACTCTTCAGGAGGTTCTTGAAACCCTTACCCAGAGAGAGGCAAAGGTTCTTTCTCTTCGTTTCGGTCTTGAGGACGGACATCCCCATACCCTTGAAGAGGTTGGCAGCCGTTTCGGCGTTACCCGTGAAAGAATCCGTCAGATTGAAGCTAAGGCTCTGCGCAAGCTTCGCCATCCGAGCAGAAGCAAGAAACTGAAAGATTTTCTCGATTTCTAAATAAAACAATAAAAACCGTGAATTTTCTGAGAGGAAAATCCACGGTTTTTTATATTACTTATATTTTAAAATTTTAAACAATAATATATCCTACCGGATACGGCTCAACATCGGGAGTGTCAATAAATGTTTTGAGAACCTTGTAGAATTCAAGCTGTCTGTGATGCTTTCCGTCAATCGTTTCCCAGTCACGCAGATATATTCCGCCTTTAAGAAATGTCAGCAAATCTCCGTTTTCATCCCGCAGAGACTGAGTGTGAATGAATTTTGTGTGTTCGGGCAGACGGTATGAATGGGCAACCTCTTCAAGAGAGAATGGCTCAATAAAGAATGCCCGCTGATTTTTGTTAAGCCACCTGCAGACCTCAATTTTGAATTCCGTTTCGGTCAGAATCTTCATTTTTTAAGTCCAAGCTCAGCGCAGCATTCAGCAACGATTGCCTTCATTTCGTCCATATGCTTTTCCATTTCTGCAACAAGCTTGAACTGAGTGCGGCATCTTACGAGATTATGCTCGGGATAGTCGGTCTTGAAATAAACGTCACCGTTGATGAAGTCGCCGAGGAATCTCATTCCGCATTCAAGCGTCATGAGCTTTGATGAGAAGGGAAGATACTCAATTTCTTTTGCGGTGAGGCTTTCGCCTGCGGTTGAAAGATAGCCGAGAGTGTAAGCTCTGAAATATTCAAGGCTGAAATTAACGAGTGAAAGGTCTTTTTCGTCCTCTGCGGCGGTGTTTGCACCGAAACGGATGCTGTCGCCGAAATCATAGAGTGAAAGACCGGGCATAACCGTATCAAGGTCAACAACGCAGATGCCTTCGTTTGTTTCATTGTCAAACATAACATTGTTGAGCTTTGTGTCATTATGGGTAACTCTCAGCGGAAGCTCGCCTGCTTTGAGGAGATCAACAAGCACGGGGCAGTCGCTTTCTCTTGCGAGAACGAATTCAATCTCTTCCTCAGCCTGATTTGCTCTGCCCGAAAGATTGTCCGCAACAGCCTTCTTGAAGTCAGCAAATCTTGAAGCTGTATTATGAAAGTTGGGAATTGTCTCAGCGAGAGTTTCGCCCGGATAGTCCGCAAGAAGACGCTGGAAGTTTCCGAATGCCTTTGCAGCCTTGGCAAATGTTTCTGCGCAGTCAACGCTCTGGCATGAATGCGCATTCTCAATGAAATTGTAGCATCTCCAGCATTTGCCGTCTTCTGAGCGATAATAGGGCTTGTTATCCTTTGTGAAATAAACACGAAGACCCTCTCTGTCGGGGTCGCCGCCGTTTTTAACAATAACATCATGAAGATATTCGGTAACGCCTACGATGTTATTCATCAGCGCATCGGGGTGTTTGAATACATATGTGTTAATCTCCTGAATGAGATATTTTGCTGTTTTGCCGTTTTCAATTTCAAATTCAAGAGAAAAAGTATTGTTTATATGTCCGTCGGTAATCTGTGAATTGGTTTTGAGCTTTCCTTCGAATCCGAATGCATCAAGAATTCCGGAAAAAGTATTTGTGATTTCAGCCATAGTATTTCAAGCCTTTCTGATAATGATTTCGCCGAAGCAGTCGGGATTGTGGAAACCGAGTGCGGCGGTTGTAACGGGGAAGAACGCACCGTAATGAGGCGCTTCCGACAAATCAGCGCATTTATAGAAATTTCCTTTTATTACTCTTTCGCAAGTTGAATGAGGTGTGCCGTAAACGGAAGAAATAAAATCATCGGAAAGAAAGATTTCATATCCCCATGCTTTTCTGCCGTTTTCTTCAAATGAAAACGGAGTAATAACGGGCTGAGCATCGGTGATTTCACTGATAAACTTTCTTTCGTTTCTTGTTTCGCCAATCTGAGAAAGATAAACGCCGTCGGGATTGACCTCAAAATTTATGTAGCGTCTATCGCCGTCAACGGGCATCAGAAAAATTTCAAGACAGCTGTCGGTATAAACGGGGTCATTACGGTTTGTGCAGACACAGCGCAGATTCTCTTCGAATGACCAGAGTTTTGCATAAATGCCTTTGCCTTCAACGGCAAGCAGCTTTGCATAGCTTTCGGGGCGGGAATAGCCTTCTTCTTCCCAATGAAAGCTTGCTATTGAAGCGGCAGGCGCTCTGCCGAAATCAATTTCGCCGTCAGAAAAAAGCGGAGCATGATAGTTCATAAGCACACCTTTTATTCTATAATATATAAGTAATTATATCAAAATATTTCGAATAGTCAACAATAAAAAACGGAGCATGGCGCAAACCATACTCCGTCAGTTTTATCAGAATTATAATGCGTTTACGATAGCCTGAGTGTCTCTTGCGATAACGAGCTCTTCGTTTGTGGGAAGAACATAAACCTTAACCTTTGAATCTGCGGTTGAGATTTCGCCTTCCTTGCCTCTTCTCATAATCTCGTTTGCTTCTGAGTCAAGTTTAACGCCGAGATAGCTGAGGTTGTTGCATACATCTGCACGAAGGTCGGTTGTGTTTTCACCGATACCGCCTGTGAATACGATAGCGTCAACGCCGTCCATAGCTGCAACGTAGCTGCCGATGAGCTTGCGTACCTGATATTTCTGAATGCTTCTTGCAAGATGTGCTCTTTCGTTGCCGTTTGCTTCAGCTGCAGAAACGTCTCTGTCGTCGCTGCCTACGCCTGAAATGCCGAGAACGCCTGATTCCTTGTTGAGGATCTTGTCTGTCTTAGCTGCATCCCAGCCTTCCTTCTGCTGAAGATAGGTGACAACTGAGGGGTCGATTGCGCCGCAGCGTGTACCCATGATGAAGCCGTCGAGGGGAGTAAGACCCATGCTTGTGTCAATGCACTTGCCGCCCTTGACAGCGGTGATGGATGAACCGTTGCCGAGATGGCAGGTAACGATCTTGAGGTCTTCGATGTTTTTGCCCATAACCTCTGCGCAGCGTGCGCTGACGAAACGGTGAGATGTTCCGTGGAAGCCGTAGCGGCGTACATGATACTTCTCATAGTATTCGTAGGGGATGGGGAACATATATGCCTCGGGGGGCATTGTTGAGTGGAAAGCGTTATCAAAAACTGCCACCTGGGGGAAGTCCTTGCCGAAAACATCGGTGCAGGCTTCGATACCCTGGATGTGTGCGGGGTTGTGGAGAGGAGCAAGGTCGCAGAGCTCACGGATGCCTGCAACAACCTCATCTGTAACAAGAACGCTTTCATTGAAGAGAGCGCCGCCCTGAACAACTCTGTGGCCCACAGCCTTGATTTCGCTCATATCGTCAATAACCTTGCAGTCGCCTTCGGTGAGAGCCTTCTTGACCTCAAGGAAAGCTGTTGTGTGGTTGGGGAATGCAACCTCATATTCAAACTTGCGTCCGTCAGCTGTTGAGCCGCCGATTTTGCCGTCAACGCCGATTCTTTCGCAGTTGCCCTTTGCAATCATTGTTTCGGTTTCCATATCAAAAAGCTGGTATTTAAGAGAGGAACTACCGCAGTTGATTACAAGAATTTTCATACTGTATCACTCCAAATTTTAAACTTTTGCTTGATAAAAGCATTTAACTGTTATATTATATTACCAAAAGAATAATTTTGCAAGACCCTATTTATTTAAATTAAGGAGAAAAAATGAAGGTTGCGGGAATAATAGCCGAATATAATCCGTTCCATAACGGCCACGCTTTGCTTATTGAAAAGGCAAGGCTCGGCGGAGCAACGCATGTTGTTGCCGTAATGAGCGGAAATTATGTTCAGCGGGGCGAGCCTGCAATTTTTTCTCACGGAGTCAGAACAAAGGCTGCGCTTGAGAGCGGGGCAGATCTTGTTTTGCAGCTTCCGTGCGTTTATGCGGTTTCGGGAGCGCAGAGGTTTGCGGAATCGGGAGTGAGAATACTTGAATCGCTCGGATGTGTCGACGAGCTTGTTTTCGGCAGTGAATGCGGCAACATAAACAAGATACTTTCTGCGGCTGATGCGGTTTACGGCGAAGAGATCAAAGCTGCTCTTAAATCCGAACTCGAAAAGGGGATTGCTTTTGCAGCGGCAAGGGAGAATGCCCTCAGAAGCATTGATGCCGAAGCAGCAGATATAATAAAGCATCCCAATAATATTCTGGGTGTTGAATATGCGGCGGCAATCGGTCGGCAGGGCAGCGGAATGCTTCCCGTTACATTTCCAAGAGAGGGTGCGGCGCATGATGAAGCGGGGGCAGATTCCGACATCGCATCAGCTTCATATATCAGAAAACTGATTAAAGATGGCGGCGAATGGCAGAAATATGTTCCCGAAGCGGCGGCAAAGCTGTTTGCTCAGGCGATTGAAAACGGAGAGTCTGCCGATATCTCAGCTCTTGAAAATGCCGTTCTTTACCGTATGCGCACCGTCAGCGGAGAAGAACTCGGGCAAGCGCCCGATGTCAGCGAGGGGATTGAAAACAGAATATATGAAGCTGCACGGAAAGCGGTCAGCCTTGAAGAACTTTATTCGCTTGCAAAGACCAAGCGATATTCCCATGCAAGGATAAGAAGAATAGTTCTGAATTCATTTCTCGGAATCGGTTCGCATGATGCCTGCATACCTGTTCCGTATATCAGAGTTACGGGCTTCAACTCTAAGGGTGCGGAGCTGCTTCGTGCAGTCAAAGGGAAAACAAAGCTTCCTCTGATTACCAAAGCGGCAGATATTTCATCTCTGGGCGACGGGGCAAAACGCATTTTTGAAATTGAGTGTTTGGCGGGGAATATATATTCCCTCAGCTTGACACCTGCTCAGCCCTGCGGAAGAGAAAAGGAATATATTCCCGTTAATGTAAAGTAATGTAAATAATATACAATAAAATTTCCGGTTGCCGTTCCTTTATAATGAAGGAATGGCAATTCTTTATTGTCAAAATAAACAAAAGCGAAAAAATAATGCACAAAGATTGATTTGCAAAAATTGAAAATTTCGTATGAATGCACAAACATTTATTTTTTCAAAAAATATTTTTAATATTACTATTGACAATTGAACGAAAAGTAACTATAATATCAAATCGCATCTTAAAATGGAACTTAATACCCTATAATTTTGCCTATATTTTGCGTAAGTATTATATAAAATATAGCAGATCAGGGCGGGTTCCGAGAATAAAAAATCAGTTTTCCTACAGGGATGGAAGAATCAGAGAAACGGAGTGATGAGCTAAATGCTTAAAGTGAATCCCGTTAAACGAGGAAGCAGCACACGTATGAGCTTCGGCAAAATTCGTGAGGTTATGGATATGCCCAACCTCATCGAAATCCAGAAGGCGTCATACCAGTGGTTCATTGAGACAGGTCTCAAGGAAGTTTTCCGTGATATGGCGGATATTACCGACTATACCGGAAACTGGGTTCTGAGCTTTGTCGATTACCGTATGGACGATAAGCCCAAGTATACGGTTCGTGAATGCAAGGAGCGTGACGCAACATACGCTGCACCGATGAGAGTTACTGTCCGCCTCCAGAACAAGGAGACAGGCATCATCAAGGAGTCGGAAGTATTCATGGGAGATTTCCCCATTATGACCGACAGCGGCACATTTGTTATTAACGGTGCCGAGCGTGTTATCGTTTCGCAGCTTGTCCGTTCACCCGGCGTTTACTACGGAATGACCCACGACAAAACAGGTATCGAGCTTTACACAAGCACCATCAACCCCAACAGAGGTGCATGGCTTGAATACGAAACCGATGCAAACGACATTTTCTATGTCCGTATCGACAAGAACCGCAAAATTTATATCACGGCGTTCATCCGCGCTCTCGGTCTGAGCTCAAATGATGATATCCGCCGTTTCTTCGGTGAAGACAACAAGCTTGAAGCAACGATGGAAAAGGATGAGACCAAGAATACCGAGGAAGCCCTCATGGAAGTTTTCAAAAAGCTTCGTCCGGGTGAGCCTGTTACTCTTGAATCAGCCCAGCAGCATATTGACAATCTTTTCTTTGATCCCCACAGGTACGATATTTCCCGTGTAGGCAGATATAAATATAACAAGAAGCTTTCAATGCTCAACAGACTTCCCGGTTGCAAGGTTGCACAGCCTGTTATCTCGGAATATACAGGTGAGCTTCTCGCAGAGCCCGGTGAAATCATAACAAAGCAGAAGGCTCTCGAAATCGAGCAGGCAGGCGTTATGAAGGTTGTTGTTGCCTGCGAAGACGGCAGCGAGCTTTTCGTTATCTCAAACGGAATGGTCGATGCACTTGCTCTTCTTCCCGCTACAATCAGCAAGGAAGAGCTTGACGAAATCAGCATTAACGAGAAGGTTCGTTATTCCGTGCTCCACGAAATCGTTGAGAAGTGCGGCGACGATAAAGATGCCCTTCTTGCAGAAATGAAAGAGCGCTGCGATGACCTTATTCCCAAGCACATCATCGTTGACGATATCTTCTCATCAGTTAACTATGTCAACTGCCTCACCAAGCGTGTCGGTACAGTTGATGATATAGACCATCTCGGCAACAGACGTATCCGCTCAGTCGGTGAACTTCTTCAGAATCAGTTCAGAATCGGTCTTGCCAGAATGGAAAGAGTTGTCCGTGAAAGAATGGCAATTCAGGCTCAGGAAGAGGATGATAAAATCACTCCTCAGTCTCTCATCAATATCCGCCCCGTAATGGTGGCAATCAGAGAGTTCTTCGGCTCCTCGCCTTTGTCACAGTTCATGGATCAGACAAATCCCCTTGCAGAGCTTACTCATAAGAGACGTCTTTCAGCTCTCGGTCCCGGCGGTCTTTCACGAGACAGAGCAGGTTTCGAGGTTCGTGACGTTCACTATTCACATTACGGCAGAATGTGCCCCATCGAGACTCCTGAAGGACCCAACATCGGTCTTATCTCGTATCTCGCAACATTCGCAAGAATCAACGAATACGGCTTCATCGAAGCTCCTTACAGAAAGATTGACAAGGAAACAGGCGTTGTTCTTGACGAAGTTGAGTATATGACTGCCGACATGGAAGACGAATTCATCGTTGCACAGGGTAACGAAGCTCTTGACGAAAACAACCGTTTCATAAGAAGCAAGATTACAGCACGCTACAGAGACGAGTTCATTGAAATCGACAACACCAAAGTTGACTACATGGACGTTTCACCCAGAATGGTTGTTTCTGTTGCTACCGCAATGATTCCCTTCCTTGAGAACGATGACGCTAACCGCGCACTCATGGGCTCGAACATGCAGCGTCAGGCAGTTCCTCTTCTTAAAACATGCGCTCCTCTTGTCGGTACCGGTATGGAATACAAGGCAGCCGTTGACTCGGGCGTAACCGTCCTTGCAAAGGAAGCAGGTATCGTTACCAAAGTAAGCGCAGACGCAATTACAATCAAGGAAGATGACGGCTTCTCCCGTTATTATGAGCTTATCAAGTTCATGCGCTCCAACCAGGGCACATGCATTAACCAGAGACCCATCGTTGAGGTTGGTCAGAGAGTTGAAAAGGGCGAGGTTATCGCTGACGGTCCCGCAACAGACCACGGTGAAATCAGCCTTGGCAAGAACGCTCTTATCGGCTTCATGACATGGGAAGGCTATAACTACGAAGACGCTGTTCTTGTTAACGAAAAAATCGTTCGTGACGATGTTTATACATCAGTTCACATTGAAGAATATGAGACCGAAGCAAGAGATACCAAGCTCGGTCCCGAAGAAATCACAAGGGATATCCCCAATGTCGGTGAGGATGCACTCGGCAACCTTGACGACAGAGGAATTATCCGTATCGGTGCCGAGGTTCACTCGGGCGATATCCTTGTCGGTAAGGTAACACCCAAGGGTGAAACCGAGCTGACCGCTGAAGAAAGACTGCTCCGTGCAATCTTCGGCGAAAAGGCAAAGGAAGTAAGAGACACCTCACTCAAAGTTCCTCACGGCGAATACGGTGTTGTTGTTAATGTTGAAGTATTCACAAGAGAGAACAGCGATGAGCTTTCACCCGGCGTAAACAAGGTTGTCCGCTGCTACATCGCTCAGAAGCGTAAGCTTTCAGTCGGCGATAAGATGGCCGGCCGCCACGGTAACAAGGGTGTTGTTTCAAGAATTCTTCCTCAGGAAGATATGCCCTTCCTTCCCGACGGCACACCTCTTGACATCGTTCTTAACCCCCTCGGCGTTCCCTCGCGTATGAACATCGGTCAGGTTCTTGAAGTTCATCTCGGCTTCGCTGCAAGAGCTCTCGGATATAAGATGATGACTCCCGTATTCGACGGTGCTCACGAAGATGACATCAGAGATGCATTCATGGAAGCTAACCGTGTTGCAATGGAAGAAGCAGAGAAAAAGGCAGCCGAAAAGGGTGTTGAATTCGATCCTTCAACCGTTCCTCAGCTCAGCCTCGACTGTAAGTCAATTCTTACAGACGGACGTACGGGCAGAAAATTTGATAACCCCGTAACCGTAGGTGTCATGTATTACCTCAAGCTCCATCACCTTGTTGACGATAAGATTCATGCCCGTTCAACAGGTCCCTACTCGCTTGTTACTCAGCAGCCCCTCGGCGGTAAAGCTCAGTTCGGCGGTCAGAGATTCGGTGAAATGGAAGTTTGGGCACTTGAAGCTTACGGCGCAGCATATACTCTTCAGGAAATTCTTACCGTTAAGTCTGACGATGTTGTGGGCAGAGTAAAGACCTATGAAGCAATCGTCAAGGGTCAGAATGTTCCCACTCCCGGCATCCCCGAATCTTTCAAGGTTCTTATCAAAGAACTTCAGTCACTCGCACTTGACATCAAGGTTCTTGACGAAAACAACGAGGAAATCGACCTTCGTCAGTCATTTGATAATGACGATGTCGGATTTGTTTCCGATGACAAGAGCTTCCAGAATGTAAATGACGTTGAACAGAGCGACTCATTTATGATTGATGAAGAAAGCGAAGCGAATGACATCTTCAACATCGGCGCTTCCGAAAGCGGCGACGATATGTATGAAGATTTTGAGGAAGACGCTTACGGCTCTGATGATTACGGCTTTGACTTTGAAAGCTCGGAGGACGATTATGACTAATCGCCATTTTCCCAAAAGACAATTAACGGAAAGGGGCATCGTTTGATGGAAAACATTGAATCTAACAGCAATCTTACATTTGAATCAATAAAAATCGGCCTCGCATCGCCTGAACAGATTATTGCCTGGGCAGGCGGCGAAAACGGCGAGGTCAAAAAGCCCGAAACTATTAACTACAGAACTCTCAAGCCCGAAAAGGACGGTCTTTTCTGCGAAAAGATTTTCGGACCCCAGAAGGACTGGGAGTGCCATTGCGGTAAGTATAAGAGAATCCGCTATAAGGGCAAGGTCTGTGAGCGCTGCGGCGTTGAAATCACAAGAGCGAAGGTTCGCCGTGAAAGAATGGGCTATATCAAGCTCGCAGCACCCGTATCACACATCTGGTATTTCAAGGGTATCCCCTCAAGAATGGGTCTTATCCTTGATATATCACCCAGAGACCTTGAAAAGGTTCTCTATTTTGCAAAGCACATAGTTATCGATCCCGGCGATACTCCTCTTGAGAAATGCCAGACTCTCGACGAGAAGGATTATGAAGAGTACCGTCTCAGATATGAAGATGACTTCAGAGCAGGAATGGGCGCTGAAGCAATCAAGGAGCTTCTTGCTGAAATCGACCTCGAAGCTCTCTCCGTTCAGCTCAAGGAAGAGATGGAGAGTGCAGCTGGTCAGAAGAAGGCAAAAATCCTCAAGAGACTTGAGGTTGTTGAAGCTTTCAGACAGTCAGGCAACAGACCTGAATGGATGATTCTTGATGTTGTTCCCGTTATTCCTCCCGAGCTTCGTCCCATGGTTCAGCTCGAGGGCGGCAGATTTGCTACCTCTGACCTTAACGATCTTTACAGACGAGTTATCAACAGAAACAACCGTCTTGCAAAGCTCATGGAACTCGGCTCACCTGACATCATCATCAGAAACGAAAAGAGAATGCTTCAGGAAGCTGTTGACGCACTTATAGATAACGGCAGAAGAGGCAGACCCGTAACCGGACCCAACAACAGAGCTCTCAAATCGCTCTCCGATATGCTTAAGGGTAAGCAGGGCCGTTTCAGACAGAACCTTCTCGGTAAGCGTGTTGACTACTCAGGTCGTTCGGTTATCGTTGTCGGTCCCGAACTCAAGCTTTATCAGTGCGGTCTTCCCAAGGAAATGGCACTTGAGCTCTTCAAGCCCTTCGTAATGAAGAGACTTGTTGAAACTGAAGTTGCAGGCAACGTTAAGTCAGCCCGTAAAATGGTTGAGCGCTCAAATCCCGCAGTATGGGATGCACTCGAAGTTGTTATCAAGGACCATCCCGTTATGCTGAACCGTGCTCCTACACTTCATAGACTTGGCATTCAGGCATTCGAGCCCGTTCTTGTTGAAGGCAGAGCAATCAGACTTCATCCTCTTGTTTGTACCGCTTTCAACGCTGACTTCGACGGTGACCAGATGGCTGTTCACGTTCCTCTTTCGGCTGAGGCGCAGGCTGAAGCAAGATTCCTTATGCTTGCTGCAAACAACCTCCTCAAGCCCTCAGACGGACGTCCCGTTGCAGTTCCCTCGCAGGATATGATCCTCGGTTCTTATTATCTTACAATCGTAAATAATAATAACCCCGCAAACTCCGATTATAACCCCGAAGATCCGTTTGAACCCGGTGCTCCCGTTGAGTTCATCGATGAAAACGGTGAAAAACATTATATATATAAGACCTTCAACAGCGTTGATGAGGCAATGATGGCTTACGATGAGGGCGATATTGGTCTTCATGTTAACATCAGAATCCGCATGTCCAAGGAATTCAACGGACAGACCATCACAAAACTTGTTACAACAACACTCGGTAAGCTTATCTTCAATAATCCCGTTCCTCAGGATCTCGGATTTATTGACAGAACAGACCCCGAAAACATCTTCACACCCGAAGTTGACGTGCTTGTTAACAAGAAGATGCTCGGTAAGATCGTTGACCGCTGCATCAAGGTTCACGGAACTGCAGTTGCAGCTGATGTTCTTGATAAAATCAAGGCACAGGGCTATAAATATTCAACCCTCAGCGGTATCACCGTTGCAGTTATTGACGCAACAATTCCTCCCAAGAAGAAGGAATTGCTCGCTCAGGCAGAAGCCAAGGTTGCTGAAATCACCAAGAGCTATGAAAGAGGCTTCATGACAAATGATGACCGCTCAGAAGCAGTTATCAAGGCATGGGATATCTGTAACAAGGAAGTTGCTTCCGAGCTTAAGAAGAACTTCAACAGATTCAACCCCATCAACATGATGCTTGACTCCGGTGCCCGTGGTAACGATTCACAGCTTCGTCAGCTCGCAGGTATGCGTGGTCTTATCGCAAACACAGCAGGTAAAACAATCGAAGTTCCCATCAAGGCTAACTACCGTGAGGGACTTAACATTTCAGAATATTTCATTTCTTCGCGTGGTGCGCGTAAAGGTCTTGCCGATACCGCTCTTCGTACAGCTGACTCGGGTTATCTTACCCGCCGTCTCGTTGACGTTTCACAGGATGTTATCATCCGTGAAGAAGACTGCCACTGCACAGACGGTATCAACGTTTATGACATTTATGACGGTGATCCCAAGAACGGCGGCAGAAAAATCGTTGGTCTTGCAGAAAGACTTACAGGCAGATTCCTTCTTGAAGATTATGTTGACCCTGCAACCGGCGAACTTCTTGCAAGCAAGGATGTAATGGTTACCGATTCTGTTGCAGAAGCAGTTGCTGCAAGCGTTCAGAGAGAAACAGATAAGAAGATTGCATCAGGCGAGCTTCCCGAAGGCAGCAGAGCGCAGATCAAGATTCGCTCGCTTCTTTCCTGCGCTTCCGAGCACGGCGTATGTATCAAGTGCTACGGTGCAAACCTTGCAACAGGCGATCCCGTTACAGTCGGCGAAGCAGTAGGTATCATCGCTGCTCAGTCAATCGGTGAACCCGGTACACAGCTTACAATGAGAACGTTCCACACCGGTGGTGCTGCTGACCAGTCGGATATCACAACCGGTCTTCCCAGAATTGAAGAGCTCTTTGAAGCAAGAAAGCCCAAGGTGCTCGCAATCATGAGTGAGATCGAAGGTGATGTCTCATTCCGTGAAATCAAGAAGAGCCAGCATGTTATCGTAACAGGTGCAGACGGCGACGAAAAGGCATATCTTATCCCTTACGGCTTCCGTCTCAAGGTTTCGGAAGGACAGCATATTCCTAAGGGTGCTCAGCTCACAGAAGGTGCTCAGAGCCCCGCAGATATTCTTTCAATTCTCGGCGTTGAAGCAGTTCACGATTACCTCATCAGAGAAGTTCAGAGAACCTACCGTATGCAGGGTGTTGATATCAACGATAAGCATATCGAGGTTATCGTCCGTCAGATGATGAGAAAGGTCAGAGTTTACGAGCCCGGTGACTCAAGATTCCTTCCCGGAATTGTTGTTGACAAGATTGAGCTTCGTGAAGAAAATGAAAGAATTGCCCGTGAAGCAGCAGAAAAGGGCGTTGAGCCCAAGTTTGCAGAGGCAGTACCCACTCTTATGGGTATCACCAAGGCTTCACTTGCAACAGATTCATTCCTCTCCGCAGCTTCATTCCAGGAAACAACAAGAGTTCTTACCGATGCAGCAATCAAGGGCAAGACCGATCCCCTTATCGGTCTCAAGGAAAATGTTATTATCGGTAAACTTCTTCCTTCCGGTACAGGTATGAAGTGCTACAGCAATGTTGAAGTTTACGCAACAGAAAAATTCGGCGAAAATACCGAAAATGCTGAGTAAATTTTGTAGAAAGTGTTGACAAACAGGTTTAACCTGTGATAAAATCAATAATTGTGGTGTCAAGAACCCTGTGCTTTCGGGTGCGGGGTTCATAACACGATATAAAATTTCAGAGAAAGGAGAGATTGTTTTTGCCTACCTTTAATCAGCTTGTTCGTAACGGTAGAGAAACACTTGTCAAGAAGCCCAAGGCTCCCGCACTTTTGAAGGGTCTCAACTCAAAGAAGAATGTTCTTACAGACCAGGATTCACCTCAGAAGCGTGGCGTTTGCACCGCTGTTAAGACTGCAACCCCCAAGAAGCCCAACTCAGCTCTTCGTAAGATCGCCAGAGTTCGTCTCACAAACGGCATCGAAGTTTCAGCTTACATCCCCGGTGTTGGCCATAACCTTCAGGAGCACTCCGTAGTGCTTATTCGCGGCGGCCGTGTTAAGGACCTTCCCGGTGTTCGTTACCACATCATCCGCGGTACACTTGATACCCAGGGCGTTAACGGCAGAATGCAGAGCCGTTCAAAGTACGGCGCAAAGCGTCCTAAGGCAGCAAAGAAATAATTTGCCGCAAACCAATTAACCAGACAAATCTTCTTGCAGGCGAAAAGCAAAAGGCTTTTTCGACCAATGTGAGAGTGTATTATATATATAGTATGCTTCTGCGTTGGCGCCACGGGAATTTGTCACTCGAGTACCTATGATATCATTACTATGAAGGAGGGAAGCGAAGTGCCAAGAAGAGGCAATATCGCAAAACGTGAAGTTTTGCCTGATCCGCTTTACAACTCAAAGCTCGTAACCCGTCTCATCAATAACGTTATGTATGACGGTAAGAAGGGCGTTGCTCAGAAGATCGTATATGATGCTTTTGAGATTATTAAAGAAAAAACAGGTAAAGAACCCCTTGAGGTTTTCGAGGCAGCAATGGAAAATGTTATGCCCGTTCTTGAGGTTAAGGCTCGCCGTGTAGGCGGTGCTACCTATCAGGTACCCATGGAGGTTCGCCCCGAGAGAAGACAGACTCTCGGTCTTCGTTGGATCACACTTTACAGCCGTCAGCGTTCAGAAAGAACAATGAAGGAAAGACTTGCCAACGAAATCATTGATGCTACCAATTCAACAGGTTCAGCATTCAAGAAGCGTGAAGATACTCACAAGATGGCAGAAGCCAACAAGGCATTTGCACATTTCAGATGGTAATCTGCGCATAATATTTAAAACTATTAATTTTTTCCGGAGGTTCATATGCCAAGACAGGTATCTCTTGAGATGACCAGAAATATTGGTATTATGGCTCACATTGACGCCGGTAAAACAACCACAAGCGAGCGTATCCTGTTCTATACAGGTAAAACTCATAAGATTGGCGAAACACACGATGGTGCCGCTACCATGGACTGGATGGAGCAGGAGCAGGAGCGTGGTATTACTATCACATCCGCAGCAACAACCTGTTTCTGGAAGGACCACCGTGTTAACATCTTTGACACTCCCGGTCACGTTGTCTTCACAGTTGAAGTTGAGCGTTCACTGAGAGTTCTTAAC
>JAZQEE010000010.1:0-112423 GCA_045538815.1 Acutalibacteraceae bacterium
CAAGTCCAGAGAAAGCGTGTCCGACACCGACAGCGGCAGGCAGGTACAGAGGTATATTCGCTTAACGGAACTTATCCCCGAACTGCTTACTATGGTTGATGAAAACAAAATCGCATTTTCTGTTGCAGTTGAACTGTCGTACCTTGATAAAAACACTCAACGGATGCTGTTAAGTGAAATTGAAGAAACGGAATGTACTCCGTCATATTCTCAAGCGAACAGAATACGTAAGCTTTTCCAATCGGGAGAACTGACCGAAAACTCAATCAAAGCAATTATGAACGAAGAGAAAGCCAACCAAAAGCCGATGTTCAAGATGTCTATGGAACGGTTGCAGAAATATTCTCCGAAGTCTGACGAAAGACAGATGCAGGAGTTCATAATTAAGGCATGCGAATATTATGCAAAGTATCTTGAAAGAAAACAAAGTCGAGGTGCGAGATGATGAGATTTTGGCAAATTATAAAATCAAAGTTTAACGAAATAATCGGTAACACTCGTGCTGAACTCAAGACAGGTAAGAACACCGAATATTATGATAATGAATATGTCATCAACGGTGTCCGTTATCTTGTTTCGTCCCGTTTCAGCAAAATAGAAAACAAAACTATGAAAGAAAAATTATCAGATTTTATCGGTAGCGATTTCGCACATTTGACAACCACCGAAGATAAAAATACAATACAAGCGGAATATGTATGTTCGACTGCCGGAAAGGAGGATAAATGCAGTCAAACAATGTAGGAATTACGGCTCTGTACTGTCGTCTTTCAAGAGATGACCGTACAGACAAGGAGAGCAACTCCATAGCCAATCAAAAGAAATTGCTCGCTCAGAAGGCAAAAGAGTTAGGACTGTCAAATACCAAATACTATGTTGATGACGGTTACACGGGAACTAATTTCAACCGTCCGGGATTTCAGGATTTGCTTGATGATATTGATATGGGATATATCAGCACCATTATGGTAAAAGACCTTTCACGACTCGGCAGAGATTATGTTTCTGTCGGTCATTATACGGACAGTTTCTTTCCCGACCACAACATAAGATTTATTGCAATTAATGATTTAGTTGACAGTGCAGAGGGTGAAAACGAAATTGCACCGTTCAAAAACATAATGAATGAAATGTATGCCCGTGATATTTCAAAGAAAGTCCGTTCAGCTTTCCGTATCAGAGGTAACTGCGGAGAGCCGTTGGCACAGCCACCTTACGGATACAACAAAGACCCGATGAATCCAAAGAAATGGGTAATTGATGTTGAGGCTGCCGAAGTTGTCAGAAGCATTTTTGAAATGTGTCTTGAGGGCAAGGGTAATGAAACAATCGCACATATTCTGCACGAAAACAAGGTGCTGAAACCGAGAACGTATTGGCAAAGCAAAGGTATCGGCAGAGGTGGTAAAAAGGCTTATGAAGACCCATATAAATGGTTGTCGTCAACCGTGTCCGGAATACTGCGGTGATGTGATTAATTTCAAGACCTATTCAAAGTCATTCAAAAACAAAAGACGGTATATGAATGACCGTGAAAACTGGCTGATATTCAAAGATGTCAATGAGCCTATTATTGACAGAGCGGTTTTTGAAATGGTGCAGGAGAAAAATGCAAAAACCAAGCGCAGAGCACCAAAACCCGAAAACGGTGAAAAGAGCATCTTTTGTGATTTCCTTTACTGTGCCGATTGCGGTAAAAAGCTGTGGTCACATGTCAATCCACGAAACAAGGATATTCATTTCTTCAGTTGTTCCAACTACAAGAAAGATTACCGTGGCACTTGTGAAAGCAGACATTATGTGAGAACGGATGCAATAGAACAGATTGTTTTGTTGGAGTTGAGAAAACTGATTTCGTTTATGGAGTATGACGAAGAGGCTTTTGCAGAAACTCTTTCAGACAAAACCAATGCTGACATACTCGCACAGAAGAATCATTTACAAGCCGAGTTGAAGAAAACCATTGAAAGAATTGAAACGGTTGAAAGGCTTTATCTCAAGCTTTATGAGGATAATTCAAGCGGCAAGGTTACAGACGAATGGTTTATGTGTATGTCACACAAGTATGAGGTTGAGAGAGTTGAACTGAAAGCGAAAATTCCCGAACTCCGTACACAGATTGGTTCTTTGGAAAAAACGCAAAAGGCAAAGAAATCTTTATAGCTGCAATACGGAAGTTTATGCAAATGGAAACGCTGACAGCACCTTTGTTGCACGAACTGATTGACCGAATTGAAGTTCACGAGATTGAAGGTACGGGTAAGAACAGAACTCAAAGAATCGTTATCCATTACCGATTTGTGGGTTACCTGGAATTGCCAACCGTCAGCGAAAACTACAAAGCAGATATACGGCAAGGTGTCGCAATTGAATACCTGACAGCATAAAACAAGAAAGGTCGCAGACCGTAAAAAGGTCTGCGACCAATAAAAAACTTAATTTTCAGCAAAAAGAGAGTGTTAATAACTTGAATCCGTTATTAACACTCATAATGGCCCGCCCGAAGGGATTCGAACCCCCGTTCTTCAGAATCGGAATCTGCTGCGTTATCCAACTGCGCCACGGGCGGATATATAGGGTGCAAAAGCACCCTGTTTTATTTAATCTTTTCGATAACCTCGCCTGAGGTGGGCTTGGTTTTGTTGATGAATTCCTGAACGGCTTCTGCAGAGGGCATTGCTGCCGAGCAGCTGTGAGCGGAAACTAACATTGAAGCTGAAGCTGTTGCAAATTCAAGTGCTTCGGGAACGCTCTTGCCGTTAAGAAGCGAATAAATGAAAGCTGAGGCATAGCCGTCGCCGCCGCCGAAGCCCTTGAGCATTTTTACGGGGAAGGGCTTTACCTTATAAGCTGAGCCGTCATCAAGATAAGCAACGGAGCCTTCCTTGCCGTGCTTGATGATAACAATCTTATTTCCGTGGGAGAACCAGCGTGCAGCGGATTCTTCATCGTTTGCGCAAACGCCTTCAATAGCTTCCGTGAGGTCGAATTCTTCTCTTGAACCGAGAACGATGTCACTGTTCTTTGCTGCGATTGAATAGTAAAGAGAAATTTCGTCCTTGTTTTTCCATGTGTAGCTTCTGTAGTCGATATCAAAGATAACAACAACGCCGTTTTTCTTTGCAAGGAAAAGTGTTTTGAGAGCCGCTTCTCTTGAGGGGCTTGCGCACAGAGCAGTGCCCGAGATAACAACAGCCTTTGCCTGTCTGATATAATCTTCGTCAACATCGTCAACGCATACCTGAAGGTCTGCAACTCCGTCACGGTACATGAGGATGCTGCTCTGTGTGGGGCTGAGAATCTCGGTGAATGTCAGACCGAGATTTTCGCCGTTTTCGCATCTGAAAACATGGGAAACATCAATGCCGTCAGCTTTGAAATAATTCTCAACATAATCGCCGAACTGGTCATCGGATACTCTTGCGATAAAGCCGCACTTTGCGCCGAGTCTTGCAAGACCGACTGCGATGTTAGCAGGCGAACCGCCGACATATTTGTTGAAATTGCTGCTTTCAGAAAGAGGCTTGTTCATGTCTGTGGGGTTGAAGTCGATTGCGATTCTGCCTATGGGGATAACATCAAGGGGTTTCTTTTCATCAAATCTAATGTAGCTCATTTGTTTTCCGTCCTTTCAGGCTTTCTCGGCACAGCCGAATATTTCAATATGTTTGATTGCATTTTTATATGCACCCTCAACCTCGGAGGTCTGCAGGTCATAATATCCTTTGATTTTTCCCGATTTATACGATGCGCGGACATTGTTTTCAACGCTGTCGAAGGTTGCGGTTGCAATGTTTATTTTGTGAATGCCCAGCGAAATGCATTTTCTGAAATCGTCGGGAGAAATTCCCGTGCCTCCGTGAAGCACAAGGGGAACGGGAACAAGAGATGCGGTTTTTTCAAGAATATCAAAACGGAGCTTCGGGGTTTCCTTGTAGTTGCCGTGAGCATTGCCGATTGCAACGGCAAGGGCGTCAACTCCGCTTTTCTCAAAGAATTCTGCCGCCTGTGAGGGCGAAGTGCAGTTGATAGCAATATCCTCGCTGCCGTCCTCACTTCCGCCGACGCAGCCGATTTCGCCTTCGCAGTCGGCGTTGTATTCATTTGCAAGAGCCTTGATTTCAGCGGTCATTCTTGCGTTTTCTTCAAACGGAAGATGTGAGCCGTCAAACATAACGCTTGTAAATCCGATTTCAAGAGCCTGCTTTATTTTTTCTTTGGTTTTTCCGTGGTCGAAATGCACGGCAACGGGAACAGAGCTGTTTTTTGCCGCTGCCACCATAAGCGGTCCGATCAGCTCAAGGGGGGAATGGTTGAGCCTGACCTCAGCAATCTGAATGATTGCGGGACTTTTTGTTTCTTCAACAGCCCTGATAACTCCGAGCACCATTTCCATGTTGGCAACGCTGAAGCTTCCGACGGCGTATCCCTTTTGCTTGGCGTCTGCAAGCAGCGAGCTCATTTTTACAAGAGGCATTATTCACCCTTCTTTTTTATAATAAATTGCGGCGCATACCGCACTTGTCAAAGGCAGAGTAAGCAGCATTCCGAGGCTGCCTGCAAGTGCCTGAAGAATTTCGGCAATAATCATTTCCTTGTTGATTACCTGCTCAAGGCTTGCATTATACGAAACAAGCAGAAGTACGCAGGTGAGCGAGCTGCCGATGTATGCAAGCACAAGAGTGTTTGCCATTGTGCCCATCATGTCTCTTCCGATGGTGAATCCCGATTTCATCAGCTCTTTTGGTGAAATCAAGGGCGATTTCAGCTTTAATTCATAAAGTGAGGACGAAATCGACATTGAAACGTCCATAACTGCGCCGAGAGCGCCGATGATTATCATTGCGAAAATAATCGCCTTGAGGTTTATCGGATTGTCGGGGTAAAGCTGATAAAGATAAATTGATTCTTCTTCGAGAAGACCCGTCATGTTAAGGAATTTATCCATAATCAGTACAACCAATCCCGAGCAGAAAACGCCGCTGATGCAGCCGATGACGGCACACAGAGATTTGAGGTTGTATCCGCTGATTATGCTCAGAGTCATAACCGTAATATATATTGAAATAAGAATTGACCAGAAATAAATGTTGTGTCCGTTGAGAATTGCGGGAATCAGAACGATGAAAACCGCAAGGCAGGTGAATCCGAGCGAAATGACGGTTTTGAAGCCCTGCATCTTTGCAAAAACAACAATCAGAACGCAGAATATTGCAAGCAGCCATAAAAGAGGCGTTATTCTGATGAAATCGCCGAAATAAAACTGCTGCAAGCCGTCCTGAGTATAGCTTTCGACAAGTACCTTGTCATTCTGCTCAACCTGACGGGGGCTGAAGGCATATGATTTATCAATTTCCTGAACAACATCGAGGGTCTGCCCTTTTAAATGGGTGTTCAGCGCCTGTGCCTTGAAGCGGACGGTCACGAACTCATTTTCACCGCTGACGTTGTTTGTGTTGACATCGACGATGCGGATAACTCTTGCTCTGATAACCGGGCCTTCCATTTCGCCTTTGAAAACGGAGCCGCCGTGCGACACGAGAAGATATGCTGTCAGAACAAGCAGAGCGGAAACGAGCACGGTGATAATCTGCTGAACGGTTTGTTTGTTTTTCATCGCACACCTCCGCATTATAATATAATTAAATATTATTATAACATTAGTTTTCCAAAATCTCAATAGATTTGAAAACGATATTTTTGTTGACTTTTTTATATCCTGATTATAAAATATATAATGTATATCTATATATTAAAATGGAGGATAGTATGCTTGAATTGGTTTTAAGTGTTTCGCACTATATGCTTCCGCTTCTTGCGGTGGTTATTCTTGCTCTGTGCTTTTCTGCTCTTTTCAAGCGCAGACAGCCTCCGCTGGGCAAGGCGAGGCTTGTCAATACCGCAAACGGTGATTCATTTCAGCTCACTACCCGAGAAACCTCAATCGGCAGACACAAAACCTGCGATATAATTCTGAATTACCCGACCGTTTCAAGAGTTCAGGCGGTTATAGTCTGCTCAAACAAAGGCTGGTATATAACAGGTATCGGCACAGGTGGTGTTACTGTTAACGGAAAGAAAATCGAGAAAAAGGAATTCCTCAAAACGGGGGACAGAATAACTCTCGCAAACATAAATCTGATTTTTGAAAATAAGAAGGACTAAGATGGATATCATTACTTTTGAAAACGGACTGCGTATAGTCCTTGACAGAACCGAAAATGTGCGCACCTGCGCTTTCGGCGTTCTGGTTGCAAGCGGCTCGGGCTATGAATCTCCCGAAACTGCGGGCACATCGCATTTCATTGAGCATATGCTCTTTCGCGGAACCGAAAAAAGAACAGCCCTTGAACTTGCGGTTGAAATGGATGAAATCGGCGGCAGAATGAACGCATATACCACCACGGGAATAACGATGTTTTACGCTCACACTCTTACTGAGCATGTTCCCAAGGCGATGGATATCATCTGTGATATTCTGATGAATTCGAAGCTTTCCGAGGATGACATTGAGCTTGAAAAAGGCGTCATCAAGGAAGAAATTGCAATGTATAAGGACAGCCCCGAGGATGTCTGCCTTGACACCTATTATGAGAATATCTGGGCGGGCAGCCCGCTTGCAAACAATATTCTCGGCACTCCCGAAAATATTGACGGAATAAGCCGCGAAAAGCTTATTGCTCATATGAAGAAATTCTATGTGCCCGAAAGAATGATTGTTACCGTCAGCGGTAACTTCAACGAAGAAACCGTTATTGGGATTTGCAGAAATTATTTCGGTTCAATGAAGAACACGGGCTTTGAAATCGTTCATCCGAAAGCCGTTTATCAGCCGAAGATAGTGACGGTAAAAAAAGATTTTTCTCAGAATCAGCTCATCCTCGGCTTCAACGGAGTTTCAATCAAGAATAAACGCGAGTGCAGAACGGCTGACTATGTTTCGGCAATTCTTGCAGGAGGCTCGTCTTCAAGGCTTTTTCAGACTCTCAGAGAAAAGCTCGGTCTTGTTTATTCCGTTGACAGCACCAATGCTTCGCACCCGGAAACGGGACTCATGCTCATTGATATGGGTCTGAGCAAAAAATCCGAGAAAAAGGCAATCAAAGAAACTCTCAGAATCCTTGAATCCTTCCCGCACGACATAACCGAAAAAGAAGTTGCCGTAACAAAGGAACATATTGTTTCGGGATTTGTAATGGGCAGCGAAAGCGTGAGGGCGAGAGCATCAAAAAATGCAAGAAGTCTGTTCAACTACGGCTCAATCGAGCCTGATGACAGCCGTATTGAGTCGATACGCTCAATAACCGCAGATGAAGTAAGAGAGCTTTCGGGCAGGATTTTTGATTTGAAGAATATTTCGCTCTGCTCTGTCGGAAAGGTGCATACCGAAGAACAGTATAAGGAATTTTTAGGACTTTAATTTGAAAGAAGATAAAACATATGATTAACAGAAAAGAAATAAACAGAATAGTTGTCAAAGTCGGCACTTCAACGCTGACCTATGATACGGGAAAAATAAATCTCAGAAGAATGTCGAAGCTTGCGCAGGTGCTCAGCGACCTTAAAAACGGCGGCAGGGAAATAGTGCTTGTAACCTCGGGCGCAATCGGAGTAGGTGTCGGCAAGCTCGGTCTTAAAGAGAGACCGCATGACACTCCCGGCAGGCAGGCGGCAGCAACCGTCGGTCAGTGCGAGCTGATGTTTCTCTATGATAAATTCTTCGGCGAATTCGGCAACATAACGGGCCAGCTTCTTGTTACGAGAAGCGACTTCGAAAATGATGAGAGACACACCAATCTTCACAATACCTTCATGAAGCTTTTTGAATACGGAGCAATCCCCGTTGTCAATGAGAATGACAGCGTTGCGGTTGAAGAAATTGTTTTCGGCGATAACGACAGTCTTTCGGCTCATGTTGCGAAGATTGTTGATGCTGATCTGCTTATAATTCTGACCGATATTGACGGACTTTTCAGCGCTAATCCGAGGGAGGATGAAAATGCCGTTCTTATTCACAGTGTTGATAAAATTGATGAGGACATTCTCGCTCTTGCAGGCGGCACGGGAACAAACAGAGGCACGGGCGGAATGGTGACAAAGCTTCATGCCGCAGAAATTGCAACCGAAGCAGGAATTGACACCGTTGTTATGAACGGCTCCGACCCCGAGGAGATATTCAAGCTTCTTGACGGAAGACAGACGGGTACTCTTTTCAAAGCACAGAGGTGAACAAAATGAGCGATATGATAAAAATCGGTGAGCGTTCAAAGGCTGCTCAGAGAATTCTTGCAACTGCGGGTGCGGCTGCAATCGATAAGGCTCTGAACGCAGTTGCACACGCTCTTATAAAAAATGAAAGCTTTATTCTTGAAGAGAATTCAAAGGATATCAGAGCAGGCAGGGATTCGGGCCTTTCCGAGGCACTCATTGACCGCCTGACCCTTACATCGGACAGAATTTCTTCAATGGCAAAGGGGCTTGAGCAGGTTGCCGCAAGTGAAAATCCTGTTGGCAGAGTGCTCTGGGGCGAAACAAGACCCAACGGACTTAAAATCGAGAAAGTTGCAGTTCCAATCGGAGTTATTGCCGTTATTTTCGAGGCGAGACCCAATGTTACCGCTGATGCGGCGGCAATCTGCCTCAAGGCAGGCAACTCGGTTATCCTCAAGGGCGGCAAGGAAGCAATCAATTCAAACAAAGCCATTGCTCAGGTTATGCGCTCTGCACTTGCAGAAAGCGGATTGCCCGAGGACTGCATTATTCTTATTGAAAACATTTCAAGGCAGGCGGCAACGGAGCTTATGCGCCTTAACGGTTATGTTGATTTGCTGATTCCCAGAGGCGGAGCGGGTCTTATCCGCTCGGTTGTTGAAAACGCAACCGTGCCTGTAATAGAAACGGGTGTCGGCAACTGCCATGTTTATATTGATAAGGATGCAGACCTTGACATGGCGGCTGAAATTGCGTTCAACGCAAAAACATCGAGAGTGTCCGTTTGCAATGCTTGCGAAAGTCTGCTTGTTCATAAGGATGTTGCGGAGCTTGCTCTTATTTCAATCGGCGAAAGACTTAAAGAAAAGAATGTTGAAATCCGCGGCGATGAAGCGGTCTGTGGAATTCTTCCCTATGCTGTTGCGGCAACAGAGGAAGACTGGGCAACCGAATATCTTGATTATAAAATCAGCGTCAGGGTTGTTGAAAGCATAGATGAAGCGATTGAACATATAACAAAATACGGAACGGGACACAGCGAAGCAATTGTGACAAACAATTATCTTGCTTCCGAGAAATTCAAGTCCGAGGTTGATGCGGCGGCAGTTTATGTCAACGCTTCAACGAGATTCACCGACGGCGGCGAATTCGGTTTCGGCGCAGAAATCGGCATTTCAACTCAGAAGCTTCACGCAAGAGGCCCCCTCGGCGTTAACCACATGGTCAGCGAAAAATATGTTATCAGCGGCAACGGTCAGATAAGATAAGGAGGCGGCAATTTGGAAAACAGCAAAAAGCAGACAAAAAAGAATAAGCTTGCTTTCCCGATAGGAATAATTGCAATCATTCTTGCAATTATAGGAGCAATAACCGTTGTGGGCTTTATTTCCGATACAGTAAAGGATTTAACCGATAACACGGCTCAAAAGAAAGAATATGAAAAAATGCTGACTCCCGTTGTTATGTTTGACCCCGACCCGTTTGATGATCTCACTCAGGCAGATGTTTCTCAGCTTCTTAACAGCGCGGTATGGGCGCTTCTTATGAGCGATGAAGGAACGGATCAGTATTCCTATTCCGAGGGCGAAACTTTCGGCATCATTGTTCCCCAGACGGATATTGAGCAGTATTTTGTCGGCCTTTTCGGCAATGAAATCAATATTGCTTCAATGCATTCGTCAATCGATATGAGCGATTATGACATAACATATGACGCCGCTCAGCAGAGCTATATTCTGCCTGTTACGGGCGTTGAATCCGCCTATACACCCAAGGTTTACGATATTGATAAGCAGGGAAGCTCGGTTATCCTCACCGTCGGATATATCGGCAACAAAGCGTGGGTGCAGCTTGAGGACGGCGAGTATGCCGCACCCGAAGCGGATAAATATATGAAAATAACTCTGCGTGAAAGAAGCGGCGGAATGTACATCGCTTCAATTCAGGCGGTTGACGGTCAGGAGGTTGCGGGAACAGCCGCAACAACCGCAAGACCGCCCGAAACCGAAGAAACGACAACTCTTCCCGTTGCGGAAGTTACGGGCGAAGAAACAACCGCAGAGCCGATAACTGATGAAAACGGCGAGGTTGTGACCGAGGAAACAACGCAGGGCGAGGAAGAGACATCGGAAGAAGAAACCGATGAATACTCAGAGGAATAAAATTTAGGAAGATTACAGATGAAATACTTTGAAAAACATTCAAAGGCTCTTGAATTTGACAAGGTTCTTGAAAAGCTTGCGGAGTTTACAAGCTGCGATGATGCCCGATATGAGGTGCTTCATTTAAAGCCCGAAACCAATCTTGATCTGGCAAGGGCTCTGCTTGCGCAGACAACGGATGCGCATATGCTGCTTGCAAGATTCGGCGGACCGTCTTTCGGCGGGCTCAAGAATGTCAATAATGCACTCAGCAGGGCGAACGCCGGAAGCGTTCTTAACACCAAGGAACTGCTTGATATTGCGGGTGTTCTGCGTGTTATCCGAACCTTGTCTCAGTGGAGAGCTTCAAATGCGGGCGTTCAGTGCGTGCTTGACCCCATTTTTAACGCACTTACCCCCAACAAATATCTTGAAACGGCAATTTTCAGCGCAATTATAAGCGAGGATGAAATTTCCGATAATGCTTCGCCTACTCTTGCCGATATCAGAAGAAAAATCCGTTTTCAGGAGGCAAAGGTCAGAGAGCAGCTTGAAAAATTCACCCGCTCTCAGGCTCATTCAAAATATCTGCAGGAAAATATCATCACTCAGCGCAACGGCAGATTCGTTGTGCCCGTAAAGAGTGAATACAGAAGCGAAATTGCGGGTCTTGTTCATGACACATCGTCAAGCGGCGCAACTGTTTTTGTTGAGCCTATGGCGGTTGTTGAGGCGAACAATGAAATCCGTGTTCTTCAGACAAAAGAAAGAGAAGAGATTGAAAAAATTCTCTATGAGCTTTCAGTTTCGGCAGGTGAATTTGCCGACAGCATCAAGAACAGCTATGAATGCGCTCTCGAGCTTAATATCATTTTTGCGAAAGCGCAATATGCATACAGAATAAAGGGTTGCCCGCCGATTCTCAATGATAAGGGCATAATCAGTCTCAGAGCCGCAAGGCATCCGCTCATTGACCCGAAAAAGGTTGTTCCCGTTGATATCATGCTCGGCAAGGATTTTGACACTCTTGTTATTACGGGTCCGAACACGGGCGGTAAGACGGTTTCGATCAAAACCCTCGGTCTGCTTTCTATGATGGCTATGTGCGGACTGATGATTCCTGCGGGCGACAGAAGCGAGATTTCGGTGTTCACGGAAATTCTTTCCGACATAGGCGATGAGCAGTCGATTGAGCAGTCGCTTTCGACATTCTCGGCGCATATGACAAACATTATAAATATATTGGAAACTGCAGGAGAAGGAAGCCTTGTGCTTATCGACGAGCTCGGTGCGGGCACCGACCCCGTTGAGGGTGCGGCTCTTGCAATGGCAGTTCTGGAAGCTCTTCACTTCAAGGGCGCAAAGATTGCCGCAACAACTCACTATGCCGAGCTTAAAGCCTATGCGCTTGAAACTCCGAGGGTTGAAAACGGCTGCTGCGAATTTGATGTTGCAACCCTCAGACCGACCTACAGACTTCTTATCGGTGTGCCGGGTAAATCAAATGCGCTCGCAATCAGCGAAAAGCTCGGTCTTGATATGTCGGTAATACAGAGGGCGCAGGAGCTTGTTTCGGCTGAAAACAAGGAATTTGAAAATGTTGTTGACCGTCTTGAGGAAACACGAATCAGGATGGAAAGCGAATATGACAGAGCAAAGACTCTTTCCGAAAAAGCGGACAAAGAAAAGGCGGAGGCTGAAAAGCTGAAAGCTGAAATTGCAAAACTGCGTGAGCAGGAAATGGAAAAAGCCCGTTCGCAGGCAATGAGAGTTGTTGAGCAGGCAAAGAGAGAAGCTTATTCGCTTTTACAGGAGCTTGAAAAACTCAAAAAAGAGCAGCAGAAAGCCAAGGATGCGGCGGAGCTTGCAAGAAGAGCAAAGGCGCTTGTCAAAAAAGGCGTTGAAGCAATCGATTCAGCTGCCGACCCGATTATCGGCATCGATGACGATGATGAGGACTATGTTCTTCCCAGACCTCTCGTTAAGGGCGACAATGTTATTATCCGCGATATCGGCAAAACTGCAATTGTTATTTCTCCTGCGGACAAGAGCGGGAATGTTGAAGTTCAGGCGGGCTCAATAAAAACAAGAGTCAAGCTGAAAAATCTTCGTCTGTGTGAAAAGCAGCAGCCGAAGCAAAAGCCGAAATCAACCGTTAAAATGCAGACTGAAAGCAGACTCAATATGGCTGCGTCAACCCGACTTGACCTGAGAGGAATGACCGTTGATGACTGCCTCATTGAGCTTGACCGTTTCATCGATTCGGGGCTTCGCACGGGTCTAAACGAATTTACAATCGTTCACGGCAAGGGCACGGGCGCTCTGCGCACGGCGGTCACGAGATATCTCAAGGCTTCTCCCTATGTCAAGAGCAGCAGACTGGGTATGTACGGCGAGGGTGAAGACGGCGTAACAATCGTTGTTCTTAAGTGATTTGTAAAGCTTGATACCTTTACAATTGTAAACTTTTAAAAACTTTCAAAAAAGTTTTCCACACCGAAAAAGTGGAAATGTGGATATATATAGTGCCGAAACCCCTTATAATTCCACAATCTATGGATTAAATTGTGTTATCCACTCCAAATACGGGCATAAAATGTGGAAAAAAGGTTGAAAAAGCGCAAAAAAATCTACTTGACAATATGATTATTTTCTAGTATAATAACGACCTGTAAAGCAAACACACTTTACAGGTCGGCTGTTTTTTATGTTGAAAGCCGTTGGGCTTCAGCGGATAACCGGCTTGTTTTTTTGGCGTTTTTTAGCCTTTTCGGGGATTTTAAAAGAGAGGAGGGTCAGATTTGGCAAAGAATTATGAAATAGCTATTCTCATCGATTTTTACGGTGAAATGCTCACAGCTAAGCAGCGTGATTTTTTGGAATATTATTATAATGACGACCTCTCCCTTTCTGAAATCGCAGAAAACGAAGGCATAACCCGCCAGGGCGTGCGAGATGCAATAAAGAGGGCTGAAACCCAGCTTCAGGATATGGAAAGCCGTCTGGGCATGGCAAAGAGATTTGAAGAAATGCGTGAGGGTCTGAATGAGATAATCAATTATTCAAATCAGATTGCAGAGCATAATCTCCGCCACAGTCTTTCAAAAGAAATAAACGATTACAGCGTACGCATCAAAGCTGCGGCAATGACAATGCTCGAAAGCTGATGCAGATATAATATAGATTACATAAATAAAAGGGGAGTGAAAAAATTGGCATTTGAAGGTCTTTCAGACAGACTTGAAGCCGCTTTTAAAAATCTTAAAAGCAAGGGCAGCCTTACCGAATCCGACGTGCGCAGTGCAATGCGTGAAGTTCGTATGGCTCTGCTTGAAGCCGACGTTAACTACAAGGTTGCCAAGGATTTCACAAACACCGTAACCGAAAAGGCAATCGGCGAAAAGGTTATGGAAAGCCTTACTCCTTCGCAGATGGTTATTAAAATCGTCCGTGAAGAGCTTGTTTCTCTTATGGGCGGAACAAACAGCCGCCTTGCCTATGCAAATCATCCGCCAACAGTTATTCTCATGTGCGGTTTGCAGGGCTCAGGTAAAACAACCCATTGCGCAAAGCTTGCAAGAATGCTCAAGAATCAGAATCACAGACCCATGCTTGCAGCCTGCGATATTTACAGACCCGCTGCTATCAAGCAGCTTCAGGTTGTCGGCGAGCAGGTCGGAGTTCCCGTTTTTGAAATGGGACAGACAGACCCCGTTAAAATTGCAAGAGAAGCAATCAATTATTCAAAGGAACACGGCCATGATTATCTTATCCTTGACACCGCAGGCCGTCTCCATATAGATGAGGAGCTTATGAATGAGCTTAAATCGGTCAAAGCCGAGGTGAAGCCTCATGAAATTCTCCTTGTTGTTGACGCAATGACAGGTCAGGACGCCGTTAATGTTGCAACATCGTTCGATGAAGCGCTCGGCATTGACGGACTTATTCTCACAAAGCTTGACGGTGACACCCGAGGCGGTGCTGCTCTTTCAGCAAGAGCTGTTACGGGCAAGCCCATCAAATTTGTCGGTACGGGCGAAAAGCTTGAAAATCTCGAGCCGTTCCATCCCGACAGAATGGCTTCAAGAATCCTCGGCATGGGCGATGTTCTTTCGCTTATCGAAAAAGCCGAAATGGCGATTGACGAGAAAAAAGCTGAAGAGCTTGAAAAGAAGCTTATGCAGAATAAGTTTGACCTTAACGATTTGCTTGATCAGTTTGACCAGATCCGCAAAATGGGTTCGATTCAGGATTTGCTTGCAATGATACCCGGTATCGGCAACAAAGCGAAGGATATCGAGGTTGACGAAAAGAAGTTTGACCGCATGAAGGCAATCATCTATTCGATGACTGAGAAGGAAAGAACAAATCCCGATATCATCAATCCCTCGCGCAAAAAGCGAATTGCGGCAGGCTCGGGTCAGAGCATTGAAGAAGTCAACAGACTTCTTTCACAGTTCAGACAGATGCAGAAAATGTTCAAGCAGTTCGGCGGAAAGAGAGGCGGCAAACGCCGCAGAAAGAGCTCATTCCGCATGCCTCAGGGCTTTGACCCTTCACAGTTCGGAATGTAATTCGGCAGAGCCGATACATTATATAAAACGCAACCCCCGTTAGGTTGTCAAAAATTTATTTCATATATTATTTTTTGGAGGAATTTAAAATGGCAGTAAAAATCAGACTTCGCCGTATGGGCGCAAAGAAAGCTCCTTTCTATCGTATCGTTGTTGCGGATTCAAGATATCCCCGTGACGGCAGATTCATCGAAGAAATCGGCACCTATAATCCCGTTGCTACTCCCACAGAAGTTAAGGTAGACGCTGAAAAGGCAAAGCAGTGGATTGCAAACGGCGCACAGCCTACAGATACCGTTAAGGCACTTCTCAAAAAAGAAGGCGTTCTTTAATCGAGAGGTTCTACCAATGAAGGATTTACTTGTCAGCATCGCTCAGGGTCTTGTTGAAGAGCCCGATGCAGTAACAGTTACGGTTGACGAGCCCGCAGAGGACGGAACTGTTGTTTATCATCTTCATGTAAGTGAAGCTGATATGGGCAGAGTTATCGGTAAGCAGGGCAGAATTGCTAAGGCAATCCGCACCGTTATGCGTGCTGCTGCAACTCGTCAGAGCGCAAGGGTTGTTGTAGAAATTGATTAAGTCTTTTCTCGAAATCGGCGAAATAGTCGGTACCCACGGGGTGCGCGGTGAAATCCGTGTTAACCCCTGGTGCGACACGCCTGATTTTATGACTAAATTCAAAACCTTATATTTTGACAGCAATGGAGGCTGTGCGGTGCAGGTTAAGTCTGCAAGACCGCACGGCAACATTGTTTTGTTGACAATTAACGGTGTTGATACGGTTGAAAAAGCTCAGAAGCTCAGAGGCAAGGTGCTTTATATGAAGCGCAGCGATGCGAAGCTTCCTAAAGGGAAATACTTCATTGCTGAGCTTATCGGCTGTAAGGTTTATGATGCGGACGATGAAGCGAAACGCTACGGTACTCTGACCGATGTCAGCCCTACGGGCGCAAACGATGTCTGGCACATTACCGATGATGGCGGAAAGGAATATCTTATTCCTGCAATTCCCGATGTTGTCATTTCGACTGAAGTTGAGTCCGACCGTATTATCATCAGACCCCTGAAAGGTATTTTTGACGATGAGGATTGATATTTTAACTCTGTTCCCCGAAATGTGCATGAGCGTTCTGAGCGAAAGCATTATAGGCAGAGCGAGAGAAAACGGCAAGGTTGAAATCAACTGCCGCAATATCAGGGATTACACACTTGACAAGCATAACCGTGTTGACGATGCGCCTTACGGCGGCGGCACGGGAATGATTATGCAGACTCAGCCGATTTATGATTGCTATAAGTCGCTGTGCGAAGAGACGGGCACAAAACCTCATCTGATTTATCTTTCTCCGCAGGGCAAAACGCTGACTCAGGAAAGAGTCAAGGAGCTTGCAACGCTTGATAACATTGCGCTTCTCTGCGGACACTATGAGGGTATTGATCAGAGAGTCATTGACGAAATCGTTGATGAAGAAATCTCAATCGGCGATTATGTCCTGACGGGTGGCGAGCTTCCCGCGCTTGTGCTTGCAGACAGCATTTCACGAATGCTGCCGGGCGTGCTTGCGAACGAAGATGCTTTTACTCTTGAAAGTCATTATTCGGGCTTGCTTGAGCATCCGCAGTATACGAGACCTTTTGAGTGGCACGGAGAAACCGTTCCCGAGGTTCTCGTTTCGGGTCATCACGCAAACATTCAGAAATGGCAGAGAGAGCAGAGCCTCAAGCGTACTTTCGAACGCCGACCCGATTTGCTTGAAAAAGCAGAGCTTACAAAAAAAGATATAGAATTCATCAACAGCTTGCATAAAGTGTAAGCTGTTTTTTTATTGCATTTTATTTATTTTTGTTTTATAATTATGATAAATGTTATCAATACAAAGAGGTGCTTTTATGACGAAGATTATGGCATTATTTACCGCTATTATAATCTGGTTCAACGTGGCGTTGTTTCCGCCTCAGCCCGTTGAAGGTGAATTCGGCGAAACAACAAAAAAAGTTCAGACCGAATTTGATGAAGGCAAATTTGTTATGGGCGAATTTGATATTGTAGTTGCTCCCGACGGCGATGACAATAACCGAGGAACAGTCGATGCTCCGCTGAAAACACTTGAAAGAGCAAAGGAAATTCTTAAAGCCGAAAAAGGTAACGGCGCTGTTACGGTATGGTTCAGAGAGGGTGTATATACTATAGATGACACCGTAAAATTCACTTCAGCCGACAGAAGCAATGTTGTTTACCGTTCATATCCTGACGAAGAAGTTGTTTTCTCGGGCGCAAAGGAAATCAGCGGAAGCTGGAGCGAAACAAAAATCAACGGTGTTAATGCATTTGTAACCGATATGTCCGTTGAGAGCGATGAGGATTATTTCCGCTCACTTTTCAAGGATGGCAAGAGACTTGCACGCTCAACCTATCCTAAAACAGGTCTTTTTAAGGTTTCGGGAGAACCTCTTGCTGACGAAGCAATTCCCGGGTCTCATGCTCCCGATTTTTTCACTCACGCATTGGCTTTCTACGCTGACAAAAATGATATTATTGATTTCGAAAATCCCAATGATGTTGATGTGAGAATCATGCATTTCTGGCGTGATGACCTTCTGCCGATACATTCCGTCAATACGGAAACAGGCAGAATTCAGGTAACCAAACCATCGGCAATGAGAATAAGAGTTGATGACAATTTTATTTATGAAAATGTAAAGGAAGCTCTTTCTCTTCCCGGCGAATGGTATCTTGACAGAAGCGAAGAAAAGCTTTATTACATTCCTCAGGTCGGTGACACGATTGAAAACACTGTTCTTTATGCCGGAGTTAACGAACAACTGATTACTTTAATTGATGCAGATAACATTTCTTTTCAGGGTATCAACTTTGAAAATACAGACTGGGATCATGTAGACGGAACTCATACAGGAAAAGCTTTTCCTCCCTCGCACCCCATGTATAATACTATTGAATACGGAGCGGACCATCCGCAGGCGGCGTTTGAGGTGCCGGCGGCAATTTATATTTCTTCATCATCAGATATCAACTTCACCGATTGTCGGTTTGAAAACATATCTTATACCGCTGTCAAGTTTGACAAAGCATCGGAAAACTGCGATATTACAAGCTGCATGTTCAATGAAATAGGTGCAAATGCAGTTTTCATAGACGGCGATTTTGTTGTTCCCGCATCTACAAAGAACATTAACATTACAGACTGCCACATAAATAAATACGGAAGAATTTTCAACAACGCCATTGGTATACTTCTCACTCATGCAATCGACTGCGATCTTACAAACAACGAAATTCATGACGGTTGGTATACGGGAATTTCAGTTGGCTGGAACTGGGGATATTCAGATAACTCAACCAACAACATTAAAATCTGCGACAATCTTATTTATGATATCGGCAACGGCTGGCTTTCCGATATGGGTGCAATCTACACTCTCGGAATTCAGCCCGATACAGTTATAAGCGGAAATGTTATTTATAATGTAGGCTGCGACGAAGGCAGATATGGCTATGGCGGCTGGGGAATTTACCTTGACGAAGGCTCAAGCGGTATGCTTGTTGAAAACAATCTTGTTTATGACTGTTCATCGCAGACCTTCCATCAGCACTATGGCAAGGATAATATTATCCGAAACAACATTTTTGCATTCGGCGGCGAAGGTGCATTCAGAATTACCAAAAATGAAGAGCACAATTCCCTTACTCTTTCCAACAACATTCTTGTTACGGACAATGCAACAATGTATGCTCTCACAACAGAAAAAGATTGGTTTGTTGATGACAGCAATCTTTATTGGGATTATAAGCACGGCGGCAATGTTTATTCAGGCGATTCGATGGGATTTTTCGAAAAAAGGTCGCTTGTGACAATGAAAATGAGAGGTTATTATAATAACGCAGTTTTTGAGAATCCTCTTTTCAAGGATGCTCAGAACAGAGATTTCACAATTGCCGAAAACAGCCCTGCAATCGGAATGGGATTTAAGCCCTGGGATTATAATCAGGCAGGCACTCTGACGAAATTCTGATAAACAACGCAAAAAGAAATCCCCTGAATTCTGATGAATTCAGGGGATTGTTGTCATTATAATCAGATTTCGGGGATTTCGATTTCGATTTCCTTGCCGAGTTCAGCTGAACGGGAAATACCGTCGATGATAGCCTGATTGTAAAGAATCTGGCTGCAGGGAACGGGAGCTTCGCCGTCTTCCTTAACTGCGTCAATGAAGGAACGGATTTTGATGTCAAAGCAGTCAACATCGTTGTGCTTCATGGGAATGTGGGTTTCAATCTGCTCGCCTGCGATTTCGTGATAGATAACAAGAGGACCGCCGATTGAACCGTTCCAGCATTCTGTTGAGGGAACTCTTACAGAGCCCTTTGTGCCCATGATGATAGTGTCACCCGGGGTGTCAAGGTTCATTGCCCATGCAATTCTGAAGTCGAGAATGATGCCGCCTTCAAGACGGATGAATGCTGCGGCGAAATCGTCAACGCCGAAAACATCGTGGTGCTCATAGTTGGGGCTCTTGCCGAAGAAATCCGACTTATAGCCTGAAACTGTGAGAGGCTTGGGATAGCCGATTGAGTTGAGAACCATATCGAGTGAGTAGCAGCCGATATCGCCGAGAGCGCCGATGCCTGCGGTGTCCTTCTGAATGAAGGATGTGCCGAAGGGAGTGGGAATGCCTCTGCGTCTGCCGCCGCCGGTCTGAATGTAATAAATCTGACCGAGCTCGCCTGACTGAACAACCTTTTTAAGCATTTTCATGTTCTCGTCAAAACGGGGCTGGAAGCCGATTGAAAGAACGCCGCTGCTTGCTTTTTCTGCCTTGCAGATAGCAACAGCTTCTTCAAGGGTAACGCACATGGGCTTCTCGAGAAGAACGCTCATGCCGTGCTCAAGAGCATAGATTGTGCATTCTGCGTGAGTTGCGTTGTATGTACAAACGCTGACTGCATCGCATTCGCCTGCATCAACAAGCTCTTTATGGCTGGGGTAGAATTTTACGTTATCGCCGACATTGTATCTCTCGCAGAAAGCCTCAGCCTTGCCGGGAACGAGGTCTGCAAGCGCAACGATTTCAACATCGGGGCATTTCTGATAAGCCTTAACATGGGCTTCTGCAATCCAGCCTGTGCCGATGATGCCGACCTTAACCTTTTTGCTGTAATCTCTCTCTTTTGTGTCGGAGGGAGCATCTTTGAATTTGTCAAGAATGTTTTCTGCCATGATTATTACCTCGCATTTTATAAATAATTACATTATTACCAGCTGAGAGTTTTGAGATATTCTCTGCTGAGAGTTACCGAATTTAAGGGAGTGTCGTCTTTTGCGGGGCTGTCCTGCTCAACAACAACCCATTTTGCGCCTGCGTCTTCGCAAGCAGCAAGAATTGCGGGCATATCCTGAACGCCGTAGCCTACGGGCATAAAGGAGAATGCATCCTGCTCTTCATCCTCTTCATTGTCATCAATACCGATGAGCTTATAAAGCTGACCCTGCTTGCCCTCACCCTTCTTGAAATCCTTGAGATGAACAACGGGTGAACGGCCTGAATACTTTTCAATGTATTCAGCGGGATTAACGCCTGCAACATTTACCCAGCATGTGTCAATTTCGGTCTGAAGAAGGTCTGCGGGAATTGATGAATAGAGAACATCGAGAGCATATTCTTCGCCGATTTTAACAAACTCAAAATCGTGGTTATGATAGAGAAGCTGAATTCCAAGCTCTTTTGCAGCAAGAGCAATCTTGCGGATTCCCTCAACAGTTGCGGCGAAGCCGTCGGTGCCGGGGCGGCATTCCTCTGTGAGATAGGGAACTGCAACATATTTGCAGCCGATTTTTGCGTAGTCTGAAAGCACTGCTTCGGGGTTTTCAAGCATATCGTAATAGGGGACATGAGCGGAAATGGGAACGATGCCGATTTCTTCGCAGAATTCCTTGATTTTCAGGGGATCTTCACCGAAAAGACCTGCGAATTCAACGCCGTCATAGCCGATTTCCTTCATTTTTTTGATTGTACCGTAAAAATCGTTCTGCATTTCGTCTCTTACCGAGTAAAGCTGAACGGCAACGGGAAGCTTCATTTTAAATTCACTCCTAAAAAATACTTAGTTATTTTAATAATAGCACACAATTTAAAAGTATACAAGTATATATTTTGAAAAAATGCACCCCGTTTGTTAAGAGGTGCATTTTTGATTATTTTATTATCTTTTCAAAATCCGAAGCGGGGTGCTTGCAGAGAGGGCAGACATAGTCTGCGGGAAGCTCTTCGCCCTCGTATTCAAATCCGCAGATTGTGCATCTCCAAACGGTTTTGCCTGCGGGTGCGGCAGTTTCCTGCGGCTTGGGCTTGATGTTTGCGTGATAGTATTCATAGGTTGCGGAGGGAGCGTCGCAGAGAATTTCAGCGCCAGTCACCTTGCAGATGAACATTGTATGTGTGCCTAAATCAACGGACTGTTCAACCTCGGCTGAAATATATGAGTTGGTGCCTTCGGTGATGTAAACAACGCCGTTTTCGCCTCTCTTGTATCCGTTGAAGCCGTCAAATTTATCGGTGTCTGCGCCGCTTGCAAATCCGAATCTCTTGAAAAGCTCAAAGTCAGCATCCTGGCTGATTGTTGAAACGGTCAGCTTGCCGGTTTCGGCAATCATATCGTGGGTGTAGTTTGATTTGTTGACCGCAACGCTGATGCGGTTAGGCTCGGCGGTGACCTGCATGGCGGTGTTGATTATGCAGCCGTTATCTTTATCACCGATTTTGGCGGTGAGAACAAAAAGTCCGTATGAAATTTTAAACATAGCTTTATTATCCATGAAAATTCCTCCTTTTTTGAATTATACCCCCGATATCACAAATAATCAATATTAAAATGAAAAAAACCGCCGTTTTCACAGCGGTTTGATTCTATTTGAAAAGTTTTGTCTTTCTGAACGCATAATAAAGAGGAATTCCGCCGAGAAGGCAGACAACAAGCTCGCCTGCGCCGACTTCGAGGGCGGCAACAAGAAAAACCGAAAGACTCGCTTCGCCTGCGGGCATAAGCAGAGTTATTTCTGCGCCGACGATAAGTGCGTTGAAAATAACGGGCATAATAATCGAGAGCAGAGGTAAGCCTCTGAATGTAATTTTTCGCAATTTCCGTGCGGTTACTGCCGCAAGAAGAGTTGCGAGAGAGCCGAAGGCAATATCCCAGATTCCGTAGGGGCTTGAAAGATTGCCGAGAATGCAGCCGACGGTGAGACCGGGTATTGCTGCTGGGGTGAATACTGACAGAACTGTCAGTGCTTCGGAAAAACGGAACTGAATCTGTCCGTAAGCAATTCCGAGAACGGCGCTTGCGTAGGTTGCTGCGGCATAAAGTGCCGCAATCATTGCTCCGCTGACGAGAGCAGTGATTTGATTTTTTTTCATTTTTTACGCTCCTTTTGGCGTGAAGACATTCGAATATCTTCACGCCGACTGCCGTGCAGCCGCCTTTAGTTTTGTTCGGCACCGAGCAGGTGCCCGTCAGGAAGGTTTCGAACTGACAAAAGATTTTAACCTTGATATATATTAAAGATATTCGGCAAGTGCCTTGAGGTTTTCAACGGCAACACTTGCCTTGATATCTGAATTCGCGTATTCCTCGGGAGTTGTTACGCCGCTGTAAACGAGTGCGCAGGGAATGCCGTGGTTTGCGCCGATAGCGATGTCGGTTGCGAGTCTGTCGCCGATAAACGCAAGCTCGCTGCGCTCACAGCCGAGCATTGATGTGATGTAATCAACGGTTGCGGTCATGGGCTTGCCGAGAACGGTAGGTCTCTTGCCCGTTGAAGCAGCAAAAAGCTCAATCATTGAGCCGGTGTCAGGCATATAGCCGTCTGCGGTGGGGCAGTTGAGGTCAGGATGGGTTGCGATGTAAACGGCGCCCTTATCGATATATTTAACAGCATCCCACATCTTCTGATATGTCAGAGTTGTGTCGAAGCCGAGAACAACGATGTCGGGGTCAGAGTCAACAAGGTTGATGCCTGCTTTTTTGAAATCGCCGGTAAGACGCTCGTTGCCGAGAAGAAAAACCTTCTTGCCCGCATATTTTTTGTTGAGATAATCTGCTGCAACGTGTGAAGAAATGATAACCTTTTCTTCGCTTACGGGGAAGCCCATTTTTTCGAGCTTTGCGCGGCAGACTTCAACGTTGTTTGATGAATTGTTGGTGAAGAAATAGAAATCTCTTCCCGTTTCAATTGCCTTGTTAATGAAATCGGTTGAGCCTTCAATGATGTTTCCGTCAAGATAGAAGGTGCCGTCCATGTCAATGATAAAATATTTTGTTTTTTCAAAAATGCCGTTATTCATTTTTAACACTCCGAATTTCAAAATTTCCGACGAATATTCTACCATATTCTTCGGTTTTAAGCAACTGTTTATTAAAAAAAGAGCGATTCACAAAAAAAGTGTGACTTTTTGTCACGTTTTGAGGGTTTGCGATTTTTTTGTTGTATAATACAGACCAAAGAGGTGAGACGGAATGAAGAAGCTTGATAAAGATGCAGAAATTCTCTGCGGAATACTCAGGGATTTTCGCATTGAAGCGGGGTATACCCAAAAGAAAATTGCAGAGTATCTTCAGGTTGACCGCACCACCTATGCGAAATATGAAAACGGAAGGAAACCTGAAGTTGACGTTTTTGTGTATCTCGCAAATCTTTATAATGTAAGTGTCACCGAAATGCTCGGGGATTATTTTCCTGAGGCAAGAGGCGTTAAGAGAAACACTCTCGCAAGCGCACCCAAGCAGTATGAAGACAAGCTTGTCAGACTGTCGCCCGACGAACAGAGACTTATTGAGTATTACCGTAACGCTGATGCCAAAAGCAGCATAGTGGATTTTGCCCGCAGACTTCAGCTTGAAGAAATAACAAAAGATAATAAAGAAGAGAAAAAATGAGGCTGTGATTTACAGCCTCATTTTTTATGAAAAACACATCGGTAATTGCCTTTGAAAGGTTTTGGTTTGCTTGACTTTACTTATAATATTATGGTATAATACACAGTAAACTTTTATAATAGGAATATTATGAGTTTTCAGCAAAAAAAATATTATTGGCAGGTAAAATATGAGACCCTTTGAATCGCTTACTGTTTTTTTGCTTGCAACAAACGAAACAGACATACTCAGAAGAACGGTGCATGAAGTTCTTGAAAATTGCCCCGATGAAGATCTTGACAGAATAATCATTTTTCTCAAGTCAGATGATTGCCCGAGTTCATTTGTGGCAAGGCAACTGATTGAAGAAAAAATCAGCGATAAAGTTGAAATGTGCGTTCAACCGTCAGCGAATCCGTATAAATCATTCGGAGAAATTCCGAAGCTTTGCCGCTCCTCTCATTTTGTTATTATGGCATCGGACGGTGAAATGGCGCCTGAAACTCTGAAAGATTTTATTTCAATCGCAAAGCAAAAGCCTTACAGCATTGTTTGCGGCGCAAAATGGAACAAAGAATCCGTTGTTGAAGGTCACACATTACACAGAAAATTCGGAAGCAGATTTCTCGACCGTTTTGCATCGGTGATTTTCGGAGTCAAAGCAACAGATTTGTTTTCAATTTTTCAGATATATCCGATACAGCTTTATAAGGATATGAATTTCAGAAATCCGAAGAGCTTTGTGTATGAGTACACCTTAAAGCCTCTCAGATTCGGAGTGGAATATATTGAAGTTCCAACGGTTTACAGACGCGAAAAGGACAGGAAAAACAGCGTGTCATTTCTGACACTTATAATTACCGCAGTGAACTACTGCTACAATGTTCTCAGAATCAGATTTATCCCCAAAAAGTATTTGTAAAAATCTACGGAAAGGATTCGGTGGCTGACGTTAATGCTGCCGTTAACGGAAAAAATGAAGAATTTTTATCTTGTTCAGGCGGGCTGCTTATATGGCAATACATATTATCTGCCGTATGCGGTAGGTATGCTTGCGGCGTTTGCTTTGAATGACGAAAGAGTCGCCAAATCATACTGCCTTAAAAGAATCATATATTCGCTTGAAGATATTG
Source organism: Acutalibacteraceae bacterium (assembly GCA_045538815.1). GTDB lineage: Bacteria > Bacillota > Clostridia > Oscillospirales > Acutalibacteraceae > CAG-177. Next base: position 24,992 of record JAZQEE010000010.1, read on the forward strand.
ACGTAGCAATAGCTTCCATGGAAGAGCCTGCTTTTGTCGGTTTTTCAAATGCGATATGGAACTATAGCTATAACCTTGTTTTTGCCGAGAAACTGAAAAAGGCTTATCCCGACTGCGTGATTCAGTTCGGCGGTCATCATGTTCCGCCCGATACGAGCCTTCTCGAAAAGCACGGATTTATTGATATCCTTGCTCACGGCAAGGGCGAGGAATCATTCAGAGATGTTCTTATTGCGCTTGATACCGATGGAGATTTTTCGGAAATTCCGAATATTTCTTACCGCAATGCGCAGGGAGTTCCAGTTAAAAACAGAACGGAGAAAATTACGATAAGCGATTATCCGTCACCCTATCTCAGCGGCATTTTTGATGATATTATAGCCAATGGAGAATATCCGTTTTCATGTGTGCTCGAAACAAATCGCGGCTGCCCTTACAGCTGCAGCTACTGCGACTGGGGAGAGCTTAATTCTGCCGTCAGAATGTTCAACCTTGAAAAGGTTTTTGCAGAGCTTGACTGGATGGCGGAGCACAAAATGGAGTTTGTTTACTGCGTAGACGCAAACTTCGGCATGTTTGAAAGAGACGAAATGATTGCCTGCAAGCTTGTTGAGCTCAAAGAGGGCAAGGGTTATCCCAACCGCTTGCAGGTTTCTTATGCAAAGAATGAGCCCGAAAGAGTTTTCAGAATAAACAAGCTGCTTGCAGAGCATGGAATAGGCAAAGGCGCAACGATGTCGCTGCAGAGCCTTTCACCTGCTGTTCTTCAGAATATCGGCAGAAAAAACATTGATAAAACAGAATATTCACGCCAGCTTTCAATGTACAGAAATGCGGGTATTTCAACATATACAGAGCTTATTCTCGGTTTACCGGGAGAAACTCTCGAAAGCTTTTCGAGGGGATTGTGCGAGCTGCTCGAGCTCGGTCAGCACAGCTCGGTCAGCGCTTATTATTGCGAGTTGCTTCCGAATGCGGAAATGAGCAGTAAGGAGTATATGGAGAAATATAAAATCAGAACGGTTTCCTCCGCTCTTAATCAGTATCACTGCAATAATATGGAGGATGTTCTGTCGGGCTTCTCGGCAATTGTTGTTGAAACAAGCACGATGAGCGTTGATGACTGGATAAAGGCTAATTTCTTTTCAACATGTGTTCAGAGCTTCCATCATTTCGGCCTGACGCAGTGCCTTGCGATGTATTTTCGCCATGAAAAGAATGTTTCGTATTATGACTTCTATCATGATTTGCTTAAATATATCGAGACCGAAAGCGTTTTCTGCAAGGCTGCGTTTGATATGGTCAGACGCATTCTTACAAACTTTGTTGAGGGAAAAGGCGGTCTTACATATCAGCAGGATGATTTCGGCAGCATCACTTATCCGCTGGAAGAGGCAGTGTTCCTCATTTCGAACCTTGACAGAGATAAGTTTTATGCGGAAATCAGAAAGTATGCCGAGCGATATATTGATTCACCCGAGTTCCTTGATGAGCTCTTTGATTATCAGAAATCGGTTGTTCTCCGACCCGACGAAAACGGATTTGAGAAAATCTATTCATATGATTTTAAAAAATATTTTGACACCATATGGGCAAACGGCTACAGCGCACTTGAAAAGACAAATGTCAAATATAAATTTGAAACACCCTTCCCGACAAAGGATTGGGAGGAGTATTCAAAAATAATCATCTGGTACGGAAGAAGAAACGGCAGAATGCTTTATTCCAACGCACCGAATACTATTGAAAAGGTCTGATAAAACAAAAATGAACCGAAAGCGTATCTATATGGCTCAGCCGAATTCGCAATACGGCAACTCTGTTTATTTTCCTTATGCGGCGGGCACTCTTATTGCCTATGCTTTTGAGGATAAAACGGTTGCTGAGGAATTCAGCTTCGAGGGCTTCCATTATAAAAAAGTTAATATAGATAAAGCTGTCGGGAAAATGGAAAATCCGTTTCTGGTCGGCTTCTCCTGCTATGTCTGGAATTATGAATATAACAAGGCATTGGCAAGTGCGGTCAAAAAAATCTGGCCCGAATGCATAACCGTTTTCGGCGGGCATCAGATAAATGAAAGCAGTGATATTGTCGGCGCAGACTATGTTGATTATATCCTCACGGGCGAAGGCGAAGAGAGCTTTAAAAACCTGCTGCTCTCGCTTTCGGGTCACGGTGACCTGAACGGAATACCCAACCTTATTTATAAAAACAACGGTGGAATTATCAAAACCGAAAAATCCGCAGTTGCAATTCCTCACAGGGTTTCTCCTTATCTTACGGGGCTTTTTGATGACCTCGTGAAGACGGAGGATGAGGTGGTTTTTTCTGCGATTCTCGAAACGAACAGAGGCTGCCCCAACAGATGCGCATTCTGTGACTGGGGAAACATCAAATCCAGGGTAAGATGCTATGACCTTGAAATGGTTTTTGCCGAGATTGACTGGATGGCGGAGAATAAAATCGAATATTGCTACAGCGCAGACGCAAATTTCGGTCTGTTTGAAAGAGACGAAGAAATAATCGATTATCTTATAAAAAGAAATGCAGAAACAGGATTTCCTCAGAAGTTTCAGGCTACCTATTCAAAAAATAATCCCGAAACTGTTTTCAGAATCAACAAAAGACTGAATGAATCGGGAATGTGCAAGGGCGCAACGCTCTCATTCCAGTCGCTTTCCGAAAAGGTGCTTGAGAATATTTACAGAAAGAATATGCCCCTTGAAAGCTTCCATAAGCTTATGGCTATGTATAATACCAACAAGATTTCGGCTTATTCGGAGATAATCCTCGGCCTTCCGGGCGAAAGCTACGAAAGCTTCAGAGACGGTATTGAGCAGCTTCTCGAATACGGTCAGCATATGTCGATTAACTTCTTTAACTGCGAGCTTCTCACTAATTCAATCATGAATGATCCTGAATATATGAAAGCTCATAAAATTGAATCCGCAGTTATTGAACAGCATCAGTATCATACCGTACCCAACAGCAAAAATGTCAAGGAATATTCGAGAATAGTTGTTTCAACAGCAACGATGAACCGAAGAATGTGGGTTAACAGCAATGTTCTTTCAGTTTTTGTCAGAGCGTTCCACAATCTTGGTCTGCTGCAGTGCTTTGCAATTTTCAATTATTACGAAAACAATGTTAAATATATGGATTTTTATGAGGCTCTTATTGAATGGGCAGAGAAAAATCCTGATTCCGTATGCGGCAGGGTTCTTGCCTTCCTCAGAGGAAAATATGAGAAAATTCTCGAAGGAGACGGCTCGCTGACTCATTTTGATGAGGCTTTCGGCGGAATAACATGGCCTCTCGATGAGTTCATTTTTCTCATAATCGTTCAGGAATACGATCGATTCTATGAAGAGATTATGCCGTTCCTTGAGGGTCATTTCAGCGAAAACGAAGCATTTGAGGATTTGCTCAAATATCAGAAAGCAATTATCAAAACTCCGTATACTCACCTGAGCGATATTGAGCTTGAGCATGACCTTTATCCGTATTTTTACGGAATTTACAGAAATGAATATACCGCCCCCGAAAAGAAGAAAAACAGACTTTTGGTTGAATCTCCCGAGGTTCCCGAAAACATGCCTGACTATGCGAGAGAGACGATCTGGTTCGGCAGAAGAGGCGGACAGAATATTATAACTAAGATATCTTATGCGGAGTAAAAGAAAGGCTGAGTGAAAGAAAATGAAAAAGAATATTTATTTTGTTCAGCCTAACAGCATGCTGGGCAACTCAGTTTATTATCCGTATGCAGTCGGCGTAATTGCGTCATATGCATTTCAGTATGAGGATATAAAAAGCGAATATGAGCTTGGCGGAATTGTTTTTAAAGAAGATGCCACAGAAGATGTTCTGAAGCATCTTGAAAGTCCGTATATGGTTGCTTTTTCAAATTACTTCTGGAATTACAAATATAACCTTGCGCTTGCCGAAGAGATAAAGAAAAAGTATCCCGGGTGCATAATCATCTTTGGCGGTCACCAGGTTTCAAAGGACACTGAATGGCTCGAAAAGCATGAGTTCATTGATATTCTCTGCTTCGGTGAAGGCGAAATAACTTTCCTCAATCTTATGCGTTGTCTGGCGCAGGGCGGCTCTCTGAGCGAAGTTTCGAACATTGCATACAGAGAAAACGGAAATCCCGTCAAGAATGAATATATCTGCCTCGGCGCAGAGGTTTATCCCTCGCCGTATTCAAGCGGTGTTTTTGACAAGCTGTTGAATGTTCCCGACGGACTTGAGTTCAATGCACAGCTTGAAACGAACAGAGGCTGCCCGTATCATTGCTCTTTCTGCGATTGGTGCGATTACGATCTGCCCATGAGAATGTTCCCGATTGAAAGAGTCAAAGCTGATCTGAAATGGATTTCGGAGCATAAGATTGCATATTGTATGTGCGTTGACTCAAACTTCGGCCTGTTTGAAAGAGATGAGGAAATAGCGGAGTATGCGGTTGAACTTAAAAAGCAGAGCGGATACCCCGACAAATTCGGCGCATGCTTTGCAAAGAACAAAACTGACCGCATTTTCAGAATAAACAAGGCTCTTAATGATGTCGGAATGAGCAAGGGCGTTTCTCTTGCATTCCAGAGCATGTCCGATGAGGTGCTCAGAAATGTTTCGAGAGCAAATATGAATAAAGACAAGCTTTTTGAGCAGCTTGCACTTTATCATGAGGCAGGTATTCCGACTTATACCGAGCTTATTCTCGGCTTGCCGGGAGAAACGCTTGAAAGTTTTTGCACCGGTATCTGCGAGCTTCTTGAACTCGGTCAGCATGATTCTATAAATGTTTTCAGATGCGAGGTTTATCCGAATTCAGACCTTGCAGATAAAGAATATATGAAACGGTTTGCAATAAAAACCGCAGTCAATAAGCTTAATACCAATCACTGCAAAATATCCGAGGCTTCATTTTCGGGTGAACTTCATTATATTTCCGAAACTTCAACAATGACGCCTGAAAATCTGGCAGATGCAAATCTGTTTTCAGCCTGCATTCAGAGCGTTCACTGTCACGGACCTTTGCAGTGCTTTGCGATATATTTGCATAATGACAAGAAGGTTCCGTATTATGATTTCTATTCCTCGTTCATTTCTTATTTCTCTGAAAGAGACGGAATGATAGGGGAGACGCTCAGAAAAATAAAGAGCTGCATAAAATCGAACGGCGGTAAAAATGCCGATATTTCTTATATCAATCCCGAATTCAGATTTATTACATGGCCTTATGAAGAGGCAATGCTGCTTGATTTTATTTATAATTCAGAGTCGTTTTATGAAGAAGTCATACCCTTCCTTGAAGGCTTCGGCATGGATAAGGATATAATGGATAATATTATGCGCTATCAGAAAAATCTGATGGTGACAAAGGGCGAGAATAATGCTTATGCCGATTTTGATTATGATTTGTATTCATACTTCAAAAATGCGCTTGAAAATAAGCCGTCGCCTCTGACAAAAGAAAAATGCAGAATTAACTTTTTTGCCGATAACGTTCCCGCTGACTGGGAGAATTTTGCCCGTCAGATTGTCTGGTACGGCAGAAGAAACAAAAAGTCAATCCGAGGGGTCAGACTCGCATAAAGAACAAAAAAAGAGAGGAAAAGCGGAAATGAAAAACATTTATCTGGCGCAGCCGACCAATATGCTGTCGGGCGCTGTGTTTCTTCCGTATTCGGTCGGAACGATAGCCGCCTATGCTTGGCAGTTTCCTGAAATCAAGGCTGAATACGAGCTTAAAGAGCTGATATTCCTGAAAGAATCGGTTGATAAGGCTGTTGAAAAATTTGATAATCCGTTTTTGGTCGGCTTTTCCAATTATCTCTGGAATGTTGAGTATAATCTTGACCTTGCCCGTGAAATAAAGAAAAAATGGCCCAAATGCAGGATTCTTTTCGGCGGACCTCAGGTGCCCGACGATGTTGAATACCTTGAAAAATACGGGTTTATTGATATTCTGATGCACGCTGAGGGCGAATTGCCGTTTTACAAGCTTTTGCTTGCTTGCTCCGAAGGCGGGGATCTATCTTCTGTTCCGAGCATTTCATACAGAGAAAACGGTGAATTCTTAAGAAACGAAAAAAGGATTCCCTGCGATTTATCCGATTTTCCCTCTCCGTATACAATGGGTCTGTTTGATGGCATAGTCAACAACCCGGAATATGAAGGCATTCAGTTTGATGTTGTTCTCGAGACCAACAGAGGCTGCCCCTACAGCTGCGCTTACTGTTATTGGAGCGGAAATGATGACCCGTTCAGGAAATTCCCCATGGAAAGAGTCAAGGGCGATCTTGACTGGTTTGCAAAGAATAAAATCTCATTCTGTATCTGTGCAGACGGTAATTTCGGAATCCTGAACAGAGACGAGGAAATTGTTGATTATATAATAGGACTCAAAGAAAAATACGGCTATCCTCAGAAGTTTGAAACCATTGCGGCAAAAGAAAAAGATGACTTTATTTTTAAAATAAATAAAAAAATGCACAGAGCGGGGCTTAACAAGGGCGTTTCCGTTGCGTGTCAGAGTCTTTCGCCAACAGTGCTTAAAAATGTCGGCAGAAAAAACATGCCCATTGAGCATTTTTCAAATCTTCTTGCAAGATACCGCAGTGCGGGAATCAGCACATACACCGACATCATGCTCGGTCTGCCCGGAGAAACATTCGAAAGCTTCTGTCAGGGAGTTTTCAAGGTTATTGAAGCGGGTCAGCACGATTCAATAAATATAAACCGATGCGAGCTTCTTCCGAATTCGCTGATGTATTCCGAAGAGTTCGTGAAGAAATATAAAATCAGAACAATCCGCTCATCGCTGTGTCAGAATCACAGCAAGGCATCCGGTGGAGCAACGCCGGGCTCGCGCTCTGATCTCATTGTTGAAACAGACACAATGAGCTGTGAGGAGTGGAAAGAATCGTGCAGAATTTCAATAATGGCACAAAGCTTTCATCTGATGGGCATAATGAGATTTGTTTCCGTTTATCTCAGAAAGGCAAGGAACATATCCTATTATGACTTCTACATGTCCTTATATAGTTTTATAAACAATGACGGAAAGCTTTCAAAAGAAATATTCGAGCATGTTATGGGAAACATTTCCGATTTCCTTGAAGGAAAAGGAAATCTCAGCTTTGCGGATGAACGCTTCGGAGATATTTATTGGCCTTATGAAGAGGGGCTGTTTCTGTGTGTTGTTAATCAGCTTGACGGCTTCTTCGATGAAGTCAGGGAGTATCTCAGAAGTTATTTTGACGATGAAGAGCTGTTTGAAGATTTGCTCAGATATCAGAAAAACATTATCTGCGCATTTGGAAGCGAAGTGAAAGAGCTTGAATTTGAATATGACTGGCTCGGATATTTTTTTGATATTATAAGCATGGAGAAGCTGACTCCGGAGAAAAGGAAAATCCGGCTCAGAATTGATCCGAGCTATGAAAATGACTGGTTCGGATATGCAAAGAAAATCGTCTGGTACGGCAAGAGGGATAACCGCTCGGTTGTCCGTCCCGTTCTTATTGAAAATAAATGATAATAAAAAATCGGCTTGCAACGGAAAATCCGCTACAAGCCGATTAACTTTTATTTAGTCGTTATTTCTTCTGGGAGCTCTGCCGCCTCTGTCGCCCTTAAAATCTCTTCTGGGCTTTCTGGGAGCATCTGAAACGGTGTTTTCGGGAACAAGTCCTTCAACCTCAATGAGAGCCTCGCGGCGTGAGAAGTTGAGTCTGCCCTGATCGTCCTTGGGAAGAACCTTAACGATAACTTCATCGCCTACATTAACTGCGTCTTCAACCTTTTCGGTTCTCTTGACGTCAAGCTGGCTGATGTGTACCATGCCTTCCTTGCCGGGAGCGATTTCAACGAATGCGCCGAAGCTCATGAGGCGGGTAACAACGCCCTTGTAGATTGCGCCGACCTCGGGGTCGTTTGCAATGGTCTCAACAATTGAAATTGCTCTGCGTGCATCGTCGATATCGGTTGAGGAAACAAAGATATTACCGTCTTCCTGAACATCAATCTTGCAGTTGCATTCAGCGCAAATCTTCTGGATAACCTTGCCCTGCTTGCCGATAACATCGCCGATCTTTTCAGGATCAATCTTGGTTGTGAGCATCTTGGGAGCCCACTTTGAAAGCTCTGCTCTGGGTTCGGGGATAACGGGAAGCATGATTTCGTCAAGGATATAGCATCTTGCGGTGTAAGTCTTGTCGAGAGCTTCTCTGATGATAGCGGGAGTAAGACCGTGAACCTTGAGGTCCATCTGGATTGAGGTGATACCCTTCTTTGTACCTGCTACCTTGAAGTCCATATCGCCGAAGAAGTCTTCAAGACCCTGGATATCAACCATTGTCATGAAGCGGTCGCCTTCTGTGATAAGACCGCAGGAAATACCTGCAACGGGAGCTTTGATGGGAACGCCTGCTGCCATAAGTGAAAGTGTTGAACCGCAAACGGAACCCTGTGATGTTGATCCGTTTGATGAAAGAACTTCGGAAACAACACGGATTGTGTAGGGGAATTCTTCAACTGAGGGAAGAACGGGGATGAGTGAACGCTCTGCAAGTGCGCCGTGGCCTATTTCTCTTCTGCCGGGGCCTCTGCTGGGCTTTGTTTCGCCAACCGAATATGAGGGGAAGTTGTAGTGGTGCATATAGCGCTTGCTTTCTTCCTCGTCAAGACCGTCAAGAAGCTGAGCGTCGCTCATGGGTCCGAGAGTTGTTATTGAAAGCACCTGAGTCTGACCTCTGGTGAACATACCTGAACCGTGAACTCTGTCAAGAAGGTCAACCTCTGCGTTGAGGGGACGGATTTCGTTGATTCCTCTGCCGTCAACACGCTTGCCGTCATCGAGAAGCCAGCGGCGGACAACATACTTCTGAACCTTGTAAAGGCACTCTTCAATTTTGAGCTCCATTTCGGGATAGATTTCATCGAACTTCTCGTGAACCTTATCATAAACGGGCTTGAGTCTCTCGTCACGGATTCTCTTATCATCTGTATCAAGAGCAAAACGGATATCTTCGATTGCGAAATCCTTGATTGCTTCGTACATTTCGGGATCGGGATCGTTTGAGGGGAAGGAAACCTTTTCCTTGCCGCACTCAGCCTTGATCATGTTGATGAATTCAACGATTCTCTGGTTTTCTTTATGAGCAAACATGATACCGTCATACATATCATCGTTTGAAACTTCGTTTGCACCTGCTTCAATCATTGCAACGAGGTCGCTTGTTGAAGCAACGGTAACATACATATCGCTCTTTGCTCTCTGCTCAAGAGTGGGGTTGATAACATATTCGCCGTCAACAAGACCTACAACAACGCCTGAAACGGGGCCGTCCCAGGGGATTTCGGAAATTGAGATAGCGATTGAAACACCGAGCATAGCGGTGATTTCGGGCTGGCAGTCGGGGTCAACTGACATAACGGTCGCAACAACGCCTACATCGTTTCTCATATCCTTGGGGAAAAGAGGACGGATGGGTCTGTCGATAACACGTGATGCGAGGGTTGCCTTTTCGCTTGCCTTGCCTTCACGGCGCTGGAATGAGCCGGGAATTCTGCCTACCGAATAGAGCTTCTCTTCATAGTCAACCGAAAGGGGGAAGAAGTCAACGCCCTCTCTGGGTTTTGCAGCCATTGTAGCTGTGCAGAGCACGTTTGTTTCGCCGTAACGAACAAGGCATGCGCCGCCTGCAAGCTGAGCCATCTTGCCGACTTCAACAACAAAAGGTCTGCCTGCGATTTCTGTTTCGTACTTTTTGAAAGCTTCAAAAAACATTTTTTCTACCTCTCTGTAAAATTATATTTCCACAGGCGGCGGTCGGGGTTTAGCAATAAATCCAGACTTTGAGCATTCAAAATCTCGATTTACCGCTAAAACCTGGGAAAACAGCCGCCTGAAAGATGCGTGGTTTTGCGTTTTAAAGCTGTATCAGGCTAATGCTTTAACTTAATAGCTCTTATAAAACGCAACAAAGCAGGCGGGAAAGGGTTTCCTGCCTGCTCTTTTGGCAAAATTATTTACGGATACCAAGTCTTGCGATGATTGAACGGTAACGCTCAATGTCAACCTTCTGAAGGTAAGCAAGAAGGTTTCTTCTGTGACCAACCATCATAAGAAGACCTCTTCTTGAGTGGTGGTCCTTCTTGTGAACCTTGAGATGCTCGGTAAGGTCGTTGATTCTCTTTGTGAGAACAGCAATCTGAACCTCGGGTGAGCCGGTATCGCCTTCGTGAGTTGCGTATTCCTGCATAATTGCAGTCTTTTCTGCCTGTGTCATAGTTTTTCACCTCATTTAAATATTTGCCTCGGAACCCAGAATGCGGCAGGTGAATACCTCTGTGAGGTTTACTCCGCTATCCGAGAAGCGGGCATGTGCAAATGGGATTATATCACAAACATTTCTGCTTGTAAAGAGTTTTTTGAAAATATTTTTGGCTTCACCTATATAATTTATTTATATAAATAATGCCACTTTGCTTTTTTGCGCATAGACTGAAAAATGGGGACACCTGTTCCCGAAAACAAGGCGGCTGCGTTAACGGTGGCGTAATTCGCCCTTGGGGAGCCGGGAGCATTTGCAGCCGCCATAATATAGATTCCGCCTCGCTAAATCTGTGAAATGCTGCGTTGCGAAACCATTATTCGCTTCTCACCTTGTTCAGCGCTTCAAGGGGGTCAACAACCTCGCCGTCAATGAGCACTTCAAGGTGAAGGTGGTCGGAATCGACAAGCTCAACGGGGATATGGCCGAGAGAGCCTATTTTATCGCCTTTTTTAACCTCGCCGCCCGCGGGCAGCACGGAGCCGCTTTTGAGTCCGCAATAGCGCACTATCATGCCGTTGCCGTGGTCGATTTCCGACACCGTTCCCCAGAAGCTGTCCTCATAAACCTTGTATATTTTTCCGTCTGAAACGGCGAGCACGTCATTGCCTGCGCTTCCGCCAAAATCAATGCCGTTATGAACCCGCCAGTCACCCATAGTCTCTGAATAAACCATTTCTCCGTTGCTGAAATCCTTGATGATGTCATTGCCCATAGGCAGAAGAAAACTGCCTGAATAAGGCTTGTTTTCATCAATCTTTTCCGTTGTTGTCTCGCTTCTTTCATCCTTGACGCCGGTTACTTCAATGTCAACGCCCTGCGTTATCGGTTCGGTTGTTGCCTCGGTCTTCCATTGGACGGTAACTCTGTCAAAGCCGCTTGTTTCTTCATTTGTTCTGTTTTTTGTTGTAACGCTCACAACTGCGCCCACGGCAATTGCGATGAGGCAGACTGCAAGAGAAAGATAAATGTTGGGATATCTGAGTTTTTTCAAAATAACAACCTCTTTTCAATGTGTAAAATCAGTTATATTTTGGACATTTTGCTGCTCAGTTATTCCGCAAAACGCATATTGAATATGCAAATTCAAAAAAAATGCTTGTTTACAGAAAAAATTTGAAAAATCCACTTGATAGTTGAGCGGTTTTCTGCGATAATACATAATGTATGATTATATAATGGGGCGGTGTTGATTGCCCCGTTCTACATAGGAGTGTAAAGAACTTGGATAACAACAAAAAACTTGCGGAGCTTCTTTTTCCGCAGATAGACAAAACTCCCGAATACTATGAGGAGCTTTATCCTGCAAGAGACCTTCCCGAAGGCGCAAGGGTGACAAGATTCGCTCCCTCACCGACGGGCTATCTTCATATCGGCGGTCTTTTCAGCGCACTTGTTGATGTGCTCACCGCAAAATCAACCAACGGCGTTTCTTTCCTAAGAATCGAGGATACCGATAAAAAGAGAGAAATCGATGACGGCGTTTCGGCAATTATCGGCGGCTTCAATTATTTCGGTGTTGAATTCACCGAAGGCGTAACGGGCTTCGGCACCGAAAAGGGCGCTTACGGTCCCTACACTCAGAGTCACAGAGCTGAATTATATCAGACAATCGCAAAGAGCCTTGTTGAAAAGGGTCTTGCTTATCCCTGCTTTTGCACAGCGGACGAGCTTTCGGCTATCCGTGAACAGCAGGAAAGCGGAGAAGCCCTCATCAGAGGCTATTTCGGAAAATGGGCAAAGTGCCGTGACCTGAGCTTTGAGCAGATTGAAAAGAATATTGCTGAGGGCAAGCCCTGGGTGCTCCGTCTGCGTTCAGGCGGCAGCGAGGATAAGAAGATTATGTTTGACGATGTTATCAGAGGCAAGATTGAAATGCCTGAAAACATCATTGATGAAGTGCTTCTTAAATCAGACGGAATTCCCACCTATCATTTCGCACATGCATGCGATGACCATTTCATGAGAACAACTCATGTCATCCGTGGCGAGGAATGGATTTCTTCCGTTCCCAAGCATATTGAACTTTTCAAAGCCTGCGGATACAAGGTGCTCAAATATGCGCACACACCTCAGGTTCTTAAAATTGACGAAGAAACAGGCGATAAGCGCAAGCTTTCCAAGAGAAAGGACCCCGAAGCAGCAGTCAGCTATTTTGTTGAAGGCGGCTTCCCCAAGGAGAGCGTTCTTGAATATCTTCTCACCCTCATCAACTCAAACTTCGAGGATTGGAGAAGAGCAAATCCCAAGGCTTCGATTTATGAATTTCCCTTCAACCTCAAGAAAATGAGCAGCAGCGGCTGTCTGTTTGACCTCGTGAAGCTCAACGATGTAAGCAAGAATGTTATCTCGGTTATGAGCGCACAGCAGGTTTATGAGAATGTTGCAGAGTGGGCAAAGGAATATGACCCCGAATTTGCCGCAATCTTCTGCGCAGACAGCGAATTCTCAACCGCAGTCATGAACATTGACAGAGAGAACCCCAAGCCCCGTAAGGATATTGCAAGATGGAGCGAGGTCAAGGACTATGTTTCATATTTCTTCAAGCCTCTCTACAATGCGGATTACACTCTTCCCGAAAACATTTCAAAGGAAGATGCGGCTGCAATAGCAGAAAAATATATTGCTGAATTCTCACTTTCGGACGATAAGGATCAGTGGTTTGCAAGAATCAAGGATATGTGCGAGCCTCTCGGATTCACTCCGAATGTCAAGGAATATAAGAAAAATCCCGACGCCTTCAAGGGTCATGTCGGCGATGTTTCAACAGTTATCAGAATTGCCCTCACCTCACGCAGAAACACTCCTGACCTCTATTCAATAATGCTGCTTCTCGGTGAGGATGAAATCAAGTCAAGACTCAACGAAGCAATTTCAGCCTGGAAATAAGCCCCACGAAAGGATGTAAATAAAATGGACGAAATTACCACCAGCTCAAATTTTATATACGATTTCATTGACGAAGACCTTGCAAACGGAGTCAACACCAGAATTCAGACCCGTTTCCCGCCCGAGCCCAACGGATATCTTCATATCGGTCACGCAAAGGCTATCTGCATTGACTTCAGCACTGCCGAAAAATACGGCGGCGAATGCAATCTCCGACTTGACGATACCAACCCTTCAAAGGAAGATGTTGAGTATGTTGACGCAATCAAGGAGGATATCGAATGGCTCGGATACAAGTGGAACAAAGTTCTTTACGCATCAAGCTATTTTGATTTCATCTATGAATGTGCAATCAAGCTTATAAAGAATGGCAAGGCATATGTCTGCGACCTTTCCGCCGATGAGATAAGAGAATACAGAGGAACTCTCACCGAGCCCGGCAAACACAGCCCCTACAGAGATCGCTCGGTTGAAGAAAACCTTGACCTCTTTGAGAGAATGACAAACGGCGAATTTGCTGACGGTGAAAGAACTCTCCGTGCAAAGATTGATATGTCATCGCCCAACATCAATATGCGTGACCCCGTTATTTACAGAATCGCTCATGTTTCACATCATCAGACGGGTGACAAGTGGTGCGTATATCCCATGTATGACTTTGCTCATCCTCTTTCGGACGCAAGAGAAGGCGTAACCTATTCTCTCTGTTCACTTGAATTTGAAAACCACAGACCTCTTTATGATTGGTTCATCAAGGAAATCGGCTTTGAAGAGCCCCCCAGACAGATTGAATTTGCTCGCCTTAACCTTAATTACTGCGTAACCAGCAAGAGATATAACCTTGCAATGGTTCAGAACGGCACCGTTGACGGCTGGGATGACCCCAGAATGATTACTCTCAGCGGTATGAGAAGAAGAGGCTATCCTGCAGCTGCTGTCCGTGATTTCATAAACCGCATCGGCGTTTCAAAGGCAGACAGTGTTGTTGATTACGGTTTGCTTGAAGCCTGCGTAAGAGATAATCTCAATGAAAACGCTCCCAGAGCAATGGCTGTTCTCCGCCCCCTCAAAGTTGTTATCGATAACTATCCCGAGGGACAGAGCGAGGCAATCGAGGTTGAAATCAATCCCCTCAAGCCTGAACTCGGAACAAGAACCGTTCACTTCTCAAGAGAAATTTTTGTTGAACGAGATGACTTCATGGTTGAGCCTCCCAAGAAGTATTTCAGACTTTTCCCCGGCAACGAGGTGCGCCTCAAGAGCGCATATCTTGTAACCTGCAACAGCTGGGAAACTGATGAAAACGGCGAAATCACCTGCCTTCACTGCACATATGACCCCGAAACCAAGGGCGGCGATGCTCCCGACGGAAGAAAGGTCAGAGGAACAATTCATTGGGTCAGCGCTTCTGACTGCGCACCTTGTGAAATCCGTCTTTATGACCGTCTTTTCTGCGCGGAAAATCCCATGGCAGACGGCAAAGAAAACTATCTGAATTATCTCAACCCCAACTCTCTCGAAATTCTGAGCGGCTGTCTTGTTGAAGGCGGTATCGGTAACGCAAAATGCGGAGATGCTTTCCAGTTTATGAGACAGGGCTACTTCTGCGTTGACAAGAATTCGAAAGACGGAAAGCTTGTTTTCAACCGTACGGTTGCTCTTAATTCCTCCTGGAAATAAATAAAAGGCAGGTGAAAATATGAAATATGTTTACAAAGCGGTAACTGCGATTCTCGCATTTGCGGCAATTCCCGTAACGATTTTTCTTGAATTCTTATTCATTCAGGCTTCAACATCATTGATTGATGTCGGCATCAAGGAATCTTTCAGCCTTAAAAGACTTTATGATATTTTTATTGCGAAGAGCGATCCTTTCGCAATGTTTTTCAAGGGCGCAGGATATTTTGAATGGCCTGAAGAACTCAATCCGCTTGTTCCTTGGCTCATTGCAGCGGCAGTCTTCTTTGCCCTTGCAATAATCGCCGCAATCTTCATCGGTGTATGGACAATTTGCAGCAACAAGCGAATAGTCAACATAATCGTAAGCGGCGCAGGCATACTTTTTGTTATCCTTATGTCGACTTTCTTCAATAAAGCAGCAAGCTTCCTCACCCTCGGAACAATCAATATCGTTGAGGCTATTGCAGGAAGCGGACTTATCGCTTCGCTTATCGGCAGCGTGGTCAATATTGACACACTTGTGCTCGGCGGATTCAAAAATGCTCTCATCATTCTCTTCGCAGTTATCATTGTCTGGACTCTTTCGTTTATTCTCATTGAGCTTGGCGACGAAAAAGAAGAGAAGCCCGCAAAGAAAAAGTAATACGGCAATAAAAAAACAGACCGGAGTGAAAACTTCGGTCTGTTTTATGTTTACGGCTTATTTCTTATAGTCTTCGGGAGTTACCTGACCCTTGATGAAATAATCTTCTCTGAGTATTTCGAGGTCCTGCGTGTAAACGCCCTTACTTGCAAGGTTTGACGGAATGGTGATATATCTTTCGCTTTCGTAAACCTTAGCGGCTGTATTATCTTTGTTTTCTTCAACCAGCTTATCGAAAGCCTGGTCGCTCAGGCAGAAGAAATATGAAAGCTCTCCGGTCTTTTCGCCGTTTCCGTTATAGCGGACAACAACATATCTGACGTAGCCCTCGGGGCTGCTTTTCATTGCAACTATTCTTGAATTCTCAACCGTAATTCCGAGCGTTCCGATAACATTGCTCTGCAGAATGTCATAAGGGCTTGTTTCGTCCTGGCCGCCGTGCCCGACCATTCCGCCCTGAGGCTGTTGGTCGCCGCAAGCGCAGAAGCACAGAAGCGTCGCTGCCGTCATAATTAAACATATTATTCTTTTCATTTGATTCTCCAATTATTTATATGCTTTTATTCCGCCTTTTTTGTCATAAAGCTCTGCGCATTCTTTGCATACCTTAAGTGAGAGCTCAATGCATTCGGGGCTGATGTTATCCCATGAGTCAAGACGGGTGTGATAGTATTTCTGAGGGTCATGGTTAACGCCGCAGAAGCCGGCAGCCTCAAGACCTTCCTGAGCAAAAGCGTCCGAGTCAATTGCGCCGGGATAAAGCTTTGCTCTGGGCATGTCGATTCCGCAGTTGACGCCCGCTTCATGGATAAGGTCGCCTACAGCCTTGCTGGAACGAACCGAGCCTGTGCAGCCGATATTGTAAATCTGGAGCTGGTCGATTTCTCTCATTGTATCCATTGCAATGAAGATTGTTTCTGTTTCAAGGAATTCTTTCTTATGCTTTCTTGCAAAAGCTCTTGAACCGCGGATGCCTGCTTCTTCTGAACCTGCAAGGAGGCAGCAAACTTCAGTATTTTCAAATCTTTCGTCTGCTTCAGCCATGTCCTTGAGAACTGACATTGCGATGTAGTTAGCGGAAAGGTTATCGTTTGCGCCGTCAATA
Organism: Acutalibacteraceae bacterium; assembly: GCA_045538815.1. Lineage (GTDB taxonomy): Bacteria > Bacillota > Clostridia > Oscillospirales > Acutalibacteraceae > CAG-177. Next base: position 41,656 of record JAZQEE010000010.1, read on the forward strand.
TCAGCTTTCCAGTTAATGAAGAACATAATTGCAACGAAGCCGGGAATGAGGCAGACACCGACAATACCCAGTATCTTCCATACGCCTTCGAGTTCAGGGGCAACAAATCCGTTTGCAATTGTTGCAACAAGCTGTGCAATGCTTATGCCGAAAACAACGAACATGCCGATGATTGCGCTTGCCATAACGGGTGCAACCATTTTCAGACCGCCGTGATATGTATAAGTCCATTCATTTGCAACGTCGGTGTGACCGCCGAAGATAATTCTGCGTTTTACTTCGCCTTTAGGCTTTCTGATTGCATAAACATTTCTTGAGGTTCTTTTGGGGAAAAGAAAATCAATAAATTCTCTGTAAAACATGAATTCAAAAATAAACATCAAAACTGCAAGAATCATGAGAACGCTTGAAACGATGCTTACCCATGCCGCTTTTTCGGCAAACCAATAGATTATTGCAGAAATAACTCCGCAAGCCGCTGCAATGGGGATAAAGCCCATGAATGCACCGAAATGGACTTCAAAATCCTCGGAAATAACCTCGTCCGAGTATTTTTCGAGCTCTTTCTTGAAGAAATCCTGAGCATCTCTTTCCGACTGAGAGCCGGGCTCACGCTTTTTGAAGTTTTCGCACACATAACGGATTCCGTCCGTCATGTATCTGAGAGTTTCCTTTGAAACAGTTTTAGCCATTTTTCCTTCTCCTTTTATTTATTATTTCTTCTTTAAAAATTTAGGAAGCACTATGCAGCCAACGATAACAACAACTGCAAGCACCGCCGCAATAATTACCCATGTCATATCGCTGCTCCCCGTGTCGGGAACGGTTCCGTCAGCGGCGAAAGCCGATATCGCCGCAGTTACAACGCCGAGCACCATTATGGCGCATAAGAGAATCGCAACGATTCTCACAAAAAGGTTATGTCTTTTCATTTTATTCTCCGTTTCTTTTAAACGATTTTGAGAAGCTTCTTCATTGCTTCTCCGAGGTCGGAAGCAGTTTTTTCAGCCTCATCCTTTGTTTTTCCGCATCCCGTGATATAAACCTTGATTTTAGGCTCTGTGCCCGAGGGACGGACTATTGCGAAATTGCCGTCGGGCAGCGAATAAGCAAGAACATTCGAGTTGGGAAGCTCTATCTTTTCGGATTCTCCGCTTTCCGTGTCTGTTATTACGCCCTTTTCAAAGTCATGAATTCTGAGCACTTTCAGCCCTGCAAGCTCTTTGGGCGGATTATCTCTTGTCTCGCTCATTATTTCAGCCATTTTCGCCATGCCGCTTGCGCCTTCGAAAGCGAAATTATAAAGGCTGTTGACATAAATTCCGAATTCAGCGTAAATGTCATTGAGAACATCAACGAGAGTTTTTCCCTTGCTCTTATAATAAGCTGCCATTTCGCAAATCATGAGCGATGCGGCAACGGCATCCTTGTCTCTTGCGTGAGTGCCGATAAGATAGCCGTAGCTCTCTTCGAAGCCCATAATGAAACGGTGGTCATCGTTTGTCTTTTCGAGCTTTGCGATGAATTCGCCGACATATTTGAAGCCCGTGAGCACATCGACAACCTTGCAGCCGTATTTTGCGGCAACAATATTGATGAGGGGCGTTGAAACAAAGGATTTTGTCATCAGCGAATTCTCGGGAAGGGTGCCTTTGGCTTTTCTCTGCGAAAGCATATATTCCGCAAGAAGAACACCGACATCGTTGCCCGAAAGAAGAACATATTCGTCGCCCGTGAGCACTGCAATGCCGACTCTGTCGCAGTCGGGGTCAGTTGCAAGAAGCAAGTCAGCCTTTTCTTCTTTTGTCATTTCAAGCGCACACTCAAAAACCTGACGGATTTCGGGGTTGGGGTAGGGGCAGGTCGGGAATTTTCCGTCGGGCATTTCCTGCTCTTTAACGATTTTAATGTTTTTGTAGCCCGCTCTTTCAAGCACGGTTCTTACGGGAATGTTACCCGTGCCGTTGAGAGGAGTATAAATTATTTTAATGTCGCTTTCTTTTGCGATTTCGGGATGAATAGGTCTCTCGAGAACGAGTGAATAGAATTCCTCAACGATATCATCGGAAATATATTCGATAAGACCCTTTTCAAGCGCTTCGTCAAACGGCATTCTTCTGATATCGCCAAACATATCAACCTTCCGAATGAAAGAATAGGTTGCAAGCGCAGCTTCATCAGTCATCTGATAGCCTGCGGGGTCATAGCATTTATAGCCGTTATATTTTGAGGGATTGTGACTCGCTGTCACAACGATACCGCTCTGACATTCAAGACGCATAACCGCATATGAAAGAAGCGGTGTGGGCATAAGACGGGGGAAGATATAAGCTTTTATTCCGTTTGCTGCAAGCACTTCTGCACACTGCTTTGCAAACACATCGGAATTGATTCTTGAATCATATCCGATTGCAACGCTTGCATCTTTGCCGTTGCTGTTGAGATAGTCAGCGAGACCCTGAGTTGCCTGACAGACGGTGTAGGTATTCATTCTGTTTGTGCCCGCACCGAGAACTCCTCTGAGACCCGCCGTTCCGAATTCGAGATTCTTATAAAAACGGTCAAGGATTTCTTCGTCATTGCCTTCAACAGAAAGAAGCTCTGCGTGAATTTCTTCGTTATCAGCCGTGTTTTCAACCCAGAGCTGATAAAGCTTTTTTACATCGTTCATAAAGCAACTCCTCCTTAATTATATACATATTATATATTAACCTCTTTTTTTGCTGATGTCAACAATTTGAAAATGAAAGTTTATAATTGACTGTAACACCAATAATTGCTATAATAATATATTATATTTACGGGAGGTCAAATTATGAGTCCTGTTTATCTTTTTGCGAGTAAAATAGTTTCACTGCTTTTTGCCGTTCTGCTTCTTCCGCTGTCTCTTCTCACTCACGGGATTGATCTTATTCCCGCAGGCGAAAGATGTGAAAACGCTAAAACAAATGTTGTCGGTATCGGGGCGTATTTCCGCTCTCAGGGTATCACAACAGACGGCGAAACCTATTATTTTTCTTCAAAAACAACGCTTATCCGCACAGAAGATGATGCAAAAACGCTCGTCAACGCTAACTATTCCGCAATTCCCGATGAGCTTGCGGATAACTACGGGATCGCTCATGTCGGAGGACTGAGTTACTGTGACGGCAAAATATATGCAGGTCTTGAAGACAGCAAGGTGTGGGATTACCCCATAGTCGGTGTTTATGATGCCGAAACCCTTGAGCTGCTTGAATATTATATTCTTGACGATGAGCTTATTACAAGGGGCTTGCCGTGGGTCTGCGTTGACGGAGAAACAGGTCTGCTTTATTGCACCGACCATTCCAAAAATCCGACAAAGCTGCTTGCTTTTGATATTTCAGAGGGCATGAAGCTTGTTGATGAGGTTGCGCTTGAAAGCTCACCCTATGCGATTCAGGGCGCAGAAATCCATGACGGCATTATTTACGCCGCAACGAATGACGATACGCAGGCGGTTTATAAGATAAACCCTGAAAACGGGAAAGTTGAAAAGCTTTTTGACAGAAATCTTATCGCACCGAGCGAGGGCGAGGGAATGACAATTCTCATGAAAGACGGCGAGCCCGTCATCGTTGCAATGGATATGGGTCCGCTTTTTATCAATGCATTTGTGAGAGAGTATTCAATCGGAGGAAATAATGAATAAGAAGATTATTGCGGCGTTTGCCGTTGTTGCGGTGGCAATCATCTGCGTTTGCGCCGTTATCGGAATGAAGTATAAAAAAGAATCACCGTCGGTTGTACCAGCAGTCGGAACAACCGCTGACGAAAACACCGCTAAGGAAACGACCACGGAAAGAATTGATTACACATTTCCGACAACTCAGACAACCGAATTTACGGAGCCGACAACCGTTGCAGAGTCAACAACCGCTCCGCTGACAACAGAAGCTGAGAAAACCGAAACAACAACCGTTGCGGAAAAGATTACCGAGCTTACAACTCTTGTCAACAAGGCTTTTTCCGAGGTTTTCAAAATGCCGAAAGCCCCGAAATATATTCCGCCCGACATCAAAATCAATTTTGACAAGGCAAAGCTTGTTTCGTATAAATACGACCCCGAAGGCAATTACTATTACACTGATGACAAGGATTGCTGGCAGAGCAATATGGGTTACACTCAGGTTTATGATTCGCTTGCGGTCATCAGCATGATGTATTATGACACCGTCCGAACAAATTTTGAATACGAAGGCAAGGAATGGATGATTCAGATCTGGAAGGGTCAGTACGGTTATGCTTTTGTCGGCGCTGAGGTCGGCGTTTACACAAGAAAAATCGGAAACAACAATGTTCCGTTTGCGTGCGCAGACAAGGAAGACTGGCTGAAGATGGAAATGGCTTTCATCTGGGATGAAATGCATGACGGCAACTATCAGACGATTTTTAACCGTGACTATGACGATTATTGGTGGTGTACGGGCTTTGTTGTCGGATTTGAAGCGGCGGCTTCAATGAAAGACAGAAGTCAGTTCAGAATTGTTCATCACATAACATTCAAAACCGCAGAAATGGCTGAACTTTTCTGCGAAGCTTTTGAAGAAAACGGCTTCAGAAGAGTTGCAAAGCTTAATAACAACGAGGTTGACACCTTTGTTCAGGTCGGCAAGGATGTCGCTTTCGTATGGCAGAATATAAATCAACATACTATATAAGGGTGATAAATATGACAAACAAAGAAATTCTCGAACAGATTAAAGGCGGACTTATCGTTTCATGTCAGGCTCTCGCAACCGAGCCTCTTTATGACAGCTACATAATGTCCAAAATGGCGTGGGCTGCATATCTCGGCGGCGCAGTCGGCATCAGAGCAAACACCGTTGTTGATATCAAGGCGATCAAGGAAAAGGTCGATCTTCCCGTTATCGGTATCATCAAGCAGGATTATGAGGGCTGCGATGTTTATATCACTCCCACGATGAAAGAGGTTGACGCACTCGTTGAGGCGGGCTGTGAAATCATCGCTGTTGACGCAACAAACAGACTCCGACCGGGCGGCGTTACTTTTGAAGAGTTCTTCAGAGAAGTAAGAGCAAAATATCCCGACCAGCTCTTTATGGCAGACACCTCATGCTTTGAGGAAGGCAAGCTTGCAGAGGAGCTCGGAATGGACCTTATCGGCACAACAATGGCGGGCTATACTCCCTACACCAAGGGCAGAACTCTTCCCGATGTTGAGCTGATTGAAAGATATGCAAAAGAGCTTCACACCCCCGTTATTGCAGAGGGCGGAATCTGGTGCCCCGATGACCTTAAAAATGTTTACAAGGCAGGCGCATTCAGCGCAGTCTGCGGAACTGCAATCACAAGACCCATGGATATCACAAAGAGATTCGTAAAGGCATTAGAGGATGTAAAATGAAGATAATAACATTCGATATCGGCGGAACCTTTATCAAATATGCCCTCTGCGACGAAAATTTTTCTCTTTCGCAGTCAACAAAAATCCCCACCGACGCCGCGGTGCTCGGCGGAAAGGGCATAATTGAAAAGGTTATTGAAATTATAAAAAGCATTGACGGGCTTGACAGGGTTGCGGTTTCTACAGCAGGTCAGGTGGACAGCAACACGGGCACGGTTGTTTATGCGACCGATAACATTCCCGGATATACCGGAACAAAAATCAAGGAAATGATTGAGTCCGAAACGGGTGTTCTCACCTATGTTGAAAACGATGTCAATGCGGCTGCACTCGGCGAAGCCTATTTCGGAAAGGCGAAGGGTTATAATGACTTCATCTGCCTTACTTACGGCACGGGAATCGGCGGCGCAGTATGGCTTGACGGCGATTTATATAAAGGCTCATTCTGCTCAGCAGGTGAAATGGGTCATATCATCACTCATGCTGACGGTGCTGACTGCACATGCGGCGGCAAGGGCTGCTATGAATGCTACGCTTCCGCAAGAGCGCTTGTGGATTCTGTCAACAGAATATCTGATGTGCCCCTTGACGGCATTAAGATTTTTGAAAAAGAAAATTTTGAAAAGCCCGAAATCAAAGCAGAGGTTGATAAGTGGATTAACGAAATTGTAACGGGGCTTATCAGCATTGTTTATACTTTCAATCCCTCGCTTATCGTGCTCGGCGGCGGAATAATGAATGAGGATTATATTGTGAATTCCGTCAATGAAATCATTCAGTCAAAGCTTATGCCCAGCTTCCGCAATGTCAGAATAGTCAATTCCGATCTCGGAAACAGTGCGGGTATGCTCGGGGTTGCATATAAAGCTGCGCAAATGAATAAAAATACATAAAATCAGTGAGTTTACCCTTGACAATCGGATTAAAGGGTGATATAATCCATAAAAATTGCAATGAAGAGGAAAAAGCAGATTGATTTCGGCTTAAGAGAGTCGGCGGTTGGTGCGAGCCCGACGGAAGAGCTTTCTGCGCAGTCGCCTCGGAGCAGCCGAGCCCAAAGGGAGTCCCGAGTAGGTCGGACGGTTTCTGTCCGTTATCGCAGAGAGTGATTATCATGTCACGGTGAGTGGTCGCTTCGGCGGCAAGAAGAGTGGTACCGCAAGATTTTTATTAAAATAAAAATCCTGTCTCTTTATCTGAGGCAGGGTTTTTCTGTTTTTCAGGAGGATTTATTATGAACGAAAAGATTTTTACCGAAAAGGCACCCGCAGCAATCGGACCCTATTCACAGGCAGTCTGCGTGGGTAATATGATTTTTACCTCGGGTCAGATTCCCATAAATCCCGCAACGGGAGATGTTGAGGCAGCGACAATCGAAGATCAGACTGAGCAGGTCTGCAAAAATCTTTCCGCAGTCCTTGAAGCTGCGGGCACTTCGCTTGAGAATGTTGTCAAAACAACCTGCTTCCTTCAGGATATGGCGGATTTTGCAAAATTCAATGAGGTTTATGCAAAGTATTTTACCGAAAAGCCTGCACGCTCCTGCGTTGCGGTTAAAGCGCTCCCCAAGGGTGTGCTCGTTGAGGTTGAATGCATTGCGTCAAAATAATTCAGATATTTTTAAAAAACCTCTTCACAACTGCTATATTATAATGTTATAATATAAGATAATTCATTTACAGAGTTTCAGGAAAGGAAGATAAAATGATATTATCCGGCTCAGATATCATTGTCAGAACACTGATTGAGCAGGGGTGCGATGTTGTTTTCGGTTATCCCGGCGGACAGATAATCAATGTTTATGACTCCTTATATAAATACAGTGATGAGCTTCGTCATATTCTTGCGGCTCACGAGCAGGGTGCGGCTCATGCTGCAGACGGCTACGCAAGAGCAACGGGAAAGCCCGGAGTTGTCATTGCAACCTCGGGACCTGGCGCAACGAATCTTGTAACGGGTATTGCTACAGCATACCTCGATTCGGTTCCTCTTGTTGCGATAACGGGCAACGTTCCGAATTCTCAGATCGGTACTGACAGCTTTCAGGAAATCGACATAACGGGTATAACACTCCCGATAACAAAACATAACTATTTTGTCGGTTCGGTTGAAGAGCTTGCCGACACAATCAGAGAGGCGTTCCGCCTTGCCGTTTCGGGCAGACCGGGTCCCGTTCTTATTGATGTTCCCAAGGATGTTCAGATTGCAAAATGCGATTATGAACCTGAAGAGCCTGTCAAGGCTGATGAGAAGACGGCTGCAAAGGATATCAGAATCGAGCAGGCGGCTCAATGTATCAATCAGGCAGAAAGACCTTTTATCTATTTAGGCGGCGGATTGATAACAAGCGATGCTTCAAAGGAAGCTCTCGAGCTTGCCGAGCTTATTGATGCTCCGCTGGGCTGCTCAATGATGGGACTTTCTGCAATCCCCACAGACCATCCCCGTTTTCTCGGCATGCAGGGAATGCACGGCCATTATGCAAGCTCCATGGCAATGCATAATGCTGACTGCATAATTTCTCTCGGCGTCAGATTCAATGACAGAGTTACGGGCAACAGAACAAAATTTGCAACCAAAGCAAAGATAATCCACATTGACACCGACGGTGCAGAACTCTCAAAAACAGTCAATGCAGCTCACGGACTGAGAGGAGATGTAAAACTCACGCTTCAGAAGCTTATCCCTCTTCTTGAAAAGAAGGAAAACACCGAATGGCAGAAAACCATCGCTCAGCTTCGCAAGGACGAGCTTGCAACCCTTGATAACCGTGAGGGAATGACTCCGCGAAACGCAATTCTCGCTCTTAACCGCCATATCGGAGAAAACACTCCCGTTGCGACCGATGTCGGTCAGCATCAGATGTGGTCGGCGCAGAATCTCAATTTCAGAAATTCCCGCCGATTCATTTCGAGCGGCGGATTGGGAACAATGGGCTTCGGAATGGGTGCCGCAATCGGCGCACAGGTGGCAACAGGAGATCGTGCTGTTCTTGTGACGGGTGATGGCAGCTTCGGCATGAATCTCAACGAGCTTGCAACCGCTGTTTCAAATAAGATTCCGCTTGTTATACTCATGCTCAACAACGGAGTTCTCGGAATGGTGCGTCAGTGGCAGACTCTTTTCTTTGACAAGCACTATTCAAATACCGTGCTTGACAGACAGACCGATTATGTCATGCTTGCAAAGGCATTCGGTGCAGACGGAGTAACAGCGAAAACCCCCGAAGAGCTTGAAGCTGCTTTGACAAAAGCATTTTCAACCGACGGACCGTTCCTTATCAACTGCATTATCGATAAAGATGAATTTGTTCTTCCCATGCTTCCTCCCGGAGGCTCGGTGGACGACATCATAGTAAAGGTTGGTGAATGATATGGAGAGATTTACCGTTGCGGTGCTTGTAAGAAACCAGTTCGGTGTTCTGAACAGAGTAACAAGTATGTTCCGCCGCAGGCAGTTTAACATTGTTTCCCTTACCGTAAGCGAAACGGAATCCCCCGACCTTTCCCGAATTACAGTTCTTTTTGACGGCGAGGACAGCACAAAGCAGCAACTTATCAATCAGCTTTATAAGCTTCCCGACGTCTGCTCAATAAAAGAGCTTCAGAAGGATGAATCCGTCTGCCGTGAGCTTATGCTCATAAAGCTTAAGAATGAATCGGAAACAAGAGATGAAATCCGCGATGCTGCTTCGGCGTTCAACGCAAAAATCGTTGATTACACCCACGATTCAATTGTTATGCAGCTTACGGGCGACAGCAGAAGAATTGACGATTTCATCAATCTTATGCGTGCATATACAATCCTTGAAATATGCCGAACGGGCGTTGTTTCCCTTGAACGGGGCAACTCTACAATCAGAAAAGTAAACTATTTATAATTTAAAATATTATTCAATACGAAAGAGGTAATAAACTATGGCAAGAATTTTTTATCAGCAGGACTGCGATCTTCAGAAACTCAGCGGCAAGACCGTTGCTATCATCGGATACGGTTCACAGGGTCATGCACACGCACTCAACCTTAAGGATAGCGGCGTTGATGTTATCGTAGGTCTCTACGAAGGCAGCAAGAGCTGGGCAAAGGCTGAGGCTCAGGGTCTCAAGGTTATGACTGCTTCGGAAGCAGCTAAGAATGCAGACCTTGTTATGATTCTTATCAATGACGAAAAGCAGGCTAAGCTTTACAAAGAAAGCATTGAGCCTTATATGACCGAAGGCAAGACTCTTGCTTTTGCTCACGGCTTCAACATTCACTTCGGCTGCATCAAGCCCGCAAAGAATATCAACGTTATCATGGTTGCTCCCAAGGGCCCCGGCCACACCGTAAGAAGCGAATATCAGGCAGGCAAGGGCGTTCCCTGCCTTATCGCTGTTGAGCAGGATGCAACAGGCGATGCACTTGAAATCGGTCTTGCATATGCTCTCGGTATCGGCGGCGCAAGAGCAGGCGTTCTTGAAACAAACTTCAGAACAGAAACAGAAACAGACCTCTTCGGCGAGCAGGCAGTTCTCTGCGGCGGCGTTTGCGCACTTATGCAGGCAGGCTTTGAAACTCTTGTTGAAGCAGGCTATGACCCCAGAAATGCTTACTTTGAGTGCATCCACGAAATGAAGCTCATCGTTGACCTTATCTATCAGAGCGGTTTTGCAGGCATGAGATATTCAATCTCCAACACCGCTGAATACGGCGATTATATCACAGGGCCCAAGATTATCACTGAGGATACCAAGAAGGCTATGAAGAAGGTTCTTCAGGATATCCAGGACGGCACCTTTGCGAAGGACTTCCTTCTCGACATGTCCGACGCAGGCAGCCAGGTTCATTTTAATGCTATGCGTAAGCTTGCAAGCGAGCACCCCGCAGAGGTAGTAGGCGCTGATATCCGTAAGCTCTACAGCTGGAGCGATGAGGACAAGCTTATCAACAACTGATTATATCTGAAATCGAAAGGGCGGACTTTGTTCGCCCATTTTTGAAAGGAGTGCTGAAATGGTTAGCGAAGCACTTAAAACAGGACCGCAGAACGCTCCTCACAGAGCTCTTTATCACGCTCTCGGTCTTACAACGGAAGAAATTGACCGTCCCATCGTCGGCATCGTAAGCTCATATAACGAGATTGTTCCGGGTCATATGAATATCGATAAAATCGTTGAAGCAGTCCGTCTCGGCGTTGCCATGGCGGGCGGTACACCGATTGTTTTCCCTGCAATTGCAGTCTGCGACGGCATTGCTATGGGACACAGAGGAATGAAATATTCACTTGTCACCCGTGACCTTATTGCGGACTCAACCGAGGCAATGACGCTTGCTCACGGCTTTGATGCTCTCGTTATGGTGCCCAACTGCGACAAGAATGTTCCCGGCTTGCTTATGGCTGCTGCGAGACTTAATGTTCCTACGGTTTTCGTCAGCGGCGGACCGATGCTTGCGGGTCATGTTGACGGCGCAAAAACAAGCTTTTCATCAATTTCAGAGGCTGTCGGCGAATTCAACGCAGGCAAAATCACCGCTGAAAAGCTTTATGAATATGAATGCAAAACCTGCCCCACCTGCGGCTCCTGCTCGGGTATGTATACCGCAAACTCGATGAACTGTCTCACCGAAGCTCTCGGAATGGGTCTTCGCGGAAACGGCACTATTCCCGCCGTTTATTCATCGAGAATCGAGCTGGCAAAGCATGCGGGTATGGCGGTTATGGATATGATAAAAAAAGATATCCGACCCAGAGACATCATGACCGAAGAAGCGTTCATGAATGCTCTGACTGTTGATATGGCTCTCGGCTGCTCAACAAACAGCATGCTGCATCTTCCCGCAATCGCAAATGAATGCGGCATCGAAATAAATCTTGATATCGCAAACTCAATCAGCGAAAAGACCCCTAACCTCTGCCATCTTGCACCCGCAGGACGCACTTATATCGAGGAGCTCGATGAGGCGGGCGGCGTATATGCCGTTATGAACGAGCTTGCAAAGAAAAATCTTCTCAATCTCGACTGCATGACTGTTACGGGCAAAACGGTCGGCGAAAACATTGAGAATTGCATAAATCTCAATCATGAGGTTATCCGTCCGATTGAAAATCCCTACAGTGAAACCGGCGGAATTGCCGTTCTCAGAGGCAATCTTGCTCCCGACGGCAGCGTTGTCAAGCGTTCGGCAGTTGTTCCCGAAATGCTTGTGCATGAAGGCCCCGCAAGAGTTTTTGAATGTGAAGAGGATGCGCAGGCGGCAATCAATGCAGGCGAAATCAAAGCGGGTGATGTTGTTGTTATCCGCTATGAGGGACCCAAGGGCGGACCCGGTATGAGAGAAATGCTTAATCCCACCTCAGCTATCATGGGAATGGGACTCGGAAGCAGCGTTGCGCTTATCACTGACGGAAGATTCAGCGGCGCAACAAGAGGCGCATGTATCGGTCACGTTTCACCCGAAGCTGCAAGCGGCGGAATTATCGGTATTGTCAAGGAAGGCGATATCATCAGCATCAACATTCCCGAAAACAAGCTTGAGCTTAAGGTAAGCGACGAAGAAATTGCCGAAAGAATGAAGAATTTTGTTCCGAAAACCAAGGAGCTTTCGGGCTATCTCAAGCGTTATGCTGCTATGGTTTCAAGCGGAGCAACAGGAGCGATTCTTAACAAATGAGTATGTATAATGCGTTTATCTGTCTGAGGTCACTCGCCGTTTTCCGCTCGGTGCTCAGAGACCCCGTTGTTTCGGCGCTCAGCAGATATCTTGAAACTCTTCTTAAGACGGACAGTGAAGCATCTGTTGATGCGTACTGTGAATTTGTCAGCGAGCTTTACAAAACCCGCTGTGACAGTCTTGCAGAGCATATCCGTAACATTGTTTTTGACGATGAAAATGTTTATATCCGTACTGTCGGTGCAGGCAAAAAGCCCTCGGAATTACTTGAGAAAGAGGTTGTTTCAGAACTGCACAAGCTTCAGCTTATTGCCGATTTAACAAGCGAACAGCTTACCGCTTCTGTCGATGCAAACATTGTTCTTCCCGAATTCGGAACGGTTAAAACCGACCTTGTTTCGGAATATTCGGAAAGATGCAGGAGCATTGAAAAATACGGCTACGGAATCTATTCGGGCAACAGGATGTTCTATCTGAGCGAAGAAGGAAAAATTGTTCCCGCACGCTATCCTGACCCTGTCCGCCTTACCGACCTTATTGATTATAAGCGTGAGCAGAAGATTATTCTTGATAATACGCTTGCCCTGCTTGAGGGTAAGCCTGCGGCAAATATCCTTCTGACGGGTGATGCGGGTACGGGTAAATCGTCAACGATAAAAGCGGTTGTCAATGAACTTTATGACAGGGGACTGCGTATTCTTGAAATCCGCAGGGAACAGCTGCGCAGAATACCCTCAATCATTGATGAACTGAGCGAAAATCCCCTCAGATTCATTCTGTTTATCGATGATTTGTCTTTTGTCAAGGATGACGATAATTTCAGCGCCCTCAAAGCAATTCTTGAAGGCTCTGTTTCAGCGAAATCAAGCAACATAGCAATTTATGCAACAAGTAACCGCCGCCACCTCGTCAAGGAGACCTTCTCTGACAGAGACGGCGACGACATTCACAGAAACGATACAATGCAGGAGATCATTTCTCTGTCTGACCGTTTCGGAATTCATATAACTTTCCGGCGACCCGATAAAAACACCTATCTCAACATTGTTCACAGCCTTGCGGCGGAATACGGCATTGATATGCCGGCTGAAGAGCTTGATATTGCAGCAGAGCGTTTCGCTCTGGGCAGAGGAAACCGCTCCGCAAGAGCTGCCAAGCAATTCATAGATGAAATTATAAGGAGTTGAAAAATATGAGATGTGCAATTTACGGAGCAGGCTCCCTCGGCACCGTTCTCGGCGCTTACATGACTAAAAACGGCGTTCCCGTTGAGCTTGTTAACCGCAACAAGGCTCATGTTGCCGCTTTAAAAGAAAAGGGTGCCCATATTACGGGAACAGTTGAAATGACAGTGCCCGTAAACGCAATTACACCCGACGAAATGAGCGGTAAATATGAGGTTATTCTGCTTATGACAAAGCAGCTTCATAACCCCGAGGTTGTAACCTTCCTCAAGCCCTTCCTTACCGATGACGGCGTTATCGTTACTCTTCAGAACGGTATTCCCGAGCCGGGTATCGCTGAAATTGTCGGTCAGAATCACACCATGGGATGCACCGTTGAGTGGGGTGCAACTCTCTCGGCTCCCGGCGAATGCATTCTTACAAGCGACCCCGATTCGCTTTCGTTCCATATGGGCAAGATGAGCGGCATCACCGATGCTCAGTTCACCATGGTTAAAGACCTGCTTGAAAAGATGTGTCCCGTTCATTTTGAGGAAAATCTTCTCGGCGCAAGATGGTCAAAGCTTCTCATCAACGCAACATTCTCGGGTCTCGGCACGGTTGTCGGCGGAAGATTCGGTGACGTTTCCGAAGATGCTGACGCAAAGAAGGTTGCAATCCGCTGCATGAAGGAATGCATTGATGTCGGTCACGCAACAGGCGTTGAATTTGCGCCTGTTCAGGGAAAGGATATCACAAAGCTTTTCTACTATAAAGGCGCTCTCAAGAGAGCTTTCGGCATATTCCTTCTTCCCATCGCTATGAAGAAGCACAGAGCAATCGAGCCCTCAATGCTTCAGGACCTTCGCAACGGCAAGCCCTGCGAGGTTGACGCAATCAACGGCGTTGTCTGCGAATGGGGCAGAAAATATAACATTCCCACTCCCATAAATGACAGAATTGTTGAGGTTATCAAGAAAGAACAGTCAGGCGAGCTTAAGCTTGAAAAATCAAACATCAGACTGTTTGATGACCTGATTAAATAATGCAGTATTTCCAAGTGCCGGCAAGACTTTGCCGGCACTTGATTTTTTTCTTTTTCGGTGATATACTGTATAATAGATGAAAAGGAGGATTTTTAATGGCAGCTATTTTTACTAAACTGATTCTTTTCCTCACCATGATTATAATGATTATACAGGCAGCTTTAGGCAACCTCTTCGGCGGCAACAATCCGCCTGAAGAAACAACAACCGTTCCTTCAACAACAATAATCGAAACAACAACGTCCTCTCCGACAGAAACTACAACTGTTCCGTCGGAAGAGACAACAACTCGCGCTCCCGTAACGACTACAACCACAACAACAACTACTACTGAGCCTGTTATTACCGAAACAACAACCCAAAAGCCCACCACAACCAAGAAAACAACAACCACCGAAACGGGAACAAGGTTTGATACCGCAGAGCAGGCGGCAATTGATTCGTTCGGCGGAAAAATGAACGATATTTTCACTGACACCGTTGCAACCTCTGACGGCGGATTCGCCGCATGCGGAAACTCAACTTCAACAAGCGGAGATTTTGAAAATATCGCATCTTCGGATTGGGCAGTGAATTTCGCTTTTATTGTAAAGTATAACAGCTCCATGACGGTTGAATGGATAAAGGCAATCGGTTTTGATAAATCCCAGACATCCGTTAACAGCATCAGCTTTGAGGGGATAACCGAGCTCAGCGACGGCTCGCTTGTTGCTGTCGGTCATTCCGCCGCTGACAATGTCACTCTTGTCAAAGGTACAACAGATGCAGTAATCTATAAATTTTCTTCGGACGGCAAACAGATTTTTGCAAAGACCATCGGCGGAAGCGAAGGAGACTATTTCTACAGCGTTGACGCAACGCCCAACGGCTTCGTTGTCGGCGGTGAAACATCCTCATATGATTTGGATTTTGAAGGGCTTCCCGAAACGGGCTCGAGTGCAATTATCATGAACTTCGACGCTGACGGAAACATTCTGTGGAACAAATATATCAACGGCGAAAAAGGCGGCTCGGTCAACGGAATAAGCGCAGACGATGACGGTAATGTTTTTGCAGCCTGCCTCACCACATCGGTTTCAGGTAACTTTGCAGCATTCCCCGAGCTTAATAAGATTTACACAAACACCGTTGTTATTAAATATAACTATGCGGGCGAATATCAGTGGTATTTCCCCATTGCTTCAAGCGGCAGAGATACCTTTGAATCGGTTGCGGCTGACGGAGAGGGCGGCTGTGCCGTTGCAGGATACTACGAGAGAGTAAGCGGCGCATTGCCTGACGGCACTCTCGAGGGTATCCATAACTGCGGCGGAATAGATTCTCTTATCTTCACAATAAATTCCGACGGTACGGTAAAATGGATCAAGATTCTTTCGGGTTATTATGACGACTATATTACCGGAATAGAGAAGAGCGCGGGCGGATATGCCGTTTGCGGTTACACATATTCCTCAAACCGTGAATTCTATTCGATCAACAACCGTGGCGAGGGAGATGCTTACGCAGCGTTCATCACTCCTGCGGGCAACACTGCAGAGATTAAGACTGTCGGCGGAAAGAGAAGCGACGTTGCAACCTGCATCGCAATCAACGAAAAGGGCGTTGCGGCAATCTTTGGCAAAACTGTTTCTAATGACGGCAGCTTTTCAGGGCTTAACACGCACCTTACCGACGGCTATATAGAGCTTTACCGGAACATTTATGAAGGAAGCCTGCCTTATACGGGTTTCGCAGTCAAATACAAAACAACAATCAAAAAATAATGATAATCAACAAAAAGCACGGTGGCTGACTCACTCAACCACCGTGCAATTTTTATTTATTTCAAAAGAGATTTGAAATCCAATTGAAGAGCAATGCGAAGAATCCTGCAATGCGGACGAAGAATGATGAATCCTCAAGATAAGCAAGATACGATAAATTGTCAACCGTATCTCTGTCAACATCAAGGTTTTCAATGGTGCCCGTACCGCCTATTTCGCCAACGGAAAGAACCGAGTTGTATGTTTCGCTTTTGAAACCTATTTTCAGGCTGACTATGTCCGAATTGAAGTACTTGTCGGCTCTGAAAGCGGTCTGAATGCCGCCGCTTGCAGAATACCAGTAGCAGAAGCAGTTGTTGAAGGTGCTGGAACTGTAGTCTGTTGTGCGGAAGCCGATGGAGAACTGGTCGCTGTAGCAATAGTCAAACCAGTTGTTGCCTGCTTCAATGAGAAAGCCGCAGCTGTTTTCATAATCGGTGTAGTCGGAATAATAGAGAGGGTGAACGTTGCGCAGCATGTTGCCGGAAGATTTAACATGAACTCCCGTAAAAACATTGCCGATGCGGATGTTTGTCAGGGTGTTGTCAAAGCCTTCAAGCAGAATGCCCGTTGAATCCGTGCCGCCCGTGCCGATGATGTTGACTCCGTATATATCAGCGTCGGATGAACCGCTGTTTGCGCCGTAAAAAATATGAATGCCCGTAACGGTGTTTTTGATTGAGACGTTACGGATTGCCGTTTCTCTTCCGCTGTTGATTGAAATGCCGTTTGCGATGCCGCTGCCGTCAATTATTCCGCCCTCTATTGCGTAGTTGCTGCCGTTTGTCGCGGTGTCATTTGCAGGGTCTTTTCCGCCAAGCTGGATTATAGCCTGACCCTTCTCAAAATCGCCGCCTGCTTTGATAACAGCGAAATCCGAAAGCTCGAGCGAAACGCTTTTTTTCGGATTGGCGGGGGTCAGAACCGGCTTGCTGACGATATATTCGCCATCGGGAAAATAGATTGTTCTGTTCGGATTTGCGTCAATGATTGCCTGAATTTCATTTGAAACATCAGCGCCCGTGTTTGCGCTTACGGTGTCGGTTATAACGATAAACCCTCTGTCGTTTTCTGCAAATGCGATTACGCTTACCGATGAAAAAAGCATAATAACCGTAATCAGCATACACAGTGTCTTTTTAAACATAGAGATTCCTCCTTGCGGTTAAGAATAAAATATTTTATACATCAATTCCTTTTTCTCTCAGTGCAGCCCTGAGAATCTCAACATCTCCGTGGCTGTAGCAATGTCCGTCCATTCCTGCGGCTTTTGCGCCGTCAATGTTTTTCTGAACATCATCAATAAAAAAGCATTCTTCGGGCTTCAGCGAAAACTTCTCAAAGAGCGTTTCGTAAATCTCTTTTTCGGGTTTGAGAAGCTTGTAGTCAGCTGAAATAACAACGCCGTCAAAATATTGCAGCGCGGGAATTCCGCTTCTTCTCTCGTGAAAATCCGAAGATGCGTTTGAAAGAAGATAAATGCCGTATCCTTTTTCTTTAAGTTCTTTAACTAGTCCGCACATTTTCTCAAACGGAGGCATATATGGATAAAAATTATGCACCATTTCGCTCGCTTTATCGAAAATTTCAGCAGGAATGGAGTTCCTCTTCTTTTCCATTATTTCGTCGGGGAAGATTATGCCTCTGTCCTTATCGCTCCATATCTGATTGCGGAGAATTTCACGCAGAAGTATTTCTCCGTGTTCCTTGCTGAAATGTTCTTTGGCGGTCTTTTCGGGGTTGTAATCAATGAGCACTCCGCCCATATCAAAGATTATATTTTTAATCATCAGCATCGCTCCCTGCGTATCATATGTTACCAATATATCACTTTTGTGTCTTTCCGGTCAAGTGATGATTTGCGCATATATAAAATAAATCAAAAATAATAAAAAATTGTTTTTATGTTGTTGAAATTAAACAGAATATATGGTAATATATTATCTGTATTATTGAAAACACAAAGGAGAGTGTTTTAAAAATGAAAAAATGCTTCAAAAGGATTGTTGCAGTGATTCTCTGCGCAGCAATGCTTGTTTCAGTCGGTGCGGTCGGTGCATTTGCCGATGATGACGAAACAAAGACAACATGCGGCGGCAACTGCAATCATTCACCCGTTGTTATCCTTCCCGGTATCAACCATTCACCCACCTATCTTTATGACGAAAACAATGAGCCCTATATGAACGGTGACACTCATGTCGGCGGAACTCTTCTTATCCTTGAGTTGAGCAAGCTCTGGGGTACTCTTCCCGCTCTTGTTGCAAGTCTTCTCGGCACAATCGTTACTCAGCACAGCATCGGTCTTGAAAAGGCTGCATATAAGGCTGCAAGCGCAGCTTTCTGGGTTCAGGAATGTGACAATGACGGCAATTTCATTAACAACCTTCAGACTCAGAGATGGAATCATCCCATTTCCGAGATGAATAATGATGACAAAGAATGGCTCTACAGAATGATTCCTCTTCAGAATGTTGAAAAGGATTACGGCGGAGACCATATTTATATGTTCACCTTCAACCTTGTGGGTGACCCCATTCAGTCCGCTAAAGAGCTTGACGAATATATCGATATGGTAAAGAAGCAGACCGGTCACGATAAGGTTACGCTTCTTCCCGTTTCACTCGGCGGCACAATTCTCACCGCTTATCTCAACGAATACGGTCATGAAGACATTGACGAAATCGTTAATGTTGTTGCATGCCTTGACGGTACCGATATCGTTGCAGACATGATGGACAGAAAGTGGAATCTTGCTGATGAGTATTTCTATCACGAGTTCATTCCCCCCATTCTCGGCGACGACGCAACTCTCGGCTACCTCATAAATATCATTCTTCACATTATTCCCCGTGCAGGCGTCGATGCAATTCTCACAGGCGCAATCAGCGCAATTCTCGATAAGATGATGATTAACTGCCCCCAGATCTGGGCAATGATTCCTTCTTACAGATATGATGCTCTTGCAGAAAGATATCTTACTGACCCTGCAAAGGCAGAGCTTAAGAAAAAGACTGACCGTTTCCAGGAAGCAAGACTCAACCTTAAGGATAACATCCTCAAGGCAGTTGAAGACGGCGTTAAGGTTAACACAATTGCAGGCGCAAACCTCGATTTCGGTGAGCAGGATTACACCTTCTTTGCTATCGTTGCTTCAGCTTCCGATTATAACACAGACGGTATCATCAACCTCACATCAACAACCATGGGTGCAACAGGTGCCGCAGGCGACAACACCCTTGCAGATGTTACATACACAGAAACAAAGAATTGCACAAATCCCGACCATAACCATGTTTCACCTGACAATATGGTTGATGTTTCAACCGCAGTTCTTCCCGAAAACACATGGATTTTCCTTGACCAGCATCACGAGGTGGGCAACAATGATGTTGTTCTCAATCTTGTAAAGGCTATTCTTATGGACGAAGTTTCGGATGTCAATGATGACCCCGTAAACCATCCTCAGTTCAACTATTCCTGCAACACAAAATATATCCGCCGTTGGAGAATTCCCGATGCAAAGGATCTTCTCACAAACGAAGAGGATGATTTTGAGCCCACTGCAGAGCAGAGAGCAGAGCTTGAAGCAATCATCGCAAAGGGCGAAGAAGTTCTCACTGCAACTGTTGTTGATCAGGAGAAGTTCAAGGAAGTGGAAGATGAAATCAACGCAGTTCTTGCAAAGTACGGCAAGTACAGCTACCCCGAAGAGCCCTCAGGCTTCGAAAAGTTCCTCGGCAACGCTCTTGAAAAGACAAGCAAGGGACTTGTAGATGTTATCGGCGGCGGCAGCGTTGTTGACTGGATTCTCTCTCCTGCACGCAAGCTCATCAAAGGTATCTTCGGATTCAGACCTTTTGCATAATATATAAAAAGGAGAATTAAAATGAAAAAATTAGTTGCATTTATTCTCGCTTTTTCGCTCATTTTCTCAGCAGTTGCAGTTAACGCTTCGGCTGCTGAAGTCAAGACTGAGTGCGGAGGAAATTGCGATACATGTCCTTCAATTGTTGTTCCCGGCATCGGTCAGTCCAATGTCTGGGCACTCGATGACAACGGCGATTATCTTCTTGACGGCGACGGCGAAAGAATCAGCTGCTTCCCCGCAATTTTCGATATCGGCAAAATTGTTATCAGAGTCATTGCTCCTGCGCTTCTTACTCTTATCACTCAGCACGATGTAGGTCTTTCAGATGCTCTTTCAGATGTTATTCTTGACGCTTTTGAGGTTAATCTTTGCGATGACAGCGGCAAGAACACAGGCAACATCGAAGTTGAAAAATATCCCTATTCAGTTGCGGAATGCAGCGAATATGAGAAGGAACAGATTTATGATAATGTTCCTCTTCTCGCATATGCAGAGCAGGCAGGCGAAGACCATCTCTATTATTTCGCTTACAACTCATTCGGCAACCATGTAGATGTATGCAATGAGCTTTATGATTTTATTCAGCAGGTCAAGGCTGAAACCGGTCATGACAAGGTTAACATCGTTCCCATCAGCATGGGCGGTTCCGTTGCAAACGGACTTCTTGAGTATCATCCTGAAGTTAAAAATGACCTGAATAAGGTTGTTTATATCGTTCCTGCTCTCGACGGTTCAACAATCGTCGGCGACCTTCTTGCAAAAGAACTCACATTCCTTGACGCTGAATTCCTCTATAACGGTTTCCTTGAGACCCTTATGGATGAGGGCGATGCAAGAATGATTGAGGTTATCGCAAGAATCCTTCCCGATCAGGTGCTTCTCAAGTGTCTCAACGCAGCCGTTGACACTCTTGTTGAAGAAGTTGCAGTCAACATTCCCAGCCTCTGGGCGCTCTGCCCCTCAGCCTATTATCCTGCGCTCGCAGAGAAATATCTCAGCAGCCCCGAAAAGGCTGACCTCAGACGCCAGACTGACATGTACTACCGTGCGCAGGTAAACTCAGATCAGAACATTATGGAGCTCGTTGAAAACGGTGTTGAGGTTTATAACATCGTTGACTATGATGTTCCTCTTTACTGCATCGGAAACGCGTGGAATGACGACAACGCAGACGGTGTTATTCACCTTGATTCAACCTCAATGGGCGCATACAGCGTAAAGGTCGGCGAGACTCTCCCCGAGGGTTACAAGCAGGCAAACACCAACTGCACAAATCCTGACCACAACCACATTTCTCCCGACAAAGTGGTTGACGCATCGGCAGGTCTTCTCCCCGACACAACCTTCTATTTCGATGCTCAGAATCATGAGAGCACGGCTCGAAATGATATCATAATTTCTCTTGCAACAACTCTTCTTGCAACCGATGATATCACCGATGTTTATTCATCAGAGGATTATCCTCAGTTCAACGGCGCAAGAGACCCCAGAAAGATTAAGAACGAGCTTCTTCCCAATGCGAAGAAGATTGACTCCTCAACGCTCAGCGCAGCAGATGCTCAGGAGCTTGCAGAGGCAATCGAAGAAGCTGAAGAGTTTGTAAACGGCACTGTATGCTATGCAGGTCAGGAAGATGAAATCGAAGCAAGACTCAGAGCCTGCCTTGTAACTGCAGGTGTCTATGAGGCGGAAGAAGAGGAAGAGCCCTCAGACTTCATGTCAAAGCTCAGCCTCGGCATTAACAAGATTTTCGGAACAAACGGCTTTGTTGAAATGCCTTTTGTTGCAATCAAGCTTGTTTTCTCTTCAATCTTTGAGCTTGTCGGAAAGCTTATTTCGCTTCCTTTCTGATTAAGTGAATACATAAAAATTAACGGCTTGCATCGGATAAATTCCGTTGCAAGCCGTTTTTGCTGTAGGACAAACAAAAAAGCGGAAGCTTGCTTCCGCTTTGTGTTTATTTTAGCCTTTTACAACTCCGCCCTTCATCTTAATGAGCTCACGGTAGCTGATAAGTTCAATGCCGTGATCTTTAAGATATTTGTGGGTGTAGGGGTCTTTCATGAGCTGGTATTCCCAGACTCTGTCCTGCCATCTGGAGGTAATACCCTTGAGCTCATCGCTCTCAACCGAGGGGTGAATGAATGTTTCTGTCACGCCGTCGGGAAGGTCTGTCCAGATTTTGAGGATGGTGTCTCTGTATGTTTCATAGCTCTTGCGCATATCGTCATTCCAGTCGGGGAAAAGAAGATAATCAGGGATAACAACATTATATTTCTTACCCCAGTGCTTTGAGAGAAGAGTGATTGCCGCATAGAGAAAATAGGGTGTTCCGTTAGGGCAGATTCTCTTGTCATGAGCGGTGTAAAGGCGGTATGCATAGCCGTATTCACCGCAGATGCGCAGAGTCATTTTTGCAAGACCGAGACGGCCTGTATAGTGTCCGTAGAGCGAGCCCATGTGGTTATCTGTGTGTGAAGGCTTCATTCCCCAGCTGTGAGCAAGGTCAATCTGTGCACGGATTTCAGCTTCAAGGTCAGCGTAGGAAGCGTTCTTTTCAACCTGATCGCTTTCGTGCCACATGTAGCCATCTTCATCAATAAGCGTCTTGCCGTTTGTGAGAGGCTTCCAGCGGTATTCGCCCCATTCGCTCGTCATTGTGAGATGAATGCCGATTGCGTGCTCGGGGTGGGCGTTTGAGAAATCAACTGCCTCTTTTGCGGTGGGGCAGGGCATCATGATGGTTGCGGATTTGAGAAAACCGCCCTCAAAAAGCTCTGCGACAGCTTCGTTAGCTGCATGACAC
Organism: Acutalibacteraceae bacterium; assembly: GCA_045538815.1. GTDB lineage: Bacteria > Bacillota > Clostridia > Oscillospirales > Acutalibacteraceae > CAG-177. Next base: position 64,384 of record JAZQEE010000010.1, read on the forward strand.
ATTCCGTAGTCATCAGCATTAACAATAAGATACTTAGCCATATACACATATCCTTTCGATTTGGTGGACCTGATGGGAGTCGAACCCACGACTTCTACAATGCGAATGTAGCACTCTCCCAACTGAGCTACAGGCCCATATAATAACTGAATTATAACTCTTTTATTATCCTTTGTCAATAAATTCTTGCGGGTGAGGGGGTTATGTGTTATCATTTATAATGGAGTGATTTTATGAATTCGGACGATAAAATTCTGGTTGCAAAAATTGAAGATAAAATCCGTCAGTGCAGCGATAACTCAATGATAACAAACAGCGTGTTTCTTGATATGCACGAAAGAAGTGTTGCCTCATCGGTGCGCAGTTCGTTCAGCGATGTAAAAACCGTATTTTACGGCGGCTTTGCCGATGCGGAGAGGACGGTTGCCGTTATGCTTCCCGACTATGTCGATGCGAGCAGCACGGATTCGCTCTGTGCATATTTTGAGGAATTTCCCGAAAGCGATCCGCTTGCGGTTATTGAGGTTGAAAAGGATAAATTCTCGCCTGCGCTCAGCCACAGAGACTATCTCGGCGCACTTATGGGGCTGGGAATCAAGCGTGAGGTGACGGGAGATATAATCGTCACGGAGACGGGCTGCAGGATTGCCGTTCTTGAGCAGATGGCGGATTTCATTGCCGAAAATCTCGTTAAGGCAGGCAGGGGAACTCTGAAAACAAAAACAGTGCCGCCGTATACCGTGCGTGAGGGAAGCGTTGCGTCGGGAGAGCCTGACAGCTTCACGGTTTCCTCGATGAGGCTTGACAGCGTTGTGAAAAATGCGTTTCATGTTTCAAGGGGCGATGCATGCACGGCAATTGAAAGCGGGACTGTGTATGTGAATGATATTGAATGCCTCAAGGCAGACAAAAAGATTCAGCAGGGCGATAAAATTGTTTTCCGCCGCAAGGGTCGGATTATTGTTGAGGATTGCTCGGCTGTAAGCAAAAAAGGCAGGGTTATTGTCTGCGTTAAAAAGTTTGTATAAAAAATCCCCAAAAAGCAAGAAAAAGGCGCCGAAGCACCTTTTTCTGCATGGGGTTGAATTGAGGAGGGGTATTGCGTACTCAAAATGAGCAGTACCTCTTCGGGTTGCGGCTCCCGTTCGGTACAATTGAATGATAACCCGAATATGTTAAGCGGGTATGAATTCAATTTAAACGTTTGTGGGATATTTTATGAATTGAAAAAATGTTAAGCGGCTTGCGGAGAAGAAAAACTCAGCGCAAGCCGCTTTTGTATTTTTTCAGGTTATCTGACAGCCTTAATATATTCGTCTTTCAGTTCGTCTTTGACGATGCCTTTAAGAACATTGAGATTGAGAATTATCTTGGCTTTCACAAGGTCTGCGCTCATGAAGTCGCCCGCAACAATGTTGACTTTTTCAAGCATTGCGGGATCCTCCGCAACCTGCTTCATCATTGAGGGAAAGAGCGGTTTGCTGAGCTTTTCAAGGTCAACCGGCCATGTCATTCCGACATCTGTGCCGAAATTCGGCGTCTGCTGAGTCTGGAACCAGAAGAAGCCCTCGCTTTCAAGATTTTTGAGATATTTAAGGTCTTCTTCAACGAATTTTTCGGGCTTAAGGCCGAAAATTTTGGGGTTCCACGGTCCGAGCATCGGACCTTTTACGCTGTATTTGTATTCTTCTTTTTCGTTGATAATAATGAATCTTTTGCCCGATTTTCTGATGTCGCCCATGGTGATGTTTCTGATATCGTCAAAATCGGTGAGAGCATATTTTTCGGGGTTGAGATACTCGCTGATAAGTGCATCGGTCTCGTCTGTGTTGCCGCTGTAGCTGAGCTTGAAAGGACCGACCTGCTGATTCATATAGGTCTGAATTGAAATTACCAGAAACTCATCGGAGCTGTCAAGAATTTTCTTAAGGCTTGCAAATGCGTCCTTTGCGGGCATGCCTTTAAGAATTCCGTGTGCAATGCGCAGACCTTTTTTGTCTGCACGCAGTCTGATATCGAAGTATCTTACGCCGTGCTGAAACTGCTCATAGAGTGTACCGCTCTGGCAGCGGGCAACCTTGTGCATTCCCATTGTGCCTGCGTTGTGTGAGCCGGGCATGGCAATTTTTGTTATTATTGCTTCGTCCTTGATATATGACATCCAGTTTTCAAAAAACATAATTACACCACCTGAAAAATATAGAATTTAAGGTAATCGGTTTCGGGAACATTCCAGAGAATAGGATGGTCGCAGCTTTGCTGACGCATTTCAATCTGTTTGAGCTGAACCCCTGCATCGGCTGCGGCATCATGAAGCATTTTTACGAAAAGGTCATTGCGCATGAAATGCGAGCATGAGCAGGTTGCAAGATATCCGCCGCGGGGGAGGAGCTTCATTGCTCTGTAGTTAATTTCCTTATATCCTCTTTCCGCACTTCTGACTGTTTTACGGCTTTTGGTGAAAGCGGGCGGGTCAAGAATAATGAAATCATATGGCTTTCCGCCTTTTGCCTCAAGCTCGGGAAGCAGGTCAAAAACATCGGCGGCAAGGAAATCCATTTTTCCGTTAAGTCCGTTTCTGACAGCATTTTCATGAGCCATTTCAACGGCGGTTTTCGAAACATCAACTGCGGTTACGTGCTCTGCGCCGCCCATTGCAGCGTTGAGCGCAAACGAGCCGGTATGCGTGAAGCAGTCAAGCACTTTCTTGCCTTTTGCAATTTTTGCAACAGCCTTGCGGTTATATTTCTGGTCAAGGAAAAAGCCTGTTTTCTGACCGTTTTCAAAATCAACATAATAGCTGACGGAGTTTTCGGTTATCTGCGTTACGGTTTCTTCGGGGTGAGGGATATTTTCATACCAGCCCTTGTATTCTTCAAGGCCTTCAAGCGAGCGGATTGCCACATCGTTTCTTTCGTAAATGCCGTCAATTTTCTCGCCCATATCACGCAGGATTTTAACAACTGCGGGGTATATGATATCCTTGATTCTGTCCATTCCGTAAGAGAGCACCTGAGTGACGAGAATATTGGAAAATCTGTCAATTGTCAGACCCGGAAGACCGTCTGCCTCGCCAAAAACAAGGCGGCAGCAGCCGAAATCGTCACCCATGACTGTTTTTCTGTATTCAACGGCGTATTTCAGTCTTCTTTCCCAGAATGCGGCGCCGAAGCTTTCGTTTGCGTTTGAGGAAAGAATGCGCACACGGATTTTGCTGTTGAGGCTGAGAAATCCCGTGCCGAGATATGAGCCTTTTTGTGACAAAACATCAACAAGACAGCCGTTTTCGGTTTCGCCGACGGTCTGCGTTATTTCTGCATCGTATACCCACGGGTGACCATTTCTTATTGAGTTTTCAGCTTTTTTGGTTACTGTTAAAACAGGAAAATTTCTTTTGGTTTTCATACTTTTACCCCTGTGATTTTACTGTAGATAAATATATCATAAGATAAAGCGTGTTGTCAACGGATTGAAAATGTTAGTTTCATCTAACTGCATATTTATACAAAATAGATAAAAATTACATCAAAAAAAGTCGAAATCGGTTAAAAAAATTCGCTAAAGTAAGTAGCTTTTTTTTTATTTATATGTTATAATTCTTTAGAATGCAGATATAGGGCAAAGTGGCTCCTGTGTTCGTGAATACAGTTATAATTTTTAAGCAATTATAAAAAATCTTTCTGGAGGAATGGCTTAATGATTAAAAAAATCAGCAAAACACCCTTCACCGGTACTCCTGAGCAGGAAGCAAAGCTTCAGGCTGTTATCGCAGAGTGCAAGGGCGACAAGAGCATGCTTATGCATGTTATGCAGCAGGCACAGGAAATCTACGGTTATCTGCCCATCGAGGTTCAGACCATGATCGCAGACGGCATGAATGTTCCCCTTGAGAAGGTTTACGGCGTTTCAACCTTCTACGCTCAGTTCTCACTTTCACCCAAGGGTAAGTACAACATTTCAGTTTGCATGGGTACTGCTTGCTACGTTAAGGGCTCGCAGGAGCTTCTTGACAAAATCAGCGAGATCCTCGGCATTGCACCCGGCGAATGCACAGACGATGTCAAGTTTTCACTTGAAGCTTGTCGCTGCATCGGTGCTTGCGGTCTTGCACCTGTTTTCACTGTTAACGATGATGTTTACGGCAGAATTACTGCAGACGATGTTGCAGGCATTCTTGCAAAATACAACTAAAAACCAACCCGCAGATGTTTAATTGAATGAGGTAATCGGTATGACTATTAACGCTATTAAAGATTTGCTTGAAGCTCAGGTTCTTTGCGGAGAGGAGCACCTCGAAAGAGATGTTCATTCCGCCTGCGGCAGCGACATGATGAGCGATGTTCTTGCCTATGTTAAAAATCAGGCTGTGTTGCTTACGGGTCTCGTTAATGCGCAGGTTATCCGTACCGCAGAAATGATGGATATGATCTGCATTGTTTTTGTCAGATCAAAGCAGCCCTCAGCAGAAATGATTGAGCTTGCAAAGGAGAGCGGAATCGCAGTTCTTACAACGCCCAAGCGTATGTATGAGGCTTGCGGTATTCTCTATTCAAGCGGACTCAGGGGGAATGTTGAATAATGGCAGAACCTCTGATTTTTAAATTCGATGTTGACGGCGAAAACTTCACTTCGGCGGGTCAGGCTTCGGTTCAGGTCAAGAAGAATCTCAGACAGCTCGGAATTGACCCCGAAACAATCCGCAGAGTCTCAATCGCAATGTACGAAGGCGAAATCAACATGGTTATTCATGCAGGCGGAGGAGAAGCGAAGGTTATCGTCAGCGACAGCAGCGTTGAAATCATACTTTCGGATAAAGGTCCCGGCATTGCGAATATCGAGCAGGCTATGCAGGAGGGCTTCTCAACAGCCCCCGATAACATCCGCTCGCTCGGCTTCGGAGCAGGCATGGGTCTTCCGAATATGAAACGGTACACCGACAGTATGAACATTGATTCCGTTGTCGGTGAAGGAACAACCATCACAATGAGGGTTGATTACTAAAAGGAATGTTTTTATGAACACTTATCTTCATTCGGTTGCGCTTGATGCGGATAAGTGCACAGGCTGCACAACCTGCATGAAGCATTGCCCGACAGAGGCGATAAGAGTGCGTAACGGCTGCGCCGAAATTGATTCGGAGCGCTGTATTGACTGCGGCGAATGCATCCGCCACTGCACCCATAACGCCAAAAAAAGCATTTGCAAGTCATTTGACGAATTAAAGAATTACAAATACAAAATAGCACTTCCCGCCCCCTCGCTGTTTGCGCAGTTCGATAATCTTGACGATATCGATTATGTGCTTCAGGGGCTTCTCGATATCGGCTTTGACGATATCTTCGAGGTTTCAAAGGCGGCGGAAATAGTTTCGGCTTACACAAGAATATATCTTCAGACCGAGGGTATCAAAAAGCCTGTTATCAGCACGGCGTGCCCCGTTGTCACAAGACTTATTCTTCTGCGTTTCCCGTTTCTGAAGGATAATCTCATGCCGCTGTTGCCGCCTATGGAGGTTGCGGCTGCGATTGCAAGGAAGGAAACGCTCAAAGCTCATCCCGAGCTTAAAAGCGAGGATATCGGAATCTGCTTCATATCCCCGTGTCCCGCAAAGGTCAGCTATGTCAGAAACGGTTTCGGCGATTATAAGAGTGAGGTTGATATCGTTGTTTCAATGAGCGAAATCTACTTTCTTCTTCTGAACGTTATGAAGCGTGAGAAAAAGCCCGAATTCACAACTCAGGCAGGCAGAATAGGACTTAGCTGGGCTATATGCGGCGGCGAAGGGTCAGCGCTTCTGACTGATAAAATCCTTGCGGCGGACGGAATAAACAATGTTATCTCGGTGCTCGACCAGATTGAGGACGGAAATATTCCTCAGATTGATTTTGTTGAGCTCAACGCCTGCCCCGGCGGCTGTGTGGGCGGTGTTATGACAATCGAGAATCCCTACATTTCCAAAAACCGTCTGCATACATTAAGAAGATATATGCCCGTGGCTCTCAATATGAAGTCCGAGGAGAATTATATCCCCACCGAGCGCTTTATTTCTGATTTACCGAAATATAATCCGCTCAACAGATTAAGCGATAACATAGGCGAATCGATGAGACTTATGTCCCGCATTCAGGCTCTTCGCAAGGAGCTTCCGGGTATTGACTGCGGCTCATGCGGCGCACCGACCTGCAGAGCATTTGCGGAGGATATCGTGCGAGGCAATGCAAACGAAAGCGACTGTGTTATCAGATATAAAGAGCTTATCAAAAACTATATCCGTGAAAATAACGGAGGTGAGAGTAATGACGGTTAAAGAGCTTTCATCGAAGGAAGGCTTCCGTGTTATCTCAATGCCCGACGGCGACAGAGAAATCAAAGGTGCATACATCGGAGATTTGCTCAGCTGGGTTATGGGCAGAGCCAAGGCGGACGATGCGTGGATAACAATAATGTCCAACATAAACATTGTTGCGGTTGCGTCTCTTGCCGATACGGCGTGCATTATTCTTGCAGAGGGCGTAACGCTCGAAAAGAGCATTGAGGAAACCGCCAATGCAAAAGGTGTTAACATACTCTCATTCGATAAGCCCGCATATGAGGCTGCCGTGCTTCTCGGCTCGGTAATCTGATTATGAAAAAATATTATTACGATTTACACATGCATTCCTGCCTGTCGCCGTGCGGCGATGATGACATGACTCCGAATAACATAGCAGGCATGGGAGTGGTTGCAAAGCTCGACATCATGGCTCTGACTGACCACAACACCTGCCGCAACTGCCCTGCGTTTTACAAAACCGCTGACGCAAACGGAATCGTGCCTGTTGCGGGAATGGAGCTTACAACCGCCGAGGATATCCACCTTGTCTGTCTGTTTGAAGAGCTTGAAGATGCAATGAGGTTTGATGAAGCAATCCGCAACCGCAGAATGCTTATAAAAAACCGTGTTGACATTTTCGGCGAGCAGAAGATTCTCGATGAAAACGATGAGGTCATCGGAATTGAAGAATATTTGCTCTCAAACGCAACCGACATAACCGTTGACGAAGCGCCCGCTCTCGTTGATGAATACGGCGGAATATGTTATCCTGCCCACATTGACCGTGAGGCAAACGGAATTATCGCAACTCTCGGTGTTTTTCCCGAGATTCCGTATTTCCCGTGCGCTGAACTTCATGACGGCGATAAGAAAGCCGAGTATGAAGCAAAATTTCCGATTGTTTCGGGGAAGCCGGTTGTTGTTTCGTCCGATGCCCATTATTTATGGGATATCAACGGAAGGCTCAATTGCTTTGAGCTTGACTGCGACGGCGGCGACGCAAAGGAAATACGAAAAAAGCTTTTTGAAAGGCTGAGAGGATTATGAAAGAATTATCGCTGAATATTCTTGATATCTCGCAGAATTCCGTTAAGGCAGGAGCAGAAAACATTGAAATAATCATTGACGAAACCGCAGAAAAGCTGAGCCTTACAATTAAGGATGACGGCTGCGGAATGAGCAGGGAAATGGTTGAAAACGTAATGAATCCTTTCTGCACAACGAGAACAACAAGAAAAGTCGGTCTCGGAATACCGTTGCTCAAGCTTGCGGCAGAGCAGACGGGAGGCTCGGTTTCGATTGAATCCGTCAGCGAAAAGGATGACCCTGTCAATAAGGGGACAACCGTGAAAGCGGATTTTTTCACGAATCATCTTGATTTCACTCCGCTGGGCGATATTGTTTCAACCGTAACGGTGATGATTCAGGGAGCGCCGAATATCGAATGGCTCTTTGTTCACAACACCGAAAAAGGCAGCGTAGAGCTTGACACAAGGCAGCTGCGGGAGATTCTCGGCGAAGTACCGCTCGATAATCTTGAAGTTATAAAATGGATTGAAGAGTATCTCAAAGAAGGATACGCTTCGGTATCATCATAAAATGTTTATTATTATAAGAGAGGATAGATGTTATGAAATCATTGGCTGAACTTGCTGCAATCAGAGAGAAAATGAAGGATAAAGTTATTCTCCGTGAAGGCAGCGGCGACATCAGAGTTGTTGTCGGCATGGCAACATGCGGCATCGCAGCAGGCGCAAGACCCGTTCTCAACGCATTCGTTGAGGAAATCAGCAAAAACGGACTCGCAGATAAGGTTACCGTTACTCAGACAGGCTGCATCGGCGTTTGCCAGTATGAGCCCGTTGTTGAAATCTTTGAGGCAGACAAAGAGAAGGTTACCTACATCAAGATGACCCCCGAAAAGGCTGCTGAGGTTGTTGAAAAGCATCTCAAGGGCGGCAAGGTTATCTCCGAATACACAATCACCAACGCTATCTCATAATGGAGGTTAAAAAGATATGATTCGTTCCCATGTATTGATTTGCGGCGGTACCGGCTGTACTTCATCGGGCAGTAAGGTACTTATTTCAACTTTTGAAAGCGAGATTGAAAAGAACGGTCTTGCTGAAGAAGTTAAGGTTGTTCAGACAGGCTGCTTCGGTCTTTGTGCCCTCGGCCCTGTTGTTATCATTTACCCTGAAGGAACCTTCTACAGCCGCGTTGCAGAAAGCGACGTTGCAGAAATCGTTTCCGAGCATCTTCTTAAAGGTCGTATCGTTGACAGACTTGTTTATAAGGATGCAGACGAGAGTGTTATTGAAGAAGCAGGCAAGGCTCTTTCACTTAATGACACAAACTTCTACAAGACCCAGAAGAGAGTTGCTCTTCGCAACTGCGGTCTTATCGACCCCGAAAACATTGACGAATACATTGCTATGGACGGTTATGCCGCTCTCGGCAAGGTTCTTACAGAGATGAAGCCTGAAGATGTTATTCAGGTTGTCAAGGATTCAGGTCTTCGCGGCAGAGGCGGCGGCGGATTCCCCACAGGCCTTAAGTGGAGCTTCACCGCAGCAAATGCAGCAGACCAGAAGTATGTTGTATGTAACGCTGACGAAGGTGACCCCGGCGCATTCATGGACCGTTCCGTTCTTGAAGGTGACCCCCACTGCCTTATCGAAGCTATGATCATCTGCGGTTACGCAACAGGCGCAACCGAAGGTTATGTTTATGTCCGTGCAGAGTATCCCATCGCTGTTGCACGTCTCCAGAAGGCAATTGACCAGGCAAGAGAATACGGTATCCTCGGAAAGAACATCTTTGATTCAGGCTTTGATTTCGACCTCTTCATCCGCCTCGGTGCAGGTGCATTCGTTTGCGGTGAGGAAACAGCTCTCATGACCTCAATCGAAGGTAACAGAGGTGAGCCCAGACCCCGTCCTCCCTATCCCGCAGTAAAGGGTCTTTTCGGCAAGCCCACAACAGAAAACAACGTTGAAACATTCGCAAACATTCCTCAGATCATTCTCAAGGGTGCTGAGTGGTTTGCTTCAATGGGTACAGAGAAGTCAAAGGGCACAAAGGTATTCGCTCTCGGCGGCAAGATTGAAAACACAGGTCTTGTTGAAATTCCCATGGGTACAACTCTCCGCGAAGTTATCTATGACATCGGCGGCGGCATTCCCAACGGCAAGAAGTTCAAGGCTGCTCAGACCGGCGGCCCCTCCGGCGGATGTATTCCCGCAAGCCTTATCGATACAGCAATCGACTACGATAACCTCACAGCCATCGGCTGCATGATGGGTTCGGGCGGTCTTATCGTTATGGATGAAGACAACTGTATGGTTGATATCGCTAAGTTCTTCCTTGATTTCACAGTTGATGAGTCCTGCGGTAAGTGCGCACCCTGCCGTATCGGTACAAAGAGAATGATGGAAATTCTCGAGAAGATTACAGAGGGTAACGGAACTCTTGAAGATATTGATAAGCTTGAAGAGCTTGCATATTACATTAAAGAAAACTCTCTCTGCGGTCTTGGTCAGACTGCTCCCAACCCCGTTCTTGCAACACTTAAATTCTTCCGTGACGAATACATTGCTCACGTTGTTGATAAGAAGTGCCCCGCAGGCGTATGTAAGGGTCTTCTCAACTACTCAATCGTTGCCGATAAGTGTAAGGGCTGTACTCTCTGCTCAAGAAAGTGCCCCGTTGGCGCAATCAGCGGCACAGTCAAGAACCCCCATGTTATCGACACAACCAAGTGTATCAAGTGCGGTGCTTGCATGGATTCATGTAAGTTCGGTGCAATCATCAAAGCTTAACAGAGGAGGCATAAACTAATGGATATGGTAAACATTAAAATAAATAATATGCCCCTGAGTGTTCCCAAGGGCAAAACAATTCTTGAAGCAGCAAGATATGCGGGTATCGAAATTCCCACTCTTTGCTACCTTAAGGAAATGAACGAAATCGGCGCTTGCCGTATGTGTATGGTAGAAGTCAAGGGCGCGCGTTCACTCGTTGCAGCCTGCGTATTCCCCGTTAACGAGGGAATGGAAATCTTCACAAACACTGAGAAGGTAAGAAACAGCCGCAAGACAAACCTTGAGCTTGTTCTTTCAACTCATAGAAAAGAATGCCTTTCCTGCGTACGCAGCGGTGACTGCGAGCTTCAGAAGCTTTGCAAGGAATACGGCGTTGAAGATGAAAAGAAGTATGAGGGTGTATATCCCGAATTCCAGTATGACGATTCGGCACCTCACATGATCAGAGATAACAGCAAGTGTATCCTTTGCCGCCGCTGCGTTGCAGCTTGCGACAATCAGGCTATCAGCGTTATCGGTGCAAGCGCAAGAGGATTTGACACTCACATCGGTTCTCCCTTTGAGAATCCCATCGCAGATTATTCATGCGTTGCTTGCGGTCAGTGTATTGTTCATTGCCCCGTAGGCGCACTTTATGAGAAAGACGATACCGCAAAGGTATTCGCAGCTATCAATGACCCCGAGAAGTATGTTGTTGTTAACACAGCTCCTTCAATCAGAGTTACTCTTGGTGAAGCATTCGGCAATCCTGTCGGCACAAACGTAACCGGCAAGATGGTTGCTGCTCTTCGCCGTCTCGGTTTTGATAAGGTATTTGATACCGATTTCTCCGCTGACCTTACGATTCTTGAAGAAGCTCATGAGCTTCTTGACAGAATCAAGAACGGCGGCGCACTTCCCCTCATCACTTCCTGCTCACCCGGTTGGGTTAAGTATTGCGAGCACTACTATCCCGAGCAGATCGACCATCTTTCAAGCTGCAAGTCACCTCAGCAGATGTTCGGCGCAGTAACCAAGACATGGTATGCTGAGAAGATGGGCATTGACCCCGCAAAGATTGTTGTTGTAAGCATCATGCCTTGTACTGCAAAGAAGTTTGAATGCGGCAGAGAAGACCAGTCAGCAAGCGGCTATGCTGATGTTGACTATGCTCTCACCACACGCGAGCTTGCAAGAATGATTGAAACCGCAGGTATCTCATTCAACCTTCTTCCCGACGAAGAATTTGACAATCCTCTCGGCGAAGGCACAGGCGCAGGCGTTATCTTCGGCGCAACAGGCGGCGTTATGGAAGCAGCTCTCAGAACAGCTGTTGAAACTCTTACCGGCGAAGAGCTCAAGAGCCTTGACTTCACAGAGGTCAGAGGCACAGAGGGTCTCAAGGAAGCAACCTACACAGTTGCAGGCATGGAAGTCAAGGTTTGCGCAGCAAGCGGACTTAAGAATGCTCAGACTGTTATGGAAGCAATCAAGAACGGCACTGCTGATTATCACTTTGTTGAAATCATGGCTTGCCCCGGCGGTTGCGTAAACGGCGGCGGTCAGCCCGTTCAGCCCGCAAGCGTTCATAACTTTGTTGACCTTAAGGGTCTCAGAGGCAAGGCACTCTACGAGGCAGACGCTAACCTTCCCGTAAGAAAGTCACATGAAAGCGAAGCAGTAAAGACTGTTTATAAGGAGTATTTCGGTGAGCCCGGCAGCCACAAGGCACATGAGGTTCTTCATACAACTTATGTAAAGCGCTCAAAGTACAGCAAATAAATAATTGAAATAAACACCGCCATATCATCGGCTGATGATACGGCGGTGTTTTTTGCACTGCGGATTTGCAAATTTATTTAAACTGTGTTAAAATATAAAAATCAAATTATCGGAGTGTTTTATGACAGGGATAATAATTATTGACAAACCCAAGGATATGACTTCGTTCGGTGCCGTTGCAAGGGTGCGCCGCATATGCGGTGAAAAAAAGTGCGGACATACGGGCACTCTTGACCCGATGGCAACGGGCGTTATGACCGTTATGCTCGGCGGTGCAACGAGATTCTGCGAGCTGCTTCCGAGTCACGACAAGGCATATGTTGCTTCGTTCAGACTCGGGATAAGAACGGATACACTTGATATAACCGGCGAGGTTGTTGAAACGAAGAGCGTTGATTCAACTGCAGAGCAGGTGAGGGAAGCGCTGAAAGATTTTGTCGGCGATATCAGCCAGCTTCCGCCGATGTATTCCGCCGTTTCTGTCAACGGACAGAGACTTTATGACCTTGCACGCAAGGGGATAGAGGTTGAGCGCAAGAGCCGTGAAGTGACTGTTTTTTCAATTGATATGATTGAAGAAAACGAAGAGGCGGGCGAATATAAAATTGCGGTTGAATGTTCATCGGGCACTTATATACGCACGCTTATTGATGATCTTGGAATAAAGCTCGGCTGCGGTGCGGTCATGACTGCTTTGAGACGCACGAAAGCAAACGGCTTCAGCCTTGAAGATGCCGTGTCTATCGAAGAATTGCAGAGACTTGCGGAAAACGGCAATCTTTCGGAGAAAGTCGTTCCCGTTGATAAAGCACTTGAAGAATATCCTATTATAAACGTTACTCAGCCGCAGGCGAAGCGCTTCTCAAACGGCGGTGAGCTTGATTTGCAGAGACTCAGATGCCCGAAAATGCTTGGGATTTACAGAATTTATGACCCCGACGGCAGATTTATCGGTCTCGGCGAAATCGGTCAGTCAGACAGTCTGACAATCAAAAGAGTTTATGTTGAGCAATAAAAAGAGCACCGACATTAAGTCGGTGCTTTCTTTGTTATTATTCTTCAACGGAAGCGGCGGGATTCTCGATTTTGCCCGTAACATTCTTGATGTTGTTGCGTGCATTCTGAATCTCAGCAAGGCTTGTTGAGATTGCCTGATCAGCGGTTTTCATTATATCTTCAATGAAATCGCCTGCAGCAATTCTGATTTCTGAGGACCACTTGTTTGCATTGTCGATGGCTGCATCTGAGCGTGCCTTTGCGTCTGCGAGAGTTCTTTCTGCCTGCTCTGTTGCTGCGCCGACGATGTTTTCAGCCTGTGCGTTTGCACCTGCAACGGTTGAAGCGGCGTCATCCTGAGCAGTCTTGATGATTGACTCTGCAGTTGCCTTTGCCTGAATAACAATCTCGCTGCTGTCAACCATTGCCGCTGCTTCGAGCTGAGCGTTTGCTCTGATGATTTTTGCATCTTCGTTGGCAGTGTTGACAATCTGCTTTGCCTGAGCTTCGGCCTCGGCAATCTTATTCTTTGAATAATCCTCGGTTTTGAGAACGAGACTTCTGACCTTGTCCTCAGCAGAAGCGATGAGTGCTCTTGATTTCTCCTGTGCGCTTGTTACAACATTTACAGCCTCATTCTTTGCCTTGACAAGAATGTTGTTTCTGTCAGCAACAATAGCTCTTGCCTGTGTGATTTCGTTGGGCATATTCAGTCTGATGTTTTCGATTGCAGTTTTGAGCGCCTTTGCGTCAATACCGAGTTTATTGCTCAGGGGAACCTTTGAGCCTGCTTCAAGTATATTGTCTATTTCGTCAAGCCAGGTTTCAATATTTGTGCTCATATAGATTTGTTCCTTTCCTTAATTCGTTTGATTATGTCTTCGCTGACCGGCTCAGGCACGAATTCGTGAATGTCTCCGCCGAATTCGCAGACCTGCTTTACAACGCTGGAAGATAAATACATGTTTTCCGCATTTGCGGTAACAAAAACTGTTTCAAGCTCAGGATTGAGCTTTTTGTTTGTCAGAGCCTGCTGGAATTCGTATTCAAAATCCGAAACCGCTCTGAGTCCTTTGACAACGGCGCAAGCGCCTTTTTCCTTGGCATATTCGGCAAGCAATCCGCTGTAAGTATCAACCTCAACATTTTCAATATCAGTGAGGCTGCGCTGAAGAAGGTCCACTCTTTCTTCTGCGGAAAAATAGCTTGTCGGCTTATGGAAATTTATCATAACAACAACAATAACCTTGTCAAACAGCTTGGCTGCTCGGCGGATTATGTCGATATGACCGATAGTTACGGGGTCAAAACTGCCGGGACAAACGGCGATTTTCATGCTATCAACCCTTCCGATAAACGGTAACTGCCGTTTTGCTGTATTTATAGGTTTTCTGCTTTTCCAGACCACCCTGAACATCGGGAAGCTCATCCGCAAACGGATGCTCGCAGACAACAAGACCGCCCTCAGCTATATGGGGCTCAACCTTTGCAAGAGCCTTTTCGAGAAGCCCCGTTGAGAAGGGAGGGTCAAGAAATGCAATGTCGAATATTCTGTCTGTCATGCTCAGAAAAGCGAGAGAATCGGTCTGAGCAACGGTTGCTTTATAATCAAGCTTTGTTTTTGCAAGATTTTCCTTAACGATACGCACGGCATTTTTATCTGCATCAACGAAAACTGCACTTTCAGCACCTCTGCTGAGCGCTTCAATACCGAGCTGACCCGAGCCTGCAAACAAATCAAGAATTCTTCTGCCTTCAATTTCAAACTGAATGATGCTGAAAACAGCTTCTTTGACTTTGTCTGTTGTTGGTCTGACATTATCGCCCTCAAGTGTTCTGAGTGACATGCCTCTAGCGCTGCCTGTGATTACTCTCATAGAAATCCTCCATAGAGATAATACTCTATAATCAATTTATTATCGCATTAAACAAGCTGAATTGTCAAGATGAAATGTTAATAAAAGCATAAAAACAAGGAAATTTAATCCTCATTCTCAGAATTTTTGCCGTGAAAAGCCTCGAAAACTGCCTTTGCAGCATTTTTGCTCATTCCTTTTACGGCGGCAAGCTCTTCTTCTGAAGCAAGTGAAACTGCCTTCACAGTTCTGAAATGCTTCATGAGGGCTTTTGCTCTGCCCTCGCCGATTCCTTCAATCGAAAGCAGCGTTGAAGAAAGCGAAGATTTTTTTGAACGGCTTCTGTGGTATTCAACGGAGAAACGGTGAACCTCCTCCTGAATTGTTGAAACAAGGGTGAAGGCGGCTCTTTTTGAAGTGAGAGAAAGCTCGTCGCCTGTTGTTGCGATTGCCCTTGTTCTGTGATGAGAATCCTTGACCATGCCGAAAAGCGGGATATCAAGATTATATTTTTCGAGAACGGGTTTAACCGCATTGACCTGACCCTTGCCGCCGTCAAGAAGGATCAGATCGGGGAGTCTGCCAAAGCCCTCGCCGCTGTCTTTTTCTTCAAAATAGCGAAGAATTCTGCGTTCGATAACTTCAGCCATTGAAGCGTAGTCGTCCTGACCCGAAAAACCTTTTATCGCAAAATGACGGTAGGATTTTTTATAGGGCAATCCGCCTTTAAAAACCACCATGCCTGCAACATTATTACTGCCTGCAGTGTGAGAAATATCGTAAGATTCAATGAATTCAGGCGTTGATTTTAGTCCGAGAAGAGTACCGAGCTCATCAAGTGCGGCAGTTGCCTTGCCTGTTTTGCCCAGATATAAAGCCAGCTTCTGCGCGGCATTTGAGCGGCACATTTCAAGCAGCGAATGTTGCTCGCCTCTCTGCGGGGTAACAATATTAACCTTGCGGTTTGCAAGAGATGAAAGCCATTCGGAAAGAAGCTCCGAATTGAGCACATCGCCGTCAACCGCAATGCGGCGAGGCACGAAATCACGCATGGAATAATAGCTTCTTATCAGTTCGTAGCGTGCTTCGGGCAAATCCTCGGGGGCGTCAATGATGAAATGCTCGCTGTCATAGAGGCGGGCATCCTTGAAGCGGAGCACGGAGAGGCAAGCCTTCGGCGAAGCGCAGACAATTGCAAAAACATCCTGCTCCTGCACGGAAGAGGCAACAACCTTCTGCTTCTCGGTCACCTTTTTTATTGCATTTATCTTGTCACGGAGCTTTGCGGCTTTTTCAAATTCAAGATTTTCCGAGGCCTCAATCATTTTTTCGGTTAACGCTTCAACCGCTTTGCCTGAGCCGTTGATGATGAAATCAAGAGCCTGCTCAACCGCTTCGTTATTAGCGCTTTCGGTTGTTTTTCCAGCGCAGGGCGCCGAGCACTGACCTATATAAAAATTCAGACAAGGTCTGCCTTTTTTGTAGTCTCTCGGAAACACCTTTGAGCACTGGGGAATCCTGAAAATCTTTTTTGCTTCGTCAACGGCGTTTGAAATGCCGTAAGAGTTGGTGTAAGGTCCGATATATTCCGCTCCGTCATCAAGTCTCTGCTTGACCGAAGAAAAATTCTTCCAGCCGTTGCTTGTAACCTTGATGTAATGATATCCTTTGTCATCTTTAAGCAAAATATTATATTTCGGCGAATGCTGTTTTATCAGCGAGCATTCGAGAATGAGTGCTTCAAATTCGCTGTCGCAGAGGATATAGTCAAAATCGTCAACATTTTCAACCATTTTGCGCACCTTTGCGGTGTGGTTGTTCTGTGAGCCGAAATAGGAGCTGACTCTGTTTTTGAGAGCTTTCGCCTTGCCCACATATATTATTTCATTTTTACTGTTTTTCATCAGATAAACGCCCGGAGTCAGGGGCAGACTCATCGATTTTTTTCTTAAAACAGGCAGTTTTTCGTTCATTACGGCTCACCTCTTCTCTTTTGGTTACATTTATTATAGCTTTTTTATATTATTTTCGCAATAGAATATAAGAATTTTTCACAAACCCTTGACAAGTTGATAATCATTTGTTAAAATAAATAGCCGCTGCAGAAAATGCGGCAGGATAAAATGAAATTTTTTCCTTGCCACGGATGCACCGTGGCCAAAGACCAGAAGGAGGTGCTTTAAGAATGTCAGCAAACATCAGCTACGAGACAATGATAGTTTTTTCAGTTGCTAACGGCGAAGAAGCTGCTCAGCCTCTCGTTGAGAAATTCAAGGCTATGATTGAAGCTAACGGCACTCTTGAGAGCGTTGATGAGTGGGGCAAGCGCAGACTCGCTTATGCTATCAACGACGAGACAGAGGGTTACTACGTTCTCTTCAACTATCAGGCTGCTCCCGAATTTCCCGCAGAGCTTGACCGTGTTGTAAAGATTACAGACGGCGTACTTCGCTCACTCATTGTCAAAAAGAACTAAGGAGGTCTCAAAATGGTTAATTGCGCCGTAATTATGGGCAGACTCGTTGCAGACCCCGAGCTTCGCACAACATCAAACGGAATTTCCGTAACTTCATTCGCAGTTGCAGTTGACAGAGGCTTTGTCCGTCAGGGCGAAGAGCGTCAGGCAGATTTCATCGACATCATTGCATGGAGACAGCAGGCAGAATTCATCTGCAAGTATTTCCGCAAGGGCTCGATGATTGCCATCCAGGGTAAGATTCAGACAAGAACTTATGAGGACAGAAACGGCAACAAGAGAAAGGCTGTTGAGATTGTTGCAGACAACGTAAGTTTCTGCGGCTCCAAGAGCGAAACAGGAACTGGCGCAAGAAACGATTCATTCGTTAATGCTCAGCCTGCTCCCGCTTATTCAACTGCCGACGAAGGCGATTTCAAAGAAATTCCCGAGGACGATCTCCCGTTCTGAGAGATGTCCCATCTAAACTGAAAAGGAGGTTTTATCCATGGCTTACGATAAGAGCGACAGAAGACCCAACAAGAAGGGTCGCAGAAAGGTTTGTTCTTTCTGTGTTGATAAAGTTGAATGCATCGATTACAAGGATGTTAACAAGCTTAATAAATTCACTTCGGAGAGAGCTAAGATTCTTCCCCGTCGTGTAACAGGCACTTGTGCAAAGCATCAGCGTGAACTGACAACCGCTATCAAGCGTGCTCGTCAGATTGCTCTCCTTCCCTACACAAGCGACTGATAATAAAAAGATTAACCGCAGTGCAAAATCGCACTGCGGTTTTTTGTTTGAATTTTTTCAGAAACTCCGTAACACATTTCGGGTAATCCACATATTCTGTCAATGAAAGCGGAAATAAAAAAGCCGCTTGATAGAAAAGAAGGAGGTTATCTCATGGGTTGCGGATGCAATAACAGCTGGTTCATTTTCCTTATTCTCATTCTCTTCTGCTGCGGCGATTGCGGCAACAACAACTGCGGCTGCGGTTGTAACAACACTTTCCAGACCAGAGGCAATGACTGTGGCTGTGGCTGCGGTTGCTGACAACGGTGACGAAAACTCAGTTACTTAGCTGAGCCAGTATCCCTGCCGCCTCTTCCTGCGTTAATCCGCCGGGGGAGGCGGTAAAGTTTTTCGGAATTGCGTCCTGCCATCGCAGGGCGTATTTTTTTGCGTCATCTTCAGTCATATCAACATTTTCAAGGCTTGTGAGAGATTTGATAACCGCCTTGACTTCAAAGATTTCATCTGTCATTTCAAAGAATTTTTCTGCTTTTTCAGGTGTAAATTCAGCGCAGCGGTCAATGAATGCAGGGAAGAATGCTGCGCACGCAATGCCGTGAGGAATGCCGTAGTTTTCAGTCAGAACATATCCGAGCGGATGGGGAAAAGCCGTGCCGCAGGTGTTGATGACAAGACCTGCGTAAAGCGAGCCGTAATATAAAGGTTCGCGCAGAGACGGGTCAACGGAATCCTTGCCCGCAAGCTCTTTGAGGCATGAGTAAATCTGCGGAATACATTTCTGAGCAAAAAGCTCTATGATGCCGACACACTTCTCTGTAAAATAACCTTCAACTGCATGAGCGAATGCATCAAGAGCGGTTGAAACCGTTGTTGAGTAAGGCATGGAAGAAGTGTATTCGGGGTCGCAGAAAGCTATTTTTGCATAGCAGTCAGGACCTGAAATGCTCTTTTTTCTTCCTGTTTCGTCATTTGTAAGCACCGAAACAGCGGTAACTTCGCTGCCGGTGCCTGCAGTTGTGCCGATAAGGGCAACGGGGAGGGGAGCTGACGAATATTCTCTCTTATAAATATCAATCGGAGATAAATCGGCGTTTGATGCGTAAATTGCAATTGCTTTTGAAGCGTCAAGCACCGAGCCTCCGCCGATTCCGAGAATGAAATCCGCCTTTGCCGCTCTCGCCGATACACCCGCTTTGTGGCAGGCAGAAATAAGCGGATTTTCACCGATTTCATTGAATACTTCATAGCTTATATTCTCTTTTTTTAATGCCGTCACCGCATCGTCAAGCGCACCGCAGAGGGCGGCGCTTCTTTTGCCCGTAACTATGAGACAGCTTTTGCCGAGTGCCGAAAGCTGAGATGAATTGGAAATAACGGAATTTTTGCCGAGAACGCATTTGACGGGCATATAAACAGATGAATTCATATTTTTCTCCTTTAAGTATCTGATTTTTATATTTTAGCAGAAAATAAACAAAAAACCAATATTTTTGCAAACTTTTTTGTGATTTTTATTGAAATAAAAAAATAAATGATGTATTATATATTATTATAATTATTATTATGGGAGAGGGCGGGCTTGCGAGAATGAAAAAGAAAATTGCATTGCTTGCGGCTGCTGCCGTTGTTATGATAACGGTTATTGCGTTGGCAGTTATTCTTCCGAAAACAACCGAGAAAAGCTTCTTTGCAATGAATACTGTCTGCACGGCAAAAATAAAGAGCACCGACAGTAAAAATGATGCTGATAGAATTGAGAGCATTGTTGCGGGGCTTGAAGAAAATGTTTTGTCAAGGCAGAACGGGAACTCACTTACCGCAAGGCTCAATTCAAACGGCGGCGGTGAGATTGATGAGAAGATGGGCAGCTATATATCGGTCCTTCTCGATGTCTGCAAAAATAGCGGCGGAAGCTTTGATTTTACTCTCGGTGAGGTCAGCGACATCTGGGGCTTCGGCGCTGAAACTGCGGTTCCGAATCCGTATGTGCTTTATAATGCACTCAAACGCACGGGGTACGAAAAGCTGGACGTTTCCGGCAGCTCCGTAACCTTCGGCGATAAATTTTTTATTGATTTCGGTGCGGCAGGTAAGGGCATTGCTCTTGATGAAATCAGGAGTTATCTTGATGAATCCGAAACCAAAGAAGCTGTTATCAGCATCGGCGGAAGCATACTTCTTTACGGTGAAAAAGATTTTTCGGTGGGAATCAGAAACCCTGAGGGGAATGCGGGAAGCTATGTTGCGATTCTCGATATTCCTGCGGGCTGTGTTTCAACATCGGGCAGCTATGAGAGATATTTTGAAGAGGACGGAAAAATCTATCATCATATAATCGACCCCGAAACGGGCTACCCTGCAAAAAGCGGAGTTGTCAGCGTGACGGTTGTTTCGGAAAGCGGAATTCTCAGCGATGCGCTTTCTACCGCATGCTTTGTGCTCGGAATAGAAAAGGGCGCCGCACTTGCCGCTGAATACGGCTGCGAAACGGTCTTTATCGATGAAAACAAAACTGTTTTTGTTTCGGACGGTCTGAGGGACAGAATTGAGATTACCGATGCGGCTTATTCTTCAGCGGAGTAAGATGTTTATGAATATAAAACTTTTCAAAAAGGGCGATATTGCCGTTATAGCGGTTGTTCTTGCCGTTGCGGGAATATTTGCGTTATGGCAATTCTTTTCTTCGGAAAAGCTTACGGCGGTTATTACTGTTAACGGCGAAATAATCGAAACCGTTGACCTCTCAAGAAACGAAAGCAGGGTTATAATTCCCGACACCGACCCCGCAGTTGAGATTGCTGTTGAAAACGGAAAAATACGCTTTAAATCTGCAGAATGCACGGACAAGCTCTGTGTTTCCTGCGGTGAACTTTACAGAAAGGGTGACACGGCGGTTTGCCTTCCGTCAAGAACTGTTGTCACCGTAACCGGCTCCGATGTGGACGCCGTCACTTACTGACTATGAAAAAAAGTATTGCATATAAAACTGCGCTGGGAGCAATCCTCTGCGCTCAGGCGTTGGCACTAAGCTTTCTTGAAGGGCTGATACCGCCTCTGCCGTTCATGCCGCCGGGGGCAAAGCCCGGATTTTCAAACATAATAACGATGTTTGCGGCGGGCAGCATAGGTCTGCCGACCGCAATTGCGATAACCCTTGTCAAAGGCGGATTTGTCTTTGTCACCCGCGGAATGACGGGTGCGGTAATGAGTATCTCGGGCGGTCTGCTTTCGGTTGTTGCGATGTATCTGCTTCTGAAATATGCGAAGAATTTTCTCGGACTTACGGGAATTTCTATAATATGTGCTCTCTGCCATAACTGCGGTCAGCTTGTTGCGGCATCATTTATAACGGGCACGCCGAATATTATTTATTACGCTCCCGCCCTTGCGGTTTTCGGAGCGGTAACGGGAGCCGTGACGGGTCTGATACTCAGGGCTGTTATGCCTGCTCTCGAAAAACAGAAAAAATATTTCTTTAAATAAATCGTGCAAACGAACAGGAGGAGAATATTTATGGCTAAGACCGTATTGGACGGCGTTTTGACCGCTGTCAAAAAGGTCAGAGGCGGTGTCAAGGTTGACCACCATAAAAACACCGCAAATATGGAGGTTGTCAGAATTCCGACTCCCGCAAAGGTAGTTATTCCCATGCAGCAGCATATCGGTGCTCCGTGTGAGCCCGTTGTCAAGGTGGGTGACGAGGTTGCAGTTGGACAGCTTATAGGTGACACCGACAAATATGTCAGCGCACCGATTTACGCTTCCGTTTCGGGAAAGGTTTCCGCAATCGGAAATGTAAAGCTCCCCAACGGAACACTCGTGCAGGCAGTAACAATTGAATCTGACGGAGAAATGAGACTTTATGAGGGCATCAAGCCTCCCCATGTTGAGACAAGAGAGGATCTTATCAAGGCGGTAAGAGAATCAGGCCTTGTCGGTCTCGGCGGTGCGGGCTTTCCGACTCATGTAAAGCTCAATTTCCCCGCAGACAAGAATATTGACACTCTTGTTATCAACGCTGCGGAATGTGAGCCGTTTATCACAGTTGACTACCGTGAGTGCATGGAAAACTCATGGGATATACTTGCAGGCGTTTATCTTCTCAAGGAAATTCTCGGCTTCAAGCAGGTTGTTATCGCAGTCGAAGACAACAAGCCCGATGCATTCAAGGTGCTTAAAAACATCGCAGACCATAAAGAGGATATCGGCGATGCGGTAAAGCTCATGGTTCTTGAATCAAAATATCCTCAGGGTGCAGAAAAAATGATGGTTCAGTCCGCAACGGGCAGAAGAGTTCCTCCCGGAAAGCTTCCTGCTGATGTCGGCTGTGTTGTTATGAATGTTGCTTCGGTTGCTTTCATTGCACGCTACATAAAGACAGGTAAGCCCCTTGTCAGCCGTTCAATGACGGTTGACGGATCAGCTATTGCAGAACCCAAGAATGTCAGAGTTCCTATCGGAACAGATATAGGCGAAATCATCGATTTCTGCGGCGGTTTCAAGGAAGAACCCTGCAAAATCATCTGCGGCGGACCTATGATGGGTCAGGCTATCGTCGGAACAGACCTTCCCGTCTGCAAGCAGAATAATGCTATTCTTGCTTTTGCAAAGGATGATGCTGTTCTCAAGGAAGAAACAGACTGCATCCGCTGCGGCAGATGTGCTATAGCGTGTCCGATGAGCCTTATGCCTACAAATATTGTCAGAGCCGCAAAAGCAAGAGATCCTCAGACTCTTAATCAGCTCGGTATCATGGTTTGCATGGAATGCGGAAGCTGCGCATTTGCGTGTCCCGCAGGCAAACCGCTTGTTCAGCATATGCGTCTCGCAAAAGCAATTCTCAGAGAGGAGGGCAATAAATAATGGTTGACGGAAAGAAACTTGTTGTCAGTGCGTCGCCTCATCTTCGCACGAAGGACACAACAACAAAAATCATGCTCGATGTTATTATTGCGCTCATACCCGCTCTTATTGCGGCAGTTGCAATTTTCGGACCGAGAGTTCTTGCAGTTACCGCAACAACGGTAATTTCCGCAGTGCTTTCTGAATTCGTGGCAAGAAAGGTTATGAAGCGTCATAACACAATCGGAGACCTCAGCGCTGTTGTAACGGGTCTTATCCTTGCATTCAACCTGCCCGTCAGCATCCCTCTTTGGCTTGCGGCAGTCGGCAGCTTCGTTGCAATCGTTATCGTAAAGCAGATGTTCGGCGGTATCGGCCAGAACTTTGCCAATCCCGCAATCGTTGCAAGAATTTTCCTTCTTATTTCATCGGGTCAGGCAATGGGCAACTGGGTTGTTCCTCTCTCATGGAAAACAGAAGCGGTGACAGGTGCAACGCCGCTTGCAATCATCGGCGGCGAATCAGGTGAAGCACTCCCCTCGATTATGGATATGTTCCTCGGAATCAGAGGCGGATGTCTCGGCGAAACCTGCTCAATCGCACTCATTATCGGCGGCATTTATCTTATCGCAAGAAAGGTTATTTCACCCAAGATTCCTCTTGCATTCATCGGCACCGTTGCAGTTGTTATGCTCATCGCAGGCAAGTTTGACCTTGAATATCTTGCTTATCAGCTTACGGGCGGCGGACTTCTTCTCGGTGCATTCTTCATGGCAACCGACTATTCAACAAGCCCCATCAAATCAAATGCAAAAATCGTTTTCGGTATCGGCTGCGGTCTGCTGACTTGCGTTATCAGACTTTTTGCCGCTCTTCCCGAGGGCGTTTCATTCGCAATTCTTATTATGAATCTTCTTGTTCCTCATATTGAAAGAATTATGGCTCCCAAGCCCTTCGGCACGGTCAAGGAGAAAAAGACAAAGGCAAAGGAGGGCGAAGCAAAATGAAAAGCTTAAAGGAATATATTGTTCCGACAGTCACTCTTTTTGTCATCTGCTTTATTGCAACCCTTCTTCTCGGGCTGACAAACTCCGTGACGTCTCCCATTATTGCAGACCTTGCAGATGCGACTGAAAAGAAGTCAAGACAGGTTGTTTTTGCTGATGCGGCAAGCTTCGGCGAAGCAGAGATTTCAGAGGACGGAACAAGCGTTGTTGCCGCTCTCGATGAATCGGGCAGCACAATCGGATATGTTGTTGTTAATTCCGCAAAGGGCTACGGCGGCGACATTTCGGTTATGACGGGTGTTGACATTGACGGAAAAGTAACGGGTGTCAACATTCTTTCACACGCAGAAACAGCGGGTCTCGGTGCAAACGCAACGAGCGAAAAATTCCGCAGTCAGTTTGTAAATCTTGTTGCGGGAATTACCGTTTCAAAAGATAAAGCAGGCGAAAATTCAATTGATGCTCTGACGGGTGCAACAATCACTTCAAGAGCAGTTACCGAAGCGGTTAACGCCGCAATAGAAGCAGCAGGAGGTGTGAACAATGGCTGAAAAGAAATCACTCGGAAAAGAATTCAGTAAAGGTCTTATTGCCGAAAACCCCGTTTTCCGTCTTGTTCTCGGCACATGCCCCACTCTTGCAACATCAACAAGCGTTGTCAATGCTCTCGGTATGGGCATTTCGGCAATGATAGTTCTTGTTTGCTCAAACATCGTTATCTCTCTTCTGAGAAAAATTATTCCCGACAAGGTGCGTATTCCCGCTTATATTGTTGTTATCGCATCTTTCGTTACCATTGTTCAGATGATAGTCAAGGCATTCGTTCCCGCACTCGATGCAGCGCTCGGCGTTTTCCTTCCGCTTATCGTTGTTAACTGCATTATTCTCGGCAGAGCGGAGGCTTTTGCAGGCAAAAATTCCGTTATCGCTTCTGCAGTTGACGGTCTCGGCATGGGCGTAGGATTCACTTTCGCTCTTTGCTGCATGGCAGCCGTCAGAGAAATTCTCGGCGCAGGCACTTTCCTTGCAGGCGCACAGAATCTTCTTGTTCTCTTCGGCGATAATGTTCTGAACGGCTTCAACGGATTCAC
Source organism: Acutalibacteraceae bacterium (assembly GCA_045538815.1). Lineage (GTDB taxonomy): Bacteria > Bacillota > Clostridia > Oscillospirales > Acutalibacteraceae > CAG-177. Next base: position 89,286 of record JAZQEE010000010.1, read on the forward strand.
ACTTATTCCGCAGGATGGAGTTATCACTCCGCTGACAGTATTCATCCTTGCTCCCGGCGGCTTCCTCACCTTCGGTCTGCTCATGGCATGTGCCAATAAGATTGCAGAAAAGAAGGGCAAGCCCAGAGCTGAGCTCAGCGGCTGTAAAGCCTGCCCGATGGCTAAAAACTGCGCAATTCTTGCTGAAGGCAAGGAGTGCGGTGAAAAGAAGGAGGGCGAAGCAGTATGAAAATAGCAATGTCAATTCTTCTTACAGCAATTCTTACCGAGAATTTCGTTCTCTGCAAATTCCTCGGAATCTGCCCCTTCCTCGGCGTTTCAAAGAAGCTTAACACGGCAGTCGGTATGTCCGCAGCGGTTATCTTTGTTATGGCTCTTGCAACGGGCGTAACATACCCCATCAACAAGTATCTGCTTGTTGCAAACGGTCTTGATTATCTTCAGACAATCGTTTTCATTCTCGTAATTGCGGCGCTCGTTCAGCTTGTTGAGCTTATTCTCAAGAAGTTTATGCCCCCGCTTTATAACGCACTCGGCATCTATCTTCCCCTTATCACAACAAACTGCGCCGTTCTCGGCGTTGTTCTTCTCAACATCACCAAGGAATATAACTTTGTTCAGTCGATGCTCAACAGCGTCGGTGCAGGCATAGGCTTCATGCTTGCAATGGTTATTTTCTCGGGTGTACGCAGCAGACTTGAAGGCTGCGATATTCCCAAATTCCTGCAGGGTCTGCCCATTGTTCTGATTGCGGCATCAATTGTTTCGCTTTCGTTCATGGGATTCACAGGTCTTGTTGACGGAATTTTCGGTTAAGGAGGTAACGGATTATGGATATTGGCTCAATTATGCTTGCAGTCGGAATAGTTGCCGTTATCGGTCTTATCGCAGGTCTCGGACTTTCAATCGCATCAAAGATTTTTGCTGTTCCCGTTGATGAAAAGGCAGAGGAAATCAGAGGCTGTCTGCCCGGCGCAAACTGCGGCGCATGCGGCTTTTCGGGCTGCGACGGTTATGCGGCGGCACTCTCAAAGGGCGAAACAACAGACACCGCTCTCTGCGCACCCGGCGGCAACGATGTTGCAAAGCAGATTGGTGAAATAACCGGTCTTGCGGCGGGCGAGGTAAAGCCCATGGCAGCGGTTGTTCTCTGTCAAGGTCACAATGTCAATGCGGCAACAAAGCTTGAATATCAGGGCGTTAAAAGCTGCCGTATGGCATCTCAGATTTTTGGCGGCCCCAAGGAATGTATTTACGGCTGTATCGGCTACGGCGACTGCGTTGATGTTTGCGAATACGATGCAATCAGCATCTGCAACGGCGTTGCAAGAATCAATCCCACCGAGTGCAAGGCATGCAAAATGTGTATCAATACCTGCCCCAAGCAGCTCATCGAGCTTATGCCCCTTGAGGAAACCAAAGCCGCTGTGCTTTGCAAAAACCATGATAAGGGCGCACTCACACGCAAGGAATGCACTGCGGGCTGCATAGGCTGCATGAAGTGCGTTAAGGCTTGCGAAGCAGAAGCAATAACAATTGATAAATTCTGCGCAAAGGTTGATTATGAGAAATGCACGGGCTGCGGAAACTGCCATTCAGTCTGCCCCGTCGGCGCAATCGACATTATAACTCTCGGAGTGAGAGCATAAAATAATTATCCCCGCTATGGTGTCACATAGCGGGGATAATTATTTTTATATATACCAAAGGAAGCCCCAAAAGAAATATATCAAAATTTTCTGCCAAAGAGCGTATTCAACCGTGACATTATATGTCACCTTTTGTCCTGTTGACAAGTAAACAGTTACTTTTGCTTCGCCTGTTGAAACACCATATATTGTTTCGTTTAAATCATCAACAACAACCACATCAGAATTACTTGAATAACAAACAGCAATTCCTCTGTTGGGTGGCAGCAACAAATTTTTTGTCTCTTTATAATAAATAGTAATGTTTTCTGACCAGTTTATTCTTAATGTTGCAGCAGTGCTTGGAAACTTGTCCTCTTCTACAACAATTGCTTTTATGCTGATTGCTTCAGTAATATCAATCGGTTCACTGTAAACGGATGAAACACCGGCAATTGGCTTTGCGTTATTTGTTGTATAATATATTACTGCGTCTTTACTGTCAGAGGTTATTACGGCTTTTTTATTTTCATTAAGTGTAATTTTGGGGCAAACAGAAATATAGTCTGAAACAATTTTTGAAAAGTCGAGAATACCCGTACCGTAAGCTGTATTCCAACCTTCGGGGACGAAGACACACTCTCTAATTATATTTTTAATTGTTTCCGGAGTATAATTTGGGTTAAGAGTTTTTAAGAATGCTGCTGCGGCAGAGACAAAAGGTGTTGCCATTGAAGTGCCAGTGTTCTTTTCATATAGACCGTTTGGGATTGTGCTGTTTATTTGAACTCCAGGTGCCGCAACATCGACACAATCGCCGTAATTGGATTTAGCATACAACATATTGTCTATAGAGGTGGCTGCAACAGTAATAACATTATTGTTACTTGCAGGGCAAACGTCTATAGCATCAATATTATCGTTTCCTGCGGCAACAACTACAGATATACCATTGTTAACCGCTTTCTGGATTTTTTCTTCAAATAAGTTATAACATGCTTTAGTTTTTTTCCATCTAAGACTCATATTAATGACATCTACACCATCTGTAATGGCTTCTTCAATAGCAGCACAAGTAATTGAATAGTGTCCAGTTCGATCACTATTAATGGTTTTGTAACCACTAACTTTTACATTTTCAGCAGTGTTATCAACAATAATTCCTGCAACATGCGTACCGTGTCCTTCATCATCATCGGGGTTTTTGTCATTTTCAACCAAGTCAATGCCGCTGTTGATAACTCTTCCATTAAAAAAACTGTGGTCTGCATCAATGCCGGTATCTATAACAGCAACAACTATTTCAGGAGCATCTGCAGCGAGATAATTAGCATACGTAACTGATTCATTCACATTAACTGTTGATGACCCCCAGGATAAGTATTTTTTATTATAATCATATTCAGCATATTCTGTTTCAGGTTCTAAACTCTGATAAGCAAAATCGTTTTCAACGAATTCAACATTAGGTAATCCGATATAGTATTCGTAAGCCTGTTCGGCAAGTTTTGTGCTTGTATACTGCAAAATGTGTAGACCGTCATAACCTTCAATTTTAGCAATTGCACCATAGTCATCTTCTAATATATTGTTATCGGTTGTTTTTACTATCAACCTATTTAAAGATATTTCAGATAAGTTAGTATCTTCTGCTATTCCTCCTATGCTTTCAATTCCGTAGATTTTATTTAACTCACTAAGTTGTGATGAATATTCTTCTAAAGTGATTTCGTTGTCTTCAGCAAAAACAGGAATTGAAGTGAAAAAAGTAAAAGATATAGCGAAAACCATATTGACAGAAACAATTTTTTTTATTTCACAACCTCCATCAGTTATACCAACTATTGGTTATACACACCGTCTGAATAATTCGATTATTGAAGGTAATGCCAAATATTTATATGACAAGTGTATTTCTCCCTCATTCATATATAAGCCTGCGTCTTTAATTCCGTATTTTTCTACTGTTGCATATTCAGCTTCTGTTACACATTCCCCATTTACATAGTATTCATCGTTACTTAACGTAATTTTATCTATAACAGTTGTACCGTCACTGTATTTCAGTTCAACCGTAATGCCTTCCGGTGATTTCGGTAATTGACCAAAAACTATCCTTTTTTTACAAGGAACTTTAACAATTTTTGCATCAACCAAACTAACGCTCGGTTTTTCAGGTGTGTTTTGCTTAATTTTCGTGAAGTCTAATTCCGGATATCCTTCCTCTGCCATTGTCCACACATTATTAAAATCAAAACCTTCAAATGAAGCTTGGAGTTTTAGTGCATCGTTTGATAAAGCCTTTGAGCCTTGAGGGATTTTTTCAGGTGTGCCTATAGCAAAAGCTGAGTTGTCAGAGAAATAGCAATTCTCAAATTTGTTTCCGGAAACACTATTGCCTGCTAATCCGCCTGTATAAATATCCAGACCTTCGGTGTTTCCGTATCCGATAAAAATTTCATTAAATTTACTGATAGCGTAACAACAAATGAATTTTGAGCTTTGGGATTGACCAACCAAACCACCGGCACCATATAGATTCATAACCGTATATTCTAAAATAATATCGACAAAGCTATAGCAATTAGTGAAAAATGAAGATTCAGAGTATCCGACAAGTCCTCCTACACAAAAATCATAAGCTATTGTTAACTGTCCGTTTCCGGTAGTACCCCAAATGCTTCCTGCGGTGTGACAGTTTTTAATTTCAGAGTTAATTGACTTATCAGCAATTACTCCTCTGTATGGTTTTGCGATATAATCGCTTATCTTACAATCATAGATTGTAAGATTGCTAATCAAAACACCGCTAATACAGTCAAAAAATCCGCTTTTTGAAACAAGATTTATAATTTCATATCCGTCGCCGTTTAATTTTCCCGTAAACGGTTCGGTTTCAGACCCAATCGGTTCCCAGTTTTCATAAACCGAAAGGTCAATATCATTCATCAGAATATAGCTTCCGCTGAGGTTGTTGCGGATATTGTTCAAATCTTCTGCGGTGTAAATCGGTGTGTAGCCCTCGGGGATTTCGTCAGCTGCAAATGCAACAGTGCATAACATAAAGCAAGAAAATAAAGCAAGAATAATTGATGTGATTTTTTTGAATATTTTGTTCATTCTGTTTTGCCTCCGATTTTAATTTTGTTGTTTGAGTTTTTGCAAAATTGGTTTTAATTAACCCCTCGGAATCGCCTTCTTTCGCTCCCTTTGAAATCTATTTTTACAGAAAAAATATTTCTCCTAAAAAATATTTACATATATTATATGACGGAAATCGCAAAATGTTACGCAAAAATTTTCACTTTCTTCAAATTTTCTATGTTTTAAACAAAATCACATTCGTTAAATTGTTTATTGTGGCAACAAAAAGAACCGTCAAATGACGGTCCGAAATAAAAAATACCTATCTTAAAAATATATAATATAAAATTCCATAGATAACAGCCGCAGCTGAGCCGTAGGTTAGCACGGGACCTGCAATTTTGAACATATTTGCGCCCGTGCCGAGAATTCTGCCCTCGCTTCTGTATTCCATGGCGGGGGAGACAACTGAGTTAGCAAAGCCCGTGATGGGTACAATCGTGCCTGCGCCTGCATAGTAGGCGATGTTATCGAAAACGCCCGCAGCAGTCAGGATTGAAGCGGCAACAATGAGCGTTGCAGGAACAAGAAATTTAACATCGTCCTCGCCGATTCCGAGATATTCATAAAGCATTGAAAAAGCCTCTCCGATTGCGCAGATGAGTCCGCCGATAAGAAAAGCGAATGTTCCGTTCTTGAGCTTTTTGCTCGGCGGCGACGCCTTTTTTGTCATTTTGTCATATTCTCCGCCGGTGATGTGCATATAAAATCTCTCCTTAAAATCAAATGTTTTCCCAAATAGTTTACCTCAAAAGAATTGTTCTATTCTCAAGAAAAAGCCTGACCGTTTTGCGTGAAGCAGACGGTCAGGCTTTGGTGGATTTAAGTTAGTTAAATTCAATTTTGCAGCCCTCGGGCAAAATACTTATGTTGACATATTCCGAATCTATATATTTGCTGATAAGCGAATTGATGTCGGCATTTTCCTTATAAAGCTGAATATCTATTTTATTTGTGACTTCGTTGGCGTCTAAAGCTGCTATTTTGTACTCAGCCATAAACGGTTCAAGCTGTTTTTTGATGCTTTCCAATTCCAAAAGAGCATACTTGACAGGTTTATAAATAATCTTAATGCCGTTTCTTTCCTCGGTTGAAGAACTCAGTCCGTTAAATTCATTCTCAACGAGACTGACTACTATTGTATTGTCATTTTCGATATATATCCCTCCGAGAACGGCAGGAGAAAATGAGCTTTTTATATTTTCGATTTCATTATGGACGGCAACGGGAGTATTGTCAACGGTGGTTTCTGCGGCGGTTGTTTCAGCTCCTTTTGCGTTTTTCGTTTCCGGGGCACCGCAGCCGGCTAAGGAAAGCAGTGCATACAAAACGATTACAATGCAAAGAATTGTTATTGATTTTTTCATTTTTCTGTCTCCTTTCTCTTTTTAATTTAACAATAGCATAATGTGTTTTTTCTGTCAATGAAGTTTAAAAATATGCTTTGGTTAAGACTTGTTTCTTAATATATAATGCTATTGACATAATTTATAAAAAGTTATAAAATAAATTATGTATGAAATCTGACAGGAGTGAATTAAAATGGCAGTCAAAAAGTTAAAGTATTTTGCAGGCGGTCAGTGGCTCGATTCATCGTGCGAAAAGTATATGGATGTTTATAATCCCAGCACGGGTGAAGTTATCGCTCAGACTCCCTGCTGCACAAAGGATGAGGTTAACCGCGCAATCGCTTGCGCTAAAGCGGCATATCCCGAGTGGTCAAACACCCCCGTTATGAAGAGAGTTCAGGTTATCTATAAATTCCGTGAGCTCCTTGAAGCTCATATGGACGAGCTTACCGAAATCTGCGCAAGAGAGCACGGTAAGGTATGGAGCGAAGCAAAGGGCGATATCCTCAAGGTTAAAGAGCCCGTTGAGCTTGCTCTCTCAGCGCCTTCACTTCTTATGGGTGAGAGCCTTCGTGACACTTCTCTTGGCTATGACACAACTCTTTACAGAGAGTCTGTCGGTGTTTTTGCGGGTATCGTTCCCTTCAACTTCCCCGGCATGATTCCCATGGGCTGGATGTCACCCATCTGCATTGCATGCGGTAACACAATCGTTCTTAAGGCAGCTTCAATGACTCCGATGACCTGCATGAGAATGGCAGAGCTCTGGCAGGAAGCAGGTCTTCCCGACGGCGTTATCAATATTGTTACCTGCTCAAGAAACGAAGCGGAAATCTTCATGGAGCATCCCGATGTTAAGGGTATCACATTTGTTGGTTCAACAAGCGTCGGTCTCCACATTTATTCAAGAGCAGCAGAAAACGGCAAGAGAGTTCAGGCTCTCTGCGAAGCAAAGAACCACGGTCTTGTTCTTGAAGATGCCGCACTTGAAAGAAGCGCAAGAGGCATCATCAATTCATCATTCGGCTGTGCAGGCGAGCGTTGCATGGCTCTTCCCGTTATTGTTGCGCAGGAGAGCATTGCAGATGAGCTTGTAGGCTATCTTGTTAAGTTTGCAAAAGAGCTTAAGCTTGGTCCTGCATATGATAAGGAATCAACCCTTGGTCCCGTTGTTACAGAGGCTCACAGACAGTCAATTCACAAATGGATTGAAAAAGGCATCGAAGAGGGCGCAGAGCTTATCCTTGACGGCAGAAATCCCGTTGTTCCCGGATATGAGAACGGTTTCTATGTCGGACCCACAATTTTTGACCATGTAACAGAAGACATGACAGTCGGTCAGAGAGAAATCTTCGGACCCGTTCTCTGCGTAAAGAGAGTCAAGGATTTTGAAGAGGGTCTCAGAATCATGAATGCAAATCCTTTTGCAAACGGCTCGGTTATCTTCACTCAGAGCGGTTACTATGCAAGAGAATTTGCAAAGAGAACAGACGGCGGCATGGTTGGTGTTAATGTTGGCATTCCCGTTCCCGTCGGCGTGTTCCCCTTCACAGGCCACAAGAACTCATTCTTCGGCGACCTTCACTGCCTCGGCAAGGACGGCTTCCGTTTCTACACAGAAACAAAGGCGGTAACAACCCGTTGGTTTGACGAAGAGGAAATGAAGGCAACTTCCGTTGACACATGGGACGGCTCAGTCGGCGGCGGTCTTAAATAAATATACTTAAATCCCCATGAAATCAAATTGATTTCATGGGGATTTTCTGATAAGCAACAATACATTTTTTGTCTGAATATATTGAAAAATCAAGAAAATTCTGCTATACTGTCGTAGGTTAATTAAAAGTAAATTTATTAAAGGAGGCAGACAAAAGATGAATCTTAATTTCATCGATTGGGTTTCGTTCAAGAATATCATTGTTGACGGAACAACAACTCTTGCCGAATATTGCGCACAGTATGCCGCAGTTCAGACAAACTGGGTTTACACGGTATCAGCAATACTCGCAATCATCATTCTTCTTGTGAAGAAAAACAAAAAGTGGCAGTGGTATCTTTTCATTTTGCTCTACATGGTTATGTCTGTAACATCTGTAGGCATGCACACTGCAGACTACGGCGAATTTCAGCCGGGTGTTCTCACAACGAAGCTTCTTGCAAGCTACATAGATATGTCGCTTACCGAGCTTGTTGCATGGTCAGGCGTTTGCGCTCTTGCAGTTGAGTTCTATACGCAGGCAGAGAGAAAAAAGCAGCGAAACATTTTCCTTGCAGTGGAAACGGGCTGGATGCTTCTTGTTATCGGCGTTCTGACTTACGAAGTTTTCGTTATTCATGACAGACCTCTTTATATCGGCGGAGGCGGAGCACCCATGGACGGCAAAACAGGCGGACTTTCGCTTGCGGAGCTTGGATGTTTTATTACGGCTCTTCCTGCAATCTATCTCCTTGCGGCAAATATCAGAAGAGTTACCAAAACAGAGAGAAACATTCTCATTGTCACATTCGCAACCTTCATTGTTGCTTTCATCATCACCTCACTTTGGGGTGATAACGAAATCAACACCTTTGCCTTGGGCAACCTTCACGGTCATTCACTCTGGCACATAATCACGGGCGTTGCAATTTTTGAACTTGCAATGTTTGCCGACCACAGAGCCATGAATGAGAAGCTTGAGGCAGCAGGTCTTGAGAGAATATAATAAATAAAAGAATCCCCGGATTTTCCGGGGATTCTTTGCATATATCAGAAACAAAAAGTCGAGGGAGTCCGTTAAGGACTCCCTTTTCCGACTTCTTTATGAAAGGATGGTGGGGTGCCTTAACCGATTGCACTTTCAGTCAAGGCTCAATTGTACTTCTCACTTGCTATGTTCATATTATATATCAACGCAATCAAAAAAACCACCTTTTTTGATTACAATACGGATACAAAACGGTTACAAAATCGAGGAAAAAGTTACAATTTGTAACTTTTTTAAAATCGTCAGCCATTAAAAGTGATAACAGTGCATATATATAGTAAATATATATGTAAAAGGAGCACGGCGATGGATAAAAAGCAACCAAGGGACAGGCAGACGCAGGTTATTACTTTTGCGGTTTCGCTGCTGTTGATATTTGCGGTAATGATAAGCGGGGCGGATAAGAAGATTCCGCTGATTTGCGCATCGGTCATTTTTTATGCAGAAACGGCGAAGCAGCCGACTGCGGGAAAACCGGAAACGGTAAAACAGACGGAAAGCGTGCAGACCGATGAAAAAACACAGTCTCAGACCGTGCAGACATCCGCGTCATCAGTTTCAGATGATATCACAAAAACGCCTGATGATATTCTTGAAATAATCAAAAAATATACTGAGCTTTTTGCCGATGACAAAAAGGACGGTGAAATTCAGGCGGTTACATATGAAAAAGCAGGCGCAACGCATATTTTCAATAATGTTAGGGTCAAGAACACAACCGACACCAAAACGCTCAACATAGAAAAGGTGCTTTCGGAAGGACTTGAGCTTTCAATTGACAAATCAAAGCCTGCCGTGCTCATTTTTCACAGCCACACCTCCGAGGGCTATGAGCTTATTGAACGCAACTGGTATGCTGTTGATTATACGGCAAGAAGCAACAATGAAAGCCTGAATGTTGTCAGAGTCGGGACAGAAATAGCGAATTATCTCGAAAAAGCAGGGTATACTGTTATTCATGATAAAACAATTCATGATGACAGCTATTCGGCGTCATATCCGAATTCAAGAAAGACCGTTCAGAAGCATCTTGATGAGCACCCTGAAATTCAGATTGTGCTTGATATCCACAGAGATTCAATAACACAGAGCAACGGAAGCAAGATAAAGCCGCTTAACACAATCGGCGGCAAAAAGGCGGCTCAGCTGATGATTATAACGGGCGCTGAAGAGGGGAAGGTTGAGGATTTCCCTGATTGGGAATATAACCTGCGTTTTGCTCTGCAGCTTCAGAAGAAATGCGAGGATATGTTTCCCGGACTTATGCGCCCCGTGCTTTTTTCGCAGAGAAAATACAATATGGATATGACCCGTTTCAGTCTGCTTATTGAAATGGGCAGCGAAGCAAACACGCTTGAAGAGGCTTGCTATTCGGGCAGAATGCTCGGTTCGGCGCTGGCGGCTTTAATGGATGAATATGTGAAGTAAGGAAAGAAAAAAATGAAGATTTTCAGATTGTATTTTGCGGCGGCGATAAGCTGTATGATTATGACTGCGGCAATCGGCGGCATTTTTGAAGCTGAGAACAACACAAGAACGGTTGTTTTCGGCGAAGAGGGAGCAATGACTGTTGTTTCGCTTCACGATATTGAAGAAATATTAAAAACCACGGACTCCTAAAGAGTCCGTGGTTTGTTTTAGCCGTCATATTGCGGGCTTTTGTATATTACAATGTGGTCATTTGACTGTGCCCATAAGGTGAAGCCTTCTCTTTCGAGCAGAGGCACTGCGTCAACATAGATATCGGATTTTATGAAAAGAGCAATGAAATCATATCTTTCAGGGTTGATAAGCTCTGTTTTTTCCGGATTAAGATCGTTATAATCAAAGATATAAACCTCATCACGGTCGCAGACATGAGAAGTGATAAGTGCGTTGCCTGCAATAACAGCGTCTTCAGGGATGCTGTCAAGCATCTGCTCAGACTGAACATAGTAATCTTTGTTTCCGTTATACTGACTGATGTATGATACATCGTTTGCCTGCATTCCTGCAAAGAACAGTATTGTTGCAACGCTCCATAAAACGGGGATATTCTTTCGCATCTGCGGTGTCATGTCGTGAACGTTGACAAGCGACATGAAAAGCATAAGGGTTGCAGGTCCGAATATATACTGGAAGCCGATGTTTGCCGCATAACCGTAATTTGCGCCGATGATCAGGTTCATAACTATAAAGGGAACCATCAACAGATAACGGTGAATTTTTTTTGTGAAGAACGGCAGGAAGAGCATCGGAATCATTACCTGCAGGAAGAAAATAAGAGTCTTTTCCTGAAGCAGCTGGCTGAACAGATAGCCGGGGTTTGAAAATGCGCTGATAACAACATCAATAATGCCGCCCTCGGGGTCGGTCAGAAGATGTCCGAAACGAGAGGAGGTCATCGTTTGTCCGTCGCCGTTTTCGGTGAGCCATCTTGTAATGAATATCATATATGCGCCGCTCAAAAAAGCTGCAATGACTCCGTGGATTCGCTTGAGAGTACCCTTGTTTTCAAAAAATGCATAAAGACCGATTGCGATGATATAGAGGGGGGCATCTTCCTTGACAATGCATACCAATGCGGAGAAAATGTAGAAAGCTGCGGTTTTCTTCGTGTCAACCGCCCAGAGAGTCCACATCAGCAGAGTGGGCAGAAATGCGTTTTCATGAAAATCATAGAAGCAAGGGGAAATTAGCGCTGTGCTGAAAATGTAAGCCGTGCCGATTCCGAGCAATGCACTCTGACTGAAACCGCGCTTTTTTGCAATGAGAATGAGGGGAACAACTCCGCCCATTGCGAGCACTGCCTGCGAGATAAGCAGTGTTTCTTCATACGGGAAAAGCTTGAAAACCGGAACAAGCAGATAGAAAATATATGATGAATGTATTGCAAAGTGAGACATAAAGGTGTCTCTTTCGCAGCTTGTGATTGCCGTCAGATCCTCTGCGAGGGAATGAAACATCTGCACAAACAGACCGAAATCATGAGTGCCCGTATAAAAAAGTCTGTGGTGGCATATTGTTCCTATTGAAACAAATATTACAATCGCAACGGCAAAACCCGCAATAATTGCGTCATAGAGTATGGCGGAAAGCTTTCCCGTTTGCGGCTCAGGCAGCTGCAATTTGTTGAGCGCATATGCAATGATAATGAGTGAAACAATTATTATACCTGTTGTCAGATAAAAATTATTTGCACCGAGCAGCAGCTGCAAGCCAAAAGCAACGATTGAGACAATTGCGGCAACGGGGTCAAAATTGCGCAGGTGATTAGGCAGCAATGCGCAAACAAGGCTCAATGCAAAGAATACGCACAGGCAAATCAGCGCAACATCAATAAACGGAACGGCAGAAATGAATTCTCCCCAATTCTTTATAGGGTCAAGTCCGCTTTTCTTTATTAAAAAGTTCACTGCGACCGATACGGAAAAATAAGATGTTATTATTCTCAGAAGCAGCATTTGCGGAAGCATTGAATGATTAAGGAAAATCCGAAACTTTTTTATGAATGAAAGATTATTATCGGTTTTCATTTTGAACTCCAGTCTGCATTGTATTTCAATGTGATTATATCATTGTCTGTTATAAAAAGCAATTAAGAAAAGGTTACAATTCGGTAAAGAATACCTCATGATATTATTCGCCCGATAAATCAAAAACACTCACAAAAAAACTCCGACCGAAGGGCGACCTTTCGTAAGGGATTTAAGCCTTTAAAAGGCTGTTCTGGCATATAACTGCGTTAAAAATGCTCGAAATCCGTCAAGGATTTCTGCGCTTTTTGCCTTGTTCTATACCCCCAATATCTCTTTTTAAGGTGCAAAGCAGTTTTTACCAGGTTATTTTTCGTTCAGACAAAATAACAAAAATCCCGCAATACTTGATGTATTACGGGATTTTTTCGTGAAGTATTAACGGAAAAGAACCGATAAAAAACTTAACTTCCTTATGAAATGTCGCCCAAGTCGGAGCTTTGATTGTCTGATTATTTTGCTGCGCTGCCCATGAGCTTGAGGATGATTCTGGGAAGTGTGTTAAGGAAGAAGTTAGCAATACCAACAAAGAATTCTCTTACTGCGTTGTATTCTGTACCGGATTCAACGGAGTAAACAACAACCTTGTTTTCGCCTGCATTTTCCCAGCTGTCGCCGTCCCAGTATTCGGTAACATAGGTTACTTCGATCTTAACGGTACCCTTTGCGGTGGGAAGAACGATTCCGGTCTTTACGGTATCCTTTTTGTCGTTGGTGAGAGTTGAGTTTTCTGTGCCGAGAAGAACGCCGTTAAGTCTTGCGGTGTAGGTAGCGGGAACAAGTCTTGTGTCGCCGTACTGGAGTGCGCCGTAATCCTTGGGAGCGTCACCGGTAACCTTGAAGCTGAAGGACCGGTTTGCATAGATGTTGCCTTCTGTTGTTACTTCAAACTTGCACTTTTCTTTTGATGCGATTGTGTTCTTCTTGGAGTTTGTAACAACTGTAAAAGCCTCGCTTGAGGGGCTTACATCCTGAACACTTGCATCAAATGTATATCTTGCGATGATTTCGTATCTTGTGTTTGCGGTAAGGTTGGTGAAGTTACCGTCCTTCTTCCATGTTGCACCCTTGTCAATTGAGTATTCAACGCCTTCAACTGCGTTGATAACGATTGAGTTGTTGGTTTTGGTCTTAAGGGTGGGAATGGGAGCAACGCCCTTGGGAGCCTGAAGAGCAGTAACTGTTACAGATGAAGCTTCGCTTGCGTAGAATTTGCCTGCAACATATTTATATCTTGCGTAAACAGTGTGTTTTGCGCCGGGAATAACGCCGGTTGTGAATGTTGCGGTGTTAACCCACTCGCCGTCATCAAGCTTGTATTCGCAGTTTGCAACAGCCTTAACGGAAATGCTGGTTGATGTTACCTTAAGGGGAACGGGAGTTGCGGGAGCTGCCTGGGACTGAAGAACTTCAAGCTCTACTGTGTTTGTTGCAATATGGTTGTTTTCGCCGATTGTGATGTAACCTTCAATTTTGTATGTCTTGCCTGTAACGGGGTTGCTGAAGATTGTAAGGTTATTGTCTGCATCAACAAGTCTGCGGAGAGTCTTGGTTGCGTCGTCTTTCTGTGTTGCGGTGAAAACGATGTCATATGAAACGCCTTCAACTTCAATCTTTGCGTTCTTGACAACGATTTCGATGTTGTTGATGTCAACATAGCAGTTGTCTGCATTGAGTGTGTACTTTGTGAATGCGGGTGCTGTGGGAGTTACGGGTTGAGTGGTTTCACCCGTTGAACCTTCTGTTGTGTTTGCGCTTGCGCTGACTGCCATACCGGAGCAGAGCATGAGCATTGCCATAATCAAAGCAAGAATCTTTTTTGTGATTTTCATTTTTCTGATCCTCCGTTTTATTTCCCATTCAAGGGATTGATAAGCCGATTATAACACACCATTTGCAAAAATGGAATAGTTATTTTTTAACATTTTATTAAATTTCGGCAAAAAAGAGGCTTTTTTATTGCGAAAAGCAGAAAAGCAAAACGATTTAATGCTTTTTGCAACAGTGAAATAAAATTGACAAGCTTGCGCTGAATGCTTATAATTAAATAAAAATAATCGGAGGTGTGCTTATGTCAGCAGTGCTCAGAGCAATAATTTCGGCTTTAATGGCGGTTTTTATGATTCCGTCCTTGTTCAATATTTATTTTTACGGCACGGAAAATATCAACGAAAATGTTAACGGTCAGGTCAGACCTGACACATGGGTCGCCGTTGACGGTCTGGGCAGAAGCCTGCCGACTTATACAGAGGTCGGGGAAACCGATAAGGAAAAATTTGTCGGTCTTTTTTATTGGACATGGCACTATAATTTTGCCTCAGGATTTGAAGCGGACAATGTAACCGAAATACTAAACAAAACACCCGAGGCGGTGCGCGACTTTTCGCATCCTGTCTGGGAGAACACACCTGACGGCAAGCCATATCACTGGAACGAGCCGCTTTTCGGATATTATCAGAATCTCGATGAATATGTTGTAAGGAAACACGCCGAAATGATTGCCGACGCAGGCGTTGATGTTATCATTTTTGACTGCACAAACGGTTCCTACACATGGCAGCCTGCCTACGAAGTGCTTTTCAGAGTGTTTGACGAAGCAATAGCAGAGGGAGTCAATGTTCCGCAGATTGCATTTATGCTTCCGTTTAATTCGTCCGAGGATGCCGCAACCTCGCTGCGTGACCTTTACAGCAATATTTATTCAAAGGGCAGATACCGGCATCTGTGGTTTATGTGGGACGGAAAACCTCTGATTATGGCTCATCCGCAGGCTCTTGACAAAAAAGATCCGTTGGAAAGAGAGATTTTCAATTTCTTTACATTCAGAGAAAACATTCCGACCTATTTTGCCGGTGATTATTTCATCGGTGAGAAAGCATGGGGCTGGTGCAGCGACTATCCGCAGACGAAATTCGGAGTGTCTTTTTTCGGTAACCCCGAGCAGATGTGTGTTTCCGTTGCACAGAATGCCGCTGACGGCGAGCTTGTTGCAATGAACAACGGCGGAAATGTTCAGGGCAGAAGCTTCACCAAGGGCAATTATTCTTATACTTATAAGAAAGGCGATGAAACCGTGACCGTTGATGCTTCAACGGAGAATGCAATGCTTTACGGTCTCAACTTCCAGCAACAGTGGGATTACGCCATTGAATGCGACCCCGATTTTATATTTGTTACGGGTTGGAATGAATGGATTGCGGGCAGACATAAAATGTGGCAGGGCACCGAAAATGCGTTTCCCGATCAGTTCTGCGATGAATACAGCAGGGATATTGAGCCTTCTGCAGGCGTTATGAAAGACCATTACTATTATCAGCTTTGCGCAAATATCCGCAGATTCAAGGGGGTAAGCAAGCCCGAGAAAACAAGCGGCGGTCAGACTGTTGATATCAACGGCGCTGACGGTCAGTGGGATTCCGTCACAAATGAATACTTCCATTATGTGGGAAGCACCCGCAACAGAAACGCTGACGGCTGGGTTGGTCTGCATTATGAAAACAATACAATGCGCAATGACTTCAGAAGTGTAAAAGTGACATATGACAGTGAGAATATTTATTTCAGAATTGAAACAGTTGATGACATTACCGGGCATACCGACCCTGCGTGGATGAGAATTCTGATTGATACGGATTCATCGGGCAATTCGGAAAACTGGGAAGGTTTTGAATATATTGTCAACCGTGAATCGGCAACCGAATCAACAGTTACGGTTGAAAAGTCAACGGGTAGCTGGAATTTTGAAGAGACGGGCGCTGCTCAGTATAAGGTGAGCGGCAATGTTATGCAGCTTGCAGTCCCGAGAGATGCGCTCGGAATCGCTGGCGGCGAGGAGGTTCACTTCAACTTCAAGCTTTCGGATAATATGCAGACCGACGGAGATATTACGGACTTTTATCAGAACGGCGATGTTGCCCCCGGCGGCAGATTTATGTTTGCTTTCTGACCAAACACATTGAATAATGAATAAAGCTCCCGGATATTGAAAACTCAATATCCGGGAGCTTTGCTTTTTGCTGAATATCAGATCTTTCTGATGTTATATGCGCAGAGTGCATTACCCCGGGCGTTGGGGTTGGTGTTGATTTTTACAGTGAACGAAACTCTGTCTCCAACTGCAAGTTCCGGTGTTTTTGCCATTTCCGCTTTGCCGATTCTGTAGCTTTTATGATTGTCGCCCAGAATTTCTCCGCGTTTTCCTTGCACGTCTTTCTGACCGGTCAAATTATTTAACCTATACATATCTTCAACCGTTGAGACAACTCCTTCAATCAGAGCTCCTTCTGAACTGTCTTGAGAATTGTCAGATGCAGCGTCATCGCCCCACCCGATGAGTTCAGAAATGCTGAGGTTAACATTGTAGGCAGAAAGAGTATAGAGAGAATAACTGCCTTTGTCAGTCGTTGAAGTGATCATTACGGGGAAATCCTTTTTGTTGTTGCAAAGAGTTTCCATTATTGTATGAGTATCGCCGTGCATTGCAAGCTCTTTAGGGCCGAATTTCTTGAAATCGAACCATGGAATTCCGCCTTTGGTGCCGTCAACGTTTCCGTTAAGATATTGCGGGATACCGTCTGCGTTATATTTTATATATTCGGGGGAGAAAAGAACGCTGCCTTCGGGAAGCTTTGATGCGTTTTGGTGTGATGAATCATCGGCATCAGCGTCGATAGTTGAGAGCAAACTCTTGACTCTGTTTATGTATTGAATGTTGTTGCTGGAGCTGATAATATACTTTCCGATTTCTGTTCCGAGGGACTGGTGCTCTTTTCCCATGGAGATAATCAACTCGAGGAGATGAAACAAAGAAACGGTTATGTCATGCTTTCCTGCCTCTACAGCGACAATGGTTTCGTTTTCTTTGGCAGTTGAAATGAATTTATATAAGCTGCTGCCGAGATCAAATGCTCTGCTTTTGATTGATGAAATGTTCTGGGATTTGGCGTGCATTGTGTAATAGGCAGAAGCTAAAGCGAAAAACTTGACATTTTCACCGCACAAAGGAATATTTGCGTCAAAATATTTTTCGATTTCTTCTATAGCAAGCTTTTTGCAGTTTTTATCGCCGGAACCCCACAGAGTATAGATGAACTGATACATAACAGCGGGGTCTCGGATAAACTCATCGCCGTAAGAATACATGGTGTCAAGAGCACCTTCGGGGTCATTGATCTGTGAAATGAAATATCTTAGAAGATCTGTCATTGCTTTTCTTTTCTGATCTTTTGTGATATTTGGAAGAGCAATGACATTTTTATACTTTTTGATGGTATTGTCTCTGTTTTCGCCCGTTCGTGAATCTTCTGCTTCTTTGAGAAGGGCGCTGAACAAAGACAGATTTGAGTTTTCCCCTGAGTTCTTAAGCCTTTGTGAAACTGATTTGCGGAAGCTTTCGGAGCTGTTGTTGTATTTGCTGCGCATGTCGTTGAGGAATGTTTCTGAATAAACTCTGTAAACTGTTGAAGAATCATCGTATTCTTCAACAAGATACATATCACACAATTCCTCGAAGGCTTCGCCGAAAGTGTCGGGGTTTTTTATGTAGCCCTCGCAGACCTGCTGAAGACGCTCTTTAAAAAATGTTAACTGTTCTGAAGTTACCTTGGGCAGAGCGGAATACAGAATTTTGGCTTCTTCGCTGAGAGCGGAGTAGACTCTTCCGGAAAGGAACTCGCGGGCATCATCCTGCGACTGAAGGCTTTCGCTGAGAATATTTTCGCTGAGGTTCTGTTTGAAAAGATAAATCCATTGAAGAATAAAAACCGGAACGCCGCCGGTTGCGCAATAGAGTGTTTCATCGGCTTCGGGTTTGCTTATCCAATCCTTGAACCTGTTTTTTATCCTTTCGTCGGTATCGGGAGAGTTGAGAAGCATTTTTTCAACAAAGGTAACGGTCTGGTCTTTGTCCAACTGGCTTGCCGGTACAGGCTTACCTTCGGCTAACTTTTTATTTCGGGTTGTGATGATAACTTTGTGCTTGCCGGTATCCATCGAACTTATAAAATCGGTAATTTTCTTCTTTTCGGTATCTTCAAAGGTTTCAAAGTCATCAACTATAAGCAGCAAATGTCTGACCTTTTTGTCCTCGGGAGGATTAAGAATTTTTTTGACAACATCATTGAATTCTTCGGAGCCTTTTTCGCAAGCAAGCGGCTTTTCGTATATCGTGCTGTAAATAGTGGCAATAACATCATAAAAGCTGCAGATGTTGTTCAGCGCTACAACTTTTTCTGACGGATTGTCATAACGGGCGGACAATTCTTCCAGTTTGCCGGTTGCCTCATTAAACCTTCTGTCTTTCGCTGTAACAAAAACAACATAACGGAAATGAAGGTCGTTTTCGCTTGACAGTCTTTTGCATAATTCCTGAACGCATGCGGTTTTTCCAACGCCGCCGTTGCCCCAAAGAACAACCGATACACATGACTTGTTATTTACGGTAAGATCATAAACCTTATCGAGAATGCCGACATCAATGTATTGGTTCTTTTTATAATTAGGCTCGAAATTGTTGATTATCGTTCCGTTTGAACTGGTGCGGTTATAAGTGTTGATGATGCTTATATCTTTAAAATCAGGAACTTCCCTTCTGACTTTTCCGGATTTGAATAATTGAGTGAATACGGTCTCGCCGGTGGGTTTGTTTTCAATTTTGTTGAAAACATAGATATCAGGGAAGGCCCCTTCCTCCATATGGATGAAAGGTGAAATTTTATAGTATTTTGTTCCTTCTCGGCAGAAAATCTGAGGATACTCATCTTCGATATTCAGTTTATCTGCAGGCACCGTACAGTCTTCAGGTGAACCGTTTGTGTTCGGGTGATACACAAGTCCCTTGTATGAATCAGCATTACGGCTGTTTATTATGACGATATCAAGCTCAGCCTTTAAGAGCGGTACGGCATCAACCAAGTCTTTATACAGGCTGTCCAGAATTGTTTCGGATTCTTCAACTTTGTCGCCGAAAATGAATCCGTGACCTATATTATCATTTCTGTAATGATTATATTTTTTCAATAAGTCTTCTGCTTTTTTGTTGATGCTTTCCTTTCTGAAGTCAAACATTTTCAGGGCATATATGATTCTCCCGATGGTTAAGTTACCGTCGAGATCCCTGACAAAACGGGAAAGCTGTTCCGGGGCAATGGAATCTTTGTTTTCGTTCCAGAGATATCCGAGCATAAAATAGAAAAGATACTCGATTCTTGCCTGAAGAAGGGCTCTTTTCTCTGAGGAACCGCTTTTTGTGAAATTGATTTCAGATTTGAATTTCTGAGTAATAAAATCCATAATATATCTCTCCTCATTTGTTCAAAAACAAATAATATACAACAATTATAACACATGATTTTTAAAATTCAACAAGAGTTATCGTTTTTAAATCAGTCGCTGTATGAGCAATATGCTTCGTAATAGATATTCCTGAAAACTTTTTGCAAGGACTCCGGCTCTTTGATAAAAGCGTCTTTGCCGAATTTGACGAAATAATACTCAGCCTGCGTGGGTGTACACCTGAAAACAAATTCGTTGCCGTTTCTGATTTCGATGCAGTTAGGTCTCAGATGAAGCTGGCTTGAAAATTTTTGCTTGCCGTTCTCGGTGAGAGCAACAACAATTTCGGTTTCTTCTCCCAGAAGAAACTGTACGCCTCTGTTGCGGATATGATCCTCCAAAGCTTTAATTTCATTGCTTTTAACAAAAAAAGCTGAGTTTCTCAGACTGATTGAAATGTTTCCGGAAAGGCGCAGTGACACAGGGTGCTTGCTTTTTTCTTCGGAGTCGCAGGAGAATCCGATAAGATAGTTATACATTGACATCGGATCCCTGAGTATTCTGCAAGGATATATTATATAATGTTTGCCGTTTGCGGTTTTTACGGACAGCTTTCGTCTTTCGCTTATTGCTGTTTCAATGAGCTTTACTCTGTCTGCAAAATAAATCAGTTCTCTTTCGCAAAAAGCTCTGGAAGCATAGTCTTCGATCAGGGCTTTAAGATATTTGCCCGGTTTATAGTTATAATATTTCTCTTCGCAACATTCTGAGTCCGGATCGGTGAGATAGAGAAGGTTTTCTTTCCGGAGTCTTACCGGACAGCTTTTATAATTTTCGTGAGAAAAGGCTTTTGCGATCAACTCTTTCTTCTTGGCAATTAAAAGTTTTGATATAACCTCGTCTCTGTGCGGTTTGTCAATGTTTTTGAGTGTTTCTTCAAGTTTTTTTCTTTCGCGGTCAAGAACTATACTTATGGTAGCTTCGGAGTCATTCTTGTAGTTGGCAATTATTGTGTTGATAAAGGTTGTGAAATGATTGTTATTAAAAGCAATCATATCTTCATTTATAATGTTCAGCGCAAATTTGCTGAGGTTTATTCTTTGTTTTCCGTCTCCGCCTATCAAATCGACAAATGACATTTTTATCACCTCAATAAAATTTTAACAGAAAAAAATCTGTTTGTCCATATGATAGGTACAAAATATAAAAAAATATTGCTATTTATGCCTGAAATATGAACAATAAATTTGAGATTACTGTACTTTTGATTGTACCCAAATATCTGATATTATATTGGTGCGGAATGAAGTTGAGGACTGAAATCCGAAAACATGATTTGCTGAGGAGGTGAGAGGATGATTACAGGTTTGATTACAAGTGCAGCGATTGCCGCAAAGGCTATGACCGTTGTCAAGACGATTTCAACAATCGGTACTGTGATGCTCAGCATACAGACTATTGTTGACGGCGTCAAAGCTTTGACAGACAACGACTGACACCTGATTCTCTGAGGAGGTGATACAATGAAATGTTTTCTTATCGGTAAACATGTCTTTATGCCCGGCGAGTATATCTCGAAGGAAGATAAAAGGCAGATTCCCGTTTTGTGGATGCTGATGTAATGTCAGCGTTTATACACAATATTTGTTTCAAGGAGGTGTTTATATGGCTGGAATTATAGGCGGAATTCTTGTTGCAGTTGCAACTGTTGTTGAAGTCCTGGTAAAGGGTTAATCCTGACGGAAATAAACTTTAAGGAGGTGAAAACATGAGTGGATTTCTTTCAAAGGGAGTCAGAATGGCTTCCTTGAGTCCTGCACAGACAGGCGGTCCTGTTGTCAAGACTGGTCCGACTGCAGGTCAGAACCGCAGCCGCAATCAGAACGGTCGCTGGAGAGCGAAGCGCAGTGATGCGGGCAAGAAGCGTAACGGTTAATAGCCGTTGCGCTTTCCTTTCGGATAAAGCATGTATTCTGACAGATACAGAACTCGGGTTGCAGATTGACGTTGGGTGTCAACCGGGAGTATCATTGGTATGTACCGGTACAAATGATTGTTTAAAGGAGTTAATATGAACGGTTTGAAATTTATAAGAATCAGATGTAATCTTTCCGTTAGTGAGATTGCGGATATTCTCGGCGTTTCCAGACAGCTGGTGAGTGCGTGGGAAAACGGAAGGAAGAATATATCCGAAAAAAGACGTAAACAGCTTTCGGAATACCTGGGCATTGATGAATCATTTTTTGGGGAGATTGATGAGAAACAGAAAACTCATATTGTTGAAAAAGCGATGTTCAAGCATAATTATCACGGCAAGGAGATTTTTAAATTCAAGCCGGAAGAAGGGGTGGATGATATCAGCAAGATAATGGTGTATTTCAAGGATGAAACGGAAATAAGCCTGAGCGATGCATACGATGCAGCTGAAAGAATAAAAGAAAACACCGTGGACAGAATTGATAATTTTATTCATAAAAACAAGGGCGAACATATGGAAAGCGAAATAATGCGAATCACAAACTACACGAAAATTTACGGCGAGTTCACCGATTTGCTTGAAAGCATTGATGAACAAAAGCTTTATCTCAAGGTTCCCTATCGCTTTGAAATCATTGATGTTCTGGATGCGATGAGAGTGGCGTTCGGATTGATTGATGAAGAAACAGTCAGAGGCTATCACGAATCCGAATATCGGGTCGGCATGGACAGAGAGTATATCTTTGAACTTGCCGCTATGATAAAAAATCATTGGATGCAGATGAACAATTATCACGAGGAACACAGAAAAAGAATGAGAAAACATGTTGCGGATAAAGTGAACGGTAATTCTCTTCCGAGCGTTGATATTCAGATTGAACAGATGGAAGAAAAGCATCGGAAAGGCAGGGGAAAATCAGAAAACGCTTAACAAAGTGTTTAGGAAAATGAATGAAAACAGGTGGCGCAGAAGCTCACCTGTTTTCTGACGGAGAAATGTAATTTGTAATTATTCATATACGCAGCTTCAAAAAGTGAAAAAACAAAAAATCCGAACTCAGTGCCGATTGGCATTAAGTTCGGATTTCTCCAATTTGGTGGACGTTAACCAACACCTTCGGCATTCACCTTTTTTCGATACTTGCCTTTGGGGTTTTCAAATCCACGCTTTCGTTCCAAGCACAAATGCAATAAAAATATAGCATTTATATGGATTATACTATTTACTTAAACAGATTTCAATAGATACAATTAAAATTATTATTGATAAAAGCACGCTCTTTGCTTGATGCACCGAGCGTGCTTTTTTATACATCAGGATATATTTGGAAATTTACAAGAGTTTTTTCCAATGAAATTTCCAACCGCCTATATTATAATTATGACAAAAGTATTGGAGATGATTGTTATCGACTCTGATTTCGACAATTTAAACGGCATATATGATGAATTAAAAAATGTATTCGGAATTGATGTCACTTTGCAATTCTACTCAATGTTCAAAGGTCA
>JAZQEE010000011.1:0-2390 GCA_045538815.1 Acutalibacteraceae bacterium
ACTTTATAAAGCATAAACTCTGCTTCAAATACAGTAATGGCGGTTGTTCAGGATTCGAACCTGATTTCCCTTTTGATTTACTCAGCGTACAACTTTTCAAACCGTATCTTATCAATTCATATTCAATTGCATATTATTATACTCTCATTTGCTGATGTTGTCAAGGAGCAAAAAATCACTATTGACACCGAGATAAAACTGATATAAAATATTATCGAACATTTGTTTGATGTAAAATTAAAAATGCTTTTATTTTTTCATTTTTTGGGAAAAATTTTTGAATTCTCACTCCATAATAAGTGAGAGCAAATATTTTTAACTTTTTTGAATTTGTAGGAAAAATACATCTACTTTCATTCCATATAAGGTGAGTGGAGTTTTTCTGAGGCAATAGTTTTTGAACAATTTGTAAATTGTTTTGATTTTAGGAAAAATTTGTTCCGTTTCGCTCCTTTATAAGTGGGAGGATAAAATTCTTCGTAGTGAGGTGATGCAATTATATCGGACAACCCTAATATTAGTTACATTGTAAAACTCCCGAATCGGATAATTACGATTCCACAAGACAGTCATCTTGCGTGGCTTCCGTTGTTTTATGCTCTCCCCAAAGAGCTTGTAATAAAACGGAAGGATTATCTTGATATTCCGAGAAATCCGTATGATGTTCTTTACACGGATAAATATAATTATCTCATCAACGATGATGTTTTTCTTCAGCTCATCTGGGAATCTTATGCGTGGTCTGTGTGGCAATTCATTCAGGTTCCTCGCAGTAACGGTTACGGTAACATTCCCGGTAAATGGACAGATTATTCGGGTGACTTTCCGCTGTGGCGGTTGTGCTTTGTGATTCAGAATCATTTCCGAAAGAAATTTGAATACGAAATGGAATGGAGTTTTCAAAAGCTGTTTATGATGCCGAAGGAAATGCAAATCCCGTGGCTTACATATCAGCAATTCAGCAATCTCATCGGCAATCTTACGGATATGATTGTTGAAGAACAGAACTGGCAACCAATGATTGATGAAATATGGAAAAACCGTCAGATTGAAGATTACAGCGAACGAAAAAGCACCAACAAAAGGGATTTCGTCAACAAATGGTATTGTTCGTGGAACGATAATAAAAAGCCAATTTTTCTTGATGAAGCAATCAAGTCAGGCGAAGAAATCAGCGAGGAATTGCTGATTCATTTGCCTGCACCACGTGAGGATTTTGAAACAAAAATCCTTGCAAAAGATAAAGTCGATACGTTCACATCGGCACTTGACGAAAAGGACAAACAGATTTTGCAGATGCGAATGGACGGATGCACGCTTGAACAGATTGCAGCATTTTTCGGCTACAAAACACCGAGTGCAATTTATAAACGCATTCAAAAATTAGCAACAGCCTACGAACAATTTGTTACTATGCAGTACGGAGAATTCCTCGACACCCACTCAAAAAAGAAAAAATCTAAGAAAACTGAAAAAGCAGAAAAAGACAGTCACGATTGATTTCGTGGCTGTTTTTTGATGCCCGAAAGGATGATTTTAGAAATGAGACAATAGAAATGTTCCAAACGACCAACGCATCATTTCATGAAAATGCATCGGAAAACACGGTGCTTTTTACGGTTCTTGAACCGAGAAAAAATCACTAAAATCAGCCGATATCCGGCGGAAAGGAGGCAAAATGAAAACAGGATTAACAAAGCGTCAGAAAGATACGGTTATCTGCTTCAACGAAGAAAGTGACATCATTGATGTGCGGACACACAATACGGATTTGAGAAACAGACTTTTAGAATTCAGCGAGCAATATCCGGACTGTTGCAAGCTGACAGACGATGATGAACACGGCGGAATGCTTTTTGAAATCCTCAAAGGAAGATTGAGTTTCAGACTTACCGCACCGTATTCGGAAGAACGCAGAAACGGTTTAAGCGAATATGCGAAAAAATACGGAATAAATCAAAGCAAAGAAATCTGATGAAATGATTTTGGATGTTGTGTGGATTTTTCTGTATATGCGTGATAAAACGTTACAAAAATCTGTAAAAAAATTCATATTTACAAGATATAATAATTCCAACATACTACGAAAGGTTGATTATATGAAACCTGTAAAATCTTTGGTAATTATTCTTGTTCTGATATTCGCTCTTACGGCTTGCGGAAAAACACCGACGGAAATTCCCGACGAAGTTCCCAACACCGTAACGGATGCTGTTGAAATCATTTTAAGCGATAAGAGCATAACGGTTGACGGTGAAACTGTAAGCAGCAATAATTCAAGTGCCGTTTATACCGCAAACGACATAATTTATTATGAATCAGGCAAAGATTTCACCTATGGCGAAGGCTCGGAAAAGGATGCTCATTCTGCAGATGAAGCGACGGCACAC
>JAZQEE010000012.1:0-39357 GCA_045538815.1 Acutalibacteraceae bacterium
TACTATGCAAGCTCTGTCAGGTCGCCTTCCGATCCTGCCTCCGGGCGAATAGTAATCGTCATTGCGACGCTTTTTCGATGCGGTATAATGCGCCACCATCGAATCGATATTGCCCGCATTGACTAAAAATGCCAAACGCGGTCGACCAAAACGCATAAAATCGCTCTTGCTTTTATAATCGGGTTGGGGTATAATAGCAATAGAGTATCCCTCCGCCTCAAGCACGCGCGAAATTATCGCGGTTCCGAATGACGGATGATCGACGTAGGCGTCGCCCGTCACAATAACAAAATCGGGCTGATAATCTATCTCATTTGCAAAAATAGGCAAAAACGGCATAATTCTTCTTCGCTTTCTATCGTCTTGCCCCTATTTTATCACCTATTGCAAAAAAAGTAAAGAAAAATATAAATTTCTTATTGACAATTATTATCATTTGTGTTATAGTCTTAATAGAAATTATTCTTATTAAGGAGATGCCGATGATAAAAGAGCGCACTACGAAGCAAAAGACGCTTATACTTGCGGCGGTTCAGGGGACAAAGACCCACCCGACGGCAGAACAGGTGCACGCGATGATCACCGACACCGCACCTCATTTAAGTTTGGGCACGGTCTACCGCAATCTTAACCGACTTGCCGAATTGGGCAAGATAAGGCGGATATCGGTGATAAACTCGCCCGACAGGTTTGACGGCGACCTCACACCGCACCACCACATAAGCTGCAGCACGTGCGGAAAATTCTGCGATTTCTTCGACGTTGAATACGATCAAGGGCTCGACAGGCTTATCGAAGAAAAAAGCGGATTTGAAATAGCAAGGCACGAAACCGTATTTTACGGTGAATGTCCCGAATGTAAATTAAAAAAACTAAATTAAAAAGTATAAAATTATCAAAATTCAAGGAGAAACAACAAATGGAACTCAAGGGCAGCAGAACAGAACAGAATCTTATGACCGCTTTCGCAGGCGAATCTCAGGCAAGAAACAAGTACACTTATTTTGCATCCGTAGCCAAGAAGGAAGGCTATGAGCAGATTTCTGCAATCTTCCTTGACACAGCTAACAACGAAAAAGAACACGCAAAGATGTGGTTCAAGGCTCTCGGCGAGCTCGGCAATACCGCTGAAAACCTCCTTGCAGCTGCAGAAGGCGAAAACTACGAGTGGACCGATATGTATGACACCTTTGCAAAGGAAGCGGAGGAGGAAGGCTTCACAGAGCTTGCAATCAAGTTCAGAATGGTCGCCGCAA
The DNA here is from genome assembly GCA_045538815.1 of Acutalibacteraceae bacterium. Lineage (GTDB taxonomy): Bacteria > Bacillota > Clostridia > Oscillospirales > Acutalibacteraceae > CAG-177. The sequence goes on from JAZQEE010000012.1 coordinate 1,257, forward strand.
TCGAAAAGTCTCATGAAGAGCGTTACCGTGCTCTTCTCAGCAATGTTGAAATGCAGAAGGTATTTGAGAAAGCTGAAGAGACCATGTGGGAATGCCGCAACTGCGGACATCTTGTGATGGGCAAGAAAGCTCCTCAGGTTTGCCCTGTATGCGCTCATCCCCAGAGCTTCTTTGAAGTAAGAAAAGAGAATTACTAAGCAATAACAAAAGCGGCTGCCGTCAGGCAGCCGCTTTTTGCAGTTCATTTATATAGTTTATCGTAATATTGGTTTATTGGATAAATGATAAACTGCACACACAGTTGATTTATACGCCCTGTGGTTGAGTCTCGCTAAATATATGCGTTATTGTATTTTTCTTTATTCAGAGTTATCATTTGAATGAAAACAGTGCTGTTAATCAACAAACGGAGGTAAAGAAATAATGATTCATATTGGGGAAGTAATAAAGAAACTTCGCAAAGAAAGAAATATCACTCAGGATGCCCTTGCAAATTTTATAGGTGTATCTTATCAAAGCGTAAGCAAATGGGAAAGATTTGAAAGCTATCCCGATATAACTCTCATTCCCTCAATAGCTTCTTTCTTCGGTGTTACTACAGATGAGCTTCTCGGCGTTAATTCAGTTGATAAAGAAAACAGAATAAAAAGTTATGAGGAAAGATTTAAAATTCTCAATGCAGAGAGAAAATATGAAGAAGCATGTAATCTGATGAAGGAAGCTATTGCTGAATTTCCGAATAATTATCTTTTTCTTTCAAATTATATGCAGTCACTTATTTTGCTCTATCCTTACAGAGATGAACGCAATCTGACTGTTAAGCACGAGGTTGAAAGAGTTTACGGCGTCATTCAGAATTACTGCACAAATGACCGACTCAGAGTATGGACAAAAGGTCTTATGTGTAACTTTCTTCAGGAGCTGAGCGAAACGGAAAACAGCGGAGTTGACATATCTGAAATTGACCCGATTCTTGAAGAAATGCCCATTATGAGAAACACAAGAGACTATATGGCAATGATGCTTTATCCTCACGGCAGCGAAAAAAGAAACCTGGCGTGCGCAAAGGGGCTTTCCGAAATGATTCAGCTTATCGGCGAAATCATTAACCGTAAGGCAAGCGGAATCCTTGAGCGTGACCCGAATATAATTGAGGCTTATCTGAATTTTGTTGAAACTGCAATGCCTGACGGAGATTACGGTCAAAGCAGCTATCTTGTAATATTTAATTATGGATATCTCGGCGTTATCAGACACCATAACGGAGATGACAAGGGGGCACTCGAGTGCTTCAGAAAAGAGGCAGAGCTTGCGGTTGAATATGAAGCAATGCCGGACATCACAACTCATACCTCATATCTTGTTGAAGGACTTGAATTTAACAAAGCAACAGCATTCAAAGGCGGATATGATAACATTGCCCATGCAATCAAAGATGCTCTGCTGAGCGGCTATCCTCTTTCGGATGAATTCAGAGCAACGGAAGAATTCAAAAGAATTGTTGAGTCAATCAAATAATTAAAACGGCGGAAATTCTCCGCCGTTTTACTTTATATGGATTTCGACACGCAGTAATAACAGGCGTTTGCTTTATCATAAACAAACAACGCTCTGTGCCAGCCGAGTATAGCAACATCTTCATTGGCACCGATAAATCTCTTTAACGAAAAATCATAAATGCAATAATACGAATCATTTGAAATATCTTTCGGAAAATACGAATCGGAATTATCGGTGAAAAAGTATTTGATTTCTTCATGATTTTTATTGCTGATTATATCCCATATGCCATTACACAAATCCTCATCCATCAGCTTTTTTTCACGGAGATTGAGCTTATATTCCCATATTATATGTTCGTCGATACTGAAAGTCAGCAGGTTGTTATAGGCGTCGGCAATGCCGTTTGGAATAAAGATTTCTTCGCAGTTTTCTTTAATTACTGAATGGATTGTTCTGCATTGACTCTGAAAAAACAACGCAATTGAAAAAAGTATAATAGCCAAAATCATAAGTGTGCGGAAGATTTTTGAATGTATTATCTTTTTCATTCTGTAATATATTCCTTTGAGTTTATTATCAGACAGTCTTCGTTTTTCCATTCGATATCAAGCTTTTCTTTCAATTCGCCGATATATATCCGCTTGTTTTTTCTTATGCTGAAAACGAGAAAATCGGTTTTGTAAATATTTTTAACATATACGACTGTGTTTCCGCCCAATGCACCCTGATCTGAATCAATTATTTCTGCAATGCGGGTGCCTTCGGGAGAAATAATTCTGTCAGCAACCTTTTTTTCTGTGAATTGACTTGCAAAAACGATTAAAGCAGAAAGCCAGATCAGAACGGCAGTAAAGATTGACAAAAAGATGATTCCCGTTATTCTCAGAGCATCTGAAATATCCGATTTGATAATCAAATAAAATAATGCTACCGTTGCTGCAGCAAGAATCCATACAGCCGAGACAATGACCGATAAGTCGAAGACCCCGAAAAGTTTAACCGAATATCCGAATGGGGCGGACAGAAGAGAAATTATGGGGATGAAAGTAAACAAAAGAAATACTGAAAATGTTTTCTTTTTATTTATCATAGTTTACTCCTTGCCGAGCATTTTTGCATAGATATCAGAGAGAATTTTTGAGGCAGCAGCGAAAACTGCGGTCATTGCTATACCTCTGCCGAAAAAGAACAGCACGGATTGAATTAAATCAATAAACGATGCGCCGTTAAATGCTTCAATAAAAGAGAATTCATAGTGATTTGCGGTCCAGAATGTTGCGCCGACAGTAATGGCAAGCATCATTGCGCATGAACTCCATGAAAAAAGCTTTCTGCTTTTGTAAAGCTTAACAAAATACCAGTTTGACAGAGAAAGCATAAATGCCGTTGCCGGAACAACTGCATTAAAAGCTACCAATCCGTTGCCGAAACCGGATAACTGTGCCTCATAATAAACTCCGACGGTTATAAGAAGAAACGAAAAAAGGAAAAGCACGGATTGAAGAACAGAAGCTTTCCACTGGTTGATTCTTACCGAGACTTTCGGTGCGATCGGAGTATTCTGCATTTCAACGGGAGTATTCATTTCTTCATAGACTTTTCTGCAGTCATCGCATTGCTCAAGATGCTTTTTGATTTCTTCTTCGCTTTCGCTGCTGCAGCAGCCGTCGATAAACAGAGGAATTAAATCTTTGATGATATTGCAGTTCATTTTTGTTTCATCCTTTCTGAAAGCTTTTGTTTTGCACGGTAAAATGTGACTCTTGCCCAGCTCTCGCTTTTATTGAAAATCCTGCTTATATCTTTTAAAGAAAGCTGACCGAAAACCGAAAGCATGAAAACCTCTTTATAAGGTTCATCAAGGGTGTGAAGGCATTGAAAAGCCTTTTCGCTCAGCTCCTTTTGCTCAAAGATGCTTTCAATCTGAGCATTATCTGATACATTGATCGCTTCATCAAGCTGACCGAGCTTTTTCTGCTCATTACAATATGCGAAATAACTGTTTTTGGCAATCTGACAAAGCCAGACGGAGACCTTGTTTTCGTTTTTCAGCTTCGAGATATTCATATATGCCCTGAAAAAAGTTTCTGAGGTCAACTCCTCGGCAAGAGACTGATTGCCGCTGAGCCTCAATAAATATTTGTAAATAAAATCATAGTTTTCTTTATATACTTTTTCAAAATCTGCCACATTTTCACCGCCCTTTCACTTATTAGATCAAAAGAATGAAAAAACGTTACAAAAAACTTTTTCAAAAGCCTTTATTCGTTTGTTGAATAAAGGCTTTTTGCTTAAATCATATCTGTTTCGCTGAGAGTGTTGTTTCTGAAATTAAAAGTTTTGACTTCAAAAGAACCGAAGTTAATCTCATATTTGTTTTTGCCGATTGACAGAGAAGCTTTTGCAGGCTTATCCGATGAATTATAAAGGCGGATAATTGTTCCTTCTTCTGTCTTGCGGTATCTTGTCATGAGAATGCTTTCATTGTCAAGCTCAATGCAAGTCTCTTTCTTGTTTCCGAGTCCCGACGGAAAAAAGGAGAGAGCGGTGCATGGCTGATTATAAATCTCGGCCTGCATATCAAGCTTATCTGTGTTTGCTGTAAGTCTATATTCGAATTCACGCTCGCCGATGTCAATTCTGTCATGTGAGCGGTCAGAATCCGCAAGGGGTCTGTCGCAAATGGGGTGTGCCGAATAAACGGGGGTTCTCAGCAGAGAAATATTAAGAATGTTTCCGTCAACGCTTCCGCCGTAGGTTCCTTTGTTAAGAACGGCAAGACCTTTTTCACCCTCGAAAATACCGCACCATTTCTGATAAACAGCTTCTTTACCCTGCGTTCTCAGCTTTTCGGTGCCGAATGCGGTCTGTCCGTAAAACTCAGGGGAGGAGAGCGCAGAATCAAAAGAAAGCTTATAGAATCTGCTGCTGTCATTTGAAAGCATTTTAATTTTAATGTCAATATAATCGCTGTTTTTCGGGATTGTGTATGTAACAACGGCAAATGAATCCGAATATCCGAAAATCGCCTGTATTTTAAGTCTTACCACTCCGTTTTCGATAATTCTGACATTTTCAGCGGTTTCCTCAGGATATCCGTTGAAGTGATTTGCTTTTTCTTTGCTCAGAAGAGTGAATTCACCGATTCTTTCGTTGAAACTGTCAGTACGCATTCCCCACGGATCTTCGTTATCTTTGAAAACGGTTATTTTTGCGCTTTCGTCCCTGAGCATATCAACGCCGTTAACGCAGTATTTATCAATAAGTCCTGTTTTCTTACTGATAAGCACCTGCATTGTGCCGTTATCAAATGTAAAATGTTCGTCTGTCTGTGCGCATGACTCAATTTTTCGTTTGGGATAGTTTTCTACATGAAGCTCGCAGTCAAAACGGTTAATGCTCATAGGCTCAAGCTCAGCCCTGAAACATACTCTCTTTCTCCAGTCGAGAGAGAAGCAGCAGGCTTCTTTTTCGTTCTGAGATGAAAGACATTTACCGTTGCTGTCCCTGACAGTTACCATTGTAACTTCGTTTTCGTTCCAGTTCTGGTCCTGAAGCTGGAATTCAACCTCGATATCCTGCGTTATTTTATAGGGATGAGGATTAAAAACAAGAACGGGAATTTCGCCATCTTTTGCCTTGGGCTGACCCTCGCAGAGCTTGAAAAATGCTTTGGTTTTGTATTTATCTGCTATTTCGCTTCCGTAAGAAAGAAGTCTGAGGCAATCCTCTTCCGCAGGCTTAATGCTTGTTCCCGGAAGAATGTCATGAAATTCGCAGAAGAGAAGAGCTTTTTCAGCTTTTTCAAGTTCCTTTTCGTCATAAGCAACGCCGCTGAGCGCAAGCATTTTTTCGCATACCGCCAGATCGTTTTCAAGTCTTCTGTGCGCCTGCTTGATTCGTTTCATGGTTGTGTAGCAGCCGACCATTGTGTAGTTAAGCGAAAAATCAACGGACTTGAGTTTCAATTTATCAATGCGTGAAAAATAGTTTTCGCACCATGAATGCCTGAGTCCGTTTTCAGGGTGTTTCTTCATGTATTCTGAGATTGTTATCAGATCTTCTCTTGAAGGTCCGCCGCCGTGATTGCCGATGCCCCAGAACATCATGTTGATGCCGTCGCCGTATTCACGCTCAAGCGCACGGTCGATTTTTGCCTGTATATTTCCTTTGCCCGAATTATATCCGCCGTTCATCTTATGAGCCGGAATTTCGCTGCCGTCGAAGCCTTTCCAGAGGAAATCCTGTTCGCTTTCAATCCCTGAAGGACGCATAAAAACATAAGAATCATAGCCGCATTTTTTCAGAATCTGAACAAGACCTCTCGAATGACCGAAGGGGTCAAAGTTGATTGCGGTCTGCGGTCTGACTCCGAACTTTTCAATAAAATATTTTGTTCCCGTCTCAATCTGACGGATAAAGGATTCTCCGCAGGGCATTACGCAGTCAGGCTGCAGGTACCAGCCGCCCATGATGCGCCATTTTCCTTCTTTTACGAGTCTCTGAATTCTTTTGAAAAGCTCAGGCTCATTCTCTTCAACCCATTCGTAAAGTACTGCTTCATTGTGGTTGAATATGAAGCCGTCAAATTCATCGCAGAAGTCTGCGGCGACACGGAAGGTTGAGATTGCTTCAGCAATGCCCTCAGGTCTCTGCCAGAGCCATACGGGGTCGAGATGAGCATTGCATATCATATGTAATTCTTTCATTTTTATATCACCATTCAATCAGTGTTGTATGCCCCTCTTGCAAAAAGAATCCATTTTGAGCGGTCAAGAGGGTTAACGCCGCGTCTCGGATTTATATGTTCAAGTCCGTCTCTGCATTCACGGTAGCCGTAAAATGACTGATTAAGCACCGCTTTTCCCGATGATATAACCGCAAGCCTTGTCGGAAAATCCATGGAGGTCGCAACGGGGACGATTGCTTCAAGAGTAACATTCTGCGAGCGGATAACGGGGGAGTCATATTCTCCGCCCATTTTAACAATTTCAGAAAGCACCTTGCCCGAAAGCTCTTCAGGGGCGGTGACTCTGATTTTAAGAAGCGGTTCAAGAATTGTTGAGCCGATTTCGGAAAGACCGTTCATGAACGCCATCGGAGTGCAGACAAAAAAGTCGAGCGGATGAGTATGTATTGTATGGTGTTCACCGCCGACAAGAGTGCATTTGAAGTCAGTCACTTCCCAGCCGTAAAGTCCCTGCTCGAGGCAGGAATTGAACGAGGTGCGTATATGTGACTGATATCTGTAAAAGCATTGATTTGAAGGAAGTCTGCCATGATACGAAACGCCGTACCCTCTCGGCATGGGCTCAAACATAAATTCAACAACCGCCCAGCAGGGCTTCGGCATTGTATATCTTGCTCTTGCAAGCCCCTTGCCCGACGGAGTTTCTTTATAAATAACGGTAGGGGGTGAAAATTCAGCCGATAAACCGTAGCGGTCTCTAAGCATGTTGTCAATAACTTCAAGCTGAATCTTGCCCGTAGTGCTTATCGTAATCTCTTTCTGACCGTTTTCCCATTTTGCGTCAATATACGGCTCTTCGTCCGATAATTCGCTGAGTGCCCCCGCAAGAGAGGGGAGCTTGAGTGCATCGCCGTCTGAGGGAGTAACCTTTACTCTCAGAAACGGATTGACAAGCTTTGCGGATTCGCTGACTGCAAGCGAGCCGATAAAATGACCCGTTTTTGCAGACGGCAGACCGCAAACTGCGGCGATGTCTCCGCCCGTTACTATTCCTGAATCGCTCAGCTTTGCACCGTTGAATTTCTTTATCTGTGAAACTTTTTCTTTAATCGGAGGCTTCTGCTCTATTTCAACTGCCTCATTTTCATCGGTGATGCTTTCTGATGAAGAATCCGGAGAAATAATTTCTATTTCGTCACGGTTTGAAATTTCACCGCCGAAAAGTCTGATGTGCGATATTTTACCGAGGCTTTTATCATGCTCGATTTTGAATATAATTCCGCATAATTCGTCTGTTGACCTGCGCTCGGCGGAGGGCATATATTCCGTAATGAAATCAGCAAGCTCTTTTATTCCGATTGAAAGCTTGGCGCTTCCGCAAAGCACGGGTGTAACGGTGCATTCGCTGATTTCCTCTTTTAAAAGATTGCCCGCTCTTTCTGTCGGGAGTGCTTCATCGTTAAGAAAAGCATCTGCCGCCTCATCGCAGATATCAGCAAGCGCCTCTGTTGCAGCAGCTGCAAAGTTATTGCCTGATTTGAATTTTATGCAGGGATTTTCGCTGCCTTCGTTTTCGCATTCGGAAAGAAGCAGATATGTCTGAGACGAAACCTGTTTCAGCTCATTTATAACCGATTTAATATCGGCACCCGCTCTGTCGATTTTATTTATGAAAACCGCTCTTGGCAGCTTTGCCGCATCGAGTGATTTCAGAATGTTTTCTGTGTGCGCACGCACGCCTTCAACTGCAGAAACAATAACTATCGCATAGTCGAGTGCCGAAAGCGCACGCTCAACCTCACCCGCAAAGTCAATATGACCCGGAGTGTCAATGATGTTTATTGTAACATTGTTCCATTGAGTTGAGGCGGAAGCGGTGCGTACGGAAATTCCCCTTTGTTTTTCAATAGAAAGGCTGTCTGTTGCCGCAGTACCCGAATCAACGCTTCCGACCTGACGGATTGCACCGGTCAGATAGAGCAGCTGCTCGGTGAGAGTTGTCTTGCCTGAGTCAACATGAGCAAGAATTCCGATGTTATGAAATTTCTGAGGCATGTTTTCGCCTCCCTGATTATTTTATTTCTTCGTAAAGAACAAGCTCTGATGACATTGCCGACGGAATATCAACCGTTATTCCGTTTTGTCTGAGCTCTCTGCCTGAAACGGTGAATTCTGCGCCGTCATTGTCAAGAGTAATCTTATAATGCTTTGACTGGTCTGCACCCTTTGCCTTAATCTTTAATTCTCCGCTTATTCCCGCAAGTGCAAAAACCGCAATTGCGCCTTTCGATGAATCGGATGAAGCGATTTCAAGAGCCGAGAATTCTTCTTTTTTAACATCGGGTGTGTGGTGATAAACCTTTGATTCCGCAAGGAAGGGACGGATAAAGTTTTTGTAAATTTCAATACTGTGCTTTACAAATTTCATCTGCTCGGTGTTTATCTGAGCATCGGCAGGGGAGATGACATTAAGCGAAATATGACCGAGCATGCAGTTTCTCATCTGCATATCAAGTGAGCCGAAGGAATGGCAGCCCATTCCTGCAAAAAGTCTGTCAACCTTTTCGGGCGGCAGAGCCATTGTCATTCCGTTTGTAATCTGTATTGAATGCGGAGCGCACTGATTATCCGAAACCCACGAATGATTGAAATATTTCATTATTCCGAGGTCGGTGCGTCCGCCGCCTCCTGCACAGTTTTCAAAAATAACATCGGGAAAACGCTTTTTAAGGTTTTTGTACATTTTATAAACGGCATTTATATGCCTGATTGAAACGCATTCACCGTTTCTCATTCCGAAGTATTCGGTATAGTCAACATTATGGTCAACTCTGAGAAGGTCAAGCTTATATTCTGTGATTATTCTTGCAAGCTCGCTTTCAGCCCATTCGGCAGCCTCCGGGACTGAAAAATCAAGGTACTTAGGGCTTGCTTCGCCAAACGGATTAACTGAAAACCATTCGGGATGTGTTTTATGAAGATTGCAGTATTTTCCCGCTGACTCAATATCAACCCACAGACCGAATTTAAGTCCGTGTTCGTGAGAGTAATCGGAAAGAACGCCGATGCCGTCGGGATATCTTTCGGGGTCGGGAATGTTTCTTCCGTTGTAGGCGCCCCAATCGCCCTCTTTATCCGGTGGACATTCCCAGCCTGCATCAACGGTAAAAATCTCACCGCCCATTTCGGCAAACTGGCGGATATATGCTTTGCTCGTTTCAACGGTCATATCATGTTCTGCACCCATGCCGCAGTTGATAAGAGCCTCAGAACCGTCAGCTTCACTTAAAGAGAATACGGACTTTCTGATGTGTGCAAACATTTCATTGACCGCTTCATCAACGCCGCCGAAGATGTGACCGATATGTATTTCGGGCGAAACGAATGTTTCATGCGGCTTTAAAACAAGCATCGGATTGTGTGAGGTGATTTCCGCTTTGAATGCAAGACGCGTCCGGTTACGGTCAGGCTGTGCGTTATAATCAACAGTAAAACGGCATCCGCCGCTCCAGCCGATTTGCATAAACCAGAGCTTGCCCGTAAGGTTGTTCTTTATGAAAAGCAAGGGATGACGGAATCTGTCTCGGTTGAAGCGGGTATCAATGGAAGTGACTTCAGGTGAAAGCTTTTTCCATACGAATTCGCCCTCGTGACCCCAGCCGTCATTGCCGAAATAACCGAGTGAATAAAACTCATTGATCGCTTTTGATTCAGTGAACTTTTCGGTTTCGTTTATTTCCATTCCTCCGCCAAGCAGGGTGAGTCTGCTCAGATTCATGCTTTCGTCGGAAAGATTCTCAATTTCAAGCTGGCGGCTGAACATTGCAGTGCCGTCAAGAAGTGTGTGAACCTTTATCAGAACAGGCTTTATTTTGCTCTTAAGAGTGAGAATGGATTTTATATTTTCTTCGCTTTTTTCGGTTTTGAAATCAATAAATTCAAGATTGTAGTCAACGCTCTGACCGTCAAGCTCAATGTTGAATGCAAAAGGCTCAGAAAAATTCCTTTTATCAAGCCTTGTTGAGCATTTGGCAAGGAGATTGAGCGGATAACCTGCCGCATTCCAGCCGCAAGAAATCAATCCGCCGTTATAAAGCATTTCCTCATAAACCGTTTTGCCGCTTCTGTAGCAGAATGCCGGATTTTCGCCCGGCTGATAATATATGTCAAAAAACTTATCCATAAAAACACTCCTTATCAAACTGATTTAAGGTTAAACCAATTTATAATAAAAGTCAATAAATATATAGGATAAAATATATAAGCAGTATCGACAAAAGAAAAAATATATGATAAAATATTTCCATAATTATTGAAACGGGAGAAAACACATGAAGAAACCTACACTTAATTTCGGCGAATTCAGACAGTATGATAAAGTTTTTATTACTGCAGAAAACGGCATTGATATTGAAAATGTAACATCCGTTGCATTTGAAGGCGAAACGCTTTATATTGCTCAGCCTGAGGGTCTTGTTGAATATTCAGACGGTAAAGCGAAGAAGCTTTCGGTAAAGGTATCGAAGCTCTTTTCGGCAGGCGAAAAGCTTTATGCCGCAGTCGGCAATACACTTGCAGAAATCAAAAAGGGAAAAATTAAGAAAATTGCTGAATTTGATTCTCCGGTTATCGGAGTTTCTGAAGCAAAGGATAAATCGCTCTGGCTTATCACAGAGAAAGACCTTTATCTCAGGGATTCTGAAGGCTTTAATCAGATTGTTTCTCTTCCCGAGGATACCGTCTGCCTTGCCGCTCTTGACAATAAGTCAAAATACGGCGAAACGGTTTATATCGGATGCACTGAAGAAGGTCTCCTTTCAATGAAAGGCAAGCGCCGTCATTGGGCTGAGATTACTCCCGATATGTCGGGTATTCTGAGCAGAAAAATAAACTGCATTGCAATTGACGGCCTCGGTCATCTCTGGGCAGGCTCTGACGAAGGTCTCAACATCTATGACGGAAGAAATTATTGGTTTAACGGCAACGATTTCTATTCCGTGCCTGACGGCTCATTCAATGACATGGTGTTTACTGCGGACGGCAAAAAATATTTTGCAACCAACACAGGCATAATCACTCTTATTGAAGGTAAGATTTCATATTTCTCATACGGTGTCTGGCTCATGCATCCTACAGTAACAAAGCTTGCTGTTTCCGATAACGGCACTATTGCCGCAGTTACACCCAGAGGTATCAGCCTTATTACTTCAAAATTTATGACTCTTGAAGAAAAGGCAAATCATTTTGATACCCTTGCAGATAAATATTATGTCCGCAATGAGGGCTATCAGGTTTCAAGAGAGCTTCGCAAATACGGCGATATGGATTCAGGATGGCTTCCCAACTCTGACAATGACGGTCTTTTCACAGGCGTTTACTGCGCAAGCCAGTGCTTTCGCTATAAGGTAACCGGCGATGAAAAGGCAAAGGCAAATGCCAAAAAGGCTGTTGAAGCAATGATAAAGCTCACCGAAGTTACCGGAAGACCCGGCTTTACCGCAAGAGCAACAAGATATTCATATGAAGAGAATTTCGGCACGGGTAACCGAGAGGAATGGCATTACTGCAAGGATAACCCCGATTGCGAATGGATCGGCGAAACCTCGAGTGATGAAATGACAGGACATTATTTTGCTTACGGAATTTATTATGACCTTGTTGCCGATAAAAAAGAAAAGAAGAGAATTGCTGAGGTTGTAAAGACAATAACCGACCATATTCTTGAAAATAACTTCCATCTTACCGATGTTGACGGCGTTCCTACAACATGGGCAAACTGGGAGCCCGATCTTCTCAATAACGATGACAGATGGTATTACGAAAGAGGAACAAACTCGCTTGAGATTCTTTCTTTCCTTAAAACAACATACCATGTAACGGGCGAAGAAAAGTATAACGATGTTTATAAAATGCTCATTGAGAAGCATCATTACGCTATGAACTGCATGCAGTATAAGTGCGAGGACGGTCATGTCGCTCATATAGATGACCAGCTTGACTTTGTCAATATTTATCCGCTTATTGTTTATACCGATGACAATGCAGAAAAAGAGATTTACAAGATGGGTCTTACCCATCATTGGGAATATGAAAGAACAGAGCGTTCACCTTTCTTCAATATTGTTTACGGAGCACTGACCGAGAATTACTGTGATATTGAAAACGCCGCAAAGTCACTTTCCGAAATGAATCTCGATCTTGTCAGATGGCCTGTATTCAACAGCCACAGAAAGGATCTTGTCTGGGATACTGAGCAGGAAGCAATGGGAATTCCTCCTCAGCTCAAATATCCCGTTGAGTATTCCGCAAGAGTTCTTGTTCATTATGACGGCAATCCGTTTGTATGCGACTCAGGCGCAGAAGAGTTTGTTGATATCAACAGCAAAATTGTTAACCGCACCTCAACTCTTCCCGGCACGGCGGGAGCAAACGGCATGAGAGCGATGATGCCCTATATCTACCTTCTTCCTTACTGGATGGGCAGATATCACGGTCTCCTCGGTGACTGATATAATTTAAGAAATGAAATAATAATTAACATCCCGAAGCCTTGCACAAAAGCTTCGGGGTGTTCTGTGTTTAATCAGCTGATAAACATAATTCCGCTGAACATATTGCCTCCGTCTTTAATAATGAAATCGGAAGATGATTACTGCGGATTATTATTATCAGGCATGTCCGGTCAATTACCAAAAGTTTTTTAGGGTCTGCTGCCATCGGGTTTTTCGGGCGGCATTTCACCGTTCGGAGCAAAACAGCTTTTTGGATGCTTGTTTTATATATATATCTTGACAATTATTCAGAAAAGATATATTATATAGCCTGCTGAACAATTGTTCATTCTCAAAAACAGAACAGCTGTTCATTCTGAGCGGCTATTATAATTCTACTCGGGCTTTTGTCCGAGGTTTTTTTGCGAAAAAGTACGGTGACTATAATGACAAAATCCGATTTCAAACAAAAAGCAATAACATATTTAAAGCAGAATACCGTTATGCTTGTTGCCCTTCTTGCGGCGGTTATAACAAGCTTTATCGTTCCGCCCGACAGGGAATACCTCGGGTATTTCGATTTTAAAACGCTGACCTGCCTTTTTTGTGTACTGGCAGTTGTCTGCGCACTGAAAAATATTCAGTTTTTCTATACGCTTGCAAAGAAGATAGTTCAATGCTTTAAAAACACCCGCTATGTTGTTCTTGCGCTGGTTTACATAACATTTATCGGCTCAATGCTCATCGCAAACGATATGGCGCTTCTGACCTTCCTGCCGCTCGGATTCTTTGTGCTTATAACAACCGATAAGCGGGATTATATGGCGTTTCTGTTTATCATGCAGAATATTGCGGCAAACCTCGGCGGAATGCAGACCCCTTTCGGAAATCCGCAGAATCTTTATCTTTATACAAGATTCAATATTCCAAATCTTGAATTTATGAAGATTATGGCGCCGCCGTTTATTCTTGCAATAACGCTGATAACAATTTGCTGTATTATTTTTGTGAGACCTGAGCCGCTTGAAATTGAAGGGGAGATAGCAAAGCTTCCTCCTGCAAGAACTGCTCTTTATCTTGCTCTTTTTGCGCTTGCAATTGCAATCGTTTTCAGAGGCATTCCGTATGTGATCGGTCTTGTTGTCATCCCGGCTGTTCTGATTTTTGTTGACCGTGACGCACTGAAAAAGGTTGACTATCCGCTTTTGCTGACCTTTGTTTTCTTCTTCATTTTCTCGGGAAACATGGCGAGAATCGATGCAGTAAAAAATGTGTTCTCCTTCCTTTTGGAAAAAAGCACACTTCTTTTCAGCATTCTTTCGTGTCAGGTTATCAGCAATGTCCCCTCAGCAATTCTTCTTTCGCAGTTTACGGAGAATTATCCCGACCTGCTTGTCGGCGTTAATATCGGCGGTGTAGGAACGCTTATTTCCTCGCTCGCAAGCCTCATTACTTTCAGAGAATACACCTGGCATAATCCGGGCAAAACCAAACATTATATCTTGCTTTTCTCGGTCTTTAATTTCTCATTCCTGATTATTCTGACGTGCTTTATGCTTGTTATGAAAATGTTTTGATTGATTGACAATAAAAACCCCTCCGCCATTCATATTGAATAGCGGAGGGGTTAACTGTTTTATGAGAAGATTTTCTTTAATGTAAGTCTAGGCATTTCGGAGAAGCCGTTTGTGCCGTAATTTTCATAAAGCCAATCGCTGATTTTTTCAAAGAATGCAGGATTCTTTTCTTTTTCAGCCTTGATGACGCCTGCATCAACAAGAGCGGCTTTGAGATTGTCAACAGCTTCGTCATATTCCTCAGCGGTGACGGCTGAATCGGCGAGAACAGCCTTTGCGACTTCGGTTGCCTTTGCAACTGCGTCGTTGCCTTCAGCAGCTTCGCCCAATTCAATGAGAGATTCAATTTCTCTTACATCTCTGCCTATGTTGAACTGCGGGAAGCGTTCATCCGAATAAACATCGGTGATATCATCGTGTGCAATAAGCTCAAATGCAAGCTCAAGAATAACGTCATTGTGCTGGGTGAGGTCATGTCTCTGACCGTCAAAATAGAAGGTTGTGTCGGGAAGAAGACCTGCGGAAGCGTCAACGACTCTGTCGGGTGAAATGTGATTATGGTCGGGATTGCTGCAGTGGGTGTTCTTCTGCTGATAATCCTCGGGAAGTGTTTCGCCGACATTTGCGAGATATGCGCCTATTGATGTTGAATCAACCTGAATGATATAGTCGGCATTCTGCGAATCCCATGTTTCTCCTACATTGATGAGAGGGTAATCGTATTCAACAACGTTGAAGACCTGAACGCCCTTATCCAGAAGCGTCTGAATGTTATCGTCTGCATGAAGCTGAGCCTGATAGTATTTATAGGTCTGCTCTTTGATGCTTGCCATTTCGGGGTCTGAGAGACGAAGCTCAGCGGCGGATTCATAGTCGCCTGAGGGGCAGAGTGCCCACATGCTTGTGCTTCTTATCATGATTTTTTCAACAAGAATGTCAACTGCTTTATTGAGTGCGCTCATAAGGATTTCATCGGGAAGAATTCTGAGTGCAATTTCAATTATTTTTGCAGTCTGTTTGTCAAGAAGACCTGAGTTTTCGAGGAATCCGTGATAGAGATAATCGGGATTGAGGAAGTTTATTCTGTCATTGAAAACATCTCCGATGATTGTTGAGCCGTCAAGAGCGGGGACGATGAAAAGAACCTTATGAAGCTGGTCCATAATCTCGGGATGATATTCAAACATTGCGCTTGCAACTGTTCCGCCCTGGCTTATGGGAACAATGTTTACCTTATCATGACCCGTCTGCTCCATAACCATCTGAATGTAAGCGTAAAGTCTGTTTGCAATGTCAATGTGATTGCCGAATGAATTATATGTAAAATAATAGAGATGGTCTTTAGGAAGGTCGGTGTGGTACTTGTTAAAGGGGATGTGCGAATTGATGACTGACTGTTCGTATTCATTGCATTCAGCATATGAATATTTGAATTCTTCAAGAATAACATTACCTGTGTTCTGAGCTTCAAGGTCGCTTGCATTGATGCCGAAAGCGTCTTCAATAACCTTTGCAAACGCATCGGAAAGACCCATATCACGCTGAGTTATAAGCGTTAAAAGGAGAGGAACGATAGCGGTTTTAATAACCTTGGGAATCTGAATGTAAGCGGGGAAAGCCGAAATCTTTTTGCCGTCCTTGTCAAGAACGAAATCACCGTTTTCATCGGCAACGCAGACGCTCGACTGACCGAGACCGGGGATGATAATTGTCGGATAGAATTCGCAGTCATCGCCGCAATCGGTTCTCTTGTCGGCTGCAAATGCACCGATTGAGCCCGCTGAAACAAGCATAACTGCGCAGAGAATAAGGGAAATTGCTCTTAAAATAGTTTTCTTCATTCTGAAAACACTCTCCTTGAATATTTATATATAAATATTATCACTAATTTATTCATATTTCAATATCTAAAACGAATTCTGTTACTTTTATTGCATAATTGTTCCAAGCAGCTATTTATTCTTTTCTTGACTTTTAAGTCCAACTATTTTATATTTAGAATATAAAGAAAAGAGGGGAATGTGTATGTGGAAAATAATCAGAGCATTTGTCGCAGTTTTTGTATCAATTGAAACTCTTTTTTCAGGCATGCTTGCAGGCGTTACCGTTAAAAGCGTTGAAATGCCCGAAGCTGAAACGGGGGCATATACGCAGTTTGTGGATCCGTTTATCGGTACGGGCGGAATTCCGTGGACATGCGCAATGCTCAGCCCTGCTGCAACCGTGCCTTTCGGTGCTGTCAGGCTCGGACCCGACACCTGCTTTGTCGGCGGCGCATATCTCATAAAAATGAATACCTCTGGTTATTATTATGAGCATGGTCATATCAAAGGCTTCAGTCATTCAAGACTCTCAGGCACAGGTGCGGAGGATTATTCCTGCTTCAGGGTAACTCCCGCAGTCGGTGACAGTAAGGTCGGTATTTTAACATATTCTCATTCAAAAGAAATCGCTTCTCCGGGTTATTATGCGGTTTATCTTCCTTCGGTCGGATGTCTTGCCGAAATGACAGCAACAACCCATACGGGCGTTCACAGATATACATTCAACACTCAGAAGGATGCGAGACTTTATCTTGATGTAACAAGCGCTTCGGCAAACCGCACTTCATCAGACGGCTTTGTTGAATATAATAAAGAAACGGGAATGATAACGGGCGGCTGTCTTCTTTCGGGTCAGTTTGCAGGCAGATTCGGCGGACTTCCCGCATATTTTGCCGCAACAACCGATAAGCCCGTCACCTCTTATTCGATAAATTCAGATGAAAGCGGCTGCGGAATTGACCTCAATTTCGGCTCTCTTAACGGCGAAAGCGTTGAGCTTAAGGTCGGAATGAGCTTTGTCAGCGTTGAAAATGCAATTCTTAACCTCAACGAGGAAGCAGGGGAGCTTTCTTTTGACGATGTAAGAGAAAAAGCAATTGATGAATGGGAAAGCCGTCTTTCATCGGTTAAAATCGAAAGTGATGACAAAGAAATCAAAACCGTTTTCTATACTGCACTTTATCATTCGATGATTATGCCGACGAATTTTACCGATGTCAACGGCGAATATCTCGGCTTCGATAAAGAGGTTCATACCGCAGAAGGATATACCTACAGAACGGATATGTCGCTCTGGGATACCTGTCGCACGGCGCATCCGCTTTATACTCTGATTGCGCAGGATGTTCAGACAGACTGCCTCAACAGTCTTGTTGAAATGGCAAAGGCGGGCGGCTCGGGGCTTCCCCGATGGCCGATGGGTGCGGGCTATACAAGCTCAATGATCGGCGATAACGCAAATATAGTTATTACCGAAAGCTACCTTAAGGGTATAACCGATTTTGATGTTAATGCCGCTTTTGAATTCATGAAAAAAACCTCTGATTCTGCCGTGAATAAAGACGGAAGAAATTACATTGATGAATATAATACTTACGGATATATTCCGCAGGATACCGAGGGTGTCAATAAGTCCGTTAGCCGTACTCTTGAGTATTCGTGGGAGGATGCGGCAATTGCCGCTCTTGCGAAAGCGCTCGGCAAGGATGAGGATTATGAAAAATACAGCGCGAAATCGATGTATTATAAGAATGTTTTCAACCCTGAAACAAAGTATTTTCAGGCAAGAAATGCAGACGGCTCGTTCGTGTGGAATTTCAGTCCTTATATAACAACATTCTATGATGCCGTTATGATAAAGAAATTTGCCGATTGCTACTGCGAGGGCAGTGCAAGGCAATGGCGATGGAGCGCAATTCATGATATCGACGGCATGATTGAGCTTTTCGGCTCGGAGGAATATTTTGTCAGCGAGCTTGAAGATTTCATGAAGGATGCGTCACTGACAAGAGCGGCACCTGACCCCGGTGACGGCTTCTGGGTCGGAAATCAGCATGATATTCATACGCCTTATCTTTTCAGCAATGCGGGAAGAGCAGACCTTACTCAGAAATGGGTGCGCTGGACTCTTGAAAACCGTTTCAGCGACGACATCAACGGTCTTGACGGTAATGATGACGGCGGCACGCTCAGCGCATGGTATGTTTTCTCTGCCCTCGGCTTCTATCCGCTTGCGGGCACTGAGAATTACTGGATAGGTTCGCCTAATGTTGATTCAGCCGAAATCACACTTTCAAACGGAAAGGTTCTTAAAATAACCGCAAACAATCAGAGCGATAAGAATGTTTATGTCAGCAGCGTTACCCTCAACGGAGAAAAGCTTGACGGATGTTACATTACCCATTCTCAGCTTATGAACGGCGGAGAGCTTGTTTTTGAAATGAGCAAAACACCCGCAGCAGAATAAAAAATAAACCGTGTCTTCTCTTATGAAAAGGCACGGTTTTTGCTTATTCATATTTCAATGTTTTCTCGGCAAATTCTCTCAGACAGAAGCCGGTCAGAACAACTGCATTGTAATTGTATTTCTCAAGCTGTTCGAAAAGAACGGCTTTATTTGATTCGGCAGGATTGCAGCGTACATCATATATTGTATCAAGCAAATCACAACACATTGAGAATTTTCTGACCCATTTTTTCATTTCGTCGAAGAGCGGAACGCTTGTATCTTCAAGCATTTCGAGGCATTTTCTCATATCTGAATTGTATTTTCTCAATTCTTCAAGTGACTCCGCTTTTTTGCCGCTTGCGTCAAGAAAAGAGATTCTTGAAAGGGTTTCGCTCATGAATGCTGAGCTGTATTTTGTAAGGCATGAAACGCCGAGATGATCGGCAAACAGCGAGAAAAGCTCAGCTTTATCGCCCAGAATTTCTCTGTGAGCGTTTCTGAGGGATTTTTCGGCATCATATGCAACGGGATTCCAAAGAAAATCCGCAATCGTCATAAGGGGAATTTTGGAGCATTCCGCATATTCCATTACATTTGAGATGATTCCCTCGCAATGCTCATAAAGGTCTCTGTCTCTGCCGATTATTGCGCTCAGATGCATTTCGTGATACATTTCGCAGTCATTAACGGGATAGTTGTCCCAGTAAAGCGGCTTATGCTTTGTTGAAGCGAAAAGCTCATCGGCTTCTCTGACAGTCAGAACTCTTGAGCAGATTTCTGCACCCGTCCAGAAGAGACTTACATCTTCGGGGATTGATGAACCGAATTTTGAAATGTATTCTTCGTTTCCTTCTCCGTGATACAGAGTGGGACAGACGGTGAGAGTGATGCTTTTATCAATATCATTTAATGCGTCATATGTTTTGTTGACAAGATAAATATGAGCATCAACAACGCTTTCGAAGTTCTTTATGTCATCGTCATACTGAAATTCATCGGGGATATCGTCAAGCAAAAGCCCGAAGTTGCGTACACCTATATCATAGATGCTCTTTATCTTACCGATAAGCAGTTCAAAATCCTTTTCGGAAGAATAGTTATAGGTAAGACCCGGACCGACAGCCCAATGAAAATCAAGCTCGTTTTCACATGCTGTTTCAAATAGCTTTTTCAGGTCATTCAGCTCATTTTCAGGATATAAATCGCGCCATTTTTCTCTGTGATATATATCATCTTTAGGCGCATAGAAAAATGTGTTCATTCCGTATTTTGCCATAAGCTTCATAACGGAAATCCGTTTTTTATTCTCCCATGTCGGACCGTAAAAGCCTTCAATATATCCTCTTTTTCTGAAAAGGGGATAATCTTCAAGAGTGCCCGTTTTGAATTCATTTTCAGAAATCAGCTTTGCAAGTGTGTGCGCCGCTCTGAAAGCACCTCTTTTTGAAAAAACATTAACGGTTGTTTTTTCTTTTGAAACTTTCAGAAAATACTCTTCATTATTGACGGTTTCGTCATCCGATAATCTGATTTCAATAGGGTAATCACCTGTAACATCAAGCGAATATTCACGGAATACTTTTTCAGCATTCTGAGCAAAATCGCCGCTGATCTTAAAAGCTTTTGTTTCAATGTTTTCTCCGTTGAGGTAATAATTATGTGGTGTTGGATAAATCAAAGGTGTTTAATCTCCTTTTTATATTTTTTTATGAGTCTGTCATTTATTTCGTCGCCGCCGTCAATGTTTGCACTGGCAAAATGCTCAGGGCAGAAGCCTTTCTTTGCGCAGATGTCAACCGCCTGGGCAACAACCGAATTGAGTATCATTGCACCCGCAACGGTTGAAGTTGCGCAGATTTTGCCTTCAACGCCGTCAACTTCAATGCAGGCATCGCCGACGCAGCCGAAGTTGTCAAGAACAATATCTGCGATTTCGCAAAGTCTTTTGCCGCTCTTGTGTCTTGATGCGCCCGAATTGGTGTGTTCAAGATTTGTCAGAGCAATAACATTAAGCCCTTTTTTCTTGCAGAGAAGTGCCATGTCAACAACAACGCCGTTTCTGCCCGAATTCGAGATTATGATAATCGTGTCGCCCTCGGACATTGAATAATCGTCAAATATTCTGTCAGCGAGACCTTCGATTCTTTCAGCGGCGGTGCTGCCGTAAGCATCGATATGAAGCATAAGCTCTTCAACAAGAACGGGCCGGATTTTAACAAGACCGCCCGCACGGTAAAACAGCTCTTCCGCAAGCATATGCGAATGCCCCGTGCCGAAAATAAATATCTTTTTGTCTTCAATGAGTGCGGAGCTGAAAACCTCTGCGGCTTTCTCAATGCTTTCCGCACCCTGAAAAGCTATTTTATCGGTTATAGCCTTTATGTTATTTATATATTCAAGATATTTCTTCATTGCATTTTCCTCGCAATTCTGAGTGCGCCCTCTTCTGGTGCAACATTAAGCAGTTCAATTCTGATTTCGGGATGTTTTTCTCTTATTTTATCTGAAAACTCATTTCTGAAAAGACTGTTATGCTGGAATACTCCGCCGTAAAGTGAAAGCAGACTGCAGTCTCTCAGCTCATCCAGAAGAAGCAAAACTGTTTTTGAGAAACTCTCCGCTTCATCGGAAATGATTTTCTCAGCCGTTTTATCGCCGTTTTCCGCAAGCCTTGCAACTTCAGCGGCAAAGCCTGCGACGATATCCTTTGATGTGTCGGCTGAATAGATAATATCAATCGTTTTTCTGAAATCGGAAACATTAAAATAACTGTTTGCCGATTCAATCAAATCATTGACGATACCCGAATC
The DNA here is from genome assembly GCA_045538815.1 of Acutalibacteraceae bacterium. Taxonomy (GTDB): domain Bacteria; phylum Bacillota; class Clostridia; order Oscillospirales; family Acutalibacteraceae; genus CAG-177. The sequence goes on from JAZQEE010000012.1 coordinate 22,600, forward strand.
GGAATATCCGCAGCATTTTCTCAGAGCGCTGATCGCAATTGAATATGCCGAGCCTTCATCTCCGATAATGTGACCCCAGCCGCCTTTAACGGCAGTGTTTCCGTCTTTGTCTTCGCCGATTGCCATTGAGCCCGTGCCGCAAATCGCAACGCAGTGGCTTTCGTCAGTGTCAACAGATTTCAGGGCAACATAAACATCGCTGTCCATCCGGATTTTCTTTGCGTTGATAATTCCGCCGCAGAGAGCCGAAACGGTTTCTTCGTCAGCTTCGCTGTCAAGTGCAGAGCAGCCGACAAACGCAGCTTCAAAGCTGATATTGCCGATTTTACTGCTTATATCCTTTATGATTTCTTCGAGATTATTTCGTGAAGCGTCAATTCCGACTGAATAAAAATTGATTGTTTTTCCGATAGATTTCAGAATGATGTTTCCGATTTCATCCGAGACCGCAGCGGTTGTGCGTGTGCCGCCGCCGTCAATTCCGAGATAGTATTTCAAAATGAAACCTCCTCTCAGACAACGCTTTTTACAAGCTCGTTGAGTGCAGTCATAACCGATGAGGCTGCCTTACTGCCCGTTGAAAGAGTTTCCTCATAATGTCTGTGGTATTCGCCGAAAATCTCTTCGCCGATTCTTCTCTCGCCGATTTCGAGCGCCCAGAGTGAATCCGCAATGAAGGGAGCGTAATCGTTATCGGGAATGATATATCCGATTGCGTCATTGCAAAGACCCATTACCAGAACAGTTTTATTTTCATCAATAAGATCTGCAGTGCAGTCAATTTCCCAATCCGTTCCAAGATAAGCATCTTCTGCGGTAACAACATTTCCGTAAACAAGCTGAGGAATGAGCTCGCCGGGTACGGTAAGCATAACGATATCTTCGCCGATTTCAATATATCCGACTTCGGTTATAATTGAGAATTTCGATGGGCTTTCTTTATCCTTAACTGTTGTAACCCCGAGAAGGCGTGAGGCGGCGCCGAGCTGAAGAAGACCTCTGTCAAGAGGCACTTTGCATTCAGCCATTTTAACATTGAGCAGGGGGGGAACGGGCTTTGCCGAGCCCTGAGCTTCAATGATAAGCCTTGCAAATTCATAGCCGAGCGATTTAGCCGCTCTGTAGTCAGAAACGGTTGGATCAGCAGCGATTTCGGCTTCAACTTCATTGACAACGGATTCAGTTTCAACGCCGTTCTTTCTGACTGATATGGGTGACTGTGCGCCCTGAATGAACATGAAGTTCATTCCGTTTTCGTTCATTTTCTTCTCGATGTAGCAGGGGAAATCAGCCGAAAGCTTGTCTGTTGATCTGTCTATCGTTGTGGGGTGAGCGCCGAGATTTGAAAAGACAGTTTCGGTTGAGTTTTCATTGTCGGGAACAAATTTGAAGCAGGCGAATTTATGCTGAAAACCCTCGGTGTCATATCTTTTATTGGTCAGATATCCGTATTCATCGTCTGCATAGACGCCCGTTTCTTCGTTCTTGCCAATGCCTGCAGTTTCAAAATAATAAAGATTGCCCGATTCCATATTTTTATATGCGCTGACAATTGCGTCGGAAGCGCCGTCAATCATAGTTTCAAGGAATTCTCCGTCAATGCTTCGTGTCGGCTTGATAAAGGGAAGCCATGAGAAAAGATTGTTCAGCGCTTTCGGAATAAGCTCAAGACTGAAGCCCTGAGTGTCAATAACGGTATGGCAATGAGTGCTGTTTATGTTGATTGCGATAATATCGCTTTCAATGCCGCTTTCTTTCAGCTTTTTTTCTGCCTCAGATCTGATTTCACGGATATCTGCATTGCCGACACCGATGCCGTCAATTGTTGCAAAAACAGCCGTGCCTCTGCCCGAGCCGTCGGTAAGAGCAATAGCGTGGACGGTCTGATCATCATACACAGAGCTTATTTTCTGAGTGAAATATCCGCCCGTGTAGTATTTCTTTGTGCCGTCAGCAAGATTTTCGGGAACGATGCTTTCCTTTGCAAAACCGAGACTCCATTTTGCACCCTCAGCAGGGGAGTCAAGCTGATTTTTTGTTCCTTCATAGAAACTTTTGCTTTCGGCTTCTGAGTATTCGTCAACTGTCGGCATGTTGCCTTTGGGAAACATTGCACCGAAAACAGCAAATGCACCGTCAAGAATGCTGTTGATTGCGTTTGTTGCAGCGATAATTTTGCTGTTGTCTGCCTGAACATTGTTTGCCGCAAAAGCACTTAAAGAACATCCGAGAATGAGAGAGAATGCAAGAATAACGGACACTATTTTTTTCATTATTATTTCTCCTCCTGTTATTTTACGGATGAAATAAGCTTATCTGTCTCGCTGAGCAGGGTGTATGCGGTTTCAGGACCCGTTGAATTTGTTTCTTCATAGTGATTTCTGTCAAACCTGTCATTTGCGGAATTGATATACGGAAATCTTTCGTTGAGGATGAAATCGTTTTCGGGAATGATATATCCGAGTTCATCGTTGCAAAGACCGATAACAAACTGATGCTTACAGTCTGTCATTTCCGAGAGAACTTTATATTCTGCGTTTACGGCGTTTGCAGAATCCTTTTCGGTAAGGAATTCGCCGTTCCAAAGCTCAGGGAAAAGTTCGCCGGGGATAAGGAAAATGCCGATTTGTCTGTTCCCGAGCTCAAGATAGCCGACCTCGGAATAAATAGTTGCTTTATTTCTCTTTTTGTTTCTTGCAATATCGTTGTTGAGAACTTTCAGAAGTCTTGCAAGAATCAGAACAAAGTTTTCGGCAGCGATTTCAACGGGAGTTGACTTTATGTTGATTATCGGCTCAATCTCGGTTTCGTCATTGAGAGAATTAACGAGTGTTCCGAGCCTCTTGCCGAATTCCTTGGTGTATTCCTCGCAGTCAATCTCGTTTCTGTAAACCTTTTTGATTTCTTTTGCCGAAATCATTCCGCCGATTGCACCGTTAAAATAAACCGCATCGGAATTTGGATTTTTGCCTTCAATTTCCTTAATCATATATGCGGGGAAATCTGCGCTGACTTTCTTTGTTTTGCTGCCCATAAGCTCAGCGTGAGATGCAAAATTAACAATATATATTTCGCTTGAGTCTTCAGCTGCAAAACGGAATCTTGTCAGGTTCTTATCGTATGTGTCAGGCGTTCTGCAGTCAAACTGCATATCCTGAGTTTCGGTTTTTGAATAAAAAAGCTTTCCGTTTTTTCTGTTTTCATATGCGTAGATGATAGCTTCAGCGGTTTTCGCCTTAAGCTTTTTCATAAAAGCTTCGTTTCTGCCGCTTTTGTAGATTTTTTTGCCCCACAGACCCTGAGTGTCAATTGCGGAGTGGGAATGCGTTGCGCTGATGTTTATTGATTTAATGGAGGGGATTTTTCCGCTTTCAATAACGAGCTTTCTGATGTCATTGATATCTTTTCTGCTGATACCGACAGCGTCAACCGAGCAGAGAACAACGCCGCCTCTGCCGGTGTTGTCATCAAGATAAACCGCTCTTGCAAACATATCGTCAAGAACGCTTTCGGCAGGATTGTTTGAATCATAACCTGCGATAAAATATTTTGTTTTATCAACATCATCGGGAGTCAGAATGCTTTTTCCGAATCCGCATGTAAAATGTGAACCTGAAGCATAAGTAAACTTTTTGTCGCCTGCAAGCATATATTTGTTTGCTTCATTTTCAGTTCTGAAATAGCTGTTGGGCATTGCTCTGATAATTGCTTTTGAAATAAGTCTGATTGAATTTCTGATGAGCTTATCTGTATTCATTTTTAATCACTCTCCGTTTTTCATTATACACTATATTTTCTTTTTTTCAATGATTTATTATTTTGGTATTGATTTTTTATAAGAAAAAAACTATTATATATGAGGTGATAAAAATGTTAAGTATAAGAAAATATGAAGAAAAAGATTTTGAGGGAGTCAGATTTGCCTGCCTTAACAGCGAGGGCGGCGGCGGAAGTGATGAGATGAACAGATTTGTTCTTTGCACATTCTGCGATTATTATATTGAAAAAGAGCCCGAAAACTGCTTTGTGCTTGATGATGACGGAAAAGCGGTCGGTTATGTTATCTGCGCCGAAAATTATGACAGATATAAAAGAATTTTTGATGAAGAATATCTTCCGAGAACAAAACAGTTCGGTGAAAAGAAATATAACTGGGCTTTGACTTCGACCGAGCTTCATCAGAAATATAAAGAAACATATCCCGCTCATCTTCATATTGATCTTCTTCCCGAATATCAGAGAAAAGGCTTCGGAGGTAAGCTTATCCATACTCTTTTTGAGCATCTCAGAAGCAAAAACATCTGCGGCGTTATGCTGACAACCGGCAAAATAAATGAAACGGCCTGCAATTTCTATAAGAAATACGGATTTGAGCTTGTTGAAATAAGCGGCGAAGATGCTGCATTCGGAATGAAGCTTTAATAATAAATAAAGACGAAGAATATCTGCGTTCTTCGTCTTTTTTATGCTCAGATGACATCTGCCTGTCTGAAAAGCTCAACTGCATAATCGTTTACATCCTCGGGCAATGCAACGGCATAAAACTGACCCGAAGTGCCGTTTATTGCGCTGAAATAATAAACCTTTTTGTTCTTTATCAGGAGAGTCTCGCTCTGCGAATAGAAAATGCCGTCGTTGCTCTCTTTTCGGAATGCTCCCATTGTGTAGTTCCAAAATGCAAAGGTTTTATAATCTTTATAGCTGAATTTTCCTTTGCTGATTTCTTCTGCAGTATCAATTATTACGTCAAATTTTTTGCTGTCTACATTTTCAAGCTCATGTCTGTTAAAATCCGTTTCGTCAAGAAATTTCATGCTGCAGGAATAGTATTTATAGTTTTCTGCGTCGGCATAATATTCCTTTAATCTTTCCCAGTCTTCTTCAGGGCAGAATATCTTCTGACTGAAATCAACGCTGAGGCTTGTGCTTTCATTTTTATAAATCCAGCCTCCGCCAAGGCTGTAATAATTGTTTGTGTAACCGCCGAATGCGCTTTCAACATCTTCGGTATAAATCGGCTCTTCCGTGTAGAAATTATAGTCTTTGCTTAGCTTCAGAGAATCATCGATAAAGCAGTTTTTGTATGTTTTGCCGTCAATTTCAACTGTCAGAAATTCAGGCTTTTCTTCTGCGGGGAAAAGCAGCGAAAGAATCGACATGATGATTGAGATTATTGCACTGATTATTTTCATATAGTTACCTCCCATACTATTGAGATTATATTTTATCTGAACGGTAAAGTCAATAAATTCGGATTTACATTTCTGATTATTGCCGTAAACTTTGATTTGCAGATTGGGAAAAATGACTGCTTGACAAGCAGATTTTAAAGTGTTATAATCCAAAGTAATTTAACAAAAGAAACCGTTGAAGCGGGAATAAAGGTGATTATGCTTCCCCAGAGAGTCCGTGGTGCTGCGAATCGGACGAAAAACAGATCATCAAATGGGCCGCTGAGGGTGCAGTGAAATGCTCAGTGCAAAGTATTCTGCAACGCGAGGGCATGCGTTATTTGCCGGGGGTATGATGGTATCCCGCAAAGTGTACGGCATTACCGTGAATCAGGGTGGCACCGCGAATAAGCTTTATTCGTCCTTGACAGATAGTTTTCTGTCAGGGTCTTTTTATTTTCAGGAGGAATTTATATGGTTTTATTAACAAAACGATGGCGATGCTCAAAATAATATGTTAATAAAATAATTATATCTGGAGGAAAAAACAATGAATTATAACGGAATTGATTTTGACACTTATTTTAACAATTATCCCGATAAAAACGGCTATTTCGGCAAGTACGGCGGAGTTTATATTGACGAAAAGCTCAAGGCTGCAATGGCTGAAATAACAGAGGCATACTATTCAATCTGCCAGTCAAGAAAGTTCATCGCAGAGCTTCGCAGAATCAGAAAGGAGTTTCAGGGAAGACCGACTCCCGTTTCTCATCTTGAAAGGCTCTCCGATGCTCTCGGCGGCAAGGTTCAGCTTTACGCAAAGCGTGAGGACCTCAATCATTCGGGCGCACACAAGCTTAATCATTGCATGGGCGAGGCTCTTCTTGCAAAATACATGGGCAAGAAAAAGGTTATTGCCGAAACCGGCGCAGGTCAGCACGGCGTTGCTCTTGCAACTGCAGCGGCTTATTTCGGTCTTGAATGTGACATTTACATGGGCTCTGTTGATATCAAAAAGCAGGCTCCCAATGTTGCAAGAATGAAGATTCTCGGCGCAAATGTTGTTGAGGTAACTCACGGTCTCCAGACTCTCAAAGAGGCTGTTGACGCAGCATTTGACGCTTACAGCAAGGAATATAAGGATTCAATTTACTGCATCGGCTCGGTGCTCGGCCCCCATCCCTTCCCGATGATGGTTCGTGACTTCCAGAGTGTTGTCGGCATTGAGGCAAGAGAGCAGTTTATTGACATGACGGGTCATCTTCCCAGCGCAATCGTTGCATGCGTCGGCGGCGGCTCAAATGCAGCAGGTCTTTTTGCCGGCTTCCTTAATGACCCCGTTGATATTTACGGCATTGAGCCTCTCGGAAGAGGTCCTAAGCTCGGTGATCACGCAGCAAGCCTCAAATATGGCACAGAGGGCGTTATGCACGGTTTCAACAGCATTATGCTCAAGGATGAAAACGGTGAGCCCGCTCCCGTTTATTCCGTTGCGAGCGGTCTTGATTATCCATCATCAGGTCCTGAGCATGCATTCCTTCAGGAAATCGGCAGAGTTAAATATGATGTAATTGATGATGAAGAAACAATCGATGCATTCTTCAAGCTTTCCCGTCTTGAAGGCATCATCCCCGCCATTGAAAGCTCACATGCGGTTGCTTACGGCATGAAGCTTGCAAAAATAATGGACCACGGCTCAATTCTCATCAACCTTTCAGGCAGAGGCGATAAGGATATGGATTATATCATCGAAAATTACGGCATCAGATAAACGAAAAGCGCATACATAAGGAGCTTCCTTGTGCATGCGCTCTTTTTGTTTAAAAAGAAAACCGCAGTTTCAAACTGCGGTTTTAATCATTTATGCGTTAGCTTTGGCTGAACCGATGAAATCTGCAAGCTGTCCGACTGTGCAGAAATCTCTGAAGTTATCGGGAGTGAGTGTAACGCCGAAAGTTTCATAGAGTTCATCGGCAAAGCATACAAGGTCAAATGATGACATGCCGAGTTCGCTCTTGATGTCTGTTTCTGCAGTGATTTCATCTTCGGGCTCAACATAGTTGAGAAGTGTGTCAATAATCTTTTCTGTCATTTTGTCCACCTGAATCCTTTCTTGTTCTGTATAAAATTTAAATTTTAATTAAAACTTGATAGCCGATCTCTTGATTTTGCCCGTTGTTGTCTTGGGGAACGGAGTCTCTCTCAGGCGCAATACGGAGATTTCTCTCTCAACTCTTTCGCCTTTGTTTGCTTCCTTAATCTTTTCGTTGAGGTATTCCTCTATGTTCTCAATTCCGAGCGCAGCTGCAAACTCTGTGTCGGGGAAAACTTCTGCGATAATCTTGTCATTTTCTTCGCTGATGATGATTTCCTTGATTACCTTTTCATCAACGAACTTCTTTTCAAGCTCTTCGGGTGAAATGTTTTCGCCGTTTGAGAGAATAATAAGATTCTTGAGTCTGCCGGTAACGAAGAGGTGAGTGCCGTCATCGCTGATTCTGCCGAGGTCACCCGTTCTGAGGTATCCGTCTTCGGTGAATGCCTTTGCAGTTTCTTCGGGCTTCTTGTAATAGCCGAGCATTACGCATTTACCCTTAACCTGAATTTCACCGTCAACGATTCTGAGATCGAAAAGGCTTTTGATGATCTTACCGCTTGAACCCTTGTTGCTGTTCGAATAGTCACCGGTTGTGATCTTTGGGCTTGTTTCGGTCATTCCGTAACCGACGCGGAGAATGATTCCGTACTTTTCGTATTCGTCAACAAGCTTTGGAGAAACGGCAGCGCCACCGACTGCAATCCATTTGAAGTTCTTTCCGAAAACCTTTTCTGCAACTGTTCTGGGGGGGAGCATGGGGAATTTCTTGTGAAGAATACCTACTTTTCTGATGAGTGATTCACAAATCATGGGAACAAGTCTCATGGTTGTGGGCTCAAAGGTCTGGAGGTTTCTTCCGATATTTGCAAGCTCGCCGTTGAGGCATACCGTGTAGCCGTTAAGGAGAGGTGAGAAGTAGTCGCTCGAGAAGCAGAAGATGTGGTGCATGGGCAATACCGAAAGAACTACCTCATCCTGATCAAGAACGAAATCTGTATATGTTACGTTTGCAATGAGGTTTTCAGATGAAAGCATAACGCCTTTTCTGACGCCTGTTGTTCCCGATGTGTAAATGATTGTTGCACATTCTGCAGGATTAAGCTCGATTTCTGAAAGCTCAGCGTATTCAGATTCTGATGAATACTTTTCATAGATATCGGCAAACCATGAGGGATCGCCCATATTAACAACTGTTTTAAGCTTTCCGTATTTTTCAATAATCTGCTTTGCGTTCTCTTCAAAAGCGCTTTCGTAGAAAAGTGCTTCGATGTCGCCGTCTTCAAAAAGCTCGCAAGCTTCCTCAACCGAGATTGTGGGAGCGAAGGGAACAAAAACATTGCCGCTTACAAGAGTGCCTGTGATAGCAGTAATATATTCATAAGATGTTTTGCCGATAACTGCGATATGCATTCTTCTGGGGCATACCGAGCGGATGAAACGGCAGAGAGCAAGGCTGTTTTCTCTCAGGTCGATAAAGCTCTTTTCAACAACATTGTCTCCGACAAAATATTTGATAAATGCTTTTTCTCCGTACATTTCAGCGCCGTTATCGATAAGATCACGGACTGTATGGATTTTGCTGTAAAAATCAGTATTGATTCTCATAACTACCTCATTTAAAAAATCTATTTTAATAACCTTGTAGATAATACATTAAATTTTTTAATTTTGTAAACAGACAAAACAGTCAAAATATCGGAAAAAAAGCAAAAAATCGGACATTTTGATGCTTTTGCATATAAAATCCGGAGTTTTTTTCTTTCAAAAAGTTTTGAAAATAGTTGACTTACAGTTACTATGCTATATATAATTATTAAAACATTATTAAATTGTCTGGGATGGATAAATCTTGAAAAACAAAAAGCTTTTGAATCTTATTATATCAGCAATGCTTCTGTCAATCGGTCTGGTGTTGCCGTTTCTGACTGGTCAGATTCAGAGCGTAGGAAACATGCTTTTGCCTATGCATATTCCCGTCATGCTCTGCGGTCTTATCTGCGGCTGGCAATACGGTGTTACGGTCGGATTCGTTCTTCCGCTCATGCGTTCTGCATTATTCTCAATGCCCGTTATGTTTCCTAACGCAGTTTCTATGGCTTTTGAGCTTGCGGCATATGGCTTTATTGCAGGTTTTCTTTTCAGTCGTTCAAAATGGAAATGCATCCGCTCGCTTTACCGCTGTCTGATTGTTTCAATGGTCGGTGGAAGGCTTGTCTGGGGCTTGGCACAGACGATTCTTCTCGGCGCAGGGAAGTTCACTTTCAAAGCTTTTCTCGCTGGAGCATTTCTGAATGCGGTTCCCGGAATTATACTTCAGCTTATCCTTATTCCCGCTGTTATGCTGGTGCTTAACAGAACACATCTTGTTCCGATAAATAAAAAAACACGGAGGAAAAAACTTTGAAAAAACTTGAATGGAAAACTTGTCTTAAAATAGGAATAAGTATATTTTTGCTGTATCTCTGCATTCATTACTGGCCGAATGTTTCGGGCTTTATCGGAACGGTATTTTCGGCGGCAACGCCGCTTCTGGTCGGATTGATAATTGCTTATCTTGTCAATATCCTTATGAGCTTTTATGAACGCCATTTTTTTGCAAAATCAAAAAATAATAATGTTTTAAAAATTAGAAGACCTGTTTGCCTTGTCGGTGCGGTAATCACTCTTGCGGGTGTTATTGCGCTCGTTATCGGTTTGGTTGTACCCCAGCTTGCTGCATGTATAAAAATGGTAATAGATGAATTGCCCGGTGCTATTGAAAAGGTCATTGCCAAGCTTGAAGATTATAGGTTTGTTTCCGATGAAATTATAAATACTCTTTCTTCAATTGACTGGAAATCAAAAATCGGTGATATCGCAAAGACGTTGACAACAGGTCTCGGAAGCGTTATGGATGTTGCGATTTCGGCAGTAACATCGGTGTTCTCTGTTGTTTCAAACGCAATTATCGGCTTTATTTTTGCTGTTTATCTTCTTCTCGGCAAGGATAAAATTTCTGCTCAGCTTAAGAAAATTGAAGAAAGATATATCCCTGAGAAAAAGGCTGAAAAAATCAGCTATGTTGTCGGTATTGCCAATGACAGTTTCCATAAATTCATAGTTGGTCAGTGTACGGAAGCGGTTATTCTCGGAACTCTTTGCATGCTTGGAATGCTTATTCTTCAGCTTCCTTATGCTCCGATGATCGGTGCGCTCATTGCGTTCACAGCTCTTATTCCCATTGTCGGTGCGTTCATCGGCGCAGGCGTCGGTGCTTTTCTCATTCTTATGGATTCGCCCGTTAAAGCACTTATTTTCCTTATCTTTATTGTTATTCTTCAGCAGCTTGAAGGCAATCTCATTTATCCCAAGGTTGTCGGATCGTCAATGGGCTTGCCCGGAATCTGGGTGCTTGCTGCGGTAACGATCGGCGGCGGTGTTCTCGGTATATGGGGTATGCTTATCGGTGTTCCCGTAGCGGCTGTAATTTACCGATTGATAAAAAATGATGTTGCGGCAAAAGAAAAAGCCGAAAAAGAAGCTTTGAAAGTCGAAGTCAATAATGAATAAAAAATGCTCCATGCACAGAACCGTGCATGGAGCATAACTCTTATTTTGTAACCGCACACTCTTTGATTCCGTAATAATCAAAAGCTGAAACGGCATTTTCGTCAATTGTTTCTCCGCAGATAACTATCGGCACTGCGGGAGGGCATGCGACAGAGGCTTGTGCGAGGATTCTGCCTGCACATTCGGAAACGGGAACTGTTTCACATTCCGAAAAAACCGCTTCTCTGACCGACATCGCTTTTTCGCACCGTGAAAACAATGGGGGAGCATTGGTGATTCTTGTTTTGCGGGGAATTGTATTCAATGCGGATTCAAGCTTTCTGAGACCCGAAGATTCCGTTTCGGGGGTAATCATAAAAACAATGAAGTCTGGATCGGCAAATTCGCATATGATGTTTTGTTCTTCGAGAATCTCAGCTAATTCAAAACCCCGATAACCGTATTCCTTAGCGCTGATTGTCAGCTTCAGCGGCTCATTCCCGTAAAGAACAAATCCGTTTGCAATCAGTTTTTTCTTCAGGCTTTCGGTATCGGAAACTGTTTGAGATAATCTGAGTCTGTAACCGTCCGAAATGTATCTGTTTGCAGCATCAAGTGACTGCATAATCAAGTATGACGGACTTGTTGAGCCGAAAAGCGAAAGTGCATTTTTTGCTTGCTCAAAAAAGAATTCGGGCGCACTTTCTGCAATATGAAGATATGCGCCGCCCGTAAGCACGGGAAGTGTTTTGTGAGCAGAGTCGCAACAAAGGTCTGCTCCGAGGTCAATCGGATGAAGTGATTCGGGCAGGAACTTAAGATATGCGCCATGAGCGTTGTCAACAATCAGCAGAATGCCGTTCTTTTTGCAGAGATCCGCAATCGATTTTATGTCTGCAATGTTTCCGAGATAGTCGGGAGAGGTGAGATAAACCGCAGTCGGCTTCTCCTCTGCGGAAACAACAGCTTTTTCAAGATAATCCGCATCAATGCTGCAGCTGAGATATGATTCCGTGCTCTGAGGATAAAGCCACATGATGTCAAAATCAAGCAATGCGGCGGCACTGAGAAAAGTTTTATGAGCATTTCTCCCTGCGGCAATAATCGGCTTTTTCCCCTGATTCTTAGCGTGAAGAACGGCAAGATAAAGCATCGCTCTTATGCACTGAGACGAGCCCTCGGTTGAATACAGAGTTCGGCAGCCGAAAAGAGTGCTTGCGTTATCCTCGCTTTCGCTTATAATTCCGCTTGCCTCATAGAGGCTGTCAGCGCCGTTGATTTCGGTTATATCAAGGCTTTCAAACCCGAGTGCTCCGGACCCCTTGTGACCGGGCATATGCAGTCTCAAAGGTTTGCTGTCTGAATATTTGCCTACAAAATCGCAAACGGGAGTGTTCATTATTCTTCTCCTTCAAATGCTCTTGAAATCGCAAGCATGATTGCGCATTCCATTCTCTTCCTGAACAGATCACAGCCGTATTTGTATACACCTTTTACCGAACCGGTTGAATGATAAGCGTTTGCAGCGCATCCGCCCGAGCAGTAAAGCTTAGCCCAGCAGTCACGGCATTCGGGTCTTGAATAAACATTGCATTCGGCAAATTCATTCTGAATTGCAGTGTTGCTGACTCCGTTCCATATGTCGCCGAGCTTGAATTTTTCTTCACCCACAAACTGATGGCAGGGGTAGAGCTCACCCGTCGGTGTAACTGCCATGTACTCGGTGCCTGAGCCGCAGCCTGAGATTCGTTTGTAGATGCAGGGACCGCCCGTAAGGTCAATCATGTAATGATAGAATGTGAAGGGCTTGCCTTCCTTGTCCTTCTTTATCATCAGTTCGGCAAGCTTTTCATACTGGTCAAGAACAATGCTCTTATCTTCTTCGGTAAGCTCTGAAGGGTCTCCCGGAGCACAGACAACGGGCTCCATGCTCAGCTCCGTGAATCCGAGGTCAAGCATCTGCTGAATATCATTGAGAAAATCGGGGTTAGCGTGAGTGAATGTGCCCCTCATATAATAATTCTTGCCGCCTCTTGCCTCGACAAGCTTTTGGAATTTAGGAACAATTTTGTCCCAGCTTCCGTTGCCTGCATAGTCAACTCTGTAGCGGTCATGAATTTCTTTTCTTCCGTCTAGGCTGAGAACAACATTGCTCATCTCTCGGTTTGCGAAATCAATAACATCGTCATCAATGAGAACGCCGTTTGTTGTGAGAGTAAAGCGGAAATTCTTGTTATGCTCTTTTTCGATGCTTCTTGCATATGCGACCATCTGCTTGACAACATCAAAATTCATGAGAGGCTCTCCGCCGAAAAAGTCAACCTCAAGGTTGCGGCGGGTTCCCGAATTTTCAATGAGGAAATCAAGGGCTCTTTTTCCGACCTCAAAGCTCATCAATGCTCTTTCGCCGTGATATTTGCCCTGACTTGCAAAGCAGTATGAGCAGTTGAGATTGCAGGTGTGAGCAATATGAATGCAGAGAGCTTTGACAACGCCCGCAGTTTTTGCCTTGAGATGACCTGCCATGGGCTCAAAGGTTTCGGGAGTGAAAAGCTTTCCCGCATTCTTTAATTCAACAATCTGCTCATAGCATTCTTCAATATCCGCTTTTGAAATGTAGGAATACTTTTCCGATATCTTTCCGATAACGGATTCTTTGGATTCATTTTCAAAGATTTCAATAATGTCATAAGCAACATCGTCAACAGCATGAACCGAGCCTGAGCAGATGTCAAGAACAATATTATATCCGTTAAGTTTATACTGATGTATCATAAATGAAATTGGTCTCCTTTAGTAAAAAATGCCGCCTTAGTGGCGGCATTTCTGCTTTTGAAATTACTTGCTTTCCTTTGTGTTTTCGCACTGCTGGTTAGCAATACCGCAGCTGGTCTTGCAAGCTGACTGGCAGGAAGTCTGGCATTCGCCGCAGCCGCCGTTCTTAGCGCTCTCGCAAAGATTGCGGGTTTCAAGAGTCTTGATATGCTTCATTGTTGTGTCCTCCGTGAAGTTTTTTATTGAATAGATGATAACACAATGTAATAATAAAGTCAATAATTTTTGTCACCTTATTAAAAATAAAAATCGTCTGTGTATTGACAAATTATCTGCCGTTATTTATGATTGAATTGTTACAAAATTGATGGTTTTGTTCGGAGGAAAGAGTATGATAAACAGAATTATTTCGTTTATTCTCTCATTGTGCGTTCTTGTCTCGTCACTTGTAACGGGTTTTATTCCCGTGAGCGAAAAGCTGAGAATAACGGTGCCCGAGGATTGGGAGCTTTGCGTTGGTGACAGCAGATCGCTTGAATGCGTTTTTTCGGAAAAGGTTGAAAACAGAAATCTTGTCTGGAGCGCTGAGCCTGAAAGCGTTGCAACGGTTGATAAGTGGGGCAGAGTTACCGCAAAATCAGTCGGCAGAGCAACCGTAACCGCTCAGGGCGACGGTTTTTCGGACAGCGTTGAGCTGAATGTTGTTGAAACTCCGACGCTTATGCAAGTCAGCGAGAAATCAAAAAATTATGAAAAAGAGGGAATACCTGAGGTTGAAAATCTTCAGAAGCTGGTTTACAGATTCCCTCACGGCAGCAGCGAAATTCCCGCTTATGTGTCATCGGTTACCGATTATGAGAATTATCAGGCTGCCGTTACCGCTGACGGCGCAGTGTGGCAGATTACGGATTACGGTGTTTTGAGAACAGATAAAAACGCACCGACCGAGAGAGATGCCGAGCAGCGTTTTATGGGCGAAAGATATTTTTATTCAAATGACAGCCAGAATGTTCTTGCTATCTTCCCTGACGGTGAATGCGGAATATGGACCGTCATGGAAAGCGGTGTAACTCATATTGTTATGATGGAAGCATCGGGCAGGCTGAAAGCATGGTATCTCAGCGACATGACACGGAACTTTGTTGCCAGACACGGTTATGTTGACCAGGCTCGTCGGTGGGGTGACACATGGTACACTTATGAAAGTGATAATGACGGCTTGTGGACTTCAATGTACGGCGCAGGAGAGCTTATGCGATATGCAACTCTCAAAGCTGATCCGGATGCAACCGAAGCTGAAATTTCGGAAGCAAAAGAAATTGCATATAAAACAGCGGAAGCAGTTCTTCTCCTTTACTATATTTCAATGAGAACCGGTACTACCGAGGCGTATATCCGCAGACAGATTCCCGAGAATATTCCGGGCGGACCAAGTGACAGATGGCTTTCCGCCGATGCTCTTGAAGCAGGAGGGGATTCATCTGTTATTCTTCCCGCAAAAAGCCCCGCAAAGTTATTTAATGAGTCAATGGCATCGCTGACTTTTATGAATTCTCTTTCAAAGCTTGAGGGAAGAGGTTTTTATCAGGCGGTAAACGCAGATGACTGGACCGACCCTGCGGTCAATACCGATGCAGAATATGAAAAGAGAACAAGACTGATTGAAGGCTTTCCCGCAAGAACATTTTCTCTTAAATCCGAAAATGTCGGAAGATATGATAATATCTACTGGACCGTTAATTCTGACGGTACTGCAATGGGAATATCCGATAAACAGCCGGGCGCAAGCGGATATCTTCTCAACGGTGAAAATCTCAGAGGTGTCACCGTTGACGCTTCGGGTAAGATTCCCGAAAGGCTCTGGAATGATGTTCTGGGCGAAGAGTATTCACCCGATGATATCATTTATAAAACAGACACAAGTGCGGATGAACTGATAGGTCATATGTTCATCTTTAAGCTGATGTATGATATCATTGCTCCCGAAGACACTGAGATAAAAGCGATTCTTGTCAACGCAATTGACGGACTTGCTCAGCATCTGAGCGATAACGGATATATGCTTTGCGATGCAACGGGACAGCCGACGACATGGGCTAATTTCAGCAGGTCAATGATGAGTGCAGGCAGCTCAGTTGCCGAATCGTCACTTCATTCGCTTGTTCTTCTTTCTGTTTTCAAAACAGCAGCATATATTACGGGATATCAGAAGTGGGAAAACGAATACCGTATGGCTGCTCTTGATCCTGCATATGAATACGCAAAAGTATCGGCTCAGCATTACGAGAGGATGCTTGCAGCTATCAAGTATTATGCGGCTGATGCAACAATTCCGCTTGTAGGAAACATTGTCGGTTGGCTTGATAATACAGACCTTGTTGAAACCGTTTACAGATTTATTGTAAATTATTCATCGGAAGAAATGGCGATGCTGGCGTATTATGTAATGTTTCAGCTTGAAGAAGATGAAGAAATACTGAAATATTACCGTCAGGGCATTGATGACTGGTGGATTTCGATAAGATACAGTGAAAATCCGCTCTGGTATTATATTTATCAGCTTGCATATCCCGACAAAAAGATAACAGATTATTACGGAAACGATATCATAAAAACTGCGGCATGGTCTCTAAGCAGACATCCCGCAGACCTTATTACATATTGCACCACCAATGAAAACCGTGATGATATTGCTCAGCTGAAGCTTTCTGATATCGGTCTGAATTTCAATGTTGTTCTCAGTTATAATCTTAAAACAAGCAGTCCTCTTCCCGAAATAAACGAGAAACCTGAAATTATTGATATAATTGCTTATATCCTTAAAGCCGTAAAGGTTGACTGGGCTGTTGCTGCACCTGATGAAAGATCATTGCATAAATATAATTCTTCATCATATTATCTCAGTATTTACGACAACAAAAATACCATGGAGGCTTCAACAACATATACTCTGCCTTATTGGCTCGGTGTTTATCACGGTATGCTTGAAGAAACTTAATGCTTAAGATGCGTTGACACGTAATCTCGTAAATGATATACTTTTTAAAACAGTAATCCTATATGTCTGAAATACAATATCTCACGCACATTCGGTGATTTTTCTCTTTGCCATACGAGAGTATGCCTGCAGAGAAGAAATTCCCGACTGCACGCAACCTATTGCATTTCAGATGCGAAGCAGTTTTG
>JAZQEE010000013.1:0-8170 GCA_045538815.1 Acutalibacteraceae bacterium
CACACCG
Source organism: Acutalibacteraceae bacterium (assembly GCA_045538815.1). GTDB lineage: Bacteria > Bacillota > Clostridia > Oscillospirales > Acutalibacteraceae > CAG-177. The sequence goes on from JAZQEE010000013.1 coordinate 8, forward strand.
TTTTTGGGTGAAATAAATCTGAAACAGCCTGCTGAAGTCTGAGGGTCAATGCCTGTGTTTATGCTTTCGATTTTACCCGTCAAACTCTGGTAATCATCAGAATCGCAGTCCATATAAAGAGTCATCAGCAAATCTCCGCCGTCATCCTCTTTGCTTCCGCCTTTGTCATTAGCAGAACTGTTACCCTTTGTGTTTGCTTCTTCGGTCTGCGAAGGAACCCCGGTTGTTGTTTCGCCGTCACCCTTGCCGCCGCAGGCTGCAAATGAGAGCAGCATAATCAGTGCAAGCAGAATGGCTGTTATCTTTTTCATTGGCATTACCTCCTTATTTATTCGGTTTATAACCTTTTGATGAATAGGGATTTTTGTTTTCTTTGGGCGGATCGGGAATATTGCCGACGTGAACAAGCCACGAGAAAACCGCTGTTTTTATTGCAACACCGATAACCCATACGGTAAGTGCACCGACAAACCACCAGATTGATATTTTAAAAATGAAATAAGCCGCAAGCAAAAGCCATGCAGGAATTGACCAATTGAGTTCGAATATGAGGTTTATCAGCAACGCCGAAATGAATCCGTTGCCCTTTGGTCTGTTCTTCTTCATAATCATTCAACTATAAGTCTGCCGCTGATTTCACGGTCAAGAGCATTGTGAACGGAAAGATATTCATCAAGAATCTCTCTGCAGGAGGTTGAAACCATTCTCGGCTTGCCGTTTTTTGCAACCTCGTCATAGGGAACGGAGAAGAAGTTTTCAAGATTCTTGAAATGGAAATGCTGAAGACCGATTTTATAAATTCTCTCATCATCAAGAGGTTCGCCGTTAAGGGTGAACTTTTTGATTTCGCGAGTGCTGCGGTCATAAAGAACTCTTGTTCCCTTTGAAAACTGATAAAATTCACAATGGGAACCTTCCCACACCTCGTCACGAAGCATAAACTTTATCATCCGTTTAAGCTGTTCGCCCGTCACGCGGAGCATATATGCAGGGTCATCGTAAGGGAAGCATTCCGCAAGGTCCTGATAAAGAACAATGGGACCGAGTTCTGTTGTGCGGACACTTCCCGAACCGAGAAGCATAAGGTCAAGACCGAGACTGTCACGCATAATATCTGCAAACAGACCGCCGAGCTCGGTTTCACGGTAGCGTGACGGATGAGTGAGCTGCCTTTTGAATCTCGTTACCATGCGACCGTATTTCATATCCGTTTTCTTTTTGTAATACTTGATTATATCTTCAAGCTTTTCATCTCTCGGGCAGTTTTCCGCATTGATAGGAACGGTTTTCCACGTGTAGCTGTCAATACAGTTGTTATCGGTATCAACCATAATATCGAATCTGCCTATCTGGTCTGTACCCGTTCCTGCCTGAACAATAACAATATCGTTGACAACCGCAGGCTCTTCAATAAACGTATGCGAGTGACCGCCTACGATAATATCAACACCCCATGCAGGGTCGAGCTTTGCGGCAAGCTTTTTATCTTCTTCAAATCCGATATGCGTGAGAAGAACTGTAAAATCGATATCAATTCTGTTATATGCGTTGCAGATTCTGCCGACTGTCATTGCAGCTTCATCAATATCAACAAATGTTCCCACAAGACCGTCGTTCTTTGTCTGCGAAAGAACGTCTTCGGTCAGAATACCGATAAACAGAACTTTCATTCCGTCGATTTCAATTATATGGTGAGGCTTGAAAAGTCTTGCACCGTTGGTTTTGATATGTAAATTTGCATTGATAATCGGGAACTTTGCACATTTTTCGATAAACAGAAGATGTGAAACACCATAATCCGTTTCGTGGTTGCCGACGGTAACAACATCGGGCGAGAGCATATTCATAATTTCGATTGTTGAAACGCCCTGATATTCGGAATCGATAACCGAGCCTCTGAACATATCGCCTGCAATGCAGTAGATTGCGTTCTTTTCTTCACTTCTGACCTTGTTGACATATCCCGAAAGCATTGAAACGCCGCCGACAAGCTTTGAATCAATCTCTTCGGCAAGGAAGTCGCCGTGCAAATCGTTGGAATGAAGAATCGTAAGTTTTTTCAGATTAGCCATAAAATCCCCCATTTAGATTTTTATTCATCCTAATTTTAACAAATAAAAATAAATCGCACATTGTACTTTAGTGCAGAAATGAAACTTTTTTTAAAAATATTTTATTTTTTTATATAAAAAAGACGGCAGATTGCTCTGCCGCCTTGGGTTACTCCCTCAGTCACTTCGTGACAGCTCCCTCACGAGGGAGCCTTTTAAGGTTTATTCGTGAATCTTTGTTGCGCCGAAGAGGCTCTTGAAGAAGCCGATAATCTTCTGGAAGAAGCCTGCGTTTGATTTGACAGTTGTCTGGTCAACAACCTCGTTGCCGTACATATCGGTCATATATGTGCCGTCAGCAAGTTTTACCTTTGCCGTGAAGGTTGTGTCACCGCTTGAATTTGAGATAGCTTTAACGTTACCCTCTGCATCAACGCTCCAGTTGAAGCAGCCGTTGCTTGCGGTCCATTCAACCTTTGCTCCTTCGGGGATAACCGCAAAATTCGGGCGGATAAGAACACCGTCTTTGCAGTTGATACTCTTTGTTTTGGGCTCTCTGATAACAGAAAGCTTTTCAAGTCTTTCCGTCTTGATATCACCGCAATCGGTGCACTTATAGGTGATTTTACCTTCAGCTTCGGTTGTGGGTGCTACATAGGAATCCTCGATGTAGTTATGACCCTTTGCGGGTGAAACTTCCTTATAGCTTGCACTGCAGGTATTGCACTTATATGTTGCCTCGCCGCTCGAAGTACAGGTTGCCGTGTCGGAAACAAGGCTGTAGATATGACCTGTCTTTTGCGAATCAACCGTCTTTGTTTCGCCGCAGCCTGAGGTTGTGCATTTATAAGTTGCCTTGCCGTCTGCCTGGCAGGTTGCCGTGTCGCTTACAAGAGTCCACTTGTGCTCTGTCTTCGGAATTGTAACGGTTTTATAGCCACAGCTTACTTTGTTGCCGCTGGGGTCAATTTTGCCGTCGTTTGTGCATTTGTAAATATTTCTACCTTCTGAATAGCAGGTTGCCGGAATTCTTCTCCACATTACCCATGTGTGATTGCCTGTTTCGCCGAAGTATTCACCGCAGCCGTCGCAGCGGTAGCCGTACGCACAGTTATAAGTGGTGTTTGCGCTTGTGTTGCCCATTCCGTCAACAGGGCAAACGGTATGTGCACCGTATTCCAGCTTGTGGTCATTGGGGCAGGCATCTTCAGGAGCATGAGTTTCACAAGCCCACCAATGGTGAGTTTCGTCACGCTCCATATCCATTGCATTGCCGTAGTCGCAGTTGTTATCAAGACCGCAGGTCACGCATACGCTTTCACCTGCTCTGTAACCGTGGATTCCTTTGTCGACAGTCTTATTACATCTGTAGCAATACTTCCAATGGTACATACTATCAGATGACCAGGGATCTGAATATTCTTCATATGTGTGACCGAGAGCAGCACTGGTGTCTGTATTGACATTACCGCACTTGGTACAGATTTCGGTTATTGTGCCTCTCCATGTGCAGGTTGCAGTATTTGAAATCTCATAGTAATCGTGTGTTTCGCAAGGCGTAACGGCATTGATAAGCACTGTGTAGGGTTTAACACCGCAAAGCTTACCATCCTTATCCATAAGCACAAAGGTAACCTTATATGTATATGTGCCGGGAGTTGTGCAATAGTCCTCAGGATACAAAGTAACATAGCTGTCATCTTCTGGTTCCATGAATAACTGCTTGCCGGACGGGTCAAACAAAGTACCTCTGATATTAAGTACATAACCCTTGTCGAGAAGGTACTGCGGAGGTAACTTTGCTGAATAGAGGAAGTTAGTGTATGTTGTTGATGTTTGACCAACAACGGTGAATTCTTCTGTACCTATAGCATAATTTACCTCTGCTATTATGTTTTTGCCTGAAAGTCCGGGATTTGCACGATAAAAATCGATTTTGAAAATATCAATGCGAGCATCCTCTGCATAGTCATCAAGAAAATCCTTTGCAGGACTAAAGCAAAGCTTTCCGTCCTTGAGGAAAAGAGAAGTATCGCTGTTCCATGAACCTTCGGGAATGTTGAATGCTGCCACTTCCCAATCCATGCAGGAGTTATCTACTGAGTCTGTAATGGGAGCGCGTAATTTAGAATGTGTTTTAACATCGAAACTTCCGTTAAAAATCTTCAGCTTTGATGAATTTTCTTTGTCAACAAAAGCTCCGACACCCTCATTGATGAAATCGCCGCCGTTTATTGTAATGTTACCGCTGAGGACATAATACGGTCCACCGTTAAATTCCTTGAATTTATCTGATTGCGGGCCCGGCATTACTACACGATAATATTGTTCAATTTTTTCGGAAAATGTATGACCGATAAATTCGCCGCCGTTAAAAGTCGCCTGACCACTGCCTTCAGTTTTACAGATGTAGCCTGCTGCAATCTGATAAGCATTGCATGCTTCATCGGCAAGATATTGCTCTTTAGCACCACCGGCATCAAATTTACCGCCGTTTACGGTAAGCTTACCGCGAACATTAAACATGTTTCTTTCAGGAACACTGAAATAGTAAGCTTCGTCATAAACTATAGCAAAAAAGTTTGGCGAAATAAAGTGAGCATCGTATTTTATTTCACCTTTGCCTCGGGTGTCGTCAACTGTTAATTCTGCACCCTCTGAAACAGTGAAAAGGGTTCTGTATGACCGAAGTGATTCATCCTTGTCATCTGTAACATCGGAATGGTCAACTACCTTGAGCTTTTTGCCATTGAGGTTGAGCCACTTTTTGCCGTTGACAGTAAGCTGAGCCGCTTCGCTCTCTTCTGTTTTGCCAAGACCGATTTCTTTTGTAATATCTTTTCCGAGAGTGATTACATAGTCCTCGCTCTTGAGAAGCGCAGATTTAAGCTCGTCATAAGTTGTAACTTTATTACCTAACTCGGTAAAAGGAATGTAGAAATATGCCAATGTAACGGGCTGATGCTTATGAGTAGCACCAACTTTGACAAGTGGAGAGAAGCTGCTTGTTGAATATGAAGTATATGTATTGTCGCCGGTTTTCAGCGTGAATTTTTTTACATCGACTTCCTTCTGATCGGAATAGAAAGTCAATACAAGCTCATAACCGCGACCCTTCTCAAATGTGTCGCCTGCGTTGGAAAAGGCACCGAGTGATTTGTAATCCCATTCATTGTAGACTTCGGTACAAGACCAATCTACATCCTCCAATTTGAACAGATGGTCAGTATAATCTGCTTTGAAGTCTTTAGGTAACGGTTCACCAACTTTAAAGATACTGTTTGTCTTAACAGTAACATGGTCTACCTTAACCACATCATCATCTTTTGCGACTGCAGAGAGAGGCATAATACCGACCGCCATAATCAGGCAGAGCAGTATTGCCAAGGTTTTTTTGAGTAATTTCATAAAAAATTGCTCCTTTCGTTTTTGTTTATAAAAGGTATACTTTTGTCAGTATACATTCTTACATCGTAATTCTATCACCTTTTTTCGGTTTGCACATTGTACTTTAGTGCAAAAATGGAAGTTTTTTTAAAAAAATTTCAAAAAAAGACGGCAGATTGCTCTGCCGTCTTGGGTTACTCCCTCAGTCACTTCGTGACAGCTCCCTCACGAGGGAGCCTTATTATTCCGTTTTATGGTCATTGATAACAAGTCCGCTTTCACGCACTCTTACCGCAAGTTCGGTGCGGTTACGGAAGCCTGTTTTATCACGCATATTCTGAATGTGTGCTTTCACGGTACGCACGGACATACCGAGCTTTTCGGCTATATCCGCATCAGCTTCGCCGTCAACAACCAAACGAAGAACAAGAAGCTCTTTTTCGGTGAAATCGAAATTCATCGCTTCGCCGAGTCTGAGTGAGGGTGTTGTGTCGGGATAAACGGAATCACCCGCCATTGTTCTGTTCATAACCTCAATGATTTCCTCTGCCGATGCACTTTTATACCAGAAGCTTTCAACTCCCGCTTTTCTTGCCCTTTCAATGAAGCTGAATTCGGGCTGACTCGTAACAATAATTATTTTGATATGAGGACAGCTCTTTTTGATTTTTGCCGCCGCATCAAGTCCGTTTGCATCCATTGCCGTGCATACATCCATAAGGATAAGGTCAATGGGGTTTCTGCGGCAGTAAAGCTCTGCCATTGCCGCACTTTCAATAGATTGCGAAAGCTTATATTCTTCGCTGTCGTTTATGTATATTTCAAGCAATTTGCGAGCCATAGGGTCATCTTCAACAATAAGAACGTTAATCAAAATAATTTCACCTCTTTCGGCATCTGAACAGTCATTACAAACTGCGGTACAGACTGAATTTCCATATTTCCGCCCAGACGTTCAATTTTACTGCGCAGCGAACCGAGACCGCCGCCCTCGTGTATTTCTTTTGTCGGTTGATTTCCGTCATTGGTATAACGTGCACAGTAACCGTCATCCGTTTCATAAAACTCAACAAACAGAATTTTGGCATCTGCGTGGATAACGGCGTTTGTCAGTGCTTCCGTTGCGGCGGAAGTCAGTATACTGCCGATTGCATCGTTCATCGGGAATTCACCGCTGATTTCAACGGTAACACCTGCTGATTCGGCAATATCAATGAGTGTGTTAAGCAGACCGCTGTTCTGCGCAGGTTCAGCTTCTGTGCGAAGAACGGCAATGTTTCTGTTCCACGTGCTGATAATCGGCTGAAAATCGGCTTCGGGTTGGCTCAGGCTGTGACGGGTTGCGAGAAGTGCCTGACCGAGCTCGCTGTGAATACGGATTTTTGTTTCAAGCCTCTCTCTTGCCCTTGTTGTTTCGTCAACGGTTTCGCCGTAATGCCTGAGTCTTGCGTTCATTTCTTCAAGCTCTTCGTTGTTCATACGAAGTCTGTTTGTAAGCTTGTGAAGGCTTGTTGTATCGGTTGCGGTGATCTGAAAAACATTTTCAACCTTTTCACGCTTGAAAGTATAGACCGTTCCGTCAGACAGACGGTATTCGGGTTGCTTGCTGTCGGAAACCCGATGAACATCGGGAAGAACATCACCGTTTACAAGTGCCTTCCAGAATTTGTTGGCATTCTGAATTTCTTCGCCCGTCATAATATATCCGAGTTCGTTCATTTTGTGGTTTACAAGCTGAACGGTACCGTTTGCTTTTGAAAAACAAAGACCTGTCGGAAGATGGTCGAAGCTTTCTTTTATGGAAAGCGACGAAACGCTGTTTTTGCGGTAACGGATTTCTCCGGTACCAAGAAAAACAAGAAAAGCAAGGTTTGCCAGAATGAACATCAGAGAATATTCCGCATTTTCAAGAAGCAATATGCTCGGGTAAGGAATATTACGGTTAAAAATAAATGCGTTGAGTCCCGTTGTAAGAACAACAAGCAGAGCAAAGCCTGCAAGATTGAAAAGAACGGTAAACACCTTTGTCAGAGGCTTGTAATCACGGAGAAAAAGATTCGGAACACAGCAAATATTTATTACGGCCTCAAGAAACAAAACCGACATAAATAACGCCTGAATAAAAGTTCCCGTTTCAAGAAGGTTAATCATCCGATGCACCTCCTTCGGAAAGAAGAACGCAAACTGCAACATCGTTTTCATCAACGTCGCAGGTAACACTTCCGTCGGCTAAAGAAAGTGTGTTCAGTGAAGAAGTATCGGCACCGTCATTCAGACCTATCTGGAGATTAAGTTTAATAACGGAGTTTTCGCAATTAAGCGATACCATAAGTGCGTTGATATCATCAATGAATAACTCGACTGTTTTTTCAAACAAGTCGTAAACAGCAACCGCATTTTCAACATACAGACTACCCGAGCACTTGCTTTTTAATGATGAATGAACGCCGAGCAAGCGGATATTGTCAAGCGATTCACGAAGACAGAATTCAAGCTCCGATGATGAAATAATTTTGTTTTCTTCGCCGAGCAAAAGCAGATTGCCTCTTCGTTTTATGTATGCACTTATAACACAGATTTTCGCCAGCGCATTGTGTGCTTCTTCGGGATTTTGCTTTGCCTGAGTGAGCAATTCTTCCGCTTTTATAAGCTGAGATGAAACGTCACGGGCAATACGGTCATAGAGTCTGTTCTTTTCTTCAAAGCGTGCTTTCTGCTCGTTCAT
>JAZQEE010000014.1:0-6139 GCA_045538815.1 Acutalibacteraceae bacterium
TGAAGATTATTGGGATTTCGGTGACGATTCAGGTGTAGGCTACGGATTTGGCTACACGGATGATAACAACAAAGCTTATGACGAGTTTTATCTTGTTCTCGGTCTTGAGAATTCTTACAACAAACCGGGAAGCTGGGTTATCAAACCGATTCTTATGACCGAACAGATAATTGAAGTTATTATCGCTATTGATGATATCGGAGAGGTAACGGCAGAAAGCGGAGATTCTATCAACTTTGCCTGGGAGCTTTACAATGCACTTACTGATTCAGAAAAAGAACTTGTTTTCAATTTTGCAGACCTTGAAGAAGCACAGGCTGTTTATAATGATTTGATGGATGCTCAGGCAGCTGCCGATGAAGCGGCGGCGAATGCTGTTGAAGAACTGATTTCAGCTATCGGCTCGGTAACAATTTTCAACTATAAGAATATTTATTCTGCCCGTGAAGCATACGATGCACTCACCGATTCACAGAAAAATCTTGTAGAAAATTATTCAGTTTTAACCGATGCGGAGATTGTTTTTGCAGCCTTGCTTGCAGAAACCGCAAAGGCTGACCACAAAGCTGTTTATGAAGAAACGGGTGCATATATCAGTGCTCTCGGCACGCCTTCTGTCGGTTCAACCGGTGGCGAGTGGATGGTAATTGACCTTACCCGTTCAGGATATGATTGCCCCGAAGGATATTACGAAAATGTTGTTGAATATGTAAACGACAATATCAATGATAAAGAACAACTCCATAGAGCAAAATCAACCGACAATTCAAGAGTTATTCTTGCTCTCACCTCAGCAGGCTATGATGTAACGGATGTTGACGGTCACAATCTCCTTATGGGTCTGACTGATATGACCTATGTTAAAAAGCAAGGAATCAACGGTCCTATCTGGGCATTAATTGCATTTGATTGCTACGGTTATGAAATTCCCGTTAATTCGGATGCACAGGAACAAGTCACTCGTGAAAAACTTATCTCTTACATTATTGAAAAACAACTTGACGATGGTGGTTGGGCAATGTCAGGAACGGTTGCTGACCCCGATATGACGGGTATGGCAATTCAGTCTCTTGCTCCATATTATGAAACAAATGCCGAAGTCAAAGCGGCTGTTGATAAAGCAATTATCTGCCTTTCGGAAAAGCAGTATGATAATGGCGGATTCGGTTCAATTGACGGCATTTGCAGTGAATCCTGTGCTCAGGTTATCGTTGCATTGACCGCACTCGGAATCAATCCCGAAACTGACCCTCGTTTTGTAAAAAACGGCATATCTGTTGTTGATGCAATGTGTCTGTTTGCAGTTGAAGGCGGCGGATTTGCTCATATTCCCGAAGCCGGTATAAACGGTATGGCAACAGAGCAGGGACAGTATGCTCTTGCAGCTTATTTCCGTTTCGTTGACGGCAAAACATCTCTCTACGATATGACTGATGTTGACGTTTATACAAAGGAAGAAAAAGCCGCCGATGCGGTTGAAAAATTAATTTCTGCTATCGGAACTGTTACCAAAGAAAGCAAATCGGCTATTGAAGAAGCAAGAGCTGCTTACGATGCACTCACAGACGAGCAGAAGGCACTCGTTGAAAACTATGATGTTCTTACATCTGCAGAAACAGCACTTGCAAAGATTGAAAACGATATTAAAGCTGCAGAATCTGTTGAAACAATGATTTCTGCTATCGGAACCGTTACCAAAGAAAGCAAATCAGCTATCGAAGAAGCAAGAGCTGCTTATGACGCTCTCACAGACGAGCAGAAAGCTCTTGTTGAAAACTACGAAGTACTCACAACTGCGGAAACTGAGTATAGCGAACTTATCGCCGAAAAAGAACTCAGTTTCTTTGAAAAGCTTATCAATTGGATTGTTAATGCGTTCAATTGGGTAATCTCACTTTTCCAAAACATTTTCTCATTCTGATAACTCCTATAAGTCGGCTGTTGTTTTCAGCAACAGCCGACGCAACTCCCTAATCTTGAAAATAATTTGTTATATAACATTGTATATATACCGTCAGGAGGCAATTTTATGAAAAAAAAGAAAATAGCAAATATAGTGATGGTTGCCGTCATTATAGCTATTGCGGCAGCGGGTATTCTGGGTGTCGGTCATATCAAAGGTTGGTTTGATAAATCCGATGAAAATACTGCTGTTCTTACGGATTTCCGAGGTATCATAACCTTGCAGCGTGACGGAGTTGCCTATGCAACAACAGAAGAAACCGTTCTCAGAAAGGGAGATAAAATCACCTGTGACCCCGGTACGACGGTAAGAATTGTTTTGGGTGAAAACTATATTGCACTCGGTCAGAATGCCGATGCTGAAATTATAAATCCTGCTTCTGATGAATTTGCGCTTAAAGTAAATGTCGGTGAAGCTTTTGTCAACACCAATAATTCTGTTATACTTGAATTCGCAGACAAGCAGACCGAAATAAGCAATGCCGTTGCAAATCTGAGTGTACGCAAAGGTGCACAGAGTATAAGTGTTTACTGCGGTTCTGTCGGCGAAGCAAATGAAGGTCAGATGCTTGAATGGATTGGCGATAAGGAATCTGTACGAAATTTCTCCGTTAAAAGCCTTAATGATTTCAATATTTCGCAGATAAGAAAAGCCAATGAAACAAAAACCCTTGTTTTCTCAAATGCTGATTTGGATAAGCTTGAAGATGAACGTTGGGAACAGATGCACGGTTCAACAGAAACAACAACCGAAACCACAGTAACCGAAACCGTAACATCAACTAATACGGAAAAAACAACAAAGAAAGAAACAACATCTTCAACCACGGAAAAGAAAGAACCTACTGCAACAGTTGCCGAAACAACAAAACCAACGACCTCAAAAACACAGACAACCACAGAAAAAACAACAAAAAAGAGACCGACAACAACAAGGCGTGATTATTCAGTTTATATAACCGAAGCAATAACAACGGTTACAGAAACAACAACTGAAACAACCAAAACAGAAAGAACAACAAGACCCAAAGCTACAACTACAACCAAACCCGTAACTACTACCAAACCTACCACAACGAAACCTACAACCACAACCACCAAACCCGTTGAAACAACAAAAGAAAAGCTTACCTGCACAATCACAATCAGATGCGATACGGTTCTTGACAATATGGATAATCTTGATCCCGCAAAAGCACCGTATGTTCCCGATGACGGAGTTATTCTCAGAGAAGTAACGGTTGAATTTGAAGAGGGCGAAACCGTATTTGATGTTCTGAACAGAGTCTGCAAACAATACAACATTCCGGTAGAATACAGCTGGACTCCTATGTATGACAGTTATTATATCGAAGGAATTAATAATCTTTATGAGTTCGACTGCGGCAGCGAATCGGGTTGGATGTATAAAGTTAACGGATGGTTCCCGAATTACGGCTGTTCAAGCTATTATCTGACGGGCGGTGAAAATATCGTCTGGTGCTACACCTGTAACGGACTCGGTGAAGATGTGGGTGCAGAACGATGGGAGTAAAATGAAAGAGGACGCATTTTCAAAATTTCATCCTGCGGTGAATCTGCTGTTTTTCATCGGAGCAATTGCTTTCGGTGTTCTCCTGCAGCACCCCGTCTATCTGCTTGCGGGCATATTCGCAAGCGGAGTGTATTACTTATTACTCAACGGCAGAAAAGGGATAAAAAATATATTTCTGATGATACCGCTTTTCGTATTCATCACGCTGTTCAATCCTGTTGTAAACACAAGAGGAGTAACAGTTCTTTTTACATATCTCGACAGACCCTACACTCTTGAAGCACTCGTTTACGGAGTAGCCGTTGCGACCGTGTTTGTTCTTATGTTTCTGTGGTTCGGATGCTACGGAAAAGTGCTGACGGGTGATAAATTCACATGCCTTTTTGGAAATCTTGCGCCGTCATTATCAGTTCTTCTCGTTATGGTATTCCGAATGATACCCAACCTCTTGCAAAAAGTAAAGCAGATTATCGGGGTGCGAAGTTCAATAGGAAAAGGTCTGAATTCAACGGCATCAATAAAAGATAAACTCAATTCGGGAATGACCGTTATCGGCGTTCTCACCTCGTGGGCACTTGAAGGGAGTATCACAACAAGCGATTCAATGCGTTCAAGAGGCTACGGCACGGAAAAGCGGACAAGCTTTATGGTTTACCGAATGACGAAAACCGATTGGGTTTCGGCTTTTGCTATGATTGTTTTACTCGGTATCGTAATATTTTTTGCAATAAACGGCGGAATGAATGCCGAATTCTTGCCCGAAAGAAATATCACACCGATTAACGGAATTAACAAAATCGGCTTTATCGCATATCTCGGATATCTTATGATACCGACATTACTTCACATCAAGGAGGTTATACAGTGGAACATTTCAAAATTGAAAATCTGAGTTTTTCATATCCGACCTCAAAAGGAAAAAAACCGCTCGATGGTGTGTCGCTCAAAATAGAAAAAGGTGAATATATCGTTCTCTGCGGTAAATCGGGAAGCGGCAAAACAACTCTATTGCGTCACCTCAAATCAGTATTGACTCCCCACGGAAAAAGAAGTGGTGAAATATATTTCAACGGAATTGCTTTGAAAGATGTCAACAACCGTGACCAATCTGCAAAAATCGGATATGTAATGCAGAATCCCGATGACCAGATTGTGACGGATAAGGTCTGGCACGAGCTTGCATTCGGGCTTGAGAGCCTCGGTTGTGACCAGAAAACCATGCGTTCAAGAGTTGCCGAAATGGCTTGTTACTTCGGTATTCAGGATTGGTTTCACAGAGATGTTGCAGTTCTTTCGGGCGGTCAGAAGCAGCTTCTCAACCTTGCGTCAATTATGGCAATGCAACCTGAAGTTCTTATTCTCGATGAACCGACAAGTCAGCTCGACCCCATTGCCGCATCAGATTTTCTCAATACGGTTCGAAAAATCAACACCGAGCTCGGCACAACCGTTATCATAACCGAGCACCGCCTTGAGGATATTTTTCCCTATGCTGACAGAGCAATTGTTATAGATTCGGGCAAAATCGTTGCCGATGATACACCGAGAAACATCGGCAAATTATTGTTTGAACAGAATAATCCTATGTTTACGGCAATGCCGACTCCCGTTCGTGTTTTCTATAACGCAGACGGCGACGGTGATTGCCCTCTGACAGTCAGAGAAGGCAGAGCGTGGCTCAATAAAGAGTTTGAAATCAAACCTCAAATCGCCGAAATCCCTTGCAAAAATATTGATGATGACATCGAAAATCCTGCTTTATCACTCAAAGAGTTATGGTTCAGATATGAAAAAGACACCCCCGATATCCTCAGAGGTGTCAGCCTTGAAATTCCAAAGGGAAGTATTTCCGCAATAGTCGGCGGCAACGGAGCAGGTAAATCCACAACATTAAAGGCGATTTGCGGAATCTGTAAGCCTTACCGTGGCAGAATCAAGGTTTTCGGCAAGCCCGTAAACAAGTTCAAATCGGGCGAGCTTTTCAAAAACTGCGTTTCAATGCTTCCTCAAGACCCCAAAAGTCTTTTTGTAAAAAGCAAAGTATCTGACGAACTCGCAGAAATGACAAAGGATAAAAACAAGATAAATGAAATTGCTGAAATCTGCCAAATCACAGAGCTGATGAACAGTCACCCCTATGATTTATCGGGCGGTGAACAGCAGAGAACTGCTCTTGCAAAAGTTCTTTTGACAGAACCGAAAATCCTTCTTCTCGATGAACCCACAAAGGGTATGGACAGCTTCTTCAAAGAAACGTTTGCGACTATACTCAACAAACTCAAAAGTCAAGGCATAACAATTCTTATGGTGTCGCACGACGTTGAGTTCTGTGCAAAATATGCAGACAGAGTGAGCATGTTCTTTGACGGTCAGATACTTACAACCGAAACTCCGCAGAACTTCTTCGGTAGCAACAGTTTCTACACAACAGCGGCAAACCGTATGAGCAAACACGTTTTCAAAAATGCCGTTACCGCAGAAAATGTTGTTGAGCTTTACTGCAAAAACAAGGGAGGAACAGTATGAAAAAATCAAACGTTGCAATGCTGATTGTGTTTCTTGCTTTAATTCCTTTAACTTTGTTTCTCGGAGATAAACTTCCCGGAAAAGGCTACTACATAACAGGTGTTCTTATCATAATTG
>JAZQEE010000015.1:0-4437 GCA_045538815.1 Acutalibacteraceae bacterium
ACCACGATGTTTCTTGAGGTAGGATATTCAAAAACCTCACCGCAGATGATTGCCAAGGAGTTGAAAGTTTCAACAGGCAATCTGACTTATTATTATCCCACAAAGGAACATCTTCTTGCGGTACTCACGGATTTGCTGTGCAAATATCAGTGGAAGATGATAAAGGATGAAGCTGAAGACGGTATCAGTTTATTGCTTGCAATTTGCCTTGAACTTATGACTATGGCGGCGGCTTGTGAAGAAAGCGAGGTTGCGAAAGACTTTTTCGTTTCGACTTATCAGAGTCCGAAGTGCCTTGAAATCATCCATAACAATGATACAGCCCGAGCAAAAGAGGTTTTTGCTCAATACTGTCCCGATTGGACAGACGAGCAGTTCAGAGAAGCGGAAATTCTTGTTGCAGGCATTGCACACGCAACTCTGAATGCTATTGATAAAACCGTACCGCTTGAAACACGTATTTCGGGAGCGTTGAATACCATTATGACTATTTACAACGTGCCCGAAGAAATCCGCAGAATAAAAATAGAAAAAGTTCTTGCAATGGATTACCGTTCAATCGGCAAACGCATTTTCAACGAGTTTAAAGAATATGTTGAACAGAAAAGTGAGGTGCTTTGAAATGAATGAGAAAATTAAGAAAATCATTTTCGGAATTGGTGCGGTTGTTCTTATCGCTGTGTGTGGTGTCTGGTTTTTAAGTAGCGACCTTGAGCATATTGAAGACACAAACGGTGCTGATAATTTCAGCTTGCAGACAATTACAGACTCAAACATAATTAACCGTGATATCGGTGCAATGGGACTTGAAAAATCTACTGATTCCGCTTTTAACACAACAACTTATTCTTCAAATAAGTTTACCGGTGTTGAGGAAATCTTCGGTGAAAATATATGGGGTAACCGTTTTGAGATTACTGTTAATCATGCAAGAGTAGACTCGGGCAATTTTAAAATCGTTCTGCTTGAGGATGATGAAATCGTCCATGAATTTACTCTTAATGAACTTACGCAAACCTATGTTCTTGATAATCCTAACGGATATATTTCACTTCGCATTGCAGGCGAAAGTGCAGATTTCATGTTTGACTATCATATCAATTAAATAAACATATTAATTAAATTTTTTAAGGTGAATACAAATGAAAAAATTATTGTCAATTATTCTTGCGGTTATTATGATTTTATACGTTATGCCAATAGCTTTTGCGGCAGAAGCAGAAACGGTTATTCTTTACACAAACGATGTTCACTGTGCAATTGATGATTATGCCGTGCTTGCCGCTTACAAGGCTCAGCTTGAAGCGGAAGGCAATACGGTTATCACCGTTGATGCGGGCGATGCAATTCATGGAGAGGTTATCGGTTCAATAACCGAAGGCGAAGCTATAGTTGATATTATGAACGCTGTCGGTTATGACTACGCCGTTCCCGGTAACCACGAGTTTGACTACGGCATGGAGGTATTCCTTGACCTTGCACAAAACAAGGCGGAATATGATTATATCAGCTCCAATTTCTATGATCTTACATCCATTTCGCCTGTGCTTAAACCCTATGCTATTGAAGATTTCGGGGTTTATCAGATTGCATTTGTGGGTATTTCAACTCCGGATACGGTCACTTCAACAACTCCCGAATATTTCAAGGATGAAAGCGGTAATTTTATTTATGGATTTCCTTCTTATCCCGGGGGATTGACAAATGAAGACCTTTATAACAGCATTCAGGAAAGCGTTGACGAAGCGATAAAAGACGGTGCGGATTATGTTGTTGCGGTAGGTCATGCGGGAATTATCGGTTCAAATGACGGTTGGAAATCGAGCGATATTATTGCAAACACCGACGGTATAGACTGTTTCATTGATGCTCATTCCCATGAAATAACGGAAAAAGCAGTCTATAAAAACAAAGATAACGAAGATGTTTTCCTTACATCAACGGGTGCGAAGTTTGCAAACTTCGGTGTGCTCACAATCAACGGTGATAACAAAAGCTTTGAACTTATAAATCCCGATAATGTTGATATTGAAACGATGTCGGCAGACGCAAAATCGGCTTACACTGCCGTCAAGGAAAAGATTGACGATTACAACGAAGATATAGCTTATCTTTTTGAAGAAATAGGCAAATCTGAAGCAAATCTTATTATCTATGATTCCGATTCGAGCAGAGCTGTAAGAAAGAGAGAAACCAATGCAGGAGATTTTGTTGCTGATGCTTACCGTTCGGTAACCGGTTCTGATGTAGCAATAGCCAATGGCGGCGGTATCCGTGCAGAGGTTGAGGTCGGAAGCGTAACAAGAAAGAGCCTTATGGATGTGAATGCATTCAACAACAATATGTGCGTTCTTGAGGTTACGGGTCAGCAGATTATTGACATACTTGAGCACGGTGCACGCAAGTGCCCCGAAGAACTCGGCAGCTTTTTCCAGGTTTCTGGCATGTCATTCGAAATCCACACATACAGAAAAACTCCCGTTATTACCGATCAGCTTGGTAATTTTGTTGGGGTTGACGAAACAATGGAACGACGTGTTCAGAATGTCTGTGTCGACGGCGAACCCATTGTTCTAAACAAGAAGTATACACTCACAGGCAGCACTTATGTGCTTCTTCAGGGCGGTGACGGACTTACAATGCTTGACGGTGCAAGAGTTCTTCAGCAGGAAGGACTTCCTTGCGATTCCGAAATGCTTATTGAATATTTCGTCGAAATCCTTGAAGGAAGAATAACTGCCGAAAAATACGGCAACCCTGACGGTGAAGGCAGAATCAAAATTATCGACAAGAATCCCGATGCTCCCGAAAGTGATTATGAGATTGAATACGGCGATACTCTGACAATTGAAACAGAATCCGCCGCTGGCGTTTTTGTTAAGTTTGTACCCGAAAAAACAGGTAAATATATTTTCAGAACCGAATCCGACGGGGTTGACACCGGAGCTTGCCTTTATGATGCCAACGGTGAAGAGCTTTTCGGTGAATATCAGGACGATACAGAAGAAGGTTTTGATTTTAGACTTGAATATGAGTTTGAAGCAGGCGAAGAGTATTATCTCAATATATTTACATATTCCGAAGGCGCAGAAACCTTTAAGCTTATTATCGAATGCGGTCATGATTTTGAGGAAGGCAGCTGCATTATCTGCGGGGAGAGCTGTGACCATACAAAAACAGGTTTTCTCGGTTACTGTTTCTGCGGCGAGAACTTCCTTGGAAAAGATATAAATATCGGCAATGAATATGTGCTTGAAAACGAAGCTGCCTATGAAATTTTCTGGTTCAGATTTACTCCTGAGGTAAGCGGATATTATTCCTTCAAATCCGTATCGGAAGACGCTGACCCTGATTGTTCTCTTTATTATGCAGACGGCGAATGGCTTGCCGACAGCTATGATGTCAACGGCTTGGATTTTGACCTTGTGTATTTCTTTGAAGCAGGCGAAACTTATTATTTCGATTTACATAACTGCTACACCGCAGGTGCCTTCAGTGTTAATCTTAACCGTATAGTTCATACCACTGACGATGGCAGCGAGCATAGCATTGAATTTGTTGAGTGCGTATATTCGAATTGCACGGAGCATGGATATACTGACGGACTATTCTGTAACGATTGTGAAGAATTTATTTACGGTCACGAAGAATTGCCGCTCGATGAAGGTTATCATATTGATGATGACTGTGACGAAGTCTGCGACCTTTGCGGTGAAGAAAATATCTATGACGAAGAAATGTGCTCACATATATGCCACAGTGACCATTGGTTCTGGAGATTTATCTGGACAATAGGCAACTTTATTCACAGCCTTCTCGGCATCAGTCCCGTTTGCGAATGCGGCGAGGCACATTATTGATTTAACTGAATTGCATTTGATAAATGGAGGGTTTTATGAACGGCATAACCATTATGATAATCTCTCTTGCCGTTTTGCTTCTTGCATATATTTTATATGGCAGGTGGATTGCAAAAAAGTGGGGAGTAGACCCCAAAAGAAAAACTCCCGCTTATGAACAGCGTGACGGCGTGGACTATGAGCCTGCGCCCAAGAGCGTTGTTTTCGGTCATCAGTTCGCTTCAATTGCAGGAGCAGGTCCGATAAACGGTCCGATTCAGGCGGCGATATTCGGATGGGTGCCTGTGCTTTTATGGGTACTTATCGGCGGTGTATTTTTCGGAGCAGTTCAGGATTTTGCAGCAATGTATGCTTCTGTCAGAAACAAAGGCAGAAGTATCGGCTACATAATTGAAAAATATATCGGCAAAACAGGAAAAAAGATGTTCCTGCTTTTCTGCTGGCTTTTCTGTATCCTTGTTGTTGCAGCATTTGCCGATATAGTGGCAGGCACTTTTATGGGCTTTACCGTAACCGACGGTATGCAGAGTGCAAACATAACGGCAAACGGTTCCGTAGCAACTACATCAGTGATGTT
>JAZQEE010000016.1:0-114249 GCA_045538815.1 Acutalibacteraceae bacterium
AGCAGGAGCTCCTATAAGGCTTGCTGCCGCAGTAAATACGCCTTCTTCATGAACCTTCATAAATGCCTCGCTTATATCGTAAGCCTTGTATTCGCAAGCCGAGCAGGCAGGCATAAGAATTGCATCATAAGAAGAAAGTATTTCAGCAATACCCTCTGCAACCACACGACGTACACGAAGAGATTTACCATAACAGTCATCATAACGGTTTTTGGAAAGTGTATCCGAACCGTAGAGAATAACAGCCTTGGTAAGGAAATTAAAGCCCTCGGTTCTGGTATTTACATACAACTCATCAATATTTCTGTATTCCTTTGCTCTGTGACCGTATTTAACACCGTCATAACGGGAAACATTGTTACATGTTTCGGCGGTCATGAGTATCTGCCATGCAGTATTTGCCACCTCAAAAAGACCGCTTGAAATTTCTTCAACCTCAACACCGTTCTTTTTAAGGGATTCGGCATAAGCATCAATATTGGCCTTTACCTTATCATCAGCCTTGTCATAAAGTTCCTTTATAAGGCATACTTTCATGCCCTTAACCTCAAGAGAGTTGCTGTAATCATAACTTTCATCAGGCAAACTTGTGCCGTCTTTACTGTCGTGACCTGCAATCACTTCCATAATTTCCTTAACACCGTCGGTATTCTTGGCATAAACACCCAAAGTCTCGCCCGATGCGGCTGTAGAAATTACACCGTAACGGGAAACGGTGCCGTAGGTAGGTTTTAAGAAACAAACACCCGAAAGCGCCGCCGCACGTCTGGGAGTACCGTTAACATCAACACCCAATGCACCCTTAACCTCGCCATTTGCTACAAGTTCTGCCGCCGCACCACGGATATTCTCCTGCTTTTCGGCATAATAAGAGAACTCGCCTGCAAGGACAAGACCGAACTCACCTACATGGGTTTTACCCGAAATTTCATAGCCCTTATTGGCAAGACGTATAACCGCCTCGGCATCGAAAAGTGGCTTAAAGCCCTCTAAAATACGTGAACCTGCGGTTGCCTCAACACCCTTTACAAGAATGGTATCATCAACTGCAACCGTTCCGTTTTTATTAATTTGTGCTGCATAGTATTTCATCATACACACCTCACTTCACAAGTCTGGGTACACGCCAACTGTCCTCACTGCGTTCGGGTGCACCCTCGAGCAGACTTTCCCTTGTAAAGGGTTGCTCACGAACATCCTCACGGAGTACATTGGTCATTGGCATAACATATATCATTTCTTCAACATTTTCGGTGTCTGTTTCTTTGAGCTTCTGTTCGCTTTCGCTCATCATCTTGAAGATTCCCTGCATAACGGTTTCTTCATCATCCGTAAGAGCAATCTGATTGAGCTGCTGAGCGTTTGAGAAGGTTGAGCGCTTGCCTGCAGCCTGCTTGCCTGAGCCTGCGCTTGCCGCTGCACGCTGAGCAAGAGCGCTTCCGCTGCCGAGAAGATGAACATCTTCAAGCTGCTGGTTTGTAACCTCGCTCGGTGCGCCGAGAAGAAGGTCCTGAGCGTTGCCGTTGAGGGGGAAGGCGATAACATCAAGGATTTTTTCTTCATCTGTAAGAAGCATAACCATACGGTCAATGCCGGGCGCCATACCTGCGTGAGGAGGAGCACCGTACTGGAATGCGGTGTAAAGAGCGTTGAAACGCTTTTTGAGTTCGTCCTCACTGTAGCCTGCGATTTCGAAAGCCTTCTTCATGATGTCGATATCGTGGTTACGGACAGCGCCTGAAGCAAGCTCGATACCGTTGCAGACAAGGTCATACTGATAAGCGAGAACATCGTTGGGCTCTTTATTGAGAAGTGAATCCATTCCGCCCTGAGGCATTGAGAACGGGTTGTGGGTGAAAATGGTGTCGCCTGTTTCCTCGTCTGTTTCAAACATCGGGAAATCAACAACGAAGCAGAATTCGAATGCGTCATCCTTGATAAGATCAAGCTGTTCTTTTCTTGCAAGCCATGTACGGATCATGCCTGCCTTCTTCTCTGCATCGTTTTTCTTGTCGTCGCAGATGAAGAAGAGGGTTTCGCCTTCCTTGACACCTGTTAATTCAATTACTTCAGCTTTCTTTTTATCGCTGAGGAATTTTGCGATGGGGCCGAGGAACACGCCTTCTTTAAGGGTGATATAGCCGAGGCCGCCGAGGCCGACTTCTGCCGAAGTCGCATATTTGAGAGAATCCTCAAAGAATTTGTTTGACTTTCCGCGGCAGTCGGCAACAATGCCTCTTACGGGCTTGCCTCTGAATGCGGGGAAGCTGACATCCGAGAAGAACTCGGTGAGGTCGCAGATAATGAGGGGATTTCTCAGGTCGGGCTTATCCGAGCCGTAAACCATCATTGCGTCTGCATAAGTGATGCGGCGGAAGGGCTTTTCGGTTACTTTCTTATCCGAGAAAGTTTTGAATGTATCATAGATAACGTCTTCGCACACTTCAAGAACCTCGTCCTGAGTTGCGAAAGCCATTTCGAAGTCAAGCTGATAGAATTCGCCGGGTGAACGGTCTGCACGGGCGTCTTCATCACGGAAGCAGGGAGCGACCTGGAAATATCTGTCGAAGCCTGAAACCATAAGAAGCTGCTTGAACTGCTGGGGAGCCTGAGGAAGAGCATAGAATTTTCCGGGATGCTTACGGCTGGGAACAAGGAAGTCACGGGCACCCTCGGGTGACGAAGCAGTCAGAATAGGGGTCTGCATGTCAAGGAAATTCTTTTCTTCCATCTTGTTTCTGAGATGGCGGATAATCTTTGAACGCATGACAAGATTGTTATGGTTTTTGGGGTTACGAAGGTCAAGATAGCGGTATTTGAGACGGAGCTCATCCTTGCTCTGTCTTGAAGATCTGACCTCGAAGGGGATCATATTCTTGCTCTTGCCGAGAACCTGAAGACTGTCGGCAATAAGCTCAACATAGCCTGTTGCGATTTTTTCGTTTACGGTTTCAGGGTCTCTTTTTTCGACCTTACCGCTTACGGAGATAACCGTTTCACGGTTTACATTTTTAAGAAGTTCTTCATCGTGAACAACAACCTGGGTTATGCCAGTGTAGTCACGAAGGTCAACGAAGATAACGCCGCCGTGGTCACGCACAACGTCAACCCAGCCTGCAAGCTGAACTGTCTGACCGATGTGCTTATCACAGATGTCGTTACAGAATAGAGTTCTATACATATTTATTACCTCCTGATATCTCCGGAAAATAAAAGCCCCGGGAATATATTCATCATATATTCCCGGGACGAGTAAACAAAAATTTAACCCGCGGTGCCACCCGCATTGATGCGAAAAACGCATCCTCTTTTTATATTCAGTTTAAGAAAAACCGTGAAGTGTTCCCAAGCTTACTACTCATCTCAAACGCGCTTTCAGTCGGTGACGCATTCTCCCTGACAGACTTTCCACAAAAGCTGAGTCTTCGGTAATTATTATATCAAAAAAAATCTTTTTGTCAACAGTATTTTTGCAAGAGATTGTCGGCAATATTCACCGATTTATCAGTATTTTATGGGTTTTTTCCGTGGTTTATGCATACGGTATTGACAAACTGCGTGTTACTGTATATACTGTTTATATACAGTTGTGCATCCAGGGAGGTGCCGAATGAATATTTTTATAAACAATCGGAGCGGAGAACCGATATATGAGCAGATTTATTCGCAGATAAAGAATCAGATTATCAATGAAACGCTGAAGGAGGATGAAGCGCTGCCTTCAATCCGCAATCTGGCAAAGGATCTGTGCATAAGCGTCATAACAACAAAAAGGGCTTATGACGAGCTTGAACGGGAGGGCTTCATTTATACCGTTGCGGGCAAGGGCTGCTTTGTTGCGGCGAAGAATACCGAGCTTATCCGTGAAGAGAATCTGAAAAAGATTGAAGAGCATCTGCGGCAGGCTTCTCAGCTTGCGGCGTCCTGCAATCTTTCGAGAAAAGAAATTATCGAAATTCTTGAAGTTATTTCAAAGGAGGAGTAAGCAATGAATGCAATTGAAGTCAGAGGTCTCTGCAAAAAATATAAGAATTATTACAGCACATGGTTCAAGCTTGACGAGGTGAATTTTGATTTGCCCTGCGGTTGCATAATGGGTCTCGTCGGCGAAAACGGCGCAGGAAAGAGCACAACAATCAGACTGATTCTCGATATCATCAAAAGAGATGCAGGCTCAATAAAAATTCTGGGCGAAGAGGTGTGTCCGCTTCCGAACAGAATAAAGAACGATATCGGCGTTGTGCTTGATGAGCCTTGTTTTTCGGATTTTCTCAGTTCGGTTGATGTCGGCAAAATCATGGCGAAAACCTATGATAACTGGGATAACGGAAAATTCTATGAGCTGCTTTCACGCTTTGATATTGAACCTCAGAAGAAATTCAAGTCTCTTTCAAAGGGAATGAAAATCAAGCTCAGCATTGCCGTTGCGCTTTCTCACAACGCAAAGCTGCTCATTCTTGATGAGCCGACAAACGGGCTTGACCCCGTTATCAGAAGCGAAATTATTGCTATTTTCAATGAGTTTACGAGGGACGAATCGAAATCCGTGCTCATTTCATCGCATATCGTCAGCGACCTTGAAAAAATCTGCGATTACATCGCTTTTATGCATAAGGGAAAACTTATTCTCTGCGCCGAAAAAGACAGACTTCTTGAGCAGTACGGAGTTGTTCACTGCACTGCGGAAGCCCTTGAAGCAATCAGCGCTGAATCCGTAATCGGCAAAAGAGAGTCTCAGTACGGCATTGAGGCGGTTGTGGAGAGAAAAGCTGTCCCAGCAGAAATGGAGATAAGCCCCGTCAGCATAGAAGATTTATTTGTTTTCATCGTAAAGGGGGACAAATAAATGAGGGGTGCGCTTTTAAAGGAATTCTGCATCTGGCGCAAGAACGGCATATGGTATTCTTTGCTTTACATTGTTATCGGAATAATATGCGCTAAGGCGGGCTCTATGTCGGGCGTACTTATGGGGCTTATGCTCGGAACGGTAAACAGATATTTCCTTGAAGATGAGAAAAACTGCTGGGCGGACTATTCAAAAGCTCTTCCTTATTCGGCGGCACACCGTGTTTCGGCAAGATATATAATAGTTTTGTTTGAAACGCTGATTGCGTTCATTTCTATGGCGGCGGCAACGGCATACTCGCTTTTTAACGGTCAGAAAACTTACGGATTAGAAAACGAATTTCCTTATCTTTCGCCGCAGAGTTATTCGGTTTTGCTTGTTCTGATAATCGCTGCGATAATTGTTGCGGCAATTGCTTTCTGCCTGCCGCTCAATTATCTTTTCAAGGGTCAGAAAAGAGTGTTTTTCGGAATGATACCTCTGATTCTGGCGATAATACCGATTGTTACTATCAGCGTTTATTCAAGAAGCTTTCTTCTGCCGTCTTCGGTCAGCGCATTGTTGAAAACGATGTATTATGAAAAATGGATTATGCCTGCAATTGTTGCGGCGGTGCTTGCTCTGCTTGCGGCTTCGTGGCTTGTTTCAATAATTATCAACACAAACAGCGGAAGAAGCGCTATGAAAGCTCATAAAATCATTGCGGCTGCACTTGTTGCGGCGGTTGCGGTTTCGGGCGTGGTGTCTGTCGGCATTCTTTATAAAAACGGAAGACTTGTGCAGGACGAAATAAAATACTATGAGCATGCGGAGATTCAGGGCTCTGATTCCATTGTCAGCATGTCTGACCGTATTGACGAAGAAGAGCAGAAGAGGAATCAGCTTGAATGCAGAGAAGATATGATGGAAACGGTTGAGGAATTCTGTGCGGAGGATCATCTGGGCAAGACTGCTCAGGAGGTTCAGCAGCAGATTGAAGAGCTGGACTTTGAGGAGACGCACTTTTCTTTGTATGAATACGAAAAAGGCACGGATCAGTTCAATGTTACGGTAAGGCTATATACCGAAACGGATTCCGACAGGATTTCTGTTGTTGAGACAACTGCGGATATCGGCAGCAGCAACCGCATTGAAGAGGCAACCGCTGAGGAGGCTGACAAAATAGGAAGCAGCTTCACTTACGGAATGAGCGAGGCTCAGGTTATTGAAAAGCTTAAGGAATACGGCTTCTGCCCGAGCAGCATCAGAGAATATGAAGACCCTGATCACGGAAGAACTCTTTATTATCTTGTTAATGTTTACATTTCGGATTATAACGGAGAAGGTCCGGCAAATTATCAGATAAACCTTGAAGTCTGCGATGAGGGAATATGGGATATACGCCTCTATAACAAGGTTTATTCGGAGGTTGATGAATAATGAAAGGTGCGCTTTACAGAGAATTTGTTATATGGTATAAATCAAGAAGCTTTATGCTTATGCTCTGCGTAGTCTGGTTTGCTCTCGCAATTTTCGGAACAGCTTCAAGCGCAACGGTAACTGCGGCAGCTTGCGTAGCAAGCCTTGTGATGCTCATGAAGGCGTTTTCGGATGATGAAAAAAGCAATTGGAACGATTATTCGGCGACCCTGCCTGTTTCTGCCTCGCAAGCTGTCTGTTCAAGATTTCTGATTTGCTTTGCAGAGCAGATTGTCATGCTTGTTTTATATACCGTCATGGTTTTTGTGAACTACTCGGATTACAGCTTTTCAACCGAGCTTTCGGAAGAGCAGTTCAGAACGGCTTTTCCGTATATGACGCAGAAGGCCCTGCTTACAACAAATGTTGCGCAGACCGTGGCGATAGTGATTGCGGCTTTTGCGCTGAATTTTCTGATTAACAATGCAATCAAGGGGCGCATGAGAATGATTCTGTCATCGCTTGTTCTGATAATTTCGATTGTTTCGGTTGTTCCGCTGCATTTCGAAATGCTGCTGGATATGGATGTTCCAATAAGCTACTCGAATGTTGCAAAGGTTATTTATTATGAAAGCCGGCTGGTATGGTTATTGGGCGCGGCTGCGGTGATTGCTGTTGCGGCATCACTTCTGCTGAGCATTGCAGTCAAATCAAAAAGCAGCGGAAAGAAAAACATAAAACTGTTTGCGGCGGGAATAGCTCTGGTGATAGCTTCCGTTTCGGTAGTCGGGTTCTTTGCATACGAAGTTATTTCAAACGAAAACTACAGAGATTTTTCGGATAATGAAAGATACCTGCTGCAATACGGTGAAGAAAAGAGAGCGGGTGCAATCATCAATAATAAACCTGACCCCTCGGTTGTTACCGAAGAAATGAATGCATGCAGAGAGGATATGGCGATTCTTGCGGATAATTTCTGCGAGGGAATCAATCTCGGCAAGCCTTATGCCAATTATTGCGAAAAACTGACGAAGCTTGGTTTTGTTGAAAGCGCATACACAATTTATGCCTACAGCAGGAGCGGCTCAAGAGATGAAAAGGAAGTGCAGATAAGCTTCGGAACAGATGCAAACGAAATGATTGAGGAAATCAGCATCCGCGGCGAAACGGGCGCAACCTATCTTGAGACGGCGACATCAGAAGAAATGAATGCTCTCAGCTCGGTGTTTACCGTGGGAATGACGGAGGCTGAGCTCAGGGAGGCGTTTGCGCAGAAGGGTCTTTACCCGAACCATATTTCCGAAACATATATTGACGGAGTTGCAACCCGTTTTTACAGAGCGGAATATTATATTGACTCTCTTGACGGCGGCGATTGGTCAAATTATACGGTAAATGCTGATGTTGATGCGGCAAGCGGAACGGTAGTCAGCGTAAGATTCTATTACAGATAAAAAATACTGCTTCACAGTGAAATGTGAAGCAGTATTTTTATTGTTTGAATTATTTCTTGAGTCTGATAACATTCCAGCTGAAGGGCTTGAGCTCTGCGGTGAGAGTTGAGCCGTTGAGAGCGGGAACGGGGTTGTTGTGGGGCTTGACATTGACTGCGTCAAAGCTGTTTTCAGCCTTCTTGTCATAGCCGTCCATTGAGATGAATTCAAAGGGCTTATAGCCATCGAAGTCCATGAGATTGACATCGAGAACTGCGCTTTCGTCAAGATTCTTGTTAACGCAGAAGATTGCCATTTCTTCATTTTCTTCGTCATATGTAGCGATTGCTTCGAGATAAGGAACATCGGTGAATGCCTTGCAGTCATATTTGGGGCAGTCGATGAGGGGGAGAAGTGCGCTGCCTCTGCCGTAGTTTGAAAGATGCATGAAGGGGAAGAAGGTTGTCTGTTCAAACACGCCGCCGCCCGTCTTTGTGAAGATGGGTGCAATAACATTGACAAGCTGAGCAAGGCAGGCGATCTTTATTCTGTCACAATGGCGGAGGAAGGTTATGAGCATTGAGCCGACAAGGAGTGCATCCTCGAAATTATAAATATCCTCAAGCTGAGGGGGAGCAACGCTCCATCTCTCATAGGGAGTGTTGTTTGAATGATACCAAACATTCCACTCGTCGAAGGAGAGGTTGATTGTTTTCTTTGAACGCTTTCTTGCCTTTACATAGTCGCAGGTGCAGATGATTGAATAAATGAAATCGTCAAGCTCGACTGTTCTTGCAAGGAAGCTCATGACATCGTCATCATGGTTGCCGTAATACTGATGAAGCGAAACATAGTCGATGCTGTCATAGGCAATTTCAAGGCTTTCAGCTTCCCATTTGCCGAAGGTGCTCATATTTCTGCTTGATGAGCCGCAAAGAACGGTTTCAATTCCGGGGCTTGTCCACTTCATGAGCTTTGAGGCTTCAAGGGCGGTTCTTCCGTATTCAACAGCGGTTTTTGCGCCCATCTGCCAGCCGCCGTCCATTTCGTTGCCGAGGCACCAGAGCTTGATGTTGTGAGGCTCTTCAACGCCGTGGCTTCTTCTGAGGTCTGACCAGTATGAGCCTGATTTGTGGTTGCAGTATTCAACGAGGTTGCGTGCTTCTTCGGGGCCTCTTGTGCCGAGGTTGACTGCCATCATGCATTCGGTGTTGGCTTTTTTACACCAATCAAGGAATTCGTTGGTGCCGAAGTAGTTGGGCTCGGTTGTGCCCCATGCAAGCTCGAGTCTCTTGGGTCTGTTTTCAACGGGGCCGACGCCGTCCTCCCAGTTATAGCCCGAAACGAAGTTGCCGCCGGGATAGCGTACAACGGGAACATTGAGCTTTTTTACGAGGTCGATAACGTCACGGCGAAGACCGTTTTCATCTGCGGTGGGGTGCCCCGGCTCATAGATGCCGCCGTAAACTGCTCTGCCGAGATGTTCAATGAACGAGCCGTAAATTCGTTTGTCAATATCGCCGATTCTGAATTCTTTTGCAAGAGTAATTTTTGCTTTCATAATTATCTACCTCAGATTTCTATAAGTTCATATTCTTTTGAGCCGATGCCGAGCTTTTCTGCGGCGTCAACGGTAAGAATTCCGTTGCGGCTTTCGATTCTTTCGATAAGATGGTCTCTGCCGGGGTCATCCGAAGCATAAACCAGGTCAAGACATGCCTTGTCGATTGCGACGGGGTCGAGCGAAACAAGAATTCCGATATCCTTCATGCAGGGGTCTTCAGCAACCGCACAGCAGTCGCAGTCAACGGACATATTCTTCATAACATTGATGTAAGCGGCGTTTTTGCCGAAATACTTAACAACGGAAGAAGCGGCATCCGCCATTGATTCAAGGAATGAATCGTGGTCTGAATTCCAGAAATCATCGGGATTTCCGACGCCGTGGATATAGCCCTTGCCGTAGGAAGAGGCAAAGCCGATTGAAAGCTGCTTGAGCGCTCCGCCGTAGCCGCCCATAGGATGACCCTTGAAATGCGAAAGCACAAGGGTTGAAGAATAGTTCTCAATATTCTTGCCGACGAAGTTTTTCTTTATATGCTTTCCGTCGGGGATTTCAAGAACAAGGTCGGGTCCCTCGGCGTCAAGCAGGTCAACGGTGAAATGCTCTGTCCAGCCGTGGTCAGCGAATAATTTAAGATGCTTCTCCGTTGTGTTCCTTTCGCCGTTATAGGCGGTGTTGCATTCAACAACCGTTCCGTCAACATATTCAATAATGTCTTTCCAGAAATCGGGTCTGAGGAAATTCTGATTTCCTTTTTCGCCCGAATGTACCTTGACGGCAGTTTTGCCTTCAAGATTAACATTGAGAAGCTTATAGAGTTCAATAACCTTTTCAGGGGATATTTCTCTTGAAAAATAAACCTTGGGTTTCATAGCTGTCTCCCTTCAGTGATATGTGATTATTATAACATTATATGTAGTGGGTGTGTCAATATAAAAGCAAAAAAAGAGCTGAAAAATTCAGCTCTTTTAATATCAGTATCCGTAATAGGTTTCTTCTGTTGTGTCTTCCTCGTAACCGTAATCCTCATCGGTGGTATCCTCTTCGGAGTTACTGTATTCAGTTGTGTCCTCTTCATCAGAGTAATTGTATGAATACTTTTTTGTTGTTGTTTCACTGTTGCCGAAGGGAGGGTAATTAAACAGAGGGCGGCGGGTGGTAGTTTCGTCGCCGTCATCTTCACTGCCATTGTTCCACTCCCAGAAATTATTTTTGCGGGTGGTGGTTTCTTCCTCGTCATATTCGTTGTAGGTATTCTGCGAGGAATAATCGCCGTTCACCATGTCAATCGCAGAAATGTGGGTTTCGGGGTTGATTTCGATGTTTGTGTTATCAAAAAGAAGAAGCTGAAGGCTTCTTGCCGCCTTGATATAGTCAACAATCCACACATCGAGATAGCCCGTGTAGGTGCGGAAGCCCTTTGCGGACATACGGAATTCTTCATCGGGCATTACCGTGCTGGTTATCTCATATTTAAGCCATCCGTCAGTTATCGCCTTTGTGCCCAAGGAAAGGATTTCACTTGTGCTGAAGTTAGTTGTTACATAGGGCAGGAAGGTCTGGATTGCGTTGTTGAGGTCTGAGAGAGAAGAAGATTTGACATTCTGAATAAGAGAGGAAATGAGCTCACGCTGTCTTCTCGTTCTTTCAACCTCGCTGTCAAGCTTGCGGATTCTTGCATAAACAAGAGCGTGCTGACCGTCAAGGAGAACTTTTTCGCCGCTTTCAAAGCCTTTGAGCTTTGTTGTGCGGTTCATATAGGACGCCTCGGATTCGGTTACGGGAACGCTGATTCCGCCCAATGCGTCAACTGCCGCAATGAATGAAGCGTAATTTATCGAAACATAGTGGTCGATTTTTATTTTATAGTTATTGGATAAAACCTCCATCAGCTTTGCGGGTCCGCCCCACGAATAGGAATGGTTTGTTTTATCGTACCTCTCGCTGCCGTTGATGTCCATATAAGTATATGAGTCGCGAAGGAAAGAGCAGATTGTTATTTTCTTCGTCTTGGTGTTGACGGAAACAAGCATTGTTGAGTCGGAACGTGCCGAGCCGTCCTCGTTATCTTCGCCGATAAGCAGGACATTGATAACATTTTTGCTGTAAAGATGCTCGCCGTTGTTGGTTGCCCAGGATTTAATCAGATCCTTGAGATTTTCTGCACCCTCTATGTCATAAATGGTTTCAAACGAAATATCTTCTTCGTATTCTGTTGCGAAGGTTGCATCGGGGTTGCCCTGATGACCTTCGTTATAGTTGATAAGCGAGAAAATCTTTCTGATGTAAGCGCCGCCGACTGCCGAGAAAACAAGCACAAGACAGATAACAACGCTGAGAATTGCTTTGAGATTTCTTTTTTTGTTTCTCAGAAAGAAAGGTCTGAGCTTGAAATCGTTAAAATATTTCAGTTTATTTTTTAATCCTTTGGGCGCACTGTGGCTCGAGATATCCTCAAAGCCGCCCGAGCGCCTCTTTTTTTCACTCACAAAATCACCCACAAATATATAATGATACTCTACTTTACATTTAGATAGTATAGTATAACACAAAATATACTAAATGTTAACACAAAATCCTTAATTTGTTTGAAAAATTTTTATGAACAAAACAGACATATTACGGAAATTTTCACAAATCCGCAATATGCCTGCGCGTATAATCATTTATTCAACTTTTTCAAGGAATTTTGAATTTACCCATCCCGAGTATCCGCCGTGAGTGACATATGCCCAGCCTTCAACAGATTTGGATACCGTAACTGCTGTGCCGTTAGCTATTTTGGCAACAACAGCAGCATCGGCATTTGCTTCTGCACGCATATTCAGAACGCTGCCCTTGGTTTTGACTATATAGTTGCCTACGGCGACAACCTCAGTGAAGGGTTGAGTTGCCTCTGCGGGAATTTTAGCATAGTTGTATACCTTGCCACCCTCAAGCTTTTCTCCGTAGGCTTCAAAAAGCTCGGAAACTGTAACAAGCTTGAATCCCTTTGCAACGAGTTCGGGAACAATGATATCGCATAAATCCGCAGTGAATTCATAAATATCATGCATAAGCACAATATCGCCGCTTTCAGCACTGCCGACAACGTCATCTGCAATTCTGCGAAGGTCTGCAGTGCGCTGCTCTTCGGTGCGGTTTTTGTTGGCGGCGTCCTTATATTTCCAGTCCTTTGTGTCGATTGACCACTGAATGAGGGGCATTCCTATAGTTGCTTCAACATCTTTGTATGCTCCGCCGGGTGCTCTGAACAATGCGGGAGGAGCGCCGAGAAGAGCTTTGATTGACTCATTTGGTCCGCTGACCTGCTCACGGATTGTTGCAGCGTTGCATTTGGTGAGGATTTTATGGTCCTGCGAATGGTTGGCTATTTCGCATCCCATTCTGTGCGCCCTTGAAATTGTTTCGGCATTGTCGGGAATATTATATCCTACAAGAAAGAAGGTTGCGACGCCGTTGTTTTTTTCGAGCACATCAAGAATGCGGTTTGTTGTTTTCTGATAAGGACCGTCATCAAATGTTAAGGCGATTAGCTTATCCTTTGATGTATATTTCGGCGCAGGAACGGTTGTTTCTGTGACCGAAGCGGTGTTGCTGTCATTGACAGGCTTTGTTTCGTCATTGTTGCACCCTGCAAGCATTCCGCCAACGAAGATAACCGTTGCCAGAAACGCAGCGAGCAGTTTCTTTGTTTTCATTTTTATTCCCCCGAGTTTTATCTTTTCCTGAAGGTCGGCAATTATAATCAGAACCGTGTTTTTTGTCGGATTATATATGCTGTCCCAAGTTGAATTATATTACTTTTTTTGCTGTACAATGTTCCAAAAAAGAATAATTACACGATTGTAAATATTTTTTATTATTTTGTAATAATTTTCAGAAAAATGTCGGCACACCGCAAATCAATCACAGTGTGCCGACAAAACGGAATTTAACTGTCAAGAGCCTCAACGAGCAATCTTATCTGCTCGTCTGCAGGCGAGTAATCCGGGTTTGAGCAGCAGGGGAGGTCGGGTGTGCTGCCGTCTGTGCCGCAGAAGGGAGTCTGTCTGTCATTTTCATATTCCTTGCGGCATTCCTCGAGATGAAAATCGGGAATATCATAAGGCACGCCGCCGTTGAGAATTGAGCGGTGAGCAAGAATGGCAACGGATGCCATTGTAACTGCCGAGTGGATATCATAAGGGTGCTCGGGTTGCTTGCCTTCTCTTATGCAGTCAAGGAACATTCTTGCGATTATATAGTCGCCGCCTCCGTGACCTGCCTGATTGATGAAATCTTCATCTTTATCGTTCCATTCGGGCTCATAGAGATTAACCTCTTCTTTTCCCTCAGGAACAGACCATTCGCTGTAACGGAGCATGATTTTGCTGTCCATACCGCGGAGATTTTCAATCTGACCGTTTTCGCCGCAGATGCGGTAGGCGTTATGATGAGCGCCGAATGCGGCGCAGCCCGTTACCCTGAATACGGATTCGTCATCATTCAGAGTGGTTATGATTGCCGCTCTGTCACCTACTCTTCTTGCAGTTGCGGTTTCCCTGAGCGGTGCGTAAACGGGGAGAGCGCTGACTCTTTTTGGAGTTGCACCGGTTGACCACATGAGAGGTGCGAGAGAATGGGTTATATAATATGAGCGGGGCAGATAATTTCTCCAATGACCGGTGAAATATACATGTGACTTGAAAAATTCAATATCGTCGGGGGGAACGGGATGATTGTATTCGCCTTCTGCGTAAAGAATTTTGCCGAGAGAGCCTGCGTCGCAAACCCTCTTCATTTCGCGGTTGAATATCATCTGAGGATAATTTTCCGCAAGCATATAAATTGAACTGCTCTTTTCATGGGCACGGATGAGCTCAACGCCCTCAGCCATAGTGCCGTTGCTGATGCATTCGGAGAAAACATGGATTCCCTTTTCAAAGCATTTTATTGCATACGGAGTATGCTCATGGAAATAGTTTGCAAGAACAACAGCATCCATTCCGTGCTCAATGAAGTCATCAAAATTATCGTAAGCGGCAATATCAAGACCGAGCTTTCTGAGACCTTCGTTGAGCCTTTTTTCGTTAAAGTCGCAGAGCGCAACGATTTCGCAGTCAAGAAGCTTAAGATTCTCTGCAATGTCAATGCCTCGGCCTGCACCGAATATGCCGATTCTTATTTTTTTCACTGAAAACACCTCGCAATGATTATTAACTACAGTTTACCAAATAATTGCGGGATAAACAACAGAAAAATCATACATTTTTATGTTTCGGGGAACAAAAAGCCCCGCAAAAGCGGGGCAGTCCGTCTGAAATTATATTCTGTCCATGATTTCGCCGATTGTCATATCGGGGTTTTCAACGCCGAGCTTAAGAGCTTTTGCTGTGCCGTCGTGAAGAGCGTTGATGTCGTCGCCGCTTACGAACTTTGTTCTGTGCATGCTGGAAAGCTTGAGGCAACCCGTGTGGGTATCCTTCAATGCAAACGCATAAAGAACCATGATGTATCTGCCAAGTGAGTAGCCCTCAAAATCATATTCCCAGTTGCTCATTGAGCCCGCTTCGAGGGGGAACCATGAGAACATCATTGTTGATGCGCCTGCTGCGGGGGCATAGTTGAAGAGCTTCTGCTGGAGCTTACGGTATTCAAGATAGGGATAGTTCATATGCTGGAATGCCCAGTACTGAACTTCGGTCATCTTCTGAAGAGCTTCTCTGAAGGTTGTTTCTTCGGGAAGCACTACTCTCCACGGCAGGGGAACTGCAAGGTTACCGCCCGAACGCTTTTCTGCAAGATTGCGTCTTCTGGGGCAGAGAACAATGAAGTATGTATCGTTATGTCTGTTATTGATTTTGGAAACATGAAGACGCATTGCAAGCTGAACAAGGCATTCACCGCTGATTTTGTTTTCTTCCATGAACTTGAAAATCTTCTGGCTGTCTTCATAGGGGAGAGAGTATTTTACAACCTCAGCCTTATCGTGAATGGGGTCGAAGAGTGAGGGTGCCATGATGTTGGGATTCTTTTTCTTTGCACGCTCTGCCTCAAGAAGCTTCGGACCTTCAACGCCGAGATAAAGAGGCTCGCCGTTTTTGGTCATGTATTCTGTATATGCCTGTTCTTCTTTTTTGAGGTTTTCGGGGTTTGCAACATATGCAAGCTCCTTTTTTATGATATCCTCATATTTTCCTAAGGGCTTGGGCATCGGAGTTCCGTTCATAAGGCTGTCATAGACAGCGAAAAGATCTGCAAAGAAGATGAAAACGGCAGCGTTATCCATAACAAGATGGTGAACGCAGAGATAAACACCGCAGCGGTTATCATGATTACGGAAGAATTTAATTCTGAAGGTTTCTCCCTTGAGCATTCTGATGGGCTTCTGTGCGTCTGCACCGAGAACCTCAAGACGCTCCTCATCGGATTTAAAATTATAAACGGGAATATCCTCCTGCTTGTATTCATCAAGGAAATACTGCTTGATTTTGCCTTTTTCTTTGAAGAAACGAAGTCGAAGGCAGTCATTTCTTTCAATTTCGATGTTGAACGCTTTCTTCATAACATCAAAATCAATTTCCTTTGAAACGATCATTGATTCGGGAATCTGGGTAACCTGCTTGTGGAAAAAGCTATGCTTGAGCATGAACTGAATCATATCCTGAGCGGGAATCAGGTCATAGGTTGTTTTTGCCGTAACTTTCATTGTTACACCCTCCGTATATAATATACATTTTATATCTGTTTCAACAAATAACGCAAGATGTGTTTGATTTTATCACTGAGTTTTCGGTTTCACAATGTACAAATTTTGGAATTTGCCCAAAAACAAGCAGTATTTCGGACATCAGATAAATATTGTCTGAAAAAAGAAGAACTCCCTGCTGCTGTTGCAACAGGGAGTTTGTGGTGACCCGGACGGGAATCGAACCCGTGTTACCGCCGTGAAAGGGCGGTGTCTTAACCGCTTGACCACCGGGCCATTATTTGGTAGCGGCAGTTGGATTTGAACCCACGACCTACCGGGTATGAACCGGTTGCTCTAGCCTCTGAGCTATGCCGCCAAATATCGTGCTTCGTAGAAAGCTTGTTTATTATATTATATAAAAATCGGTTTGTCAATAGTTTTTTTAATTTTTTTGTTTTATTTTTCACAGCCCGCATTACAAACAAGATTTATGATAATATCGAGTGTCAATGCCCTGAGGTCGGTATAAAGCAAAAGCCTTGCTGAACGCCAAAAGATGCGAACAGTAAGGCTTTTATGAATTTTTTATTCCCAGCTTTTTTGAGATAATTCATCTGCAATTTCTTTGACAGACTTTTTCTTTATGTCTTTAATACCGTAAGATGACTCCAGATCAAACAATTTTCCGCCGAACAATCCGCGCTTTGAAGTTTTAACGAAGTTGCAATCTTCAAACTTTTCAACCAAAAAGAAATTATGTTCAACAGTTTCAAGATTATAGCCATATTTTTTTGAATCGATTATAGCTTCCTTTATTCTGTTATATTCATCGTCGGTTACTGTTTCGCCTTCTGCGATTTTTAATTCACCGTCAGGCATAGAAGCTTTGACTGTTTTGCAGATTTTGCCGATTGCCACAATCTTCTTGTTGAAATAAAGACCGAGCATATCGGCTCTTATGTTATCTGTTGATTTACGGTAATATAAGTTCAGTCTTTTATTGGCTTCCAAGGTATGGCTTGTGGCATATGCTTTCATCAGCTGATATTTGTTATCAATCAGTTCCTGTTCATAGCAGTAGTCACGGTAATCACTCAGAATTTCCTCAAATTCATAGTCTCTGTCTGATAAAATGCTTTCAATTCTTTCGATCAGGCTTTCGAAAGTCAAGTGCTTATAAATCAATCTGTCTTCATTATACAACTGTTTTGACTTGTTAAACCCGTCAACGAGTTCTTGAATTTCATTTCCGAGACGGCACTCGTTCTCATTTGAAAGAGTAAGAAAAATTTTATATTTTGTATCGAGCTTATCAAATGCTTTAAGATGTCCTTTAACCTGACCGATATGAAACCAGTCACCGATTTTTGCTTCAACACACAGTCTGTAACCTTGCTGAACAATCATTGCGTCCGGTATTGTGCTGCCTTTTTTGTGTTCGCTTTTTATCTGAAGATGCATATTCAGCCTGAAGTCATAATCATATTGCTCATCTTCGACAAGGGTTTCGAGAAAGCTGTAGAAATATTGTGGCTTATACTGGTACAGTCTGTTTATCAGTAAAAAAGCGTTTGCGGTGTGTACGTTTTCTTTGCTGTGATATCTTTGAAAATAATGTATGTTAGCCATATTTTCACCTTCCTGACGGTTCTTTAAAGAACAGAGGGTGCCTGCAACACAGACACCCTTTTGAATTCATTGTTTTTTATCCGAACATCATGAGCAGGAAGCCTGCGGCAACCGCAGAGCCGATAACGCCTGCAACGTTGGGACCCATTGCGTGCATGAGCAGGAAGTTGGTGGGATTATACTTTCTTCCCTCAACCTGCGAAACACGGGCTGCCATGGGAACTGCGGAAACGCCCGCAGAGCCGATGAGAGGATTGATTTTTCCGCCTGTTACAACATAGAGCAGCTTTCCGAAAAGGAGACCGCCGATTGTTGAGAAGGCAAAAGCAACAAGTCCGAGAATAACGATTTTGATTGTGCTCCACTGAAGGAACTCCGTACCGTTGGTGGTTGCGCCGACAGTTACGCCGAGCATAATCGTAACGATGTTGGTGAGTGCGTTCTGCGCAGTGTCGCTGAGTCTGTCGGTAACGCCGCAAACCTTAAGAAGATTGCCGAACATGAGCATGCCGATAAGAGGGGCGGCGTCCGGGATAAGGAGCGAAACAACAACGAAAACAACAACGGGGAAAATGATTTTCTCGGTTTTGCTTACGGTGCGCAGCTGCTTCATCTCAACCTTTCTTTCCTTCTCAGTTGTGAGAAGCTTCATAAGAGGAGGCTGGATGAGCGGAATGAGAGCCATATAGGAATACGCCGCAAGAGCGATGGGTCCGAGAAGATGACTCGCAAGCCTTGAAGCAACAAGGATTGCGGTAGGACCGTCCGCGCCGCCTATGATTGCGATTGAAGCCGCTTCCTGAGGAGAGAAGCCGAGCAGAATCGCAATGATGAAAGCGATATAGATGCCGAACTGAGCGGCGGCACCGAGAAGAAGACTGACGGGGTTTGCAAGAAGCGGACCGAAGTCAGTCATTGCGCCGATTCCGAGGAAGATAAGACAGGGGAAGATTGAGCTCTTAACGCCTGCATAAATCAGTCTCAGAACGCCCGTGTCGTACCAGCGGGCGCCTTCAACGATGTTTGATGTGTCCATGAGTCCCGTGGGGTCATCCATAAGACCTGCGCCGGGCATATTTGCAAGAAGAATGCCGAATGCGATGGGAACAAGCAGAAGAGGCTCAAACTTCTTGACGATTGCAAGATAAAGGAAAATAACGGAAACGAGAATCATTACGGCATTCTGCCAGTGAAGCAGGACAAGACCTGAGCTTTCCCATATTCCTTTGAGTATTTCGGTGATGAATTCCATTAAAACTCTCCTTAGCTGATAACAGCAAGAACAGCGTCGGTTTCAACTGTTGAACCCTTTGAAACAAGAACCTGCGAAACTGTACCTGCGCAGGGAGCAACGATTTCGTTTTCCATTTTCATTGCTTCAAGGATAATGATGACATCGCCTGCTGCAACGGTTGAGCCTGCAGTCTTGTTGATTGAAAGAATTGTGCCGGGCATGGGAGCTGTGATGTTTGTGCCGCCTGCAACGGGAGCAGCGGGTGCTGCGGGAGCGGGAGCTGCCTCGGGGGCAGGTGCTGCAGCGGGTGCGGGTGCAGCGGGTGCGGGTGCAGCGGCAGGAGCTGCAACAGGTGCGGGAGCAACAACGGGAGCTGCGGCTACGGGTGCATCTGATACATTCATGATGACTGCCTGGGTTTCTTCAACCTCTACTTCATATGCTTTACCGTTAAGATTTACTACATATTTCATGATTATTATTCCTCCACTTTTTTGATTGATTTGAAGCTGAGTCTGTTAAGCGGGATGCCGCTTTCTTTACTTACGATTGCCATTATTGTTGCTGCGGTGCGTTCGTCAACATCAACAAGCTCGGTTATTCCTCTGATTGATTTGAAGCTGAGTCTTTCAAGAGGGATACCGCTCTGGTTGCTTACGAGAGCCATAACAACTGCAGCGGTGGGCTCATCAACATCGATAAGCTGAACGCTGCCCGCTGCATATGCAACGGGAGCTGCTGCGGGTGCTGCGGCAGGCGATGATGGCGAGGAAACGGATACGGGAGTTACCGTGGCTTCGGGAAGCTCATCGTTTCCGCCTGAAAGCTTGCCTTCGATTGATCTCATTATTCTGGAAATTCCGAGAATGAGAACGGTGATAAGTGCAAGCTCAAGAATAACAACAAGAATGCCTGCAACTGCAACAAGCAGTGTTTCGGACATAGTTAATGTGATTTTATCTGCAAACATATTTTACCACCCTCAGTCAATTCTCTTGATTGTGTATGTGAATGTGTTTTTTCTGTCGGCTTCACGCTTCTCGAAGAAGGCTTCTGCCTGGGTGGGGAATGCGATATAAGAAAGAACATCTTCTTCGCAGGTTGCTTTGCTTCCGAGATATGCCTTTGCTTCTTCCATTCCGGGAGCAAGAGTGTCGGCAAATCTGCCGGTGAAGGGTTTTTCTTCGCCGAGAACGAGCTTCTGGAGCTCTTCGCTGACCTTGCCGGGAGCCTGTCCGTATTCGCCCTTGATATAGCTCTTGACTTCCTTGGAGATATTCTTATATCTCTCGCCTGCAAGAACGTTTGCGGTTGCCTGAACACCTACCATCTGGCTCATGGGAGTTACGAGGGGAGGATAGCCGAGGTCTTCACGGACTCTGGGAGTCTCAAGAAGAACTTCGTCGAGCTTGTCAAGCTTGTTCTGAGCAGTGAGCTGAGCGACGAGGTTTGAAAGCATGCCGCCGGGAATCTGATAAAGAAGGGCGTCGGTCTGAGTGCCCATAACAACGGGATTGAGAAGACCGCTTTCAAGAGCCTTGGCTCTGATGGGCTTGAAGAAATCGTTGATTTTCTTGCAAACTGCTTCGTCAACATCAACCTCATAGCCATACTGCTTGAGTGTATAAACAAGAGTTTCGGTTGCGGGCTGTGAAGTACCGCCCGAGAAGCAGGAAATTGATGAGTCAATAACGTCTGCGCCTGCCTCAACGCACTTGAGAAGTGTCATGAAGCCGAGACCGGTTGTTGAGTGAGTGTGAACAACGATGGGAACTTTTACATTTTCTTTGAGAGCCTTGACGAGGTCATAGCCTTCTTTAGGGCTCATGATGCCTGCCATATCCTTGACGCAGATTGACTGAACGCCGAGAGCTTCGATTTTCTTTGCAAGCTGAACATAGTTGTCGAGGTTATGGATGGGGCTGAGAGTGTAGCAGATTGTTCCCGAAGCGTGTGCGCCGCACTTGAGGGTTTCATCAACTGCAACCTCAATGTTGCGCACATCGTTGAGTGCGTCGAAAATTCTGATGATGTCGATTCCGTTTTCTACGCTCTTTCTGATGAAAGCACGGACAACATCGTCGGGATAATGCTTATAGCCGAGGAGATTCTGACCTCTGAGAAGCATCTGAAGCTTGGTGTTGGGGCAAGCCTTTCTGATTTTGCGGAGTCTTTCCCACGGATCTTCGTTGAGGTAACGAAGGCAGGAGTCAAAGGTTGCACCGCCCCAGCATTCGAGTGAATAATAGCCTGCTTTGTCAAGCTCGGCAAGAATGGGCTCGAAATCCGAGAACGGCATTCTTGTTGCGATAAGGGACTGGTTTGCGTCTCTTAACACGGTTTCGGTAAAATTAACCTTCATAAAACTGTATCCTTTCGTAAAGTTAAATTATAAACAAATCAGAATTCAATGCGTGCAGCGATGTAATCCTCGAG
Organism: Acutalibacteraceae bacterium; assembly: GCA_045538815.1. Taxonomy (GTDB): domain Bacteria; phylum Bacillota; class Clostridia; order Oscillospirales; family Acutalibacteraceae; genus CAG-177. Next base: position 21,214 of record JAZQEE010000016.1, read on the forward strand.
AGCGTCGATTGAAATTCTCTCCTGCTGCATTGTGTCACGGTCTCTGACGGTTACGCAGTTATCTTCAAGTGAGTCGAAATCGAAGGTGATGCAGAGAGGTGTTCCGATTTCGTCCTCACGGCGGTAACGCTTGCCGATTGAACCGGTTTCGTCGAAGTCAACCATGAATTTCTTCTGAAGCTTCTCATAAACCTTGAGAGCGTCTGCTGAAAGCTTCTTTGAAAGAGGAAGAACTGCAGCCTTGAAAGGAGCGATTGCGGGGTTGAGATGAAGAACAACTCTTGTGTCATTCTTTTCAGCGTCGATAACCTCTTCGTCATATGCCTCGCAGAGAAGAGCGAGAACCGTTCTGTCAAGACCGTAGGTTGATTCGATGATGAAGGGGATAAACTTTTCGTTTGTTTCGGGATCAAGATAATCCATCTTCTGACCGCTGTATTCCTGATGTCTTGTAAGGTCGAAGTTTGTTCTGTTGTGGGTGCCGTTGACTTCGCCCCAGCCGAAGGGGAAGAGAAATTCGATATCGCAGGCAGCCTTTGCATAGTGAGCAAGCTTTTCGTGATCGTGGAAACGGAGATTCTCAGCTCTTATGCCGAGATCCTGATAATACTTCATGCCGTATTCCTTGAAGTAATCGTAAAGCTCGTTGTCTGTGCCCTCCTTGCAGAAGGTCTGGAACTCCATCTGCTCGAACTCGATTGTTCTGAAGGTGAAGTTACCGGGGGTGATTTCATTTCTGAAAGCCTTACCTATCTGACCGATGCTGAAGGGAAGCTTTGCTCTCATTGTTCTCTGAACATTGAGGTAGTTTACATATTCACCCTGTGCGTTTTCGGGGCGGAGATAAATGACATTCTTGCTGTCATTGGTAACGCCTCTGAAAGTCTGGAACATCAGGTTGAATTCTCTGATATCGGTGAAATCATGCTTGCCGCAGTGGGGGCAGGGGATTGAATGAGCCTTGATGTACTCAAACATTTCTTCCTTTGTCATGCCGTCTGCGTGTGCATCGGGGTTGAAATCGTCAATAAGATTATCTGCTCTGTGACGCTTTTTGCACTCCTTGCAGTCAAGAAGAGGGTCGGAGAAGCTTGCAACGTGGCCGCTTGCTTCCCATACTCTGGGGTGCATGAGAATATCTGCGTCAACCTCATAGCTGTTCTTTCTTTCCTGAATGAAGCGCTTGCGCCATGAGTCTTTAACGTTGTTTTTCATTCTTGCACCGAGGGGGCCGTAGTCCCAGGTGTTTGCAAGGCCGCCGTAAATTTCGCTGCCCGCAAAAATGAAGCCTCTGCCCTTGCAGAGAGCAACGATTTTTTCCATGGTTTTTTCTTGATTATTCATCATAGTCCAATACTCCCGCCATTATAATTTTTATGTGTATATCATACCTTAATTATACATTTAAGTCAAGGATTTACACAAACAAAAAAGACTGCACGGGGCAGTCTTTTTTAGTGAAATGTGATATATAAGTATTTTTATCGGTTACGGATTGTCGGATGACCAAAAGCTTTCATTAAGCAATTTAACATCTCTGCCGGAGCAGTCAAGCCGGATTTTGTGACTTTCGGAATAATCTTTTTCGGCAGAGCTGTTTTTGAAATACAACCATATTATGTCATCATCCTCCATACCTTTTTCGTAAACAACGGTAAAGGTTTTCGGGTTACATGTTATGTCGGGGTCATAAACAACATATTCGGAGCTGTCACCTAACGAAAAGTTCATGCTCCACTTGGAATCGTCATAAACTTTATGTGCTGTTGCGGTGTATTTATAGACCGAAACTTCGTCTTCTGCCCAAATTTTTATCATATCAAGGCTTACATTGCGTGCGGTTGCGTAATATGTTTCGGTGTTGCCGTTTTCATCGGTAAAAACCAAATCCATCATATAGCCGCAGCCGTAAATATAATCCTCATCATCGGAGTATTCACGGGTTTTGAAGCGAAAAATCTGCTCATCTCCGACAATCTTTGTTTCCTTGAGCGATATATACGGGTCATTTTCGTTGTCATATTTCCAGACAAGACCCTTGTCGGGGGCATAGGGAAGAACAACATCGGAAACATCCTTGCCTGTTATTGAAATGAAAAACTGGACAATAAAAAGTGCAACAACCAGAAACGGAACGAAAATTACTGTTACCGAACCCATAAGTTTTCTCCTTCAGGTGTGATATACGGTTATTGATAAAGGGTGTCTCTTGAAATGAAATCTTCCTGAATGAGCACGGCTTCGCCGCCTGAGCAGTCAAGCTGAATGCCGTAGCGCTCATAATACCCGCCTCGGATTTCGTCGCCGTCGAAATAAATCCAGAAAATATCGTCCTCGTCGGAGCCGAGCTCATAAACAACGGTGAAGGTTATTTCATTGCCCGTCATCTTCGGGTTATAGAGCACTTTGTCGGGATAACCGTAGTCGGGATCCATCGACCATTCACAGCGCCATTTTCCCTTTTGGGTTGTTATGCTGTATTCAAAAACCGCAACTTCATCCGCAGAAAGAATTTTTATTCTGTCAAAATAGTCACTCTGAGAATATGCGTAATAAGTTTCGGTATTACCGTTTTCATCGGTAAAAACGAGGTCCATCATATAGCCGTTTGTCATATCCTTGCTTTTCTTTCGCTTGACAAAACGGAAAATCTGTTCGCCGTCCTCAATTTCGATGTCCTTGAGCTTTATGTATCGGTCGTTTTCGTCGTCATATTCCCAGACAAGACCCTTGTCGGGGTCATAGGGGAGAACAACCTCGGAAACATTCAGCCCCGTTATTGAACCAAACATGTTGACAACCGAAACGAGAGCGAGAAAAATCGGAATTACAAATATAGTTACTGCGCCCATAAATTATTTCCCCTTTCGGTGAGCAGAGCATATTATGCCAGATCATAGACATAAGAGCCTTCACGGATCACCACGGCTTCACCCGAAGAAAAATCGACCTCGGCAGAGTAGCTTTCTTTATACTTGGGGTCATCATCTTCAAAATAAAGATATGCTTCAACTATTCCGTCATGAATGGGAGCGTTGTTAAAATAGACAAGAGTGAAGGTCTTTTCAACGCCCTTGCCGTCTGCAAAATAAAGCACGTTATCGGGATTGGGACAGTAGAAACTCAGCTTCCAGTCAAGGTCGGCATATGCCTCGTCCCTTGTTGCGGTGAATTCATAGATTATGCAGTCATCCTCATGCTCAACCCATATGTGGCTGTACGGATAAACATCTGCAAGAAAACAATAATATGTTTCCGTTTCGCCGTTTTCAGCGGTGAAAATCAAATCCATGCAGGCTCCGTTGTAGTAATCATAGCTGTCGGGATCTGATCCTGCGGAAACAAAACGGAAGACCTGCTCATCACCTTTGATTGTCATTTTATCGAGCTTTACATAAGGGTCGTCGACGGCATCATATTCCCACACAAGACCGCTTTCGGGGTCATAGGGAAGAACAACATCCTCATAGTGCCCGCCGGTAAGAATATCAAAAAAACCGATGAAGGGGGCAATGAATGTGAGAACAGCAATGCCGAAGGCGGTGAATAATGTCATAAATACCATAAAAATACTCCTTTACGGAATTGTTTTACGGGCGATTCGTGAAGCACCTCTATTTCTCCTCATAAGTGATTTCGATGCGTTCCTCGCCGATAAGAGTTACTCCGTCAGATGTTATTTCAAACTCGGCAATAAGCTCTTCAAACGGGATTGAGTGAAGCATACCGTAAGAAAACAGAAGCTTGCTTTTATAGCTTTCACCATCTGCGGGTTTTGCAAAAACGAGCCTGAATGTTTCTTCAGACTTCCTTTCCTGCCTCGGCATATATGCGATGTCAAGGTTTGTTCTGTATTTGTCGAGATAGGTTATATACCAGTCACCGCTGTGGGATGTATCCTGCGCTTTAACGGTATAATTATATTCGTGATATTCGCCGGGAGCGAGAACAAGGAAATCCTGATGCTTGTCTTCAAGCACGCCCTCGTGGTCAAAGCTTACATAGTATTTTTTCTGATTTCCGTTTTTGTCGGTGAAAATCATATCCATCCATTCGCCGTTTTCGAAATTGGTTGTGCCACGCTTGTCACGGAAACAGAAAATTTGCTCATTGCCTTCAATAACGGTATCAAGGAGTTTTATATAAGGGTCGTTTTTGTTATCGTATTCCCACACGAGACCTTTTTCGGGGTCATACGGAAGCGCAATTCTGGTTTGGTCGGCGCCTGTCACAAAGCCTGAAAGATTCATGAAAAATGCACCGACAATCAAAAACGGCAGGAACAATAAAACAGTAAATGATGCGCCCATGATAAATCACCTCTTTATGAGAACAGACCTTTGAAAAATTCGCCGATTGACTTGAAAAAATTGATTAACTTCTGCCAGAAGGTAAGCTCTGCGGGCTCTTCTTCGGGCTCATCCGTGCCCTGAATGTTAATCCATTTATAGTTCAACGCATCGGCACTGCTGAAGGCTGCCGCATTGCTGCCGTCGGCATTCATGCTTGCGGTAACCTCAACGCCGTCACCGAAGCTGACGGCATCTCTGCAGTAATACGCATATGATTCTTCCGAAATAAGGGTAAGCGAGCCGCTGCCTGAAAAATTCTGGCACAGATCCGCAATCAGAGCCGCTGAAGGGCCGCCGTTAATTATGTTTTCACCCTTGAGGACAATGTTTACCCTGCCGATAATGCGGAAAACCTGATCGAGCTTTGCGTCCTTGAGGGTGAGTGTGTTTGTTTCAACATCATAATGAATGTTCCAGTTATTTTTTGATCCGCTCTTGATAAGACCGTTATCGGTTCTGAAATATCCGCCGAATACACCTTCGGGAGGGTTGAAAACGCTGTTGAACGAGTTGATGTAAACCGCCGAATACTCTGCGCTGTCGGGAGAGATTGAAGCTGCTCTTGCGCCTGTGTATACCTGATTCTTTCCGCCATTGATATAAGCATTGTTATAAGCGATTGCGCTTGATGTGTTACCGCAGTTTTTAACGGCAGCGTCAACATAGCTGTTTTCGCTTTCAAAAATATATGAGAAAGTTCCGTAAGCAACATCGGAGCAATCCGAAACCTCAACATCAAGCTTGCTGTTTTTTACAACTGTTTCATAAATGTTGATTCCGTATGCGGTGCTGCTGCCGTTAATTGAAATGTTTACGGTTGAATCGATGATGTCTGCAAAGCATTCCGAGGGGACTGCATAAATACCTACTGCGTATTTTTCGTTGGTGAAATCAACATTGAAGGTTGAATTGATAATTTCAACCTTGGGTGCGCCGATGCCGATTGCGAGAGTATAGCGGGTATCGGAGGATTTGACGGTAACGGTTGTGCTCTCAAGCCTCACACGGTTGCTTTCGGTGTAAAAGCCGAGCCTTTCCGTGCCCTTGTTGAGGGTTATGGTCAGCTCGCCGTCGCCTCTGACAAATGTATCGCCGCCGAAATTGATTACGCCGTAGCCGCAGCTGTTGACGGTCTTGCCCGTGTCAACAATGAGTTCGTTTTTGCCCTCAAGAACGATGCTTATGCTGCCCGTTGCGCCGATTGCACCGTTAACTTCGTAATCAGCGCCGCCGAAAGAGCCGAAATCGGCAGAGCTTATTTTTGCATTTCTGAGGGTAAGTGCGTTTCCGTTATAAGCGACATTGAAATTTTCAGCCGTACCTGCGGTGAAATTGTTGCCGTCAAGCAGCCAGTAGCCGCTTTCTTCAATTATCTTTCCGCCGACAAACACCTTGTCGGGCATTACCGCAAAAGCGGGAACGGATGCAAGTGACATTATCACTGCGAGCAGGATTGCGAGAAATTTTACTGAAGTTTTTTTCATTGGGTTTTCCTCCTTTATAGGGTTTCAATAAGTAGTCAATGAAAAAATATAATGTAACGGAATTTTTTGAAAAATTTGAGGTCATCCCTGCGATGAAATCATAAAATATACGGCAGGGCAAGCCCTGCCGTTTGCTTTTACCCTTTCAATTCATAGAGAAGGTTTTCGATTTTTCTGATTTTGGTCGCGCTTTCGTGAGGAATAAGTATTCTGCCCTTTCGGGTGTTGATAATCAGCTTGTCTGCATATCCGGCACGCTTTGTTGCGACTCTTTTTATGCCGGTGATGTCTTTATAAGGAACTTCAATATATTCTGTTCTGAGGGGAAATGCGGGAAGCTTTGCGCAAAGTGCGGTTTCTTTGAATTCAACATAGCAGCTTCTTCTTGTAAAATATGAAATCGCCGAACAGATAACAGCGATAAATGCCGCAACAACGGCGGCAAGCTGAAGCTTTACAGAACCGCTGAATGCAAGAAGCTCCAGAAATTCATCAGGCGAGGCGGGAACACCCCAGAACCTTATATAACTGTATATTACCATTACTGCCGCAAACACCGCAAAGAATGAAACGGATATTGACTGCGATCTGACGGTGTCTTTGAGATAGAAAAAGTCAATAGTTTCACCGTGGCTGTCGGCGCTTTTATGCATTATGAGTCACCTCTTAAATTCTCTCAAAGGATTCGGGATAGAAAAAACCTGATTCGCCCGATTCGTCAATCACTTCATACATTCCGTCCTCGCCGATTTCAACGAGGATATATTCCTTTCCGTTTATCAGCGAGCCTTCAACGGTTTCGCCGTGATAAATAACGGTTGCGTTCATCGCCGGAATCTTCATCCCGTTCAGGCGTTCCTGAATCCGTTTTTCAATTTCGGTGAGCGTCTTTTTTCTTGTACATGGGATTTTCACCTCATCACCCGTTCTGAGAAGTATTGAAATGTGAGAGGGTGAGTATTTGCTGCCCATGACAAACTCCGCTTTAAGAATTTCATCGTATCTTACGTCAATTTCCTTTTTGCCGTGTTTGCCGCCCGGCACAATGCCGTGAATACGGTCATTTTCAAAAGTCAGCTTGCAGCCCTTTTCGTTTGCAAAAACATAGAATGCCTCGCCATAAGTGAAGATACTTACACCGATAAGAATAAAATCACGGAAGTCTGAGGGCATTCCTTTAAAAAATGTATAAAAACACATAACCGTAAAAACGGTTGCGACAACAAGCTTGAAAATGAGAAGGGGAATGTTATCTTTAAAAACTATTTCGTTTTCGTTGCATACGGAATCTGCCGAAGCGAAAATTTCGGGTTTCTCTTCGGTGCTTGTTACGGTTCCTCCGATGAATCTGCCGCATTCGGGGCAGATTTCATCGCTTTTTTTCAATCGCTTTCCGCAGCTTTCACATTTCATAATTATCACTCCGTTCAGAAAATATCCCAAAATCGCAGGGCGGGGGCTTGCTCCCGCCGTCAGAACATACGAACCGTAAGGTCGATTCACGAATCGACCGTGAAGCACAAAACGCAGTTATTTAAAAAATGTTTTTGCGGGTGATTCATAAATCATCCCTACGTCTTGCTGCTGCACCTGCCCGGTTTGTGCGGGTTTATATGGCGGGCGACGAAACGCCTCCCCTACATTGGTGTTCAAAACGATCTGTTGATTACGAAGTTATCTTTTAAGCGCATCAACCATTGCAAAAAGGTCGGTATAGAAGCTCTGAGTTGTGTCTGTTGCGGCGTTAAGTCCGATAACCGTGCCGTGGTCGCCGTCCTTTGTGGGAGCAACATACCACTTGCCCGTCTCGATTTCTTCCCATGTTTCGGGGGAGTTTTTCGGGTCTTCCGTAACCTCAATAAACGCATCGTTGGTCGGATATCTTGCGGAAACAACGCTGACAAGACCGTCGTTTTCCTGCCATGTTTCGTCTATTGCGATGCCGCCGTCGGTTGTACCCTTATATGAACCCATTGCGAGGGCGAAGGGATAAAGCACGGGCAGGGTTGTTGAGGTGGGCACCTGACCCCTGAGGAGAGCTCCCTCTTTTGTTGTGCTGTAAGAATATGAGAAATAATAAACGCCTTCAACAAGCTTTATCTGTTCGTTGAGCTTTGCGGCGCCGTCGGGTGAGAGGTCATAGCCTGCATGGTCATTGCCCGAAGCGGTGACAGCGGCAACGGCTTCTTTATAATCGCCCGAAGTGAATCCGAAATGGTCGAGCTTGAAATCATAGAAATCGCCCGAGGGTGAGGTTATTCCCGCAACGCCGAAGCAGAGATTGACAAGCATATCAGTGGTGTCTTTGATACCTACAAGTCCGCCCACGGAATTGAGCACCTCGGTAAGAGATGAGCCGTTATGGGGTGCGCAGAGAGCGGTAACGCTGTTTACCCAGTCACCCTTGCCGCCTTCGAAAAGTGGAGAAACTTCGCCTTCGGTGTTTGCGGCGGAGGTTTCGGCTTCACTGCCGTATTCGAGAAGAGAAGCGAGAAGTCTTACGGTTGCGCCGCCGAAGCTGTGTCCGATAAGATTGATTTTTACTCTCTGACCGCCGTTGATTTTAGTGCCCCAGCCTTCGATGACGGGGGTGTCATATGTTCTGCCGAAGCGGGCGTGATTGTGTTCTGCCGAGTGAGCTTCGCCGTAGTCAACTGTTGTTCCCGTAAGCTGAGCGTAGAGCTCGCAGGCTCTGTCCCATGCGCTCGAAACGGGACCTACGCTCGGTGCGTAAACCTTATATCCCTGAGCGTTGAGATACTCAACAAGATTGCCTGTTGAAGCGCCCCAGTACGCCGAAATATCGTTGATGCCTTCGCCGCCCTCGCCCCAGCCGCCAAGACCGTGAACGAGAACATAGGAATACTGAATTTTGCCGCCGTTGAGCGCCCACCATGCTTCACGCACTCCGCCGAAATAAGCGGGAACGCCGATGCCGCATGCGACGATGCAGAGAACGAGAACGAGGGCAATGATTTTTGCAAACGGCTTTTTCTTCTTCTCTGATTTTGCGGGCTGAGGCCGAGCTGCGGCAGGAGCGGCAGCAGGGATATCCTCAACTGCGGGCGCGGTAACTTCTGTATCCGCCTTGAGAAGATAATCGGTTGAAACTTTGAAAAGGTCGCTCATTGCTATTATTTTATCGGTATCGGGAAGCGCTGTGCCCGATTCCCATTTTGAAACCGATTGACGGGAAACCCCGAGCTTTTCTGCCAGAGCCTCCTGAGAAAGCCCTGCTTCGGTTCTGAGTTTCAATATTTTTTCGGAAATATTCATATGGTATTCCTCCTTGGTTCTGTGAGTCCATTCTATTCCGTAAAAAGAGTTTTTTCTATCAATTCTGCTTCACAATTTATAAAAAAGATGTGAATTCTGCGTTGCAGATGCGATGTAAAGCGTGGTTTACATAAAAATAGTATCATATTTTCATATAAATGTAAAGACAGCACCGAAGAACGGTGCTGTCATAAAGATTCTTTATAAAAGGAATAACTTTGCAAGTCCGAAATAAATCACGAGGGTGACGATATCAACGAGAGTTGCAATCATCGGACCTGCCATGAGCGCGGGGTCAAGCCTGACTATTTTTGCAAAAATCGGAAGTGAACATCCGATGAGCTTTGCAACAACAATGGCGCAGAACATCGCAATGGAGACAACGAGGAAAACCTCAAATGTGCCCTCGCAGAAAAGATACATTCTGAGAATGTTTGCAGCGCCGAGAACAGCTCCGCACACGGCGGCAACACGCAGCTCTTTAAAAACAATTTTAAGATAATCCTTTATTTCGATTTCGCCTACGGCGAGACCGCGGATAATCAGCGTTGAAACCTGACTGCCTGCATTACCGCCCGTGCCCATGAGCATGGGCATTGATGCGGTCAGAGCAACGAAGCCTGCGAGCAGCGTTTCGTAGCCTTCAATAATCTTGCCGGTAAATGTGCCTGAAACCATAAGGATGAGAAGCCAAAGAATTCTGTTTTTTGCAAGCTTGAAAACGCCCGTTTTCAAATACTCGTCATCAGACGGAGCAAGCAAAGCCATCTTCTCGAAGTCTTCCGTGGTTTCTTCTTCGATAACGTCAACGATATCGTCGATTGTGATAATACCGACGAGGCGGTTTTCATTGTCAACAACGGGAACACTCAGAAGGTCATATTTACTGGCGATGTCTGCAACATACTCTCTGTCATCGAGAGTGTTGACGGTAATAAGCTGAGCTTCATCTTCCATAATATCACCGACAAGAGTGTTCTCATCGCAGAGAAGCAATGAAAGAAGAGGAACGCTTCCGAGCAGGTGACGCTGCTGGTCGGTGCAGTAACAGGTGTAGACTGTTTCTTTATCTACGCCTGTTTTTCTTATATTTTCAATCGCCTGAGCGGCGGTGAGGTTGGTGCGAAGCTGCACCATTTCAATTGTCATTATGCTTCCGGCGCTGTCATCGGGATAACGCAGGAATCTGTTAATCAGCTTTCTGGTTTCGGGGTCCGAATGAGCAAGAACTCTTGTTACGACATTTGCGGGCACTTCTTCAAGAAAGTCAATCGTATCGTCAAGGAACATTTCGTCAAGAAGTCTTTCAAGCTCGGCGTCGTTAATCATACGGACAAGCTCTTCCTGCGTTTCGGGCTCAAGGTATGAGAAAACGTCTGCGGAAATGTCTTTGGGAAGCACACGGAAGGCAAGAAGTGTTTCTTTTTCGTTGAGCTCATCAATAATCAATGCGATGTCAACAACGTTCATCTCGTTGAAGAGCTCACGCAGGGCGGAGATTTCACCCTTTGCAATCATTTCGGTTATCTGTTCAATCAGAAGCTCTGAATTTTCCATAAAAAAAGCATCTCCTTTCGGGGTCATTTGCCGCAAAGGAGATGTTTACCGAAACAAAACGAAGCGATTTCTTTTATGAAATCACTCTGCGAGAACGGCAGGCAAGACCGATGCGGTATTCAGCTGAAAATCTACTTCGGGGGTTGGGGATATCGGAACTGCCCAAAATTCTCACCACGCATTTCTGAAAAAATATTTTGAGACACTCTCATGTTACACCCTAAAACCGATGAAGTCAAGCAAATTTGCAAAAAAATGCGTCAAACAAAAATATTTCTAAAAAACGGCGAAAAACGGAGATTTATAGGCTGTAACGGGTGAAATCGGGAGAAAACGGGCGGTAAATCGTGATAAGTCCGAAAATATTGTTAACATTTTTACATTAAAAAAACGGGCTGTTTACCCTTAGGGTGAGAGGAGAAATTAAAAATCCTCTCGGAAAGGGTGAGATTTTGAAGAAACAACTGACAGACAAGGAAATGCTTTTCTGCACCTATTTTGCCCGTGACGGCGATGCGAGAGGGTGTGCGGCAAGGGCGGGCTACACGCTCTCTCCGAGAAGAAGTGCGGAAAAGCTGCTTGCAAGAGAAGAAATCAGAGCAGAGATAGCAAGGCTCGAAAAAGAAAAGAGCGTTGATGCCGCTCTGATTGCAAAGGGACTTGAAAGGCTTGCCTTCGGCTCATCGGCTGATGCGATAAAGCTCATGCTCAGCGAAGAGACGCTGACCTCTGCCGAAATCGAAAGGCTTGATCTTTTCAATGTTTCAGATATCAAGAGACCGAAGGGTGGCGGACTTGAAATAAAATTTTTCGATCGGCTCAAGGCTCTTGAAAAGCTTTCGCAGCTTTCTGTTACCGCAGAGGGCACCGAAAACAGCTTTATCAGAGCTCTTTCTGAGGGTGCAAGGCTTCTCTCAAAGGAGGAAGAAAATTGAGTTCAGCGGCAAAAAAGCCCGCCTTTACGGCGTTTTCAAAAAAACAGCTTCACGCTCTGTGCTGGTGGCTTCCTCAGAGCCCCTTTTGCAGCTATGATGCAATAATCTGCGACGGTGCGGTGCGCTCAGGGAAAACACTGTGTATGTCGGTTTCCTTTGTGACATGGGCGTTTTCGTGCTTCAACGATTGTTCATTTGCGCTGTGCGGCAAAACGATTGCTTCGCTGAGAAGAAATGTTGTTACGGTTATTCTGCCCGTTCTGCGTGAACTCGGCTTTGAATGCAGCGAAAAATATTCGAGAAATCTTATTGAAATCTCATATGCGGGAAAAATGAACCGCTTTTATCTCTTCGGCGGCAAGGATGAGGGCTCGGCGGCGCTCATTCAGGGAATGACTCTTGCAGGGGTATTGCTTGACGAGGTTACGCTGATGCCTCGTTCCTTCGTTGAACAGGCGCTTGCAAGATGTTCCGTTGAGGGGTCGAAGCTGTGGTTCAACTGCAATCCCGAGCATCCGATGCATTGGTTCCATGAAGAATGGATAAAGAAGAAGGATGCGAAGAATTGTTATTACCTTCATTTTACTATGAAAGATAATCCGTCACTCACTCCTGCAATTATCCGCCGCTACGAAAAGCTTTATTCGGGCGCATTCTACGAACGGTTTGTGCTCGGAAGATGGGTTGCAGCGCAGGGCTGCGTTTATCCGATGTTTTCTCAGCAGAAGCATGTTGCAAAACCTCCCGCAGAGTTTGAAAAATTCTACATTTCCTGCGATTACGGCACAGTCAATCCCTCCTCCTTCGGTCTGTGGGGCAAAAGCGGAGAGAAATGGTACCGCATCAGCGAATACTATTTTGATTCACGAAGAGAGGGCAGACAGAAAACCGACAGCGAGCACTATGAGGCTCTCTGCGAGCTCGCAGGAAAACGGAAAATTGAAGCGGTTATTGTTGACCCGTCAGCCGCAAGCTTCATTGAGTGCATACACCGTGCGGGGAGATTCAGAGTCATTCCTGCCAGAAACGAAGTTGTTGACGGAATAAGAAGGGTTTCGGACTGTCTGAAGGACGGGCTTCTGATTTTTTCACCCGGCTGCACCGACAGTATCCGTGAATTCGGGCTTTACCGCTGGGAGGAAAACTCGGCAAAGGACAGCGTGAGAAAAGAAAACGATCACGCAATGGATGATATCCGTTATTTTGTTTCAACGGTTATCGGTGCCGATAACGGTGACGGCTTTTTTGCCGTTGCGGCAAGGAGGAAAAGATAAGATTTGGGAATATTTAAAAACCGTAGTCCCTCGAGGGTTGCTGCACCCGTAACGCAGACAAAAAACCGCCATCCGTTCGGCATTCTCGGCGGCTATACGCCGCTTGCCGAGCCTCAGATGAAGCTCTATTATGCTCTGCGTGAGGCGGTGCCCGTAATCGATGCGGCGATATTCAAAATCGTCAGGCTTACGGGAGGCTTCAGCGTTGAATGCAACAATGCGGCGGCTCAGAGGGCGATTGAAGAATTCGTTCAGACTGTCCCCGTCGGCGGCAACAGAAACGGCCTCAATGCTTTTATTGAATCATATTTTGAGCAGCTTCTGACCTGCGGCACGGCGCTGGGCGAAATAGTGACCGATACGGACGGAATGCCTTGTGCGCTGTTCAACTCTCCGCTTGAATCGGTTGAGCTGAAAAGACACCCCAACGGCTTTGATGTTGATATTTTTATCAGGGACGGCGCTCAGGTGAAGAAAATCAGAAGACCCGATTTGTGCCTTCTGAGTGTACTTAATCCCGAGCCGGGAGCGCTGAAAGGAAATTCGCTTCTCAAGGGTCTCCCGTTTGTCAGCGATGTGCTGCTTAAAATATTTGACAGTATAGGAGCTAATTGGGAGAGAGTAGGCAATCTGCGTTTTGCGGTTACTTACAAACCGGGTAACGATGCTTCGGACAGAGCTTTTGCGAAGGACAGAGCCTTGCAGGTGGCAAAGGAATGGGGCGAAGCGATGCAGAGCGGCACTGAAATCAGGGATTTTGTTGCAGTCGGCGATGTTCAGATCAAAGTCATCGGCGCAGACAACCAGATTCTTGACAGCGAGGTGCCCGTGCGTCAGATGCTCGAGCAGATTGTTGCAAAAACAGGTCTGCCGCCGTTTATGCTCGGTCTTTCGTGGTCAAGCACCGAAAGAATGTCATCTCAGCAGGCGGATGCGCTCACAAGCGAGCTTGAAGCTTACAGAAGAATTCTGACACCCGTAATCATGAAAATCTGTACGGCGTTTCTGCAGAGCAGAGGATTTGCCTGCCGACCGAAGATAGTCTGGAATGACATCACGCTTCAGGATGAGGTTGAGCTGAGCAGAGCGATGCTTTACAGAGCGCAGGCGGAAAAAATCAACAGAGGTGAATAATGGATAAGACAAACAACATTTTGCCCGATGAGGAGCTGGAGCTTATCGGGCAATTCGCAAGAAAAAAACTTGAAAGAGATGAAATCTACACCTTTTCGCTTATTCTCTGCGACAATGAAATTGACAGGGATAACGAGAAGTTCACGGTTTCCGCTCTTCACACTCTGGCAAAGCTTTTTGTCGGCAAAACGGGGATTTTTGATCACAACATGAGAAGCAAGGACCAGACGGCAAGAATTTATTCAACTGAGGTTATGACCGAGCAGGGAAGAAAGACTGCCGACGGGGAGGACTACACTTTCATCAAGGCCAAAGCCTATATGGTGAGAACAGAGAAAAACAAAGACCTGATTGCCGAAATTGAGGCGGGGATAAAGAAAGAAACAAGCGTCGGCTGCTGCGTGCGTGACATAACATGCTCAATCTGCGGAAAGAACATAAAATCCGAGGGCTGTGAGCATCAGAAGGGAAAGAGCTATGGCGGCAAGATTTGCTGCTATCATCTTTCAGAGCCGACAGACGCATATGAATGGTCATTCGTTGCAGTGCCTGCCCAGAGAAATGCGGGCGTTATAAAATCATTCAATCCCGCTTCGGCAAATGAGGATATGACTGAATGGGCGAATGAATACCGTGACGAGCTCAAAGCTTCGGTAATCAGGCATGCCGCAAGCGTTTTGCCTGAAATGAGCAGTGAGTCTCTCTCGGAAATCTGCAGCTCCATGAGCGTTAAAATGCTCAGGGAAATGCGTGATGCACTCAAGAAAAGTGCGCAGAAAAAGCTGCCTCTCGTCAGACAGCTTGAAATCAGAAACGATGAAATCGGAAACGAAAATTCCGAATACAAAATTTAAGGAGGAATCTTTATGGCAGTATCATTCGGAGGATTTAATGAAAACACCGCAACCTTCAGGGTCAGCGGCGAAATTGAAAACGGAATGCCCGTTAAAATGAGCGAAAGCGGTACGGTTGAAGTCTGCGCAGACGGCGACACATTCTGCGGCTTCTGCAGAGGCTCGGACAGCTCATATGCGGCAATTCAGCTCAGCGGCGCAGTCAGATGCACTTATTCGGGTTCAGAGCCCGAATGCGGCTATGTAAATCTTGCGGCTTCAGCAGACGGTGTCATGGTCGGCGGCGAGAGAGAATATCTTGTTGTTGAAGTTGACACAGACGCAAAAACCGTAACATTTCTGATGTAAGAAAGGAGAAAGAATATGTCAGGTTTTGAAAATATTAAGCTTGAAAAGGGTCTCTATGCTTCGGGAAATTTCACAAAGTCACTTGAAAGCATTGACCCCAGCGAAAACTATAAGGGAACTTCTCTGGAGGGCCTTGACGCATATCAGCGTCAGCTTAAGCGTTTCGGTATCAGGGTAGGCGGTGCAGGCAGCGATGTTGTTGACAAATTCTTCGTATCGGCAGACAGCGCAGTGCTCTTCCCCGAATATGTTTCAAGAGCAGTCAGACAGGGTCTTGAGCAGGCTGATATTCTTCCCGGTATCGTTGCTTCAACAACCGTTATCAACGGTCTTGATTACCGCTCAATCACCTCTGTTCCCGATGAAGAGGAAAAGGAGCTTAAAATTGTTAAGGAAGGTGCGTTCATTCCCGAAACGAATATCCGCACAAAAGAAAATCTTGTGAAGCTCCGCAAGAGAGGCAGAACTCTTGTTGCTTCATATGAGGCAATCAGATATCAGAGACTCGACCTCTTCACCGTCACTCTCCGTCAGATCGGCGCATATATTGCACGAACTCTTCTCAAGGATGCGATTGATGTTCTTGCAAACGGTGACGGCAACGGTAATGCAGCTGAAGTTATTTCCTGCGCAAGCTCAGGCAATCTTACATATGCCGACCTTGTTAATTTCTGGAACGGATTTGACCCCTATGAGCTCAACACAATCATTGCAGAGCCTGAGGTTATGGCGTCAATTCTCAACATGGAGCAGTTCAGGGATGCTGCAGCAGGTCTTACCTTCCACGGTACGGGTAAGGCAGTGACCCCGCTCGGCGCAAAGCTTCTCAAATCTCCCGCTGTTGCGGCAGGCACGCTTATCGGTCTTGATAAGAGCGCGGCTCTTGAAATGGTTAAAACAGGCGATGTCATGACTGAATATGACAAGCTCATTGACCGCCAGCTTGAAAGAGCGGTTATCAGCTGCACTGCAGGTTTTGCAAAAATCTTTGACGGCGCATCGAAGGTGCTTTCCGTCTGACGGAGGGAAACGGCTTGATTGATTTCTGGAAGGTGCTTGCTGCATTGAAGGAATATTACTGTCCGGAGGGGAGCGACAGCGATTTGCTTCCCCTCTGCAGATCGGCGGCGCTTGAAATACAGGCGAGACTCAGAAACAAGGCGGACACGGAAGATATAAGAATTATCAATGCCGCGGCGGCAATTGCAAACTACCGCTTATGCATGAAGAAAATTGCTTCATCAGACGGCACGGAATCGTTCAAGGCGGGCGATGTTACCGTCAGCGTCTCACATTCGGCAATGGGTGAATTTGCCGAAAAAGAAAGAAGCAGGGCGCTGATTGAAGCTTTGCCGCTTTTTAAAGATGACGAATTCGTTTTCAGGCAGGTGAGCATATGAATATAAGCAGCATTTTTGCTTCTCACGGAAGACCCGCCGAATTCGTTTCAAAGGACGGGGAAACGCTGGCAACGATGAGCGCATTCATAAGCCCTCTGCGTTATAAGAACAAGATGTATCTTTACGGCGTCAACACCGAAATCGGATTCAACTCGCAGGGTCACTATCTTTATATCGGACCGCCTGAGCCTGACCTGACGAAGGCAGAGGACGGAGAATATGTCAGATGTCTGGACGAAAAATACAGAATTGACCGTGCGGAAAAGGTTTACAGAAAAGATGAACCGTTTTATATCTGGGCGATAATCAGGGTTATCGTTGAGCCCGAGGAGGATGATTATGAGTGAAATAAGCGCATTGCCCGCAAATATCGTTGCGTGGCTTAAAGAAAGGGAAGAACTTGGATATATCAGATTTCTGACTGAATATCCTCCCGTCAAAAAAGCTGTGCCGTTAAAGCATACAACCGTTGCCGTCGGCATCGAAAGCATGGAAATTGTTGACTCCTTTGTTGAAAACGATGAAGGAGTACTTGTTGAAAATGAGTATTGCAGACAGGCGAAAATCAGGATAAGGCTTTCGATTCATGCTCCGTATTCCTCGGGAGGCAGTGCATGCCACGAGGCTTTCACGGATATCATTGACTGCCTGACTTTCGCTTCGGGAATGGATATTCTTTCATCGGGCTGCAACGATATTATTTCGGACAGAGATACCGATGCATTTGTGCTCAGCGCATGGGCGCTTGTCAATGCTTCACTCTGCCCGGCAGCAAGCTCAAGCCTTGATTTTCCGTCATTCATAAGCAAAGAGCTTCTTTGCGGCTCGCATATAAATGATGAGAACATCCATCTTTCACCCAAGCAGCTTGAATTTGTGAATCAGCCCTTCGTCACGGGCAGTTATCTGGGAAAGGGAAGTGCGACCCGCACCATTGACCTTGGCTTTGAGCCGCAGGTTGTCATTATTACCGGAAGACAGATGCCGCTTATTTACTGCAATCACGCTGCACAGACAAACGCTGCATATGCGGCATTTGCTACCAGAGAGGGCTCGAGCCTCGGCATTGAAATTACTTCAAACGGATTCAAGGTAAAAAGCACGGACTCCGAGGTTGCACGAAGCACTTATCCTTTGCTCAATGAGCTGGGAACAACTTATTGCTACGCCGCACTGAGGTAAAAAAGACCCGCAGGGTTCAGACGAACTCTGCGGGTCAGTTTTTATCTCATTTTTGCGAGGTCTCTATAGTTGATGAGCTTTATGCCGTGAGCCTCAATGTGCTGGCGGGTTTTGGGGTCTTTGAGAATTCTGTATTCCCATACTCTGCGGTTCCAGCAGCCGGTTGTACCCTTGAGGTCATCGGTTTCAAGCGAGGGATGCATATATGTTTCGGTAACGCCCTCGGGAATGTTTTCGTAGAGGTTATAAACATAATCAACGAAATTCTCGTAGCTTTCATCCTGAGGTCCGCCCCATTCGTTGGGGATAAGATAATCGGGAATTGCAACCTTGTTCATCTTTGCGAATTCAAGGATTTTTCCGAATACCATCTCGATAAGGCTCTTGTCAACGTTGATGTCAAGCATCGAGTTGCCCATCATTGCGTCAGTGACATTGCCGGGCATGCGGAAAGGAAGACCGTATTCGCCGGCAAGGGTAAGAGTGAGCTGGAGAAGCTCAAATCTGCCGGTTTCGATTCCGTAAAGAGAGCCCATGTGATTGTCAAGATGTGACGGTGTTACCATTCCAAGCTTTTTGCAGCGTTCAACCTGCGCTCTGATTTCGCCTTCAACCTCGTCAATGTCAACATTCTTCTCAACCTGATCGCTCTCATGCCACATAAAGCCTTCTTCGTCACGGAGAGAATCTGTGTTCTTTGAGTTTACGGGTGCCCAGCGGTAGTTGCTCCATTCGCTTGTAAGAGTGAGATGAACGCCGATGCCGAGCTCGGGATTTTCTGCCGCAAACTTACATGCTTCGGGCGCCCATGCGCAGGGAGCCATAACGGTTGATGAGGTAATAGCTGATTTTTCGTCCTTAAAAAGGTCCATAACTGCGAGGTTTGCGCCTCTGCACATACCGAAATCATCGGCGTTGATTATTAAATATCTGTCCATAATTTTTCCCCTTTTATATTTGTGGAATTTTATTATACATCAACATACGCCTTGTTGTCAAATGAGAGCGTCATAAGGAATTCTGGTGCCTTCAAAGCTGTCTGCGTCAATTTCCTTATCGCCGATGAATGCTCTGATAACCTGCTTCTTGCCCTTGACATAATCGGGTCTGCCGGGGCAGAAGGGATAAAATCCGAGAACGCCGAAGATATACCATATTGCGGTTGTGCCGTTATCCTCATCGCCGGGGAAGCCGTCATCTTCATAGGAGAAAGCTTCGTTGCAGAGTCTTTCAACCCAATATGCGGTTTTTTCAACCTCACCGAGCTCGGAATAAATATAAGGAATATGGAAGCTCGGCTGATTTGAGATTGCGCACTGACCGAAGTCGATTGCGGCAAGCTCGGTTATTTCATGGATTTCACAGCCGTAGCCTATGATTTCATAATAAGGCGGAGTTGCAAAAAGCTCGTCTATTTTTGCAATAAGCTTATCCTTGCCGCCGTAAAGCTTTGCGAGACCCTCCATATCGTGAGGCACGGCAAATGAATTCTGCCATGCGCTGCCCTCGGTGTAATCTCTGCCCCATCCGATAGGAGTAAAATCGGGACGGAATTTTCCGTTCTTATCTTTAGCACGCATAAAGCCTGTTTCAGGGTCAAAGAGATTTTTATAATTGAGAGCACGCTCTCTGTATTTCTTTTCAATATCGGTTTTGCCGAGAATTTTTGCAATTTCGGCAATGCACCAGTCGCCGTAAGCCGCATCGAGAGTGAGGTTTACGGTTTCTTTTTCTTCTTCATAGGGGACATAACCCAGCTTGCAGTAGCTTTCTGCGCCGTTTCTGCCGAATCGGCTGTGAGGCGCATTGGTTACGGAATGCTTTATCATTCCTTCAAGGGCAACCTCAAGAGTTTCCCTGTCAATGAAGCCCTTGACTGCGCCGTCGCAGATTACTGCGTCAACAAGAGTGCTGGGCATGCATCCGCATTCGCCGATTGAGAGCCAGCGGGGAAGCCAGCCGCTTTCTTTATATTCATAAATGAAAGCTGTGAGCATTTCACGCAGTTCATCCTTTGCAACAAGTGAGAAGAAGGGATAAACTGTGCGGTAAGTGTCCCAGAAACCGTTGTCGGTATAGCGCACGCCCTTTCTTGTTGAGCCGTCGTGCGGGCAATAGTGAACCGGATTGCCGTTTTTATCGTATTCATAGCATTTGTGAGGATAGAGGAATGCACGGTACATGCAGGAATAAAAAGTTTTAAGCTGCTTTTCGTCCTTAGCCTCAATTTTAACTCTTGAAAGATAGCTTTCCCATTTTTCTTCGGCAAAGCTTCTGACATCTTCAAGCGTTTTGCCCGAAAGCTCGTTTTCAAGGTTTAAAAGAGACTGTGAGAAGCTTATGTACGATGTGGCAAGCTTTATTTCGGTGGATTTTTCTTTCAGCGCAATGTGAATGCCCGCTTTTTTGCCTCTGCATTTTGTTCCGCTTCTGAATTTTTCACCGCTGCTTACGAGAATTTTTTCAGCGTCAACACTGCCTTCGGGGAATTGAAGAACAATGTAATTCTTGAATTTCACTGCTTCACCGCTCATGTGCATATCGGTTGAGGCATAGAGGGTGTTTGTCTTTTCGTCAAAGCGGTAGCTGCACATTCCCTTGACGGGCACAACGGAAAAATAATTATCGCCGTTGTTTTCGTCAAAGGTGACTTTTATAACTGCGCCTCTTTCGGTGGGCGAAAGCTCGAAATCGCATCTTGAACGCAGGAAGCGTGTTTTAAGATAGTAAGGAGTCAGAATTGCTTCCTCGGGCCTGTAGCCTGACCAGCGGGCTTCGCCGTCGGCAGCGCCCATTTTTTTGTTCTGAGGAAGAAAAACCATGGCGCCGTAATCGGCAATCCACGGCGAAGGCTGGTGAGTGAGTCTTATTCCCTCAAGGGCGTGGCTGTCGGGGTGATAATACCAACGGATATTGCCTTCAACAGTCTGCGGGGCGAATGCCGCCATACCGAAGGGAAGCTGGACAAGCGGAAGAGTATTGCCGCTTGAAAATCTGTGAACGGATTTGCTGCCCTGCTTTGTGTTTACAAGATTACAGTATTTCATAGGTTTCCTCCTGCTCCGAGAGTATATTTATAAGATTTTTAACAGAATAAAACTTGCTTTTGCGGATGAATCCGCTCATTGCCACGAGGTTATCCGCCGAATGCTCAACCTCTTTTGAGTATTTCTGCATTATTTCAATCCGTTCATCTTTTGTGTAAGCTTCGGCAAACGCCTGAATTCTCCATATGAGAATGAGGGAAAGAACGGTGAATTTTGCTTTCGTGAGCAAATCATAATCAAAAACGGCGGTCATAAAATAACGGAATACAAGATAGACTGCAAAATGCTCATACTCCCACTGCACTGCGTTTGTCAGAGAGCGTAAATTTCTGATTTTTTCAACGGACACAAAGGCGCATTCCGAAGAATATCCGACCCACATCGGGTTGAGCTTTTCGAGCGAAAGAAAATCAGAAAAGTATTTTTTCAGAGCCTTTTTCAAGGCCGCAGGCCGGATTTTATATTTTTCTTCCAAAAGCGAATAATTATCTGTCATTTTTCCGGCTTCTGCGAACTCTCCGTGTTTCAGATGCTTGTCGAGTTCAGCCGAAAAAAGAAGAAAATTTATGAGACGGCGCTCGATTGAATATTTTCTGTTCTGAAGTATATCAATCGCCAATTTCCGAGCCTTGAGGAGTGTAAAATACATATCCGGGTCGATTGAATTCGGTGATATGTTCCCTTCTGTCTCCACGGTCTCGAAGGTTATCGGGTCGGACGATTCCGTTATCAGCCTTGCCGCCTCAGGGCAGGAAAAAGACAGACCCGTTTCGAGCCTCGAGCCGAAATCGGTGATATGTCTCGGAAATATTCTGCAGGTGCGGCAGAGATTTTCGTGACCGAGCTCAATATACATTTCGCAAAGTCCGCTTTCAAGAAGAAAAGGGCATCTGCCGTTGCATGATTTATAGATAGTGTCACCGTCAGAATCAACTGTCAGCAGTGAACAGATTTTTTTGCCGTATTCCGTATGCAGAGCGTTATATTTATCAAGGCTTTCTTTGTCGGCAACGATTTCCCAGCCCGCACAGCAGGTGTCGGGACATTTGTCGGCGATGCAGGAAAACTTTTTAAAATATGAAGGAACGGTATTTTTCATCTTATCCCTCTTTTCTATTTGAATATATATTAAACCGCCTTTAAAGTCAACAAAAAAGAAAAAACACCAAGAAAAACCCTTGGTGTTTTGACATATCAGAATTCTGTTTCTTCGGTTGTTTCCTCAGTCTCGGTTTCAATCGGGTCGCCGTTTTCATCGGTTTCGGGCTCGATAATGTTACCGTTTTCGTCAGTTTGAGGTTCGGTTTCGGGAACAAATACACGAAGATAAACTTTTGTGCCTTTTGAATAACTCTGTCCGGCAATGGGAGCGATTGAGATAACCTCATTTTCGTTGTGACTGCCTGTTGAGGTTTCAACTTTCTCGCATACAAATCCGAGCTCGGTCAGACGCTTTTCAGCTTCTTCGTAATCGGAGCCGACAATGTTGGGAAGCTCGATTTTTTCTTCACCCTTACTTACATAGAGCGTGATTGTTGTTCCGGGCTGCACCATTGTGTCCTTTGCGATGCTCTGAGTGACGATATAACCCTCATCTATTTCATCGTTATTGACATATTCAGCTTCAAACTTGAAGTTTGCTTTGAAAACGGGGTTTGAGGTTATGTCAAGATAGCTTCTGCCTGCAAATTCGGGAACTGCAATGGGTTCAGCCTCGGTCTGCGAGACTGTTGTTGTGTCGGCAGGCTTGCTGAAATTGAAACTGTCTTTGAATACGGTGAAAGCAAGAACGGTGAAGATAAGCAAACCTGCAATGATGCAGACAACAGCGGAAATGATAACCGTCTGCGCATCGCTCTGCTTGTTTGCTTTTTTCGGAGCTTTTGCGGGTGCGGGCTGCTTTGCGGAGGGAGCCTTTGCGGGAGCGTCGGGCTTTTGCTGATACTGACCGCTGACTGCGGTTGCAACGGGCGAAGCGGAAAGCTCGGCACGAAGCTGCTCAACGGTGCGTGTTCTGTCTTCTGGCAGAATCTGAAGCGAATTTATGAGACCGTTGATGACATATGCAGGCAGAGCCTCTGCAAATTTGCCGGGCACCATAAGGCGATCATGGGTCATTCTTTCCTTTGCGGGTATCGGGTCGCTGCCGATAAGCGCGCGGTAAAGAACTGCGCCGAAGGCATAGATGTCGGTCCAGGTTCCCTGCTGACCGTCGAAGCCGTACTGCTCAATGGCTGCATAGCCATCATAAAGCTGACTGTTGAGGTCGCTTCTGGAGGTTCTTGCAGCGCCGATGCAGAAACCTGTTATTTTTATTTTTCCGTCTGTTCCGATAATAAGAGTTGAGGGTGAAATTCCTCTGTGGATAATTCCCGAGGAATGAAGAGTTCCGAGGGTTGAAAGAATGGGCATGAGAAGCTGTCTTGCTTTCTCCCAGGGAATGTAGCCGGTCTTGCTTCTGAGAAGAAAATCTCTGAGCGAAATTCCGTCAAAATGTTCATATATAGCGTAAGAAGTGCCGAAATCCTCAACGACCCCGTTAACGCTGATAAGAGCGGAGAGCCCCTTGAGCCTTGCAAGCTTTGTCCACAGCTCATTGAAGCTCTGACGAAGCTCGGAAAAGACAGCTTCGCTGCCTCTCATAACCTGAAGCTCAGGGCTTGCCGAGGTTCTGACGGTGAATGAATCGGGAATAAATTCGCGGATTTTGACTGCTTTCTTCTCGGTAAGGTCCCAGCCGATATATGTTGCACCTTCGCCGTTATATTCAAGAATCTTTCCGACGAGATAGCGGTTTGCAATAACGGTACGCACGGGGAGATAAGGAGGAATCTGAGCAGAGTTGATATGATAGCCGCAGTGAGGGCATATTTTCTCTTCTCCGATTTCTCGCATACAGCTCATACACAAGTTATCAGAATTAACCATATACGTTCTCCTTGTTAACATAATTATTTTATAAAAAACCACAATAATGATATCAAAAGACATCTTTTTTGTCAATGAAGATGACAGCATTGTAACCTTTATCGTCAAAATGTTTAATAATTAAGTCATAATTTTGTTATTAAATATAGTCTGTCGGCACTTGAAAACGCCGATAATTATTGTTATAATAATTTTAACTATAAAGTATAAGGGGGAATTTTGCTCAATGGCGAAAAACAGCAACAATGTTCCGCTTTATCTGTTCCACGAGGGAACCAATTCAAAGGCGTATGAATTCCTCGGTGCGCACCCCTCGGAGGACGGAGGTGTCTGCTTCAGAGTCTGGGCGCCGAATGTTGTGTGGGCAGGCGTTGCGGGCGACTTCAACGGCTGGAATGCGGAAGAAGCGGTTATGCATAAAATCAGCGGCGGTGTCTGGGAATGCACGCTGAAAAATGTCAGCCGATACGATTCCTACAAATATCTTTTCAGAACGGCGGACGGGCGCTCATTCCTCAAAGCTGACCCCTATGCTTTCCATTCGGACACAAGACCCGAAACGGCATCGAAATATTATGACAGTCTTGATTTTAAATGGAATGATAAAAAATGGCTCGCTAAAAGAAAAAGCAGAGCAGTTTATGAATCGCCTGTAAATATATATGAGGTTCACGCAGGCTCATGGCAGTGCTATGATGACGGAAATCCATATTCTTACAGGGAGCTTGCAGATAAACTCATTCCTTATGTCAAAGAAATGGGATACACCCATATTGAGCTGCTTCCGATAACCGAATATCCGTTTGACGGCTCGTGGGGATATCAGGTAACGGGATATTTTGCACCGACCTCCCGCTACGGCACTCCCGATGATTTTGCTTATTTTGTTGACAAGGCTCATTCGGAGAATATCGGTGTCATTCTTGACTGGGTGCCTGCTCATTTTCCGAAGGATGCTCACGGTCTCTATGAATTTGACGGCGGTGCCTGCTATGAATATGCAGACCCGCGCAAGGGTGAGCATTACGAATGGGGAACAAGAGTGTTTGACTACGGCAGACCTGAGGTGCAGAGCTTCCTCATCTCGAGCGCAATGTTCTGGATAGATAAATACCATATCGACGGTATAAGAGTTGATGCGGTTGCTTCAATGCTTTATCTTGACTATTGCAGAAAGGACGGCGAATGGGTAGCCAACGTCAATGGAGGCAACGAAAACCTTGAGGCTGTTGCATTCCTGCAAAAGCTTAACGAATCGATTTTCAGAGAGCACGGCGATGTTATGGTTATTGCGGAGGAGAGCACCGCATGGCCGATGGTTTCAAAGCCTACATATCTCGGAGGTCTCGGCTTTAATTTCAAATGGAATATGGGCTGGATGAATGACTGCATGAGATATTTTTCGCTCGACGGACTCTCAAGAAAATATAATCATGATAAGCTGACATTTTCATTCTTCTATGCTTTTTCCGAAAACTTCGTTCTTCCGATTTCGCACGATGAGGTTGTTCACGGCAAATGCTCGCTGATAAATAAAATGCCGGGCAGCTATGAAGAAAAGTTTGCGGGTGTGCGTTCATTCCTCGGATATATGATGTCGCATCCCGGCAAGAAGCTTCTGTTTATGGGCAGCGAATTCGGTCAGTTCATCGAATGGAACTATAAGCAGCCGCTTGACTGGCTTCTGCTCGATTACGATGCCCACAGACAGCTCAAGTCCTATGTTGCTGCGCTCAATAAATTCTATGCGGACAACGCTCCCTTCTGGGAGGTTGACTACAGCTGGGAGGGCTTCAACTGGATTGTCAGCGATGACAGAGACAATTCCGTTGTTGCATATCTCAGAAGAGACAAGAGCAGCAATGAAATCATTTCTCTTTGCAACTTTACCAACGTCACAAGGCAGAAATACCGCATAGGCGTTCCGAAGGAAGGAACCTACAGGGTTGTTTTCAGCTCGGCAGACCCCGCTTACGGCGGCAAGGGCGAGAGCACCGTTGGTTCGGTCAGAGCAAAGAAAAAGCCCATGCACGGATACGATTACAGCATAGAGCTTGATGTTGAAGGTCTGAGCTGTATGTATATAAAAAATACTTCTCGCAAGAAAAAAACTACGGTTTGACAATAAAAGGAGGTTTCCCCATGGCAATTAAACCCGAATGCATAGCAATGCTTCTCGCAGGCGGACAAGGCAGCCGTCTGGGCATTCTCACGCAGAAAATCGCAAAACCCGCAGTACCCTACGGCGGCAAATACCGCATCATCGACTTCCCGCTTTCGAACTGCGTTAACTCGGGCATCAACACCGTCGGTGTTCTGACTCAGTATCAGCCCCTTGAGCTTAACGACTATATCGGAAACGGACAGCCCTGGGATCTTGACCGCGCAAACGGCGGCGTTCATGTGCTTTCACCCTATCAGCAGATAAAGGGTACCGAATGGTATAAGGGCACTGCAAACGCAATCTATCAGAATATCAATTTCATTGAAAGATATGACCCCGAATATGTGCTCATTCTTTCGGGCGACCATATCTATAAAATGGACTATTCAAAAATGCTTGACTATCACAAGGAAAAGAATGCAGACTGCACCATCGCAATGCTTGAAGTTCCCTGGGAAGAGGCAAGCCGCTTCGGTCTTATGCTCGTAAATGACGACGGCTCAATCAAGGAATTTGAAGAGAAGCCGAAGAATCCCAGAAGCAACAAGGCTTCAATGGGCGTTTATGTTTTCAGCTGGCAGAAGCTCCGCAAGTATCTTATCGATGATGAAGCCAAGGAAGGCTCGAGCAACGATTTCGGTCATGATGTTATTCCCGCAATGCACGAAAACGGCGAGAGAATGTTTGCTTATCAGTTCGACGGCTACTGGAAGGATGTCGGAACAATCAACAGCCTTTGGGATGCAAACCTTGATCTTCTTAATCCCAAGGTTGACCTTGACCTTGATGATGACGGCTGGAAGATTTATTCAAGGTCTCCCGCAGCACCCCCTCACTATATCGGTGCAGGCGCAAAGGTTGAGCGCTCAATGATAACAGAGGGCTGCGATATTGAGGGTGATATTGATTTCTCCGTTCTCTTTGCAAATGTTACCGTTGAAGAGGGCGCACAGGTCAAGTATTCAATCGTTATGCCCGGCACGGTAATCAAAAAGGGCGCAGTTGTCCAGTATTCGATAGTTGCCGAAAATGCAGTTATCGATGAGGGTGCAGTTGTCGGCGCAAGCCCTGAAAGTATGAAAAATATCGATGACTGGGGCGTAGCTGTTGTCGGCAGCGGCGTTCATATCGGCAAGGGCGCAAAGGTTGAGCCCAAGGCAATGATTGACAGTGATATCGGAGGTGCGGAATAATGTCAGCAAAAAATGTTCTCGGCATTATCTTTTCTAATGCCTATGATGAAGTTCTTCCCGAGCTTACCGCTTTAAGAACAATGGGTTCCGTTCCCTTTGCGGGACGCTACCGTCTTATAGATTTCCCTCTTTCAAACATGGTTAACGCAGGCATTTCAAAGGTCGGCGTTATAACAAAGAGCAACTACCGCTCGCTTATGGACCATATCGGCACAGGCAAGCCCTGGGACCTTTCAAGAAAAAGAGAAGGTATGACCCTGCTTCCTCCCTTCAATTTCGGAAACGCAGGCGTTCCCGCAGGCAAGGCTGATGCTCTTTACGGCTCAATCAGCTATATCAGCGATTCAAACAAGGATCATGTTCTCCTTACAGACTGCAATATCATCTGCAATGTGGATTATGAGGATTTCATCAAGGCTCATATCGCAAAGAATGCAGATATCACCCTTGCCTATGCAAAGGGCATTCCTCCCAGAATTCCCAAGTCATGCGAATACGAAATTGCGGAAGACGGCAGAATTCTCAGCGATACACTTGTTGATTGCTACAGCGGCGAATCAAATTATTCAATCAAGACAATGATTATCAGAAGAACTCTTCTTGAAAGACTTCTTCACGAAGCAAACAGCACGAGAATTGACGATTTTGAAACAATTCTCAGCAACAATGTAAAGCATCTCAATGTTTACGGCTATGAAGTAAAGGGCTTTGTAAGAGTTCTTGAGTCAATCCAGAGCTATTATGATGTCAGCCTTGAGCTTCTCAAGAGTGAAAACAGAAAGCAGCTCTTTGTTGCAGACAGACCTTTCTTCACAAAGGTCAGAGATCAGGTGCCCGCAATTTACGGAATGGAAGCAAAGGTTTCCAATTCTCTTATTGCAGACGGCTGCAAGATTGAAGGCGAGGTTGAAAACTCAATCCTCTTCAGAGGCGTAACCGTTGCAAAGGGTGCAAAGGTAAAGAATGCAATTATCATGCAGGATTCGTTTGTCGGTGAGAATACCTCTCTTGAAAGCGTTATTCTTGATAAGAAGGTTATTGTCAAGCCAGGCAAGAAGCTCTGCGGCGATTCCTCTTATCCCGTTTATGTGGGCAAGGGAATTGTTATCTAAGGAAGTGTTTTATCGTAATGTCCAACAGTAAAAAAGTATCTACTCAGAATATATTGACGGGCGTTGTGGTCGGTCTGGCGGTTATTCTTGTTACAATAGTTATTCTTGTAAAAACGGGCGTAATAACAACACCGGGTCAGATTACCACGAAGCAGGAAACGGTTGTTGAAAGCTCGGTTGTTGTTGTCAGCGAAACGCAGGAAGACGGCAGCGTTGTTTATTATACAATGGTGACGAAATATTTTAAGCCAAAGGTTTCCTCAAACCATACTTACCCCACAAGGAAGCCCAAGGAGACAACAACAGCGGTTCCTTTCATCGAGTTTTCAACCATGGTGCAGGCGACTGATGCTGACGGAAATCTTGTTTATGATGAAAACGGCGTTCCCGTAACAGAGCTTGTCACCTATTCGGTGCCTGCGGACAGCACTACCACTGAGCCGCCGACCACCGAATTTGTTCCCAGAACATCGTCGGTTCAGGTGACGGATAAGCTGCACAGACCCGTCAAGGATGAAAACGGCAATCCCGTTACCGAAATGGTGACTCTTGATGCTCCGCCTACAACGAAGCCGGATATCTGGAGTGAAACAGAGGAAACAACAACATCGAAGCTCAGCATTGACCTGAGCCCCGATATCAACAGAGACGATAATCTTGCAAATGCTATCATTACTCAGCTTAATGAGGACAGAGAGCAGCTCGGTCTTGCGCCGCTC
Source organism: Acutalibacteraceae bacterium (assembly GCA_045538815.1). Taxonomy (GTDB): domain Bacteria; phylum Bacillota; class Clostridia; order Oscillospirales; family Acutalibacteraceae; genus CAG-177. The sequence goes on from JAZQEE010000016.1 coordinate 50,173, forward strand.
GAGAATGACACAAGCATTACCGTGAAGGCGAGAACAAACAGTCTCGGAATGGCGAAGCCCGAAACCTATGGCGAGCCGACGGCTGAGGGCGCAGGTACATTCACCACAGAATACGGCGGCAATCAGCTTTATCAGGAAATCAAATCCTCTCTTAACTCAAAGGCAATGAGCATCAACACTACCAGAATAGGTGTCGGTGTTGTCAAGTATCAGGGAAAGTATTACACAACGGTTATATTTGAATAGAAAGGGGAATTATATGAAAGTTTTGTATGTTTCAAGCGAAGCGCTTCCCTTTGCGGCAAGCGGCGGTCTTGCTGATGTTGCAGGATCTCTGCCTCAGGCGCTGAGAAGACGCAAGGTTGCCTGCAGAGTCGTTATGCCTCTTTACGGCACAATCAGCGACGAAATGCGCGCTTCAATGAAGTTTATAACAAATATCATGGTGCCTGTTTCATGGAGAAGACAGTATTGCGGAATCTTTGAGGCAAAGGCAGGCGGCGTGATTTATTACCTTATCGATAATGAGTATTATTTCAAGAGAGACACTCTTTACGGTCATTATGATGACGGCGAAAGATTTGCTTTCTTCTCGAGAGCAGTTCTTGAGATTCTTCCTTATATCGATTTCAAGCCTGACATCATTCATTGCAATGACTGGCAGAGTGCTCTTGTGCCCGTTTATTACACAACAATTTACGGCAATAAGGAAGGCTATACAGGCATCAAGACCGTGTTCACCATTCATAATATTCAGTATCAGGGTAAATACGGCAACGAAATCCTCGGCGACCTCTTCGGCCTCGGAGAGGAATGCAGCTCACTTCTTCAGTTCGGCGATTGCCTCAACTTGATGAAGGGCGGTATTGAATGCTCAAACAGAGTAACAACAGTCAGCAACACCTATGCAAACGAGATCCTTGATCCCTGGTTCAGCCACGGTCTTCATCCCATACTCAAGGAGAGAAGCTATAAGCTGAGCGGCATTCTCAACGGCATTGATGTTGATAACTATAATCCTGAGACAGATAAGGATATATTCTTCAACTACAACGCCAAGGATTTCTCAAACAAGAGCAAGAACAAGGCTGCTTTGCAGGAGCTTTTCTCGCTTCCCGTGAGAGAAGATGTGCCCGTTATGGGTATCGTAACAAGACTTGTTTCCCACAAGGGTCTTGACCTTATTAAGAGAATCATGTGGGAGCTTCTCAGCATGACCGATATGCAGCTTATCGTTCTCGGTTCGGGCGACTGGGAGTATGAAGCATTCTTCAAGGAGCTTCAGGCAAACTTCCCCGACAAGGTCGGCTTAAGAATCGGATTTATTCCCGATATGGCAAGAAAAATCTATGCGGGCAGCGATTTGTTCCTTATGCCCTCAAAGAGCGAGCCCTGCGGACTTTCCCAGATGGTTGCTCTTCGCTACGGCTCAATCCCCATCGTCAGAGAAACAGGCGGTCTGAAGGATACGATTACCGACAGCGGTGACGGCAAGGGTAACGGCTTTACTTTCAAGAGCTACGACGCTTATGATATGTTTGATGCAATCAGACGCTCGCTGGCTGCCTATTCCGACAAGGAATACTGGAACAAGCTTGTTGAAAGAGCGCTTAAATGCGACAACAGCTGGGGCAAGTCCGCCAGAGAGTATATCAAGCTTTATGAAGGCCTGATGGCTGAGTAATGAAATAAAAAAGAGCCGCTTTATGCGGCTCTTTTGGAATATTTTTATTTTATATACTCGGGCGGAATCGGTGGAATTCGTTCCATCATCGTTCTCAGAATATAATCCTCTGCGGTGGAAATTGCGGTCTTTACCGCTTCAGGCAATGGGATTTCCTCGCAAGGCTTTTTTGCTTTGTTCGGAATGATTGCATAATGCTCGGTTATATTGATAAGATTGAGAAAAAGGTCGTTGTCAAACACTTTTCCGTCGGCATATGCCTTTCCTGCCCAGCTTTTCGGCAGATTTCCCGCAGCAGAGTTGAGAATGATAATTCTGTAAAGCTGAACGGCGAGAAGCAAATCAAGCTTTGCGCCTATTCCGGGGTCTGACTGATAAAGAGCATTTTTGAGCTGCGCAGAAGCTTTGAAAAAAGTTTTTGTGAGAGGGAAGGCGTCGCTGTCTTCTTCTTCGGAAATGATTCTGAATTCTTCTTCGCCCGTCGGATTTGTTGACCTGCCCAGCAGGTAATCGCAGGAAACTCCGTAGAAATCGGCAGCTTTGATGAGAAAACCGTGTCCGCATTCGCGGATGCCTTTTTCGTAGTGAGAGAGCAGCGCCTGAGAGATTCCGAGCTGAGCGGCAGCCTCTTTCTGGCTGAGACCTCTTGATTTCCTGAGTTCGGCTAAAATAATCGGGAGCTTTCTTTCCATTTTTATTTCTCACATCCTATAACTTGATGTATTTTAATTATACCCTCATTTATACAGCTTGTATATTGTAAATGTTTAACAAAATTTCAGCAGTTTTTTTGGAGGAAAAAATGAAATCCTATACGGTTCATTTAATCAGACACGGCCTGACAGATGAAAATCTTCAGGGCCGATACATAGGACACACCAATGTGTCTCTGAGCGAAGACGGCAAGAAGCAGCTTGCTCAGATAAGAGAAGATATGGTTTTTCCGCCTGTTCAGGCGCTTTTCACAAGTCCGCTCAAGCGTTGCACCGAAACAGCGGCAATTCTTTATCCCGAAAACAAGCCCATCGCAATTGAGGGCTTTATCGAATATAATTTCGGCTTTTTTGAAAATAAAACAGCCGAGCAGCTTGAAGACCACCCCGTTTTCCCCCGTTGGCTCGCAGGCGAAAAGGGCGTTGAGCCGCCTTTCGGCGAGAGCAACGAGGCATTCGGTAAGCGAGTTTGCGAAACCTTTGAAAAGGTTGCCGAGGGTCTTATGAAAACGGGGACAACCGACGCCGCAATCGTAACTCACGGCGGAGTTATCATGGCTATTCTTGCAACCTACGGTATTCCTGAATATCCTATGCATGAATGGCTGACTCCCAACGGCTGCGGATTCACAATAAAAATCAATCCCTCGCTTTGGATGAGGGCAAAGAAATTCGAGGTTTTCAGCGAATTCCCTTACGAAAAAGAAGAATTACCTGACTGAGGTGAGTTGATATGAGTAATTTTACAATCGAAAAAGACGGCTTCAGACTCAACGGCGAGCCTTTCAGAATAATCGCAGGCGCAATTCATTATTTCCGTGTTCCTGCTGAATACTGGAGAGACAGACTCGTGAAGCTCAAAGCCTGTGGTTTCAACACGGTTGAAACATATGTCGCATGGAATATGCATGAAATGACCGAGGGCGAGTTTGATTATGAAGGAATGCTTGATATCGAAAAATTCCTTGAGATTGCCGCAGAACTCGGACTTTATGCTATTGTGCGCCCCGGACCCTACATCTGCTCGGAGTGGGATTTCGGCGGTCTGCCCTGGTGGCTTCTTAAAAATGATGAGCTGCAGCTGCGCTGCATGGAAAAGAATTATCTTGCGGCGGTTGACCGCTTCTTCGATGATTTTATTCCCAGAATCGTAAAGCACCAGATAACCAAGGGCGGCAATGTGATTCTTGTTCAGGTTGAGAATGAATACGGCAGCTACGGTGATGACAGCGAATATATCCGCTACCTTGCAAAGGGAATGAGAGACAGAGGTATTGATGTTCCCTTCTTTACCTCGGACGGTGCTGAATATCAGATGCTTACCGGCGGAACTGTCCCTGAGATACATAAAACCGCAAACTTCGGCTCAAGAGCAAAGGAGCAGTTTGCACGCCTTCGTGAATATCAGCCTGACGGACCTCTTATGTGTACGGAATTCTGGAACGGATGGTTTGACCATTGGACAGAGAATCATCACAGCAGAGACCCTCAGGATGCGGCAAATGCGCTTGATGAGATTCTTTCTATGGGCGCAAGCCTTTCGGCTTATATGTTCCATGGCGGAACAAACTTCGGCTACATGAACGGCGCAAATGATTACGATAAATATGAGCCTACGGTTTCAAGCTATGACGATGATGCACCGCTCAACGAATGCGGAGAGCCCACCGAAAAATACTATAAATTCAAAGAGGTTATTTCAAAATATGCACCCATTCCCGAAATTGAAATGCCTGCACCCGTAAAGAAGAAAAACTACGGCGAAATCGAATTCAGATATTCTGCAAAGCTTCTTGATAACCTTGATAACCTTTCAACTCCCGTTGAATCGGTGTGTCCGCTGACGATGGAAAAGCTCAACCAGGGTTATGGTTTTGTTCTCTATAAAACAAAGGTAAGAGGCCCCCGTGACGAGCAGAAAATCCGGCTTCAGGATGTTCATGACAGAGCTTATATATTCAAGGATAAGAAGTTTGTCGGCATTCAGTACAGGAACGATAAAGAGCCGATGAATTCAATCAGCATTGAAAAGGATGGCAACGAGCTTGCAATCCTTGTTGAGAATATGGGTAGAGTCAATTACGGAGCAAAACTGCGTGACCGCAAGGGCATAACAGAAGGAATAGGATTTGGCAACAACTTCATCTATCATTGGCAGAATTATGCGCTTCCCATGACAGATGTTTCGTCTCTTGAATTCAAAGACGGCGTTGAAGCTTTTGACGGCACACCTGTATTCCTTAAATCGGAAATCGAAATTGATGAATGCTGCGATACTTTTGTAAAGCTTTCTACCTTTACAAAAGGTATAATAATTGTCAACGGCAGAGTTCTTTCGAGATATTGGAATGTCGGACCTCAGCAGTCGGCATATCTTCCTGCACCCTTCCTCAAAGAAGGCAAAAATGAAATTATCGTTCTTGAACTCGAAGGCTTTGAAAAGCCCTGCGTTGTTCTCGACGATGAGATGGATATAGGTTAAAAATAACAGTAAAAACAACAGGGTACTCAGTTGAGTACCCTGAAATTATTTGCAACAGGAAGTGATGTTGAAGTTTTTTACATCCACCGTGCAGTCATAGTTTCCGTGGATTTCAAAACCTATGTTTGTTCCGCTGATATAAAAATCGTCGGGTGAAACGGTTTTGCCGAATGTATCCGATTTATTCGCTTTTTTTATTGCGGACCTGATGTGAGGCGTGAGGTTGAGCTCGATATGCACCCATTCATCTGAAACATAGGGTCTGCCGTCTCGGAAAAGCGATTTGCTTTTGCCGCCGAAGGTGTGAGCGGTCGAAACGCAGTAAATCATTTTTTTGCTGGCTTCGTCAAGAGCCCAGTAAGTGTCCTGATATCCTCTGTCATCAAAAAGATTTACCCCGAACCAGATAAACTCATCGCTGTCTGTGCCTCTGAGATAAAAATAAGCAAGATACTGCGCGGCGTTTACACCTTCCTTGTTTGTTGTTTCAACAAAATCAGAAAGTCTTATGTCAAGAGAAAGAATCATTCTGTCAGCCGAGCAGTTATAGAATCTCTTTTCGGATTCTGTCAGTTCGTTATAGCTGACAATCGGCGACTGCTCAAGCAAAAGGTGCGGCCAGCTTTCGTAACCTGCCGCTTCGCCGTTATAAATATCAGCGGCATTCAGGCGCATTGAAACAGAGCGGTCAGCGGGGTTATAACGGACAGTTTTGGTTTTACCGTCGGTTATGGTATAAATGTCACTTTCAATTCTGTTGTTCCAGAGACATTCCCCCGAATTCCACTGAGCAATCATCCAGGAAGGCTCTTGTGTGCTGTCGGAATAAATGAAATTACCGAGCTTTACGGAATTATTATTGATAGTTTGCTGAGAAATAACGGAGAATCCGTTTGAAAAATCAGCATCATTAAAAAGCTGTTTTGTTTCGTAAACCGTCTCAAGTCCGAAAAGCGATAAAACAGAAAGATAAAGAGATAGAATGAAAGAAAGAATTCTTGAAATCATACAAAGCAACCTCTCACTTATGATAACAAAATTCTATCATTGTTGCGAAAAAAATGCAATATAATCTTCTTGACGGGATACTGATATAAATGTTATTATTAAATGTATTATAAATAAAGGCAAAAGGCAAAGAAAATGAACTGTTACACAGAAATAGCGAAAAAAATACCCGAATTCATTTCTCTTGCAAATGCAATCCGAAAGACCCGTCTCCCCTTGGGAGTTACGGGCATTTCTGCTGTCCATAAAGCGCATATAATTTCTTCACTGTGCATGGGACTTATGAAAAAAGCGCTTGTTATCACTCCTGATGAAGCAACGGCAACAAAAATGCGTCAGGATATGGAGAGCTTCGGAATAAATGCATTTCTTTATCCCGCAAGAGATTTTTCGTTCAGAACAACCGAAACCGTTTCAAGAGAATATGAACACGCAAGACTCAGGGTGCTCGATAAAATGCTCAAAGGCGAATTTGATGCCGTTGTGCTTTCTGCGGAGGCAGCAATGCAGTTTACGGTGCCGCCGTCGGTGCTGATGAATAACAGCTTTGCGATAACGGCAGGCGAGGATTATGAGACAGACGAGCTTCTCAGAAGTCTCGTTGCCTGCGGCTACACAAGAAGCGATCAGGTCAACGGTGCGGGTCAGTTTGCGCAAAGGGGAGGAATACTTGATTTCTATCCCCCCGATTCGGCGTACCCGTGCAGAGTTGAGTTCTGGGGCGATACGGTTGACAGCATTTCGTTCTTTGAGCTTGAAAGTCAGAGAAGAACGGATTCGGTTGAAGAAATATTCATTACTCCCGCAAGAGAAGTGCTTGTTTCCGATGAAATGCTTATTGCGATGATCGAAAAGCACATTGCATCCAACCGTATAAAAGGCGATGCACTCAAAAATCTTGAAGATGATATTCAGAAAATGAGAGACGGTATCCGTCTTTCATCGGCTGATAAATATATGCCGCTTATTTATCCCGAAAGCGCAAGCATATTTGATTATGCAGACGGCTGCATGCTTTTTGCGTGCGAGAGCTTTGCGGTAAAGGATAAGTTCAATGCCGCTTGCCAGCTTATGAACGAAACCGTCAAAGGGCTTTTTCAGGACGGTGTTCTCTGCAAGGGTCTTGACTGCTTTTCGCTCAGGCAGCAGGATCTGATAAGAGTTTATGAGGATTGGGGCGCGGTTTATCTTGACAATCTGCCCCGCGGCAGTTTTGACACACCCGTTAAAGAGCTTATAACATTCACCGCAAATCAGATAAGTCCGTGGAACGGCACTCTTGCGGTGCTTGCTGATGACATAAATGCAATCAAAAAGCAGAAGGGTCATTCAATTGCGATTCTTGCAGGTACGGACAAGGCGTCAAAAACGCTTGCTGAGGATCTGGAAAACGAGGGGATTTCCGCAATATGGTGTCCCGTGCCTCCCGCAGAATTTCCTCAGAACAGCGTTTGCGTTATGTCGGGCGGACTTTCATTCGGCTTTGAATATCCCAATGCAAAATTCACCCTGCTGACCTACAGAAGCCGCACGGCAACAAAAACAGTCAAATCAACAAAAAGGTCCGCCAAGAATGCTTTCAACAATCTTGATGAGCTTCACAGAGGCGAATATGTTGTTCATTCCGCTCACGGTATCGGTATTTTTGAAGGAATACAGAGCCTTGAAGCGGCAGGCAACACCAAGGACTATATCAAAATAAGATACGACAAGGGCGATAATCTTTATGTGCCCGTAACTCAGCTTGATCAGGTTTCAAAATACATCGGGCCAAAGAGCGACGATAAGCCGCTCAAGCTCAGCAAGCTCGGCGGCACGGACTGGCAGAAAACCCGCTCAAGGGTCAAGGGCGCAGTCAAGGAAATGGCTAAGGAGCTTATCGACCTTTATTCAAAACGAATCAAGATTCAGGGTCACTCATTCTCCGAAGATATCGATATGCAGAGCGATTTTGAGTCGCGCTTTGAATATGTTGAAACCGATGACCAGCTTCGCTGTATCCACGAAATCAAAAAGGATATGGAAAAACCCTTCCCGATGGACAGACTTCTCTGCGGCGATGTCGGATTCGGAAAAACCGAGGTTGCGCTCAGAGCAGTGTTCAAATGTATTGCAGACGGCAAGCAGTGCGCAATTCTTGTTCCGACAACCATTCTTGCAATGCAGCATTACCAGACAATTCTCAAGCGCTTTGAGGGCTTCCCGATTGAAGCGGGAATGCTTTCAAGATTCAACACCAAGAAAGAGACAGAAAGAGTTATAACAGGGCTTCGCAGGGGCTCGGTTGATGTTGTTGTCGGCACTCACAGACTCATTTCAAAGGATGTTGAGTTCCGTGATCTCGGACTCATTATCATTGACGAAGAGCAGCGCTTCGGCGTTGCGCAGAAGGAAAAGCTGAAGACCCTTTTCCCTGCAGTCGATGTGCTGACACTTACCGCAACCCCCATCCCCAGAACGCTGAATATGGCGATGACGGGAATCCGTGATATGTCGGTTATTGAAGAAGCGCCGCAGGACAGATTGCCTGTTCAGACATATGTTATTGAACATAACATGGGAGTTCTTGTTCAGGCGATGGAGCAGGAGCTTCGTCGAGGCGGTCAGGTTTATTATCTTTATAACAAGGTTGAAACAATTGAACGCAAGGCGGCTGAAATAAAGGCGCTGATACCCGATGCAACAGTCGGAATCGGTCACGGAAAAATGAGCGAGGATGAGCTCAGCGAAGTCTGGAGAAAGCTTCTTGAGGGCGAAATTGATATCCTTGTCTGCACAACGATTATCGAAACGGGCGTAGATGTGCCGAATGCGAACACGCTTATCATTGAGCATGCAGACCGCATGGGACTTGCTCAGCTTCATCAGATAAGAGGCAGAGTCGGCAGGTCATCACGCAGGGCGAGCGCATATTTCACCTTTACAAAGGGCGTTCAGCTGAGTGAAATTGCTTCAAGAAGACTTGATGCAATCAGAGAATTCACGGAATTCGGCTCAGGCTTCCATATTGCAATGCGTGACCTTGAGCTGAGAGGCGCGGGCAACGTGCTCGGCGCAAATCAGCACGGCCATATGGAATCCGTTGGTTACGAAATGTATATAAAGCTTCTCGAGCAGGCGATAAACGAGGAAAAGGGCGAAAAAAGCGCAGTTCCCGAAAAAGACTGCGTTATCGATTTGCCGATTGATGCCCATATCCCACCCGAATATATCGAAAGCGTGCCGCAGAGACTGCGTATTTATCGCAGAATTGCGGATATCAAGAATGACGATGACGCTTCTGATGTTATTGATGAGCTTGTTGACCGTTTCGGCGAGCCTCCCGCAAGCGTTGAGGGTCTTGTCAGAATTGCGCTTCTCAGAGGCAAGGCGGCAAGCAGGGATGTTTACGAAATAACAAGCCAGGGCGATAAGCTGATATTCAAGGTGTCAAGCCTTGATATGAACAGAGTTGCTGCGGCAGCTGCACATTTCAAGGGCAGATTTGTTGTCAGCGCAGGCGGCGGAAAACCGCATATCGCAGTCAGACAGCTCAAAGGCGAAAACCGTCTCAGGCTGATTGAACGGGTTCTTGACTATATGGGAGAATAAATAAAATCAGCTGAAAAGAAACATATAAATAAAAATCAAAAGCGGCTTGCAAAGGATATTTCCAATGCAAGCCGCTTGTTCTTATTGAGTTTCTTTTGGTCTTCGCTTTGCGGGACAGTCCATTATTTCTTCTTTGCAGCTGCTCTCTGAACAGCCTTTACGATTTCAACAATGGGAATTACAAGGAATGCAAGACCGATTGAGATGCCGTATGCGAGAGGATCAAGGTGAGTGAACTCAAACATTTCTGCAAGGAAGGGGATTTCGATGATAGCAGTGGTGAGAATAAGTGAAGCAATCATTGCGCCGTAAAGCACGATGTTGTGTGACTTCTGACCGAATGCCATGCCGATAACCGAGCCTCTCTGTGAACGCATGTTGAATGAGTGGAAGATTTCGCACATTGACATTGTAAGGAATGCCATTGTCATGCCTTCGCCGCTTTCGGGAGGAGCAAAGAACTGCCAGTGACCTGTTTCGAGAAATTCACCGATAAAGAATGCTGCAAGGGTGAGAATTGTAACAAGTGCGCCCTGATAGAATACATCGAAGCCCATGCCGCCTGCGAAAACGCCTTCTTTGCTGTTTCTGGGCTTGCGCTGCATGATGTCTCTCTCAGGCTTCTCAAGTCCGAGAGCAAGAGCGGGAATACTGTCTGTTACAAGGTTGATGAAAAGAAGATGAACGGGCTTGAGAATTGTGAAGTTAAGAATTGTTGCGGTGAAGATTGAAAGAACCTCTGAAAGGTTTGAACCGAGAAGGAACTGGATAGCCTTTCTGATGTTGTCATAGATTCTTCTGCCTTCGGAAACCGCAGAAACAATTGTTGCAAAGTTATCATCAGCAAGAACCATGTCTGCAACGTTCTTTGTAACGTCTGTGCCTGTGATGCCCATGCCTACGCCGATATCTGCGCTCTTGATTGAGGGAGCGTCATTAACGCCGTCGCCGGTCATTGCGGTAATCATGCCTCTTGCACGCCAAGCGTTAACGATTCTTGTCTTATGCTCGGGCTGAACTCGTGCATAAACTCTGAATTCGGTAACTCTCTCTGCGAAATCTTCATCGCTGATTTCGTCAAGCTGAGCGCCTGTGATTGCACTTGAAGCGTCCTCAATAATGCCGAGCTGCATTGCGATTGCAACGGCTGTATCCTTGTGGTCGCCGGTGATCATAATGGGAGTGATGCCTGCTGAGCGGCATTCTTCGATAGCTGCCTTAACCTCGGGACGGGCAGGGTCAATCATGCCGGTGAGACCGATGAAAATAAGTTCGTTTTCAAGAGCTTCGGGGGCATAATCGGCGGGAGCCGAATCATAGCTTCTGTAAGCAACTGCAAGAACACGGAGAGCCTGATCAGCCATTCTCTTGTTGTCTGCAAGAACAGCGGCTTTAACCTCTTCTGTGAAGGGGACAACCTCACCGTTGATGAGTGCATGTTTGCAAATGTTAAGAATAACATCGGGTGCGCCCTTGGTGTACTGAACGATTCCGTCAGCGGTCTGATGAACGGTTGACATCATCTTTCTGCCTGAATCAAAGGGAGCTTCGCCGATTCTGGGGTTAGCCGCAACAAGCTCCTTTTTATGCATGCCGAGTGCGTATGCGTAGTTGACAAGAGCAGCTTCTGTGGGCTCGCCCGTAACCTCGCCTGCATCGTCGATGTTTGCGTCGCAGCAGAGAGCCATTGCCTTTGCGATGAGATTTTCGTTGTCGCCGTAGTGGTCAACAACGGTCATCTTATTCTGGGTAAGAGTACCTGTCTTGTCTGAGCAGATTATCTGTGCGCAGCCGAGAGTTTCAACTGCGGTAAGCTTTCTGATAATGGCGTTCTTCTTTGACATGTTGGTAACGCCGATTGAAAGAACGATTGTAACAACTGCTGCAAGACCTTCGGGAATTGCGGCAACAGCGAGTGAAACTGCAACCATGAAGCTTTCAAGGAAGATGTTGAAGCTGATTCCGTCGCCGAAATATGCCATAACCATCTGATAACCGAGAAGAACAACACAGATGCCGAGAACGAGCTTTGTGAGAATCTTGGAAAGCTGAGAAAGCTTTATCTGAAGGGGAGTCTGACCTTCTTCAGCCTGGGCAATAGCGTCAGCAATCTTGCCCATTTCGGTGTCCATACCTGTGCCGACAACAACTGCCTTGCCTCTGCCGTAAACAACGGTTGAGCCCATATAAGCCATGTTCTTTCTGTCGCCGAGGGGAACTTCGCCGTTTTCGCCGCCTTTAAGAAGAGCGATGACCTTATCAACGGGAACTGATTCGCCGGTGAGGGCAGCTTCTTCAATTTTCATGCTGGCGCATTCAAAAATACGGCAGTCTGCGGGAACTGCGTCGCCTGCTTCAAGAACGATAACATCGCCGACAACGAGGTCTTCGCTGCGAACGGAAATCTGCTTGCCGTCGCGGACAACCTTAGACATTGCCGCAGACATCTCTTGCAATGCTTCAATGGCGGCTTCTGCCTTGCTCTCCTGTAAAACGCCGAGAACGGTGTTGATGATAACAACAACCATAATGATTACCGTATCGGTCGGGAAAACAAATGCTTTTGCCTCAAACCATTCTGTAACTGCAGAGATAATTGCAGCAACGATGAGAATGATAATCATCGGGTCTGAAAGCTGTTCTCCGATTCTCTGGAGAATGGTCTTCTTTTTGCCCTCTTTGAGCTTGTTTTTGCCGTTTTCGTTGAGTCTCTTTTCGGCTTCCGAAGCGGAAAGACCGTTTTCCGAGCTTTTGACATGAGCAAAAACTGAGTCAACCTGTTCAAGGTAGAACTTCATTTTTATTCAATCCTTTCAAAATTATTTCTGTATTAAAAAAACCCTTGGCAGAGAACAATTTATCCTCTGCCAAAGGTCTTGCTTCCTCTGTCGGGTTGTCTGCCAGATGCCATGACGGCAACGGATGTTGACAGACAATTGTCAAGCTACTCCCCTTTGACTTGTGAGAATATTTTACCACGCAAAATAATTCTTGTCAATAATATTCGGTTCAATTATTGTTGAAAGAAAACAAGCAGGTTTTCCGTAAGCGAGCGGCATAAGCCCTGATACATATATTGCTCGTATTCTTCCTTCTCTGCAAAATTGAGAACAACGCTTCCGTTCTGAATGTCGGGAAAGGTTTTCTTTGTTGTTCCGCTGAATCGGACAAGGTCATCGTTTTTGTAGCCGCTTGAAAGAACGGTGCTCAGAATATCATTGAGCTGGGCACATTCGCTTTCCGCTTCCTTGACCATATAGTTGAAAAGATAGATACTTTCGCCGTTCGGCGTTGCATTGAGATACTGCGAAAGCTGATAGACCTGCTGCTCCCATCCGAAAATGCGGTCATACTCGGTTTTTACGGAAAAAGCTGTGTTTTTGCCGTTTTCATCTTTAGTGTAGAGTCGGTTTATTTCGTTGAAAACATCCATAAGACTCAGAACTGTCGGGCGAAGCTGCTTATAGGCGTCGAGCCTTTCGAAAATAATTTCGAGTGTCTGTTTTATGCTTTCAGCTGTTGCGATGATTTCGCTGTCCAGTTTTTCATCACTTTCCGATATACGGCATGCAGTGCTATACCAATCGCTGAGCAGGTCTCTGTCGAATTCGACAAGCAGATCGGGATAGTTTTCGTTGATATCAACTCTCAGGAATGCATAGTCAGAGATAAGCTGCGCTCTCGGGTCGGTTGATTCCGAGGCATAGGCTGTTGCGTCTCTGTATTCATCATTAAGAGCTTTTCTTTGGGCAATATGAAAAAAAAGAGTGTTTTTGCATGCGAGAAAAGCAATGAGAAGAAGCGAAAGGGCGCAAAGAACCGCAACAGCAATTTTAAGGGACTTCCTTTTTTTGCTGTTGGCAGGCACACTGTTATTTTTTATTTCAACTGTGTCCATTTATTCTTCTCCGCCAATAAAAATTGATATTTATCCATTATTAAATGTTATTATAACATAAAAACAAATTGTTTTAAATAATAATGGGAAAAATTTTTTACAAAAAATACAAACAAATGTTTGCATTTTGCGAACATTTGTGCTATAATAGCGGTAGCTAAAGATATTTTTATTAAAAATCCAACGGAAATGAGGCTTTTTTATGAAACCTATAACCCCGATTCAGCAGAAAATATATGAATTCCTTCTGGAAAAAGCAAAAGACAATATGACTCCGAGCGTCAGAGAAATCGGTGCGGCTGTTGGCCTGCGTTCAACCTCGTCTGTTCAGGCGAACCTCGATTCGCTTGAAGCTGCAGGCTACATTCAGCGCCCCCCGATGCTCAAAAGATGCATAAAAATTGTCGGTCAGGCAGATAATGTGACTCATGTTCCCGTTCTCGGAACGGTAACCGCAGGCGCACCTATCCTTGCGGTAGAGGATATTGAAGGATATCTTCCGTTCTCGATGCCGGGCGCAGGCAGCAAGGAGCTTTTTGCGCTCAAGGTCAAGGGTGAAAGTATGCTCTGGGCGGGTATTCTTGATGGCGATATCGTTATCGTTGAGAGAACTCCGACCGCAACAAACGGCGAAATGGTTGTTGCTCTTGTTGAAGATTCGGCAACAGTCAAGACCTTCTATAAGGAAAACGGTCATTTCAGACTGCAGCCCGAAAACGACGCATACGAACCGATTATCGTTGATGAGGTTGTAATTCTCGGCAAGGTAATTGCAAGCTACAGATACTATTAAAACAAATCCTGCAAAAACTGATTGTTTTTGCAGGATTTATTCTTCTGTCAAATATTTTATCATTTTTTCGGGATTATCGAGAAATCTTTTAGTGATTTTATAATGCTCCGTTTCTTTGTACGGTACGGATTTGATTCCGCTTTCCGAAAACTCATAAATTTCCGCATCAGGGAACGCCATGAGAATAGGGGAGTGGGTGGCGATGATAAACTGCGAGTTATTCTTCACAAGTTCGTTGATATGCGCAATAAGTGTCAGCAGTCGGGTAGGTGAAAGCGCCGCTTCAGGCTCGTCGAGAATATAGAGCCCATTGCCTCCGAACCGATTCCGGACAAGCGCCATAAAGCTTTCGCCGTGTGATTGATTGTGAAGCGAAACTCCGCCGTAGCTTTCAATAATCGGAGGTGCACCGGTACGCTGACTGTCAAGCTCATCGATGTTGGAAGCAACATTATAAAAGCTTTCGGCTCTAAGGAAAAAGCCGTCTTTTGGGTGCTTCGATTTTGAGAGAAGAAGATGTTCATGTAAATCCGAATGAGAAGAGCGGGTCGAAAAATTGAAATTCTTTGTGCCGCCCTCTGGATTGAAACCGTAGGCAACAGCGATTGCCTCAATCAGAGTTGATTTGCCCGTACCGTTTTCGCCGACAAAAAAAGTGACATCTTTATTTATTGAAAGCTTTTCATTTTCAATAAGATATCTGACAGCGGGCAGGTCATTCAGATAGGAGTCTTCATCAATTTCAGAGTTCAGAATGATACTGTTGATATATCTTCCGTCAAGCATAGTGTTCTCCTAAACAAAAAAGGCTCTTCTTGCGAAGAGCCTCTCTTTTTTATTGGGGTGAAATTATTTGATTTCAACCTTTGCGCCAACTTCTTCAAGCTTAGCCTTGATAGCTTCTGCATCGTCCTTGGAGATGCCTTCCTTGAGAGCCTTGGGAGCGCCGTCAACAACAGCCTTAGCTTCTGCAAGACCAAGACCTGTGATCTCACGAACAACCTTGATAACCTTGATCTTTTCTGCGCCAACTTCTGCAAGGATAACGTCGAATTCTGTCTTCTCTTCAGCTGCTGCTGCGCCGCCTTCTGCGGGAGCTGCAACTGCAACAGCTGCTGCTGCTGATACGCCGAATTCTTCTTCTACTGCGTGAACGAGCTCTGAAAGCTCAAGTACTGTGAGTTCTTTGATTGTTTCAATCATTGCTGCAATCTTTTCTGATGCCATTTTATTTTCCTCCAATTTCAAATAAAATTTAATTTAATGTAAGATAATTATGCTTCTGCGGGTGCTTCTTCAGCTGCAGGAGCTTCGCCGCTCTTATCAACAATAGCCTGGATAGCGCGTGCGAAAGATGCGATGGGTGCGTTGAATGCGTTGCAAACTGTTGCAAGAAGAATTTCTCTTGTGGGAAGCTTTGCAAGCGAATCGATAGTTGCTGTGTCAACAACTTTGCCGTCAAGGTAACCGCTCTTAACTGAGAAGTTCTTGTGTGTATCGGCAAACTTTGAAAGAATTCTTGCGGCTGCAGTGTGATCCTCGGGGCTTACTGCGATAGCAGTTGTGCCTTCAAGAACATTGCAGAGATCGTCAAGACCTGCGTTCTTTGCTGCAAGACCGAGAAGAGTGTTCTTTACTACAGAGTACTTAATGCCTGCTTCACGGAGCTCCTTACGAAGCTTTGTGTCGTCTGCAACGTTGATGCCTTTATAGTCAACAACAACACCTGCAACTGAATTCTGAAGCTGAGCAGTAAGGTCTGCAACAACCTGTTTCTTTTGTTCTAAAACTTTCTCGCTGGGCATTTATTTTTCACCTCCATAGGGATTAAATACGCAAATTAAAAGCCCTTTCCGCAAACCGCAGAAAGGGCATAAATACATAATGATATTATATATCAAGTATGCATCCTTTCTCGGCAGGCGGTCTTTTTGACCTTTATGCGAAAAGCACCTGCTGTCTTTAAAAGAACAGCTTAGTAATGATAGCACATAAAAATGTGCTTGTCAAGCATTTTTTAAAATTATGCTTCAACCTCAGCAGTGCCGAGCTTGTTAGCGTTAACCTTTACACCGGGGCCCATTGTTGTTGCAAGAACGCATGAGCGGATGTAAGTACCCTTTGATGCTGCGGGCTTAGCCTTGATGATAGCATCGAGAAGAGTATTGAAGTTTTCGCCAAGCTTCTCTGCGCCAAAGGATACCTTACCGATGGGGCAGTGAATGATGTTTGTCTTGTCAAGGCGGTATTCAATCTTACCTGCCTTAGCCTCTGTAACAGCCTTTGCAACGTCGGGTGTAACGGTGCCTGCCTTGGGGCTGGGCATGAGTCCGCGGGGACCGAGAACCTTACCGAGACGACCAACGAGACCCATCATGTTGGGTGCTGCGATGCAAACGTCAAAGTCCATGAAGCCTTCGCCCTGAATCTTAGCAACAAGATCCTCAGCACCAACGATCTCTGCGCCTGCAGCAGCTGCTGCGTCAGCCTCGGGGCCCTTTGCGAAAACTGCAACTCTGACAGTACGGCCTGTTCCGTTGGGGAGAACTACTGCACCGCGAACCTGCTGGTCAGCGTGTCTTGAGTCAACGCCCAGACGAACGTGTACTTCAACTGTTTCGTCAAATTTTGCGCTTGCAGTCTTTACTGCAAGTTCAAGTGCATCAGCGGGATCGTAGAGAGTTGCTCTCTCAACGAGCTTTGCACTTTCATTATATTTCTTTCCGTGTTTCATGTTAATTTTTCCTCCCAATCATGTGTGGTTAAATCGGATTTTTCCTCCCACAGTATGCATCAATCAGTAACAGTAACGCCCATGCTGCGAGCTGTGCCGGCGATCATGCTCATAGCAGCTTCAACTGAAGCAGCGTTGAGGTCAGGCATCTTCTGCTCTGCAATCTTGCGAACCTGTTCCTGTGAAATTGTTGCAACCTTGGTCTTGTTGGGAACGCCCGAACCGCTTTCAATACCGCAAGCCTTCTTGATAAGAACTGCAGCGGGCGGGGTCTTTGTGATAAAGCTGAATGTACGGTCAGCGTAAACAGTGATAACAACAGGGATGATAAGACCCATGTCGTTCTTTGTGCGCTCATTGAATTCCTTTGTGAAGGACATGATGTTAACGCCGTGCTGACCGAGGGCAGGACCTACAGGGGGAGCCGGAGTGGCCTTGCCTGCGGGAATCTGTAACTTAATTAAGCCGACAACTTTCTGTGCCATAATTAAAAACCTCCATAAAATGTGGTAAATTGCGGAGCAATCATTTTTTGCTCCTCCCACGAAGCCGACACCGCTTCATTGCGGGCGACTGCGTTCACAAGAACGCTAAATTTGAAAGGGTAAAACCCTCAAATTACCGTGTTTTATTCGGCAAGCTCAACCTGATCGAGCTCAAGCTCAACAGTTGTGTCTTTGCCAAAGAGTGCAACTGAAACCTTGACCATGTTATTGTCAACGTCCAGCTCTTCAACAATTCCCGTAAAGCCGTCGAAAAGCTCATCAATGATGTTGACGCTGTCGCCAACCTTGTATGAAACTTCAACAGTTTTCTTCTCGACTCCGAGCCTGATAACTTCTTCGTCGGTAAGGGGGATTGCCTTGTTTTCGGGACCAACGAAACCGGTGACGCCTCTGGTGTTTCTGATAAGCAGCCATGCCTCATCGCTCATTGCGGGGCGATTGTCCTTATCGGGCCAGACAGCAACCTTAACGAGAACATAGCCGGGGAAAAGCTTGCGCTCAACCTCTTTCTTTTTCTCGACATCGGTTACGATTTCAACGGGGATTTTAACCTCGAGAATCTGATCCTGCATTTTGCGGTTTTCGGCCATTTTTTCAATATTGGTCGCAACCTTGTTTTCGTATCCGGAGTAGGTATGAACTACATACCATCTTGTGTCAACCGACATCCTGATTCCTCCTGTCTCAGCCTATGAAATAATTGCTGAGAGACATCACTGCGGCTGTTGCAGCGGTTGTTGTTTCTTCTTTAGCTGCGAGAGCTTCTGCGCCTCTTTCAAGAAGAGAAATACTGCCTGAAAGGAGCCAGTCGATAAGACCGATTACTATTGCGCAGACGATAACAACTGCGAGAACGACTGCAGTGGACTTAAGAACTGTTTTGGCGTCGGGCCAAACAATCTTTTTGATCTCGCCCTTGAGATCCTTGCAGAACTTTTTGATTGCCTTGCCGGCTCTTACGAAAATATTACCGTCGGGATTCTTAGGCTTCTTTTCATTTTTCTTTTCGGCGGCAGCAACCTTTTCTGCAGCTTGGGAAATTTCTTTCTTAGCCATTAGGTTTCTCCTCCCGCTTACTTAGATTCTTTGTGGAGAGTGTGTTTCCTGCAGAAGCGGCAGTACTTATTCATCTCCAGCCTGTCGGGTGTGTTCTGCTTGTTTTTCATTGTGTTGTAATTACGCTGTTTGCATTCGGTGCAAGAAAGGGTAATCTTAACTCTTTTACCGTTAGCAGCCATGTGCGGCACCTCCATTTTCGGAATTATTTGCCCTCCTCAGGGTCTATCAGGTAACCCAAGGCAGAGCTCAGGCCTCCCTCTGCGTAACATATTATTTTCGGGCACAAAAAAAGAACCCTCTTGCAGAGGTAGAATTATGATATCACAAACTATCTCTGCAGTCAAGAACTTTTTTCGTTAATATTCAAATTTTTTTAGTGAATTGTGGTGTAATATAATAATACATTATATATATTGTGCTTTTGCTTACAAAACGCCCTTGTAATAAAGTCCTCTTGTGAATTCATCGAGGGGCGAAGATCCGTTTTTGTAAGCGGAAATCACTTTTTCGCATTCGTTTTTGCTCTCGGTTGTGAAATAAAGAAGCGCATAATCAACATTTTTTATATCTTGCTTTTTATCTGCAAGCCAGACGGGTCTTGAATTGAGAATAACGCTGCAACCGTTGCCGCAGACAACGGGAAATTCAATTCCCATGCGGTCAACGAGAAAGCTCTGCCCGTTGCATTCGGCGCAGGTGAGCTTGTTTCTGACGGGGCAGTTGCGGGTCAGCATAAGAGGAATTCTGCCGTAAGCAAAAATTCCTCTGGGCAGGCTGCCGCCGAGTTTTGAAACAGCGTTTAAAGGCAATTCGCAGGAAACAAGGCAGTCTTTTGCACCGAGCTTCTGAATTTCATCAATGGAAACACTGTTGAAAATATTCATTCCGAAACCGCTTATGAACGGAATACCCGCTTTTTTGGCGATTCCGATTCCGTCGAGGTTTGAAGCGCAGGCAAGGTCAAGCCCGTGCGCTTTTAACTCAATGAGGCGGTTAATATATTTTTCGGAATTCGAGAATACGCCGCACGGAATTTCAGCCGCAGTTTCAACTCCTGCCGATTTCAGCCTTCCGAGGGCTTCGAATGAAATGTCGAGAGGAACAACGGCGCAGGTGATGCCGTTGAGATTATCGGGAATCTGATTCTCAGTTCTGAACCTTGCACGGAGAGAGGTCTTTCCCGATGTGTAATTATTAAATGTATATTTATAGTTGATATATTGTTTTTTGGAATTTTCGCAGAATTTGTTTTCGAGAGCAGAAAGAGCGTCTCTGCGAAGCGAATTGAGCGCACTTGCGGCAACATTGAGACCCTCCTCAAAGTCAAGCTCAATGTTTTTTGCCGAGAACTGAGTTCCGCCGCATTTTGAAAGGCGGGAGATAAGTTCATCCTTGCTCAAAGGCTTGTTAAGCGCCGCTTCGGGGTGGATATCCGATTCAATGCAAACCGTTTTGCCGAGCGCAGATGCGGTGAGCCTGAGCGGAGCGGATTTTCTGAATGTTAAATGAAAATCAACAGAGATCAGCGGATTTTCCTTTTCGTAAAGTCTCGAAAGCTCTTTCAGCACGCCTGATGCACTTTCAACATCTTCCTTGCGGCGGGTGCCGAACATTTCCTTGCCGAGTCTGCCTTCAAAATAGCCTTTTGTGAAGCCTGAACGGGAAAAAACTGCCTGAAGAGAATCATCGATTTTTTTGTCATTTATATTATTGAGCGAATTTTTGCATGCGGTGACTGCCGCCGCAACGTATTCGGGTCTTTTCATTCTGCCCTCTATCTTGAAGGAGCAGACACCCGCATTTTTCATTTTTTCAAGCTCGCCGACAAGCGATAAATCCTTGAGGCTGAGGTTGTTTCCGCCCTTGGATTTTATGCCGAACGGAAGTCTGCAGGGCTGAGCGCAGAGACCTCTGTTGCCGCTTCTTGAGCCGAGAACAGAGCTCATAAGGCACTGACCCGAAACACACATGCACAGTGCGCCGTGAACGAAAGCTTCGAGCTCGGTTTCTGTTTGCAAAGAAATATTCTTGATTTCGTTTTCTGAAAGCTCTCTCGGCACAACCGCACGGCAGAAGCCGAGGCTTTCAAGGGTTTTTATTCCTTCAATGCTTTGCACCGACATCTGAGTTGAAGCGTGAGCGGGCATAGAAGGGGCAACCTGACGCACAATTGCGGCAAGCCCCAAATCCTGCAAAATAAGTGCGTCTGCACCGATTCGGCAGGCACACTCAATTGCTTCATATGCACTTTCAAGTTCGCTGTCACTGACGAGAGTGTTGAGGACTATATAGACCTTAACATTTCTTTTGTGGCAGTAGCGGACGGCTTCGGCAAGCTCTTCTTCGGAAAAATTTGCTGCGTTTCTTCTCGCATTGAATGCTTTTCCGCCGAGATAAACGGCATTCGCACCGCTTCTAACGGCGGCAACAACGGAATCAAAGCTGCCTGCGGGTGCAAGAATTTCGGGAATCATTACTTAGAAGCCTTTGCTGAAGCAAGCTCTTTTGCGAGTCTCTCTGCCTCACGCTTTGAGATTTCAGCGTCTGTTCTTGCTCTTGCGGCATCTTCAAGATATTCCTGAATCTGACCTCTGAGGTTTTCGGAAGTCATTTCGCTTTTCTTTGCAGCATCCGCATATTCGAGAGCGGTAACGATAGCTGCCTGAGTAATTGAGATTCTTGCGTTTTCACGCATAAGAGTGCTGATTTTTCTGTCGAGCTCTGCACCGAGCTCAGCAACATAATCAAGGTCATTGTCTGTTGAGATATTATATTCGTCGCCTGCGATAAGAAGTCTGATTTTTTCCATGGTAGTCACCCCTGATAAAATTTGATACAGATTGATTATACAACATTTATTTTTAGGAATAAAGAGTTTTTTAAAAATTTTAACAGTTTTTTTATAAACATTGATAAAAACATCTTTTTGTGATATAATTCTTATAATTCCACGGTGAGGGGAGGAGAGTTCCTTGAAAAAAGTGATTGCGCTGTTGCTTGCGGCGGCATTGCTTATCTGTTTTGCGGGCTGCGGGCAGAGCAAAAAGACCGTTCTTGTGATATCGGGAGCGGAAATTGACAGCGAAATTTTCACCTATTATCTAGCTAAGGTTGTTTCAAGACCCGTTGATTACGGTCTTGCGGAGAATCCCGAAAAAGAGGATGCAAAAAATGCGGCTATAGAGCAGTGCAAGGAGTATGTTGCATCCAACACGGAATTCAGAAACAGGGGGCTGAGCCTTTCTGTTTCGGATAAGGTCGGTATTTCGGAATCGGTTAATAATCTCTGGATAAGATTTAAAAACCATTATGATAAAATCGGCGTTTCAAAGCAGACATTAACAAAAGTTTACACCTCGCAGGCTTATTCAGATGCGATTTTTGCTTCCGAATATGATGTAGCAGGAGCCGCAGACGAAGAATCGGAAGCTGTTATTCAGGATTATTTTTATGAAAACTATGTTTCTTTCCGTGCGGTTTGCGAATATTTCAACTATGCGGACGGAACGCCTCTTTCGCAGAAGGATAAAACCGGACTGATTTCAAAGTTTGATGGTATTGCCGCAACGCAGATTCCCGGTGCAGACGAGTTTTCGGCAGCGGTTCAGAATCTCGGCTACAGCGCATCGTCATCTGTTCTGCTCGAAAAGGGCTCTGACGGTTACCCTGCCGGCTTCTTTGAGAAGGTTTATGAAATGCAGGATAATGACATTGCCGTTATAATTTATGACGAATGCGTTTTCGCCGTAATGAAAGAAAATCTTAAAGAAAAAGGCGAGGGTGTTTATGCGGAATACCGCTCGGTGTGCATAAATGACCTGTATTCTGAAGCGTTTCTTGCCGATTTCGAGAAAATAACGGACAGTTACACAGTAGAAGAAAAGGGCGGAAGAATAAATTCAATAGTCAATGATTTTATTTGATTCAGACCGACGGGGAGCAATGCTTTTCCGTCGGTTTTCTGCACTCTGATATAAAGATTGAATATCATAATAGTGATAAGAAATCCTGAAAGAGGTGCGGACCTTGAATCTATATATTACTGCGGGAATGCTGCTGCCTTTGCTCGGAACAACTCTCGGCTCGGCATGCGTATTCCTGATGGGCAAATCCTCAAAGAATTTTCACGGCAAAAAAATGACTGCGTTTGCGGCGGGGGTAATGACTGCGGCAAGCGTCTGGAGCCTGCTTATTCCTGCGATTGAACGATCGGAAAATCTGGGAAAGCTTGCATTTATCCCCGCTGTTGCGGGATTCTGGCTCGGAGTTTTTCTTCTGATTTTTCTTGATTTTGCAGTGAAAAAGGTTAACATAAACGGAATCGGCGCTCAGAAGCCGGGCAAAACCGCAATGCTTGTTCTTGCCGTCGCAATACACAACATACCCGAGGGAATGGCGGTCGGTGCGGTTTTTGCAGGACTTATTACGGGTCTCGAAAATATATCCGTTGCAAGTGCGCTGACGCTTTCGCTCGGAATTGCAATTCAGAATCTGCCGGAGGGCGCAATCATTTCTCTTCCGCTCAGAGCGGCGGGGCATAAGAAATCAACCTCGTTCTGGTGCGGAGTGCTTTCGGGAATAGCCGAGCCTGTGGCTGCGCTCATAACAGTTATTGCGGCGGGGTTTATAATCCCTATTCTGCCTTATATGCTTTCGCTGGCGGCGGGTGCAATGATTTATGTTGTGATTGACGAGCTTATCAATGAAACAACAACCAAGGAATGCGTTGTTTTCAGCCTCGGCTTCACTCTGATGATGGCACTTGATGTTGCGCTGGGTTGACAAAATCCTTTATACCTGCAATTTCGGCAGAGATATTTAAAATGAGTAAAAAAGATGCACTATCTTTCGATAATGCATCTTTTAACATTTGTATCTTATTTTGCATATTCTGTTAACAGAATTTTCAGGAGGGATTGCCATGCATGAGGAAAATACGATTTGTGATTACGCCGCTGTTTTGAGCCGCAGACCGAATGCGGTTGCCGTGATTTGCGGAAATGATGAACACACGGCAATAAGAGGAAGAGTCTGTTTTTACACCGTCAATTGCTCAGTTCTTGTTTCGGCTGAAATAAGAGGGCTTCCTGCGGGGGCAAACGGCTGCGGAAAAAGATTTTTTGCATTTCATATCCACGAGGGCGGAAACTGCACGGGAAATACCGCTGACCCGTTTTCCGATGCGGGAATGCATTATAACCCCCGGAACAGACCGCATCCTTTCCATGCGGGCGATTTGCCGCCGCTTTACGGAAATAACGGATATGCTTTTTCTGCGTTTCTGACGGGTGGATTTTCAGTGAATGAAATCATCGGAAAAACCGTCATTATCCATGGGGGTATTGACGATTTCAGCACTCAGCCTTCGGGTAATGCAGGCGGTAAAATTGCCTGCGGTGTAATCGGAAAATGTTAAAACATAATCAGAACCGTTGAGATGAAGGCAACGGCGGTTGCAATAAGCGTTCTCGCCGAGGGCTTCTCTTTTCGGATAAGGCTTATCAGAGTTGAAAAAACCATAACTCCGCCCGTTGTTATCGGGAACTGAACGGAGGCGGGGAGAGATGTGAGCGCAATGAGCGCAAGCAGATTTCCTATTCCGCTGCAGGCTGCGTAGCCTGAAATGCTTCCGAGTTCCTTGAGCGAAACACGGGCGATTTTTTTGTTTTTGATGAGCTGGAATGCAATGCAGAAAATGAAAACGCAGGCATTGACCGTTGCCATAAAGCTGTAGCTGTCAACGGCAAGAGCGGTGTTGGACTGATGAATCTTTGAAAGCACTCCGACTGCACCGTTGAGAATGAAAACAGATATGTAGTATTTGAAATTATTGCCCGTTGTTTTGCTTTTTTCAAAGCTCATTGCGGTTGCAATTCCGATAAGAATAATGCAGATCGCTTTCGCAAGAGTGAAATCTTCTTTGCAGAAGATAACGCCGTATGCAAAGGGAAGAAGCATTCCGCCGAGCATTGCAAAAATCGAGAAAACCGAGAGGTTTGCGGTTGCAAAAGATTTGAGTCCCGCATACTGATATCCGAGAATTACGGCGGAATACAAGACCGCTATCAGCAGCGAAAACCAGGTGATTTCAAAGTGGAATTTATTGAGAATAAGCATGATAAGAAAGCTGATTCCGTTGAAATAGCCTGAGAAAATGATTGTTGAGTCAATGCCGTCGCCGCGAAGAGCACGGAATCGCTGGTTGAATAAAAACTGAGTTGCAAAAAGCAACGCAGCAAGAATCAGTAAGCCGTACATCAGAAGTCTCCTTTCAAAGCCATATTGATTACTGTTTTAAAAAGTATTCTATCAGCACAGTTTCTTTTTTGCAACTGTTATTTTCTTTCACAGTTGAAAAATTTTTTAATGGATGATATTATGGATTCAATAAAGATAAGGGTGGTTAACAATGATTAAGCTTATTGCGATAGATATGGACGGGACATGCCTTGATTCAAAGAGCAGAATGAACGAGGAAACGGTTGAGGCGCTGAGAAAAGCTGCAGATAAAGGAATAATAATCGTTCCGACAACGGGCAGAAATCTTAAATGTCTCCCGCACAGACTTCAAAAGGAAAGCTTTTATCGCTATGTCATAACCTCAAACGGTGCGGGCGTGGTTGATATAAAAGAAAACGAGAGGATTTATGATTCCTGCATCTCAAACGGCACGGCAGTTGAACTCCTGAAGGAATGCAAGGGTCAGGGCTTCGGGGTTGCCGCTCATGTGAACGAGGAATACTATATTCAGGGAAAGCTTCTTTCGCTTGCGGGAAGAATTTATTTCGGCAAGGACGCTGAAAACGCAATTTCTGTAAAGAATATCTGCGGAATGCTTGAAAACAGCAAAAGCAAGGTTGAGGAAATCCAGCTTTATCTTATCCATCCGAAGTCAAGAGAAAGAATAAAAGAAATACTGAAATCCTACAGCGATTTTTCGGTTGCTTATTCAAGCATATATGTTGAGATTTTTGATAAAAACGCTTCAAAGGGCAAGGCTTTGAGCGTTCTTGCGGAGAAGCTCGGGATTGAAAAAGACGAAATCGCCTGCATAGGTGACGGCGAGAACGACCTACCGATGTTTGCGGCTTCGGGATATAAATTTGCAATGGGAAACGCTGTTGATGAGCTTAAGGAAAAGGCGAATACAGTCCTTCCGTCAAACAATGAAAACGGCGTTGCGAGAGCTGTGGAGATGATTCTTGCAACGGATTGTTTTACTTGACTTGATAAATCATAAATGATATACTGAAATACAATACATTAAAATATAAATAAAAGGTGATTTGTTTGAACGATAAAATTGCAAAAGCGGGCAGCATTTTCGAAAAAGCTGTTTTTTCAAAACTGTTCTGCTATCTGTTGCCGTTTCTGGGCCTCGGCTCATATATGCTGACTCAGGATGTTTACCCTGCAACAAACTATTATCTCATACAGTATCTTTATACATATGACCACGGCTATGTTTCCCGAGGTCTGGTTGGCGAAATAATAAGCTGGTTTGCCGACACAGTAACGGACGAGCTGACTCAGACGCTGATTGTAGCTTTTTCATGGGTGCTGATTGTTGCAGTTTCGCTGTGCATGGGCAAGGCGCTCTCTCTGGTCAGAAACGACAAGGAGAAATTTTGCCGTGTGCTTTTTGTTCTGGCAACAGCCGCTGTTCTGCCGTTTTCATTCAGGCTTTATTCTACAAGCATAAGGCTTGATAAGCTTGTCTGGGCAGTAACTCTTTTTGCCGTTTTTCTTTCTGACAGAAAATTCGGAATCTGGCTGGTGCCTGCGCTTTGCGTGCTTGCAACAATGATAAACCCGATTTTTGTGTTTACCAGCATGATTCTGATAGCAATTATTCTGCTTCAGGAGTATTATTCAAGCGGTTATTCAAAGAAAAATCTTGTGATCTGCATCCTTTCTTACGGTCTGATTATTGTTTTTGCTCTGCTTGTTCCCATTTCGGCAACAAAGCTGGGATTTGAAACTCCCGCAGAAATGTTTGACTATTATTTTGCAAGATACGCAGGCGAAGTTTCTGAAGAAACCTACAATCTTTTCATGAATGAATGGCTGCTGGAGTTCTTTATACCCGTAACGGATTTCCCGAAGACAGCTTATTCATTCTATGTTGAGGGAGGAACTGCCGAAACAAGTGCTCTGATTTTCTTGCTTGTAGAAGGTATACCGTCGCTTTTGGCTCTCGGAATTCTCTGGCATAAGGCAATGAAAGCTGAAGAAAACAAATTTCAGAAGTTTATATTCTTCCTTTGCGGAATTTCGCCGATTATTACCGTGCCGATGATTCTTATAAGCTGGGATCTTTCCAAGATTTTAGGAAGCAATATTCTCGCTCAGCTGGGCTTAATTGCTTATTATCTGGTTAAGGATAATGCGGCGGTAAAGGCTTCTGTAAACAGCATTGTTGAATTCTCAAAGAAGCATGTTTTCGTCAGCGCATGTGCAATCATGTATGCGTTGCTTATTATCGTAAACTGATTTTTTCAGGGATACAAATCAGTACAGAAATTCTTTAAGATTGGCAGAGGTTTATATGGAATTGTCAAAGAAAAATAAAACATTGAACGCATTCGCCATAGCCGTTTTTACGGTTATCAGAGTGGTTATGTTTTCGTATTTCCCCAATTTAAGCGATAAAACGCCATATATCCCGTTCATTTTGCTGATTGCGGCTTTTGCAGTTCTCTCAGCAGTGATTGCAACAAAAATCAGCGACAGAACGGAAAGAAAAGCAGATGCAGTGCTTCTTCTGATGTCAGCGGATTTCTTTTTCACGCTGCAGAATAATGCCGCTTATCTTGCAGTTGCGGTTATGTGGGAAGTTTGTGCATTGATTGCACTCATTGAGAAAAAGACTGTTGTTAAAGAAATAATCATCATTGCGGCATCTTTTGCTTCGGCGTTATTGCTGCCGCATACAGCTTTCAGCTATGTCCTGCTTGCGGCATTTGTTTATTTTATGGCTAACAGAAAGGAATCTGCAGTTAAAACGGCGGCAGTTGCTGCCGTTGCGGTTGTCAGCGGCATTGCAGGCTTTGCTGTTCACAACTCTGCGCTGAAGGATACCGCAGAATTCTCTTACTTTATCAATACTTTTACCATGGGATCTTATGGTCAGACCGTTTTCGCAGGCTTTGCCGTTATTATTCCCACAGCGATTCTCAGCATGGTGCTGATAAAAATGCTTGTGACATGCTTAAGGACAGACATAAAAGCATCATCGTCTGCAGACATTAAGGGCAGAAAAAAGGAAATGCAGCTTTATATCATCGGCGCAGCGGTTCTTTTTGCTGTTTTTGCGGCGGGACTTATTATGAAAAAACTCGATATGTATCTGCTCATAAATCAGCTTGTTCCTGTTCTGTTTATTACAATGATTCTTAATAAAAACGCTGCAGCAGAGAAGACTGTTGAAAGAATAAACGCATTCTTCTCGGAGCATTCTTTTGCAGCACTACTTATTTTTATCGCAGTTTTCGCTGTTCAGATGTTTTGTCTGGACGATGCCGGCCTCGGCGGAGCAGTCCGAGACAATATCAGCAGACTTATTTTCTGAAAAGCAAAACGCATCTGAGGTATTTTTATGAAGAATAACCGCTCTTGTGCAGTTTATCTTACAGTAGGGGATTACCGCCAGAAGGAGCTTTGTGAAAGCGTGACCGCAGAGCTGGAATCCCGCTACAACATAGTAATCCGTGTTATTTCGGACGATGAGCTCGGCTGCAGAATCGGTTCGGGCGGAGCGGTTCTCAAGATTATTGCAGACAATTATGAGGAAAATGCGGAACTGATAATTATAAATGCGGGCGGAATGAGCAAGAGGGCAGTCAATTTTGCGCTGAAAAGCAAGGCTCTTGCGGGCGTCGAAATGAACGGAGAAGCTCTTCTGATGCTTGATGTTCTGATTGCCAACGCCTTGAAAATTTCGAAAAATGCAGACGGCGGAGCGCTTGTTTGCTGCAGCGATATTCCGATTGATGCAGAGAATATCTGCAGTCTGCCTGAAGGAAATCTCGGATTCTGTATAGCTACTGATGAAATTGTCGGTTCGAGGCATGGCGTATTGTTTGCGGATGACAACTCCGAACTGGTATGTTTTGCCCATAAAAAACAGCCGGCAGAGCTCAGAACACTTATGAGCAGGTTTGGCAGAGAGAATGTTTTTGTTGATACCGGCTGGGTTTTCTTTGATGACGATTTTTGCAAAACAGCAAAAGAATTATTTATCTCGGAAAAGCTTTTTGAAAAAATATCAGAGAAAAAAACAGAGATTAACCTGTATTCTGACATTCTTCCGATTCTCAGTAAGGATGCAGATGAAGAGGAATATTTTAAAACATCCGATATTGAATCCGACGAACTGAAAAAGCTTCTTTTCGGAAGCTTTTCGATGTATAAACTCAAGGCGGTTGAGTTGAAAAGTCAGGAGTTTCTCCATTTCGGTTCGGTCAGTGAATATTTACGGAATGTTTTCCGCCTTTCGGATAAAACAGAAGGCAGTCTGAAATTCAACAGCTTTGTCGGTGAGACTGTCAGCGTCGGCAACGGAACTGTTTTTGATACGGCGCTCATCAAAGGAGATTGCTGCATAGGAAGCAATTGTCTTATCAGCGATGTTTCGCTTTCCGATGTTACTGTTCCCGACAGAAAAAGTATTTGCGGCTTCCGCCAGACGGACGGTTCATTCGTAACGGCGGTATGCGATATCGAAGAGAATCCCAAAACGGTTGTTGACGGCACAGAGCTTTGGGTTACTCCGAGGTTTTATAAAGGAAAATCATTTTCAGAATCATATCTGAAATATATAAACGGCTGCGATGAAGAAAAATTCAGCCTGCAGCAGTGTATAGAAAACGCAGATTATAAGTATTTTCAGAGCTTTTCAAAATATCTTACGGGCTTACAGTCTTTCTCGTTCAACGGGGAGTATGCGCTCAGACGCAAACAGCTTCTGAAGAGCTTTTTTGAAGAACATCCGTCGCTTGATAAGGCGGAGTGCAGGGAAGCGAAGGCCGAAGTCAGACTACCGGTCAGAATAAACCTTTCGGGCACATGGACGGATGCAATGCCTTATTGCGTAGATAACGGCGGCGAGGTAATCAATGCCGCAGTGACGGTTGAAGGCGATCTTCCGATAAGGGTGACGGCGGAAAGGCTGGATGAAAGAAAAATTGAGTTTGTCAGCGACAGCTCAAAGCTGACAGTTGAGCTTTCGGGCGGCGACGCGCAGGAATATTTTTCTGATTTCAACCTGCATTTTGCCGTTCTGACAACGATGGGAATTGATAAGAATACCGTATTGAAAAACGGTTTCAGGCTGACAACCCGCGTGACGGGTCTTGAAAAAGGCTCGGGTCTCGGAACGAGCAGCATTCTGCTTGCGGGATGCTTTATGGCTATGGGAAAACTTTTTGGCTTCAGTTATTCGGAAAACGAAATATTAAGAATGGTTTTCGTTGCCGAACAGATAATGAATACGGGCGGCGGCTGGCAGGACCAGGCGGGCGCAATTTTTCCAGGAGTCAAAATGTCAGCCTCGGAAAAAGGGACAGAACAGAATGTGACCGTCAGCCCCATCGGTCTGTCTGAAAAAATGAAGGGACTGTTTAACGACAGAGCAATCCTTATTCCTACGGGCGAGAGGCATTTCGGAAGATTCGTTGTTAGCGACGTTGCAGACAGATATCTCAGCTGCGTTCCCGAGGCGCTTGAGGCGTTCGGAGAAATGAAAAAACTGAATTCAGCGGTTAAAAAAAGCCTTGAAAACTCCGATGAAAAAAGCTTTTTTGACAGCATAAACAGACATTGTGATTTGCTGAAAGAGATATCTCCCAAGGTTACAAATGAAAGAATTGACAAGCTGATAGCAAGACTTCGTGAAGAAACCGAAGCGGTATCGGTATGCGGAGCAGGGGCCGGAGGATATATGCTGACCTTTCTCAGAAACGGAAACGATGTTAAAAAGCTGAGAGAGATTCTGAAAAACGAATTCCCCAATATAAAAGGTGAAATTCTCAAAGTGAATCTTTTTTTTGCGCAGCAAGATGAATGTTGAATGTAAAGGAGTTGTCTCGGTTAGGCAGCTCCTTTAAGCTTTCCGAGGAGAATCCTCAGGAAGCAGGAGTCTGTTGAATCCGATCAGGAGTGTTCACCGAAAACAAAAAGAGATTGACAGAAACTTTGCAATCAACGAAAGTTGAAATGTTGGATAATCCGTGTTACAATACAAATTGAAAAAATCTGTTTGCAAGGAGATTTGTCATGGCAGATACTGTTTATAAGGAAATACGCAAGAAGCATGAGCTGACGAGGGATGATGTTTGCGACAAGGCGTCGCTTATGAATAACCCTATTCAGCCTGAGCGTCTTGAAAGAATAGAAAACGGCAAATTCCCGATAACTCCCGATGAAGTAATGCTGCTTGCCGAAATCTACGGTGAGCCTACTCTCTGCAACCATTATTGTTCTAAGGAATGTCCCATCGGCGAGAAATATGTGCCCGAAGTCAAGGTCAAAGACCTCGCACAGATTGTTCTTGAAATGCTTTCATCTTTAAACTCGATGAAAAAGAGCCAGGAAAGACTTATTGAAATCACAGCCGACGGTATGATTGACGATGATGAAATCAAGGATTTTGTTTTCATTCAGAAAGAGCTTGAACGAATATCAATTACAGTTGAAACCCTGCAGTTATGGGTGGAGCAGATGCTCGCAGATAAGAAAATCAACATAGAAAAATACAACGAACTTATAAACAAATAAAATCACGGTGTCCGACATCAAATCGGGCACCGTTTTTGCATTTATTGTGAAAAAACACTGGATGTTTTCTGCACAAAGTGTCATTCAGTTCTGCGATTTGTTGAGTTATCATATAGTCAAGGAAAACACAAAGGAGTGTTGCATATGAGTCCGAGACAGAAAATATTAGCTATCAGACTGACAGATAAACTTGCAAAGAATCCCGATTATGCACGAACTATCGGGGTAGAGATATCCAAAAAAGGCAGCAAGGATAATTCAGACGGCAATATACTAATATCAAGGAGTGATTTATATTGATTGAAATAATATTTTCGATTCTCGCAATCTGGCTTTTCTTTAAAGCCATCGGATTGGCGTTCAAGTTAACATGGGGTGCAGCAAAAATCGGTGCAACGATACTGCTTGCAATCGCAGTGCCCGCATTTATCCTGCTCGCAATTTTCGCAGGCGGATTTATCCTGCTCTTACCCGTTGCACTAATTGCTGGTGCCGTGGGACTACTTAAGGCATGCTGTTAAAAAGGAGACAATAATTTTGGATACTAAACTATGTAAAAAATGCGGAACAGAGCTTCCGACAGATTATGAAAAGGAACTTTGCACGGACTGCAAAAAGAAAAAGATAATAAAAACATCCTTAGCCGTTGGAACTGTTGTAATTGCTGGGGTGATAGGTGGGAAAATATATATTAAAAAACACCCTGAAACCCTTGCAAAAATGAAAGAAACATTTAAAACGGTACCATCTATTATTAACAAACCAACCATAAGCCAAACTGTTTCGGACACTGCAGAAATTGTGCAAAATGAAAAAAAGAACTTTTTATCAAAAATAGATGTGCAGAAAATCGAGAAAGCTCAAGCAGAAGGTGTTTTAACAAAACAAACAACAAAGAAACTGAAAACTGGATGGGAAATGGGTTTAGATTCTGTTGATAACTATCTGGGTACATGGCATGCAGAACACATAATTGAAGCTTTCCCACGATGGACAGAACAGGTAAAAAATATCAGCAGACCTGAATTAGAAAATATCCTTAACGAAGTAAAAGATGATGTTCCTGCAATAAAGGATATCAAGATGTTTAACGAAACAATAGAGGTAACTTTCAAATCTAATTCTGGAAAGACTTGTTGGACGGCATTGTTTAACTTTTTTAACGAAAAAGGCGAACTGACAACTGATTGCAATATAACAACCCCATACAAGGAAGCTGGTGTACAACTTTCTTTTTTGAAATCTGTTAGAAAACATATGAAATATCTCATAGAAAACAAATAAAAATATTTAATATTAAGGAGTAGATATTATGTCAAAGTATTACATCGATTTAGTTGATTCAGAAGGTAATGTTATCGAAACAGATGACGAAGTGTTCGATAATGAAGCGGATGCAGAGTACTATGCAGATGAGTGTAACAATGCATTTGCCGAAGGCGCAGAAATCCTTGAAGATGACGATGATTACATGGATCCCGACGAATATGAGTATGTAGTCAGAGAAGAATAGTCTTCAATTGAGCAAAAGTTGCCTTTGAGGCAGCTTTTGCAATTTATCAAGTAAAACTATCTATAATTGTAAGTTAACAATGAAGAATATTGATTTGCAATATTCTTCGTGTTAAAATCAAATAAAGGAGTGAAAAACATGAAAAAATCAGGTATCGTACCTGTTATTACAGGTTTGATTACGGGCTTGGTTACAGCTCTGATTGTATTGGCAGTGGGATTTTTTATTTCAAGCACCGCAATCAATATCCATAATCCCGGCTTTTGGGTTATTGTTATCCTTGCCCTGTTTGCGGCAATTCTTGCCGGCAGGTTTGCAAAAGGATGCAAAGATTTCGGATGGATAACCGTTTCAAAAAAGACAGGTTCAAAGGGACGAACAAAGAAACACAGCGAATTCAGATTTTCAATAGTGCCATATATTCTGCCCATTGCTCTGACTGTTATCATTATCGGAGCAGGGATTGTCGGCAGCACTATGTTCAATGCAACCTCTTATGCAAAAATTCTGAAAGTTAATGACTCTGATTTCACCGCCGATTTATCGGAGTCCGTTGAAACTGATTCCATAGCTCTTATGGATACCGCATCGGCACGAATGCTCGGCGACCGTGAAATCGGTGCGCTTTCGGATGTTGTGAGTCAGTTTGATGTTTCAAACGATTATATACAAATTGACTGTAACGGAAAGCCGATAAAGGTTTCTGCTCTTGAATATGCGGACTTTTTTAAGTGGGTTAACAACAATGATGTCGGTGTCAAGGGGTATGTTACCGTTGATCCCGTCTCAATGTCTGCTTCGTTTGAACATTCGGAGGGCATGAAATATATCCCCTCAGCTCATTTGACGGAAAACGCCAAAAGGTATATCTGGATGAAACATCCGACTTTGATGACTGAAAATCTTCATTTTGAAATTGACGAAAGCGGAAAGCCTTATTATATTGCGACAATCGTTGAAAAAACAATTTCTCTTTTCGGCGGAAAAACCGTCAGCGGTTGTATAGTGCTTGACCCCGTATCGGGTGAAACCGTGAGATATGATGTTGCTGATATTCCGAGATGGATTGATGTTGTTTTTTACGGCGACCTTATCTGCGAACAGTATAACTGGTACGGAATGTATCAGAACGGATTTATGAACAGTCTGTTTGCCAAGAAAGGATGTAAGCAGGTTACAACATACAGTTCCGAGGATGACTCTTCCGACGAGAAACCTGTTTCGGATTACGGCTATGTTGCAAAAGACGGAGATATATGGATATATACGGGCGTGACTTCCGTTAACGGCGACAGCTCAAACATCGGCTTCCTTCTTGCCAACGAAAGAACGGGCGAAAGCCGCTACTATGCGATTGCGGGTGCCGATGAAAAATCTGCAATGGCAGCCGCAGAGGGTGAGATTCAGGAAAAGGGCTATCAGGCTTCGTTCCCCTCTTTGATTAACGTTGAGGGAAATCCAACCTACATAATGGTGCTTAAGGATTCGGGCGGACTTGTAAAGCTTTACGCCGCAGTCAATGTTGAGCAGTATAACATCGTAACAACCGCCGCAACGCAGGCGGAATGTATCGCAAAGTACAAGGCGATGCTCGGCATAAGCGAAATTCAGAACCCGACTGACGAGGTGAAGAATATTACCGTTACAATCGCTTCCGTAAAATATATCGATATCGACGGAAACACCTATATTTATCTGATTGATACGGAAAACAACATCTTCAAAGCAAAAGCGTCTGAACATGAAAATATGCTGTTGCTTGAAGCAGGCGATACCGTTGAGCTTTCCTGCTCAGGTTCAAAAATCTTATCCTGTAAACAAGCTGTTGCTTAATACATCGAGCCGCCCGATTCGGGCGGCTTTTATGATATCCCAAAATACGGGAGCGTCAATTTACTTCCGAAAAGGCCTTTTGGCGATTTGTAATGTTATATTTATGCAGAAAAAGGTTGTATACTGTAAGATTATGTGTTATTATAAAAACAAATAAGGAGGGTTTTGCATGAAACAAATTACACGCATTTTAACAGCAATCTTTTTTTGTGTGCTGATGTCATTGCCTCTGACGGTGTATGCCGAAACATATCATCTTGGCGGAACGGACATGAGCATTCAGGTGGATGATTCTTTGTGGTATGTTTTTACAAGAGACAACATAAAGAATAACTCTGAGCTTGAAGAACTTGGTATTTCTTATGATTATATGTCTGATGTTTTCAACAACAACGAAGCATATATGGATGCTATTCTGGTTTATGAAGACGGAGAATATGTGGAACTGATTATCCGTAAAAAATTATTGGATACAGGCGTTGCAAACCTGACTAATTATGAAAATGATGAAGTTTTAGAATTAGCAAGTGGTTTGGGGGAAAGACAGAATACAGAGAACTTTTCTGTCTACGAAAATAATTATAAATTTGCCAAAGTGGAATATACGGCTTCCGATCTTGGCTATTATGTCTGTGAGTTTGTAACGATTGTGAACAAAGAAAACTATACTTTAACATTCCAGTCGACCTCGCAATTTACCGATGCTCAATATGTGGAAATAGAGAACATTGTCGACAGCATAGAATTTGATGTTGACACCACCTTGAAAGAAAAGAAAAACACTTCTTTTTGGGAGAATGTTATTGAGGAAACCATTATCGGCGCAATAGTCGGTGCTGTTTCCGGTGTGATTATCAGAGCAGTAAGCAAAAAGAAGAAAAAAGCAAAAAATAATGAGGAAGCACCCTTCACGGATACCATGGAATAAACAACAAAAACTCCTTTGCTTACGTCAAAGGAGTTTTTTGCATTGTAAAGCAGAAAGCAACAGAGAACAAGCGAGGTAAAACATTCTAAGAAACTATTGCTTCCATAGCTTTTTGTTGTTATAATATTTACTATAAAATCTATAACTGTTTGGAGAAAAAATGAAAAAAGAAATCAATATTTTACGATTGTTAGTTATATTCGTTGGAATAATCGCTGTTGTGGTCATAGCTGCATTTGGCATTACCGAAAATCAAGTTGATTATAACGAGCTGACGGAAGTCAGAATAAAAGAAACGGTCGGAATGGCACTCTATGAGGATGAATATAAACTAATACTCAGAAACGGCACATGGTTTGTTTCTCATAGTCAATCTTTTTGGATTGAAGACGATGAAAACGAAATAGCTGTAGACGATGCATTTGCAAACAGTATTAAAGAAATCCTGAAAAATAATAAAGTACATAAATGGGATGATTTCAGCATAAAGAATAAAATCAGAAAAATAGCTGCGTCTGTCGCAACGGACGGACCAAGCTATAGCTTTTATATGCGTTTTTCAGATGGCAGTGAAATGGAAATAAATGATTATAATACGCACCCTGAAACTTTCATGGAAGTTTTAAAAGCGTTTGAAAAACAGTATGGAGTATTATCTGCCGAATGATGCAGGCAAAATGCAGCTTGTTAAGATTTTAACCTGAAAAGCCGTTGTACAGAATAATCCTCTTTTTTGATACAATACAATCATAAAAATCAGAAAGAAGAGATAAAATGGATTTGTTTTTTGATTCACTTCTGGGGTTCGATCTCAGCGTGTTCCAATGGATTCAGAGCATTCAGAACGGATTTCTTGATGCTCTCATGGTCGGCGTTACAACCCTCGGCAATGCGGGCGCGATTTTTATTGTTCTCGGTTTTGCGCTTTTGTTTACAAAAAAACACCGCAAGGCAGGACTTGCCGTTCTTGTTGCCCTCATTGTAATGCTTCTTTGCAGCGATCTTTTTCTCAAAGAATTTTTTGCAAGAGCAAGACCGTTTAACCTGTTTGAGTCAAACCCCGAAAAGTATGCTGCTTGGGGTACGGAATATGTTTTCCCCGAGCTTGTATATAAACCGTCAAGCTACTCGTTTCCGTCGGGACACACTGCATCAGCCTTTGCTGCAGCAACTGCTCTCCTTTGGCACAGCAGAAAATGGGGCATTCCCACAATGCTTTTTGCAGCTGTTATGGGCTTTTCGAGAATCTATGTTCAGGTGCATTATTGCACAGATGTTTTCGGAGGCATTGTCGCAGGCGCAATATGCGGACTTATCGCAGTGTTGATTGTGAAGTTTCTTTTCCCCGTTGTGGACAAGGGGATTGATAAACTTTCTGCAAAATTAAAAAAATCAAAAGCATAAAATAAACATAAGCATAAACATCAGGCCGCCCGATTTCATTTCGGACGGCTGTTGTTTTTTTGCTCAAGGGAGTTTTATCGTACATTGAATATGTCAGACTATAGCTGAAGGATTACTTGAAAAGCTTGTTGAAAGATAGAACGGTTTTTGTTAAAATGAAATTATAACATTAAAATTCAGAAGGGGTTGGTTTTATGGTAACCGAAAAAGAAATGGCTGAAAGAGTATTTGTGAAACCTAAAGAAATGCAGGGAACATCGTCTTATGTAACTGCAGGCGAGATGAAAAGATTTGAGCAGAATAAAGAATTAAACAACGAAGTTCGCAAGGTGATCAATAAATATGTTGAAGAAAACAACATCAAACCCAAATATTTCGGTTTGGAAGAAATATGTCAGCTCAGCGAAACAACATTAAAGAAAAGTGTTGCGGGTACTATCAAAATCACCCGTCCGTTTCTTTATAAACTTACGGTAGGTCTGCATCTGAGCCTTGAAGAAGCAAACAATTTGTTTGTCAGGTGCGGTGGTGAATTGCGTGAAGACTGTGTTGAGGATTATATATGCAGAAATGCTTTGAGGGATGGAGATGATATAATAAAGTTTATTGATGAAGTCAATAAATACACAGCAATATACGATAACTATCATACAGTTGACAAATTGAAAAAGCTTTACGAATAAAAAGGGGAGAACTTCTACCTCGACCTTTCTGTAAGGTTGTGTTATTGTGGTATCACAGTAAAGGACACTGACACACAAAACACAATTTGAAAAGGAGTAAATACTATGAAACCCATTATCTTTTGCAGAATCGCAGACATGAAATATTACAGAGGCATTACGGACAATGACAGACCCGTCAACGGCGGAGCTTATGTCAACGAAACGGGCGAGGCACACGAATGCTACAACTTCGATTATGCCAACGTTGACGGCAAAAATGTTTGCCTTGGATTTGTTATGATGGCAAGAACATCCGCAACAGGCAATGTTGCTCTTCACATCGAAAAAATCAGCGGTTGCGAGCTTGCCAAAAATCAGGAATCCGTTGACGGCGTAACCGTTGTATGGTGCGCAAAGGGCGAAGGCAGTAAGAATACAAGAGTGGTCGGTTTCTACAAAAACGCAACCGCTTACCGTTATCCTCAGTTTGCCGATTTTGAAAACGGATTCTGCCAGCAATTCAATTTCATCGCCAAAAAAGAAGACTGTGTTTTGCTTCCGATTAACGAACGTTACACCAAGAGCGAATGGTATGTACCTATGAGCGGAAAGAACGGCTATGAATTCGGTTTCGGACGTTCAAACATATGGTTTGCAAACGGTGAAAACGGCAGTCTCAAAGAAAGAGATTACGTCGAAAGAGTTCTCGAGGCTATCGAAAACTATTCGGGCAGAAATCTTATGGAGGAAGAATAATATGGCTTTTACTTGGGAAAAATTTGACCCTTCATTTCTCAAAGCGGTGTTGCTCGCTTCGGAGGAATTTGAAGATGAATATGATGAAATAAGAAACGAAGACGATATTTACGGTCTTTGCGCAATGATGAACCGTATCTGCGATTTCCCCGACAGAAGATTCATAATGAATTACAGAGCGGTTATCGAGCAGGATTTGCTCAAGAATTATCCCGACGAAATCCGAAAAATCTGCAAGGCTCTTAAAATTACGGGCGCATCATTCAACATAAAGCAAGCGGCGCTCACAAGAAAAGCAACCTCAACTTCTCTTATCAACGCCTATATTTCGGCTCTGCTTGATATCAGCGGACGAGAAACCGTTCTCAACGAAAACAGCAAGTTCAGATTTACTGTTTCGTTGAACATGGCTCAGACTCCCGTTGCTCAGGTGCCTCTCCATGATTATCAGGAAAAGGCTGTTGCCGGGCTTAAAAAGCATTTTATTGATAACGATATGACTTCGGGACTTCTTGTTATGCCCACGGGCAGCGGCAAGAGCCGTACGGCAACATACTTCCTCATCCGTGAAATGATAAGCAGAGGATATCAGATTCTCTGGATTGCCCACAGACATATGCTTCTTGACCAGGCGGCAGACTGTTTCTATGATTTTGCAGGTCTTTCCAAAATCGAGAATCCCAAAATCAGAGATTACAGAATCAACTGCATTTCGGGCGAACATCTCAGCATCCGTCAGGTCAAGGACAGCAAAAGCGAGGTTATCGTTGCAAGCATAGGTTCGATATGCAGAAACAAAACACACCTCAGAAGAATTCTCGGCAGTAAGGTTATGATTGTTGTTGATGAAGCACATCACACCTTTGCCCCCACATATCAGGATGTCATAAAATTCATCGGCAAATGCAGAAAGAACACAAAGCTTCTCGGTCTTACCGCAACTCCCGTGCGTGCAAACGAAAAGGACAGCAAAAAGCTTCTCGGCATTTACGGGAATTCAATTATTTATAACGTTTCGATGAGCGAACTTATTGCAAAAGGATTTCTTTCAGACCCGAAATGTATCAGAGTTGATACGGGCAAAAACTTCGAATCGCAGATAAGCGAAGAAGAAGCACGCCAGATCAGAAGATACAAGGAATTGCCTGAAACCCTTGTCAGCAAAATCGCATCATCGCAGGTCAGAAATCAGATTATTCTCAAAGAATATCTCGACAACAAAGAAAAATACGGCAAAACAATTATCTTTGCCATGAATGTTGTTCACTGCCGATTCCTCTATGAAGAACTCAAAAAGAACGGCGTAAAATGCGGTCTTGTTTATTCGGGCAAAGACGATAATCAGATTGTTATATCCGACTTCAAAGAAAACAAAATTGACGTTCTCGTTAACGTTAACATTATGACTGAAGGCTCGGATGTGCCCGATATTCAGACAGTATTTCTCACAAGACCAACTCAGAGCGAGGGTCTGCTTATGCAGATGATTGGCAGAGGTATGCGAGGCAAAGCAGCGCACGGCACAGAAACCGTCAACATAGTTGATTTCCACGATCAGTGGGATGTTTTCAGCAACTGGCTTAATCCTCAGCACGTTATTTCTGATGAAATTTCAGACGAAGATGCTCCCGAAACAAGGGAATATCAGAAACCCGATTATGAGACATATGAATGGAAACTTTGCAAGGAAATCTATGATTCCTGCACCATCAGAGCGGCGGCATACGGCAAAACCGTTTCTCTGCCGACGGCTTGGTATACTCTCATTGACGAAGAGGGCGAGCTTTACAGAATGCTTGTTTTCGAAGACCAGCTCAAAGGTCTTCTTGCAATGAAAAAGGACAAGGCGTTCTGGATTGATAATCTGAAATTCACCGCAGAGGATGCTCTGAAAAAATATTTCTCATATTTCTGCAACAGACCTTCTGTCCGTGATCTTGAAATCTATATGGATAACGTCCGAAACTGCGAGGATATGCCCGTTGCAAGGGTAATGGAAAACCGCAAGAGCGTTGAGCCTTATTACGTTGCAATGGCTGCCGAAGAACAGGGCGTTGATATCTTTGAAGCAGCAACCAAAGCTTATGAGCAGTTCAACGTTGCGCAGGATATATACGGCACCCTTGAACAGTATCAGATGGCAGTCTGCAAAGCGAAAATATATAAAGACAAATCAGCCATTGAGGGCTTCAAGGTCGAAGAGCTTCCCGTTGAGCTTATTCCTTTTGACACAACTCCTTACTATAATCTTGACGAGCTTGTTCAGGAGGTCAAAGACGAAAGATTCGGAGGCACATACGATGGCTTGGGTCCCATCGAATGGACCGACAGACCTTACAAACAGTTCTATGGCAGATTATATCACGCAGATAATTCAATCATTATCAACTGTGTTCTCAATTCAAAGAAAGTGCCCAGAGAAGTTGTAAAGTTCGTTATCTATCACGAAATGCTCCACAGAGATAATCATTCTCACGATAAGGCGTTCAAAGAAGAGGAACATAAGTATCCCAATTACGAAGAATATGAAGCATTCCTTGACAGCAACATGCATCAGTTCGATATCAAGGAATGGTAAACAACAAAATAACTTTGACACATTTCTCATTTCTCTTTTTCTTGCCCCGCAGGTTTTCACTCTCCCTGCGGGGTCTTTTTTAAAAAAATTCGGTTTTTCTATCAGTATAAAGTTCCTTGTTTTGCAGACAATAACATCAAGATTTGTCTGAAAAAGGAGAAAGATATAAAA
This sequence comes from Acutalibacteraceae bacterium, assembly GCA_045538815.1. Lineage (GTDB taxonomy): Bacteria > Bacillota > Clostridia > Oscillospirales > Acutalibacteraceae > CAG-177. The sequence goes on from JAZQEE010000016.1 coordinate 91,266, forward strand.
TGAAAGCCACAGGTATTGTCAGAAGAATTGACGACCTCGGAAGAGTCGTTATTCCAAAAGAAATCCGCCGCACCATGCGTATCCGCGAAGGCGACCCGTTGGAGATTTATACGGATTCGGACGGCGAGGTTATTTTTAAAAAATACTCTCCCATCGGAGAGCTCTCGTCGATCACGGCGCAGTATGCTGAAGTTCTGTTCAGGGGAACGGGGCTTCCTGTTGTCGTGACGGACAGAGATGCAGTTATTGCTTGCGCAGGTGTTTCAAAAAAAGAGGTGCTTGACCGCAGAGTCAGTCAGAGCCTTGAATCGCTTATGGAAAAAAGAGAAAATTTTGTTTGCTGTGTAGACGGCGACAGAATGAAGCCCATTGAAGGCGTTGACAAAAACGCTGCAGTTGCGTTTCCTATTGTCGGCGGTGGTGATGTTTCGGGAGCAATAGTAATGCTTATGCACGAAAACGGTTCCTGCCCGACTCAGACGGAAACGAAGCTTGCACAAATTGCCGCATCGTTTCTCGGAAAACAGATGGAGGAATAAAAATTTTTTATTTTGTTGCAACAATTTTCCTCGGTTTTGACACTTATTTAATGAAAGACAAAAACGAGGGGGATTGAAGATGGTTGCTTTTATTGCATCAACTGCGTTTGCTTCGATTGCGGGAGCGATTCTTGCTTTTGCGGCATTCGGAACATTGGCAATTATCTGCAAAACATGGTAAAGGAAAAACGGAGACAGCTTCTTTTCAGAAGTGTCTCCGTTTTCAGTTATGAAAAATGGCTTATACTTAAAGCAGTAACCTTCTGAATCCAAGACGGTTAATTCGGATTCATAAGTGGCTGCTTTGGAGGAAGTGTAATTATGTATTGGTTAGCTTCAACTAACTGCACCTATATAATATCATACAACAATGCGGTTGTCAAGGAATTTTTGAGTTTTTTTAATATGACCGGAATTTTCATCGGAATGATTTTATCGATTTAATCCGATTGTACGGAAAGAACAACCCCTCAGCGGTGATTTGCCGCAGAGGGGTTAGTTAATTGTAATTATCAGTCAGGCTTCTTTATCTGATTGAGTTTTGCATTGATGTCGAGAAGCTGTTCCTTTGTGAGGTTGATGCCCATTGTGCCTATCATGCCTGCGAGACGGATGAATGTAAATCCGCCCATCATCTGCATCATTGCGTCATTCATCTCAAAGCCGCCGGCAACCGTGTCGCCCTGCTTGGGAAGCATCTGTGCGAAAATTCCGCCGAAGAGCTGCATTCCTTCAGGAGTTGCCATGATGTCGCTGAGCTTATCGTTGATTGAAAGATATCCCTCAACCTCGGTGATGTCAAACCAGTTGAGAATTGCGCTCTTTTCTCTGAGACGGTATGCCTCGTTGAAAACCTCAACTTTGCGGATTTTGCTTTCATCCTTCAGATCGCCTGCAACGGCAACAAGAGTTGTTTCGCCCTTGTTGGGAACATCGAAATAGAAGAAATGATCGTCGGCAGCCTTTTTGCCGAGACTTATGCCGTTTGCAAAAAGCTCAACCTCAGGCTGATTTGAATAAACTGTAACCTTTGTTACATCCTCAACACGGTCAATGTATCTCTTGCCGCAAAGGTGAATCATCGGTTCGGGATTGAGCCATGCTTTGTATGCATAGAAGGAATCCTTCTTGTATTTTCTGTCGAAGGTAACAAGACCCTTGTGGTTCTGTCCGTTTTCGCCGCCCTCGCTTCTTGCATCAGCACCGAAGTCAAACATATTCCAGACATGTGTTGCCCACATATATTTTCTTGAGAAAAACTGCTTGATGAGTTCTTCGTGATAATATGCCTGATATTCCTCGGTGTAGTCGCCCTGAGTGGGTTTTGAAGTATGCCAGTTGAGGGCTTCACAGCCGTATTCGGAGCAGCCGATGGGAATGTTGGGATGACGCTCATGAAACTTGTCAAACCACGGTCCGTTCATTGTTGTGTCGCCGCCGTACCAGCCAAAGTAGTGGTTATAGGAAACAAGGTCGGGAATCTGAATATAGGGGCTTTCGATTGAGCAGGGTGAAACTGCAGCGATGGTGGTGGGTCTGGTCTTATCCATTTCGTGGCAGAGGTCATTGAGGATTCTGTGATTTTCCAGAAGGTCGGGATCGTCGTCACCCTTCATTGATATTTCGTTTGAAAGACCCCAGACAACGATTGAAGCGTGGTTGTAATTCTGAATGATGAGTTCTTTCATCTGTGAGATTGTATTTTCACGGGCTGTGGGCATATGCTGAGAAATATAGGGGATTTCAGCCCAGATAACAAGACCCTTTTCGTCGCAGAGGTCATAGAAATACTGATCGTGCTGATAATGCGCAAGGCGGATTGTTGTTGCGCCTACCTCGCAGATGAGCTCGATATCCTCTTCGTGATGCTCAGGGAGAAGAGCGTTGCCGTATCCCCAGCGGTCCTGATGGCGTGATACACCTCTGAGGGGATATTCTTCGCCGTTGAGAATGAAGCCGTTTTCGGGGTCTACCTTATATGTGCGGCAGCCGAAACGGGTTGAGATTTCATCAATTGCTTCGCCGTTTTCAACAAGCTCGGCTTTGAGAGTGTAGAGGTAAGGATCTTTCTTGCCATGCCAGAGGTGAACATCGGCTATATCAAGAGAAGTCTTTGTGTCTGCAGTTTCAGTCTTTGCAATTTCATTGCCCTGAGCATCAAGGACGGTGTATCTGATTACCTGACCGTCCTTGGCATCGGTTACCCATACTTCAGCGTTGATTTTCGCATTCTTCCCGCTGATTTCGGGAGTTACCATAACACCGGGGCCGCCGTAATAATCAAGGTCGAAATGTGATTCATTAACGCAGATGATGTTAACATCTCTGTAAAGTCCTCCGTAGAAGGTGAAGTCTGCAACCTGAGGATAAACAGTCTGATTGGCAGCGTTGTCAACAGCGACAACAAAAATGTTTTCTCTTTCAAGAGCATCGGTGATGTTTACTCTCCAGGTTGAATAACCGCCGTCGTGGTGAGCAAGCTTTTTGCCGTTAACATAAACATCGGCTGAGGAATTTGCACCCTTGATTTCAAGATAGTAGCGGTCAGCCTCGGGCAAATCCATTTTGTCAAGAGTTTTTGCATAAAGGCATGTGCCTCTGAAATAATCGTTGCCACCGTCCTGACCGTCGATTGCATTCCATGAATGCGGAAGATTGACCCAATACCAGTCAGCGGGAATCTGTGAGGGGATTTCATCAAACTTTTTTGTGAAAGCCCATTTTGCATTGAAGTTAATAATGTTTCTCATTGGTATTACCTCCTTAGAGTGGCGGGAGTAATCCGAACTGTGTTTTTTATCGGATGATTTCCGCCTTCCTTTCGTTAAAATACTCGCAAATCCGTCAAGGATTTGCTACGCTTTGTGCCTTAGTAAGCCAAAAATCATCTCGATAAAAAATCTTCGACCTGAAAGCGAAGGATTTTAAAATAATTTTTGGCAGTTGAGTGAGCAGGAAGGCTAACGCCTTTCAATCATGAAACGCCGAAAAGCGTTGAAAAGACTCGCTTTCAGGCATAGTTCGGGTTGCTCCCGTCACTCTGAAGTTCATAAAAAAGTATCCGGCAGAAGCGATTGTCTGCCGGACACGGGACAGGTTAATTATATATTTGCGGTTTCTGCCTTATGCTTTGCTTCAAGATCGGAATTCATCTGTCCAAGAGTTTTCTTGTCAAGATTATAGACAAGGGCAACGCCGATAAACTGAACAACAGCACTGAAAAGATACAGACCTGCTACAAGCCAGCACATATTATGCGATGTTTCAAAGCTCTGACCGATTGTGCCAAGCTCTGAATCGTAGCCGAGAACACCCATTACTGCAAGCACGATTGAAGGACCGATGCCCTGTGCAAGCTTACGGAAGAAGGAGTGAAGAGAATAAACGGTGCCTTCTTCGCGGGTGTTGAATTTCCATTCGTTATAATCGATAGCATCTGCCATCATTGCCCATGAAACGCAGGTGTAAACGCCCATGCCGATACCGAAGGCAACAAGACCGACGAGGTAAACGATAAGAGCGGTGTCTCTGTTTTCTATAGTGGGGAAGATCATCATAACAGCGCCGCCGACTACGGAAACAAGAGTGCCTGCAACCGAAGCTTCTTTCTTTCCGAACTTATTGACAAGCTTCTTGATGAAAGGGAGGAAAAGAAGCATGGGAAGGAAACCGATCATCTGAACGATACCTGACATTGAAGCCTTGTTGAAATATGTTGCAAACATAATTGTATTTGCTGTTGTTGCAGACTGCATTCCGAGGAACATACCCATTGCTGCGATGGTAGCGCCGACAGCGGGACGGTTCTTCATGAAGTTACCGAAAGCTTTGATGATGTTGAACTTCTCGCCGCCTTCGTTTGTCTTGACGGAATTCTCGTCAACACGAATTGTAATCTTTTTAATCATGAAAATGAAAGCGATGAATCCGAGAACACCCATTATAAGAGCAGCCCAGAAAACACGCTCACCGAGAAGCGTTTCAAACTGCTTGCCGGTAAGAGGATCAAGAACGGGATCACCCATTTTATAAGCTTCGCCGGTCAGGGGATTGGTGTGAAAATCGCCTGTTCCGTCATAAGTAACCTTCTGCCAGATAAGCATGGGAAGAATAATGGTGGGGATAATATTGCCGAACATGGAACCTATTGAACGCCAGGTTGAAAGCTGAGCGCGCTCGCCGCTGTCCTCGGTAATAAGGGAAAGCATTGAACCGTAGGGAACGTTTGCGATAGTATAGCATGCGTCCCAGACGATATATCCGAGAATGAAAAGGACTGCCTTGACTACAACGCTTGCTTTGGGGAAGGGGAGGAAAACAGCTGCACCGGCAACAAGCAGACCGCATGCACCGATGAAAATGTATGTTTTGAATTTTCCCATTTTGTACTTTCTTTTGTCGTTGTCAATCAGGCTACCGATAAGGGGATCGTTGATTGCGTCCCAAGCCTGAACTATCAGCAACAGAATGGAAAGCAGGCCGGTTTCCATCATCATGTAGACCAGCCAGAATGTCTGGACTGTTCCTTTGAGAGCGAAGCTCATGTTACAGCCGAAGTCACCGGCTGCGTACGCTATTTTGTCGAGCATGCCGAATTTACGGTGGCCGTTTGCATCAAGCGTAACAGGTTTTTTCATTGTTTTTCCTCACTTTCATAATGTGCCGAAACAGCAGGGCTTGATAAAAACCCTGCCGTTTATGACATTATATTTCATAAAAATTATAACATATAGATATACTTAGTGTCAATATGAGAAAACAATATGTTAAAAACCAACAAATGGAAGCGATGGGATTTGTCAGAAAAAGCAAAAAATAATTGAGGTTGAAATGAAGAGCGTTTTCGTATAGAATAAAAAGCAGGGGGGTGGCGGAAATGATTTACGCAGTGTCGGATCTTCACGGATATCCGCTTGAAGGCTTTAAAATGCTGCTTGATAAAGCAGCGTTTTCAAAAGACGATTTTTGTTTTGTGCTGGGCGATGTTATTGACAGGGGAGCTGAAGGAATAAAAACTATCCGCTGGCTTATGCAGCAACCGAATTTTGAGCTTATTCTCGGCAATCATGAAGCGATGATGCTTGCATGCGATTTTCTTTTTGACGAAATTACCGAGGAGTCAATCGGAAGACTGACGGGTGCGGAATTGGAAACATATTCAACATGGGTTTCAAATGGCGGTCAGCAGACGCTCAATGAGCTTGCGTCGGTTAGAAAAAGTGAAATAAAGTATATTCTTGAATACCTCAGGGAAGCTCCGCTTTATGAAACTGTTACGGCGGGCGGCAGGGATTTTATTCTGACTCACAGCGGCCTCGGCGACTTCAAAAAAGACAAGAAGCTTTCGGAATATTCATCAACGGACTTAATCTGGAACAGACCGAGCCTCAACACGAGATATTTTGACGATATTATTACAGTTTTCGGTCACACACCGACTCTGTATTACGGCTCTCAATTCAAAGGCAAGGCTCTTGTCACCGACACATGGATAAACATTGATGCGGGCTCAGCCTGCGGCGAAAAGCCCATGCTTCTGAGACTTGATGACATGAGGGAATTCTATTTATAACAATAACAACGCAGACATTTGCCGATATCGGTGATTGCCTGCGTTGTTTGTTGTTTTGTCGGTAAAATCCGTGCGTATTTTTGCTTGTACGGCATAATTTTTACGCAACACTTGATAATCATAAAATTATTTATTATAATCATTACAGAGAATTATTAAAAGGAGAAAAGCCGTAATGATGGATTTTTGTTTTTTGTTATCCTTTCTGATACTTTTGGTTTCGGGAATTGGTTGCGGAGCCTGGAATCTTACCATACATGTTAAAAAATTATCAAAATCAGTCGTAATCAATCCCATAAACCTGTTTTCGGTTTTTGCTTTTGTTGCATTTCTTATTTTGTTTATTCCGAACGCTTTCAAAGAATATGAGAGCAACATTGTGCTGACTCTCATTTCTGCTCTTTTTGATACAGTGGACAGCCTTTCTTTCGGAAACCGCATCGGAGATATGCTCAACAGATTTTTTGATAATTTTGACGGTGTGTCGCCGCTGTATGTCCTTTATGCATGCGCAGTCACTCTTCTGATCCCCGTCCTTACAACGCGTACGGTTTTTCTGGTGTTCAGAGATTGGTTTACGCAGCTGAGATACACATTCAACTTCAGAAACTCGTTTCATATTTTTTCCGAGCTTAACAATAAATCAATTATCATTGCAAAGGACATAACGGAAAAAGACAAAAATGCACGGGTGATTTTTTCATCAATAAACAAAAAAACAACTGACAGTCTTTATATTGAGCAGGCGAGAAAAATCAATGCTCTTTTAACAAACAAAACTCTTAACGGATTCAGGGTGAATACGGCGGTTTCGAATAAAAAACTGCATCTTTATTTTATTGGTGAGGACAAAAACAAGAATATAAAAATGGCACTTGATAGATTTGAAAGTATAAAAGACTCAAGCCGCAAAATAACGGTTTTTGTTTTTTCGACAGACCCTGCGGCGGAGCAGGTGGTTGATCTGGCGAACAGCAGGAACGGTAATCCCGAAATCAAAATGGAACTTTTTAACCAAGCGCAGAGAACGGCATATAATTTAGTGTATGAGCATCCTGTTTACGGCGTTGAATCTGACGGTGCCCGCGTCAATGTTATGATTCTCGGCTCGGGTCATATGGGTCATGAATTGACAAAAGCCATAGCCTGGTGCTCTCAGATGGTGAATCAGAAATTCTCCATAAAAGTATTTGACGGGGAAAAGAAAAATGAAAGAATTGGTTCAGGTTTTAACAGATTAAGTGAAAAACTTGATAATATAGGAACGAAACTGAATCTGGAGTTTTTTGATTACGGCATTTTTTCTGAAGATTTTGATGAAAACAGGTTTGAAAGAGCAGACTACATAACAATAGATCTTGGAGATGACTCTTCCAATCTTGCTGCCGCTTTGCAGATGAGAGAGCTTTATGCCCGAAGAAAAAGCGGCACTGCTTACTTCCCAGCAGCTCAGCCGTCTCCGAAAATTATAACAATAATCGAAAATGAAGAGACAAAGAAAATTGTTGAAGCCCTCAATGACCCTGCAATCATTCCCTACGGAGCTCTCTGCGATGTGTTTAATACAGACAATATAATTGACTGGAAAACAGACAAAGCGGGAGAGTTTCTGCATGCATGCTATTACGGATTCAAATACAAAAAGGAAAATCCTCAAGAGGATGTCGACAGCCTTCAGCTTCTCGAAAAGGGCATAGAAGATTATTCGGCGCAGTCGGAAGTGAACAAACGCTCTTCAAGGGCAGCTGCAATTCACGGCAAATATAAATTCCGCGATATTGATGTTGATCCGGACGGCGACCGGCTCTTTTCGGCAGAAACTGATGAGTTGCTCAGACTCAATAACGAAAGCCTGCTCCGATGCGAGCATGACAGATGGAATGTTTTTCAGATGCTTGACGGCTGGGAGCCCTGGAACAAGAATAATCTTTCAAAAGATGTGCACAAGGATAATTATGCAAAGATTCATGCGTATCTTGCAAAATTTGATGAGCTGAAGACGGTTGCCCAAAAAATTTACGGTAACGGAACAAACCCCGTTGAATATGATCAGGTGATTGTCTGCTCCATGCGATATGCCTATGAATATGCTGAAAACGGAAAAATCAGCAAGGAAAAAGCCGATCAGTTATTTGAAACACTCAGAGAATATTTAGAGGAGGCACGCAATGAAAGAGTATTATCCGAATCCCATTGACACATCGGATGTAACGCTTACCGATGACATAAAATTGCTTATTGAAAAGCTTTCGGAAAATGTGCACGAAGCGTGGGCTAAAAAAAGAATTGAAGATAACTGGTCATGGGGTGAAGAAAGAAATGATAAGCTTAAAACTCACCCCTCGCTGATACGGTATGATGAGTTATCCGAAAGCGAAAAGGAATATGACAGAACAACCGTGCGGGAAACAATAAAGCTTTTATTGAAGATGGGATATAAATTAGAAAAATAACGAAGTCCTCGGCTTAGACCGAGGACTTCGCTTTTTGTTTTGCAGTTTTTGTTGTTCCGGCAATTCAGCTATCTGATTTCAAATAGTTGCTGTATGCTTCTTCCGCCTCTTCAACGAGTGATTCCGCAAGCATATAATCCGCTATTCTTGCGCCAACTTTTCCTGCAGGCAGCATGAACTCATGTATAGAAAATTTGCCGTTTTCTTCATATCGTGCAACAACCAATTTTTTTTCAGCGTTCTGGTTTGCTTCATATTCGGTTGAGAATGTTGAGATAAAATCAGAGCCTTTTTCTTTTTCGGAGAAATAATCCCACTTGCCCCAAACCAATATTATGTCGTTGGCGCAGATTCCAAGCTTTTCGGCAACTGTACCGGGATGTATCTCGGGCATGAGGATTACGGGTATTCTTTTCTCAATTCTTTCTCCGTTTTCGTCATACTTGATAACTGTTGTCATGCCTGTCTCGTCATATGAGAATTCAACTATCGCCGCTTCGGAGTCTTTATACAAATACAGGTTTTTGTTCTGGTCCCGGAACTCCATGCGGACAGTGCGGCCTTTTTCATCGTATTCACATGTCATTATTGCGGGCATGCCTGTGTCTGAGGAAATAAGATTACCCTTGCTGTCTAACCGGATTTCTTTTGTTGTTTTTCCGGCTGCATTATATTCATATTTTATTGTAGAAAAATACATATGCGTGGTAGGTGCAAGGTTTGTGTCGAGATATTCGCAGACAATCTTATCGCCTTTATGATTATAAGTCGTTCTCGTGGCGGCCGCGGTACCGTCGCGAAGAAACAGATTTCCGCTTTCATCATAGTATCTGACAAAAACAAGGTTGCCCAAAGAATCGTATTCTGCGACTATATGATAAAGCAGTTTCTTTGAATCAGCGGTCAGATGATAGGATTTATGAGATGTTTCATTGCCGTATTCATCAAAAGAAGATTCGCGCATATTTATAAATGAAGGGTCATCCGGATTATGTGGATTTCCGTTGCTGTCCACATGTTTGACGGTTACGGGATTACCCTTGCTGTCGTACCGATAAAGAATCTGGTATACCAACTTGTTTTCGGAATATAATTTTTTTGATATGAGATTTGAGTGTATGTCATATTCCGCTTCATAACCGTTGTGAGAATATTCTTCTGTACCGGTTTCTTCATAGTGGTCTTCTTTGATAATATTTCCGAGTTTGTCATACTGCCTGGTGACTTTAACGGAGATTTGATTGGGCAATGAATAGGCAAATGCTTCTGAAATATTACCCGCGTTGTCATAGATATATTTAGATATGGGATAAAAATCTTCGTGTGGCCTCATAAGCTGTCCGTCTGAGCGATAAGCGGAAATACTGGTGCGGTTGCCGTTTTCGTATTCATAAACACGTGAATGATATCCATCGGTGCTGTCTGTCGGTTTCCCTTCGTGATCATAATATTTTACCGAAACAAGGTTACCGTTTTCGTATTCATATTTTTCGATTGAATAGCCATCGCTGTTATAACAAGGCTTTCCGTTTTCATCGAAATATGAAATCGTTTCAATGTTACCGAAAGTATCATATGTATATTCAGCTGCGGCATAATTATAATTGGCGCATATAAGATTTCCTTTTGCGTCTTTTGTTTCTTCGCGAAGTGTCTGCCCGAGAGAATTCCTTTCGATAAGGAAAGATGCATACCCGTATTTAGTCATCGTCGGATTATGATTCTCGTCAAGATAATGAACTTCGTTTACAAAACCGAAGCTGTCATACTTTATTTCTGTAATCGCAGAACCGCTTTCAGGGTCATACAACGGTTTGTTGTTACTGTCAAGCAATTCCTCCTGTATAACTCTTCCTTTGCTGTCAAGAGTGACTTTATAGTTAAAGCAATTGAAGTTTTGGGAATATGTGGGGTTCCCTGATGTGTCATAGAAGGAAATTCCCTCCATCCGCCCGTTACTGTCCCATTTGAAAACATATTTGTGAACTCCGTATTCATCGCAAACAGCTTCATTGTCAGAGTTATAGAATTTGGATGCAATGTGCAGGAATGTATCGCTGTATTCGAAGTTTGTCATGGCACAGCCTTTGCGGTTGTTGCATAAATTACCGTTTTCATCATAGGCGGAAAGAGATATCGGATTGCCATTCTCGTCATAACAAGCTTTTGCAAGAGAGAACTCGTTTACATACACATTATTATTGTTTTTGTCTTTATATTGTTGATTTGCCAACAAACCGATATCGTTGTATTCCAACTCAACTCTTGCCCAGCCGTATCTGCAATCGAAAACCTCGCCCTGCTGATTCAGATTGCTTGCCGATATCATCTGACCGGCCTCGTTGTATTCATATATTTTTCCGTATATACCGTTTGCGTCGCAGGCGGGGGTGCCGAGATTATTCTTTTGAAAAAGAGTTTTTTCAATCAGACCTTCGCTGTTATATGTGTTCAGCATACGGGTTATTTCGCTTTTTCTGTCGGATAAAGAGTCGACCTCAAGAGAAACATCCGAAGACAGTGAGGATGCCTTGGTGGCGTCAGAGGGAATGACGAGGTCTATTGCTATCTCATTGTCGGAATTTATTGCTGAAATGTTTTTGATGAGCAAGATTTTTCTGAATTCATCAAAGCAGGAAACGGAAATCAGCTTGCCTGAGGTATCATACTTGAATTCCTGAATAGGATATTCTGACTCCGAAAGAACAAGATCGTTGGTAGGAACATTCAGCGCGTTGACTGTTTCAACGAGGATTACCTCTCCGCGTTTTGTTGTTACCTTATAACAGTGAGCCCGTTTTTCATGCTCTTCTTTTGTAAGCCGATAAACACCCGAAGGTATTTCGTAATTATAAACCACATCGCTGTAGTATCTGCTGTGAGGGGTGTTATAGTATAAAGCGTATCCGCCAACAAAAAGGCCGAAAACGGTGAGGAGCGTTGCGGCGGCGTTTCGCCTTGTTCTGCGTTTTTTATCTCTTTCAACAAGAGAATCAAGCCTTATTGAAAGAAGGGTTGATATAAGCTGCAATAACGAATGGCGTTTTCCCTTTTCCCTCAGGTTTATTGCCAAAGGCGAGGGATAGATTTGCTTTATTTCTTCAGGATAACACTCGTTTCCGGAAAAAGGTTCACCGTCAATAATGAAAGGAATAACGAACTTTTCTTTGCCGAGCGCTCTGAAATATTCAATTTCCTTGTTAACCCAGAAAGACTTTGCGCTGTTTGGTGAACAGATAACGATAAGATATTTACTTGCCCTCAGCTCAGCCTTAAGCGCTTCTTCGAGCTCTGTTCCGCTGAGGTCGGTCTGATCGCGGAAAACAGGGTAAAGGGTTTTGGGTATTCCGGAATTCTCTTTTCGTATTTTTGCAGGCAAGCGGTAGCTTTCGAGCTTTTTCTGCACCCATTTTGCGATTTTTATATCTTTTCTGCTGTAGCTGACAAAGGCGTAATAGTTGAACTCTTCAAGGAACGCATTGTTTTTCACAAAAACCCCTCTTTTCTGACAATAAGCAGGTGAAACTGACAAAATAATTCTATCATAACAAAAAGAGATTTTCAAGAGGAGAAGACGCAAAGAAAAACAGCAACTCCATAAAAAGAGCAGGCATTTTTCAATGCCTGCTTTCTGTATCTTTAATGTTTTGTTTTATGCTTGCCGCTGCGTTTATTTAAAACTTCAGTTTTTCTTTGACTTTACCGTTGTTTCGGGGTTATCTTTTGAGCAGTATGCAACAAGAGCTTTAAGGCGGTATCCTGCAATGGGGCTGAGGGTTGGAATATCAAGCCGGTCAAGCCTTTCAAGCGGGGTTACGCCACGCATTCTAAGCAGTTCGGTATACTCTGACGGCCCATCGGTAAAGTAAAATTCGGGCAGGGGCGGAAGCTTCGGAATGCACCGTTTTTGATTCTGTCAGCCGAACAGCAAATGCTGATTTTTCTGACAAGGATACAGTTCTGAAATGCTCCGTTGTTTATCTGTTTGATGCCTTCGTGAAGAATGATGCTGTCAAATATTCTGCGGGAAAAAGCTCCCGAAAAATTCTTTTGACTGTATCGGGTAAAACGATTTCATCATTGCGATAAGTTCGGTTATAGACATAGAGAATGCTTTTGTCGGCATTTAGTATAGGTGCATCAAAATCAATGTCTTCGGATGCCCCATCCTCTATTTCCGTGATGCTGTAGGGCATAATAAAGCTTTTAAGTTTTTTGCATCCTCCGAACGCACCTCTGCCTATAAACTCCAGACCCGAAGGCAGGATGATTTTCTCAAGATTCCGGCAGGCAGAAAAAGCGTGCCTGCCAATCCTTTTTACTGTTCGGGGGGATTACAGCAGTTTTTAAATCTTTTTCTTGATGAAAGGCAAAGCTTTCAGTTTTCTCAATTCCTTCGGAAAAAATGGCGTTGCCGTTTTGGTCAACATTTTTTTGGTTCAGTCGGTTACTCAATCAATCACACAACCTTGAAGCCATATTTCACATCGCGTTTTCCGGTTGTTTACATTGCGCCGTTCCCTGACGGCAGACGCACCGTCTCAACTGTTGTTTCACCGTCCCAACGCAGACCGATAATTTCTTCACCCTCGTAGAATATCGGGAACTTGAAGTGAATGCTCTTTAAAAATCTGCCGCTCGGGAGTATATCTTCATAGATTTCAATTCGGTCGATAAAGCTGTTCATATTTTTGATTAAAGATTTAAGTTTTGCCGCAGTGTTGAACTGCCTTTTTCAATGGATGCCGTACCCGTTCGGCAAATTTCCAGAATAGTAAAATCCCGCATAATAGTAATAAAATCATCCATTTTTGATCCGGTGCCGATAAGCCTGAGAACAATTGAATCACGGGAATAATCAATGGTTTCAGCTTTGAATGCATCCGCCGCCGAATGAATTTCTTCCCTTTCGGCAGGGTCATTTTTAAGTTTAATGAGCATCAGCTCACAGCTTAATGAGTTTTCGTTTGTCAGCTCTTTTATCGAGCAGACATCGGGCAGCTTATAAAGATGATTTACAAGCTGAACCTTGCCTTCTTCCTCGCCGTCAAAGCTGAATGTGATTCGGGAAAATTCCGCCGATTCCGTTTCACTTGCGGTTATGGAGCTTATGTTGAACCGTCTTCTTCTGAACATACTTGTCAGGCGGTTAAGAACACCGAACTGGTTTCTCACAAGCACAGCTAATGTATACCTGTTCATTTCACCGCCTCCAATTCAGTCATAATATAATCCATACTGCCGCCTGATGCTTCAAAAACAGCTTTTATTTTCTTGCAAACCTGCTCAGTCTGCTCCGTTATTGTCTGTGCTTCTACCGCACCGCTTTCGGGGTTAATTGCTATCTGACCCGAAGTAAAAACAAGTCCGTTTGCAACGACTGCCTGTGAGTACGGTCCGATTGCATCGGGTGCATTTTGGATATATACAACATTCATAACAATTCTCCTTATTCAACAATCTTGAAGCCTTCTGCTTCAAGAGCACGTTTTATTTCAAGCACATGCTCGTAATTTCTTGTTTCCATTGTGATTCGCAGATAACATCCGTTTACGCTTTCGGTACTGCCGGCCCTTTCGTGGTGAACGCCCGTAACGTTTCCGCCGCAGTCTGCAATAATTCTTGAAACGTCTTTAAGCTGACCGGGTTTATCAATAAGTTCAATCAGCATACTTGAAGTCCTGCCGGATTTGATAAGACCTCGTTTGATAACTCTTGAAAGACTGGTAACATCAATATTGCCGCCCGAAACAAGGCTGACGACCTTTTTGCCCTGAACGGGGAATTTATTAAACATTGCCGCCGCAACGGAAACTGCTCCTGCACCTTCGGCAATCATCTTCTGTTTTTCAATCAGTTCAAGAATTGCGCCTGCAATTTCATCCTCTGTTACAAGAGCGATATCATCAACATACTTGTTGACTAACTCAAAGGTGTGTTCACCCGGTTGTTTAACGGCTATACCGTCTGCAATGGTAGAAACAGAATCAAGGCATTCAATATTTCCGCTTTTTACTGATTTAAACATACTCGGAGCGCCAGCTGCCTGAACGCCGTAAACCTTGATTGAGGGTCGGATTGATTTGAGCGCATATGCAACGCCCGAAATAAGACCGCCGCCGCCAATCGGAACGATAACCGCATCAACATCGTCAAGGTCGCTTGCAATTTCAAGACCGATTGTGCCCTGACCCGCAATCACCGCTTCGTCATCAAACGGATGAACAAAGGTATAACCCATTTCATCTTTCAACTGAAGCGCTTTAGCATAAGCATCATCATAGCATCCGCTAACAAGGCAAATATCAGCACCGTAGCTTTTTGTTGCTTCAACCTTTGAAATCGGTGCGCTGTCGGGCAAGCAAATCAGCGATTTTATTCCGTGCTTTGATGCCGCAAGTGCAACACCCTGAGCGTGATTTCCGGCTGAGCAAGCTATAACTCCTCTTGCTTTTTCCTCATCGGAAAGTGTAGCGATTTTATAGCCTGAGCCTCGCAGCTTAAATGAACCTGTTTTCTGTAGGTTTTCGGGTTTCAGATATAGTCGGCAATCCGCCTCAATTCCGTTTGAGGGAACAACCTTTGTTGCCCTTATGATATCCTTGAGCACCACCTGTGCTTCAAAAATTTTGTCAAGCGTCAACATTTTACTACACTCCAATCATGATAAAATAAAAAAATCCCATCTCTTTAAATTGAATTAAAGAGACAGGATTTCTAATACAAAACAATTAAAAATCTTGCGGTACCACTCTTCTTGCCGCCATGAAAGGCGACCACTCACTGCGACCAACATCGCGCCCTGCTGTAACGGTCAGGCTCCGTCCTCCCTATGTATCAAAAAGATCGGTTCGGGTAGGCTGCTCAGAGGAGAGCTCGCAAATAAGACCTTCCGTTGACTCGCACCATCCGTCAACTCTCTGAAGCAGGTACAAACCGCTTATTCCTCGTCATAGCTTTTATGGTAGTTACACTACAAATCCACGACTAACATCGCTCCCCGCTGTAACGGTCGGGCTCCGTCTGCCTTACTCAAAAACTCTTTCAGGCTCGCCGCTCTGAGGTGATTTAGCCTTGATAAATCCTTCCGCCGATTCACACCAACCATCGGCTCTCTGATGCGGGATTAATCTGCCGCTCCTCGTCATTGCGTTTGCTGAGTTATTAAATTGCTGTCATTATAGCACCGTGAAAAACTGCCGTCAACCGCAAAATTTCACAAAAAACAGCCCACTTTAGCGCTTTAAAGTTTTGCACTTTTAACAAAGTAGCACGGTACATTATTTTTAATATTTTATTATTTGTAAAATCACAGTAACATCATTGAAATTAATATTGAAATTTAACTTTCCGACAATATATAATTATGTTAAGCTATATTGAAGAAAGGAACTAAATTAATGAAAAGAATAATTTGTTTAATTATTTGTATTCTTATCGTCAGTATGCCGTTTACTGTTAAAGCAGACAGTGCGTTGAATTCGTCGTCGGAGGATTTTTCTATGAACATATGGAATGTTAAAACTGAAGAAATAAATCCGGAAATACGTTTTGTCGGCAATCTTATTCGTATCATACTTCCTTCAATGAACGAAAGTTTTTTCAGGCTTGCAAATGCCTTTATGGATAATATCGGCTTGCCCGATTTAACACGTAATATAACCCGTGAGGAAGTTTTTATTGAGCGTGAGGATGGCTCAAAATTGCGTTTATGCGTATACACTCCGAAAGAAAAGAAGGATAACGTACCGGGTTTGCTGTGGATTCACGGCGGCGGTTACGGGCTTGGCTGTCCGGAGCAGGATTTCAGTTTTATTCAGAGCTTTATTGATGCAACAGGCTGCGTCATTGTAGCACCTGACTATACTAATTCAACAACTGCGCCGTATCCGGCAGCTTTTGACGATTGCTATGCTGCACTTTTGTGGCTGCGTAATAACGGTGAAAAATACGGCATGGATGAAAACCGTATATTTGTCGGCGGTAACAGTGCCGGCGGCGGACTTTGCGCTGCTGTTACATTAAAGGCGAGAGATACGGGGGACGTCAATATTGCTTTTCAGATGCCTCTCTATCCAATGCTTGATGACAGAATGACAACTGAATCCATGCAGGGTAACGATGCACCTGTCTGGAATGAAAAGTCCAATATAAATGCTTGGAAGCTCTACCTTGGCGCTGATTATGAAACGGATAACGTTTCAAAATACGCAGCACCTGCCAGAGAAACGGATTATTCTTCTCTTCCGCCTACACTTACGTATATCGGTACGGTTGATCCGTTTTATGATGAAACTGTGATTTATGTGGAAAACCTTAAAAATGCCGGTGTAGAGGTCAGCTTTAAGACATTGGACGGTTGCTTCCACGGCTTTGATTTGCTGAGTTATTCCACTCCTGCAAAGCAGGCACGAGAGTTTCTTATTGAAGGCTTTGTTTATGCAGCCGAAAACTATACTGCACCGCAGCCGGCTAAATAAACTTGAAATACAATTTATGATTATAGGTTTTGTTAATATAAGAATTGATTCTGAACATATGAGCTCTGATTAATTTCAGGACTCTATTAAATTTGTCAGTAAATTTTCAATCATTTGTCAGTGATTTGGTATTGGCATTGTCAGAAAATTCTGGGATACTTCCTTTGAAAACTCAAAGGAGGTATTTTTTTGATAGTAAAAGTTCGCAGTCACACAGTTTATCAGCAGAAGGACGGCAAATATAAGTGTGAGGTTTGGTACATAAATGAAAACGGTGAAACAAAGCGTAATACACATACAGATCCATCCAAAACAGCAATAAAAAAATTCGCTAATGATTATCCTAACGAGGAGTATTATCCTGTATGTACACTTAATGAATTCTTCGAAGAAGTATATAAAAAGGTTTTAATGGATTCTGCCAAGAATACAAATTATTTGAAACTTGTGTCAATATACAACTCTCAAATAAGACCGGTGTTTGGTGACAGGCGAATGAAGAGTTTGACAAAAGCAGAGTTGATAAGTCTTCTTGAAGATATAGCAGAGAAAAGATGTCAAGGAGTGGTGGATGACTGTTACCGTTTGCTTGAAAGAATGTTTGCCTGTTATTCCGAACATAAAAAGCCGACAGACAATCCGATGAGATTTATTAACTGTCCAGAATCAAAAGTTAAAAAGAAAGCGAAGAGGGGATACACACCGGAGGAACTTGAAAAGATATTTGCTGTTGCGGACAGCATCAACCCTGAAACAAACAGACCCAAGTATATGCATGGTAATGAAGTTAAGCTTATGCTGCTAACCGATATGAAAATCGGCGAGGCACTTGCGTTGACTTGGGCTGATATTGATTTTAAAAACGGAACAATTACGGTAAATAAAACATCCTCCGAAATAAATCTCTTGGAGGACGGTAAAACAGATTATTCAATTAAATTCAAGCTGTTAAGTGATAAAAGAACAAGAGTTATAACAATAACACCTGAAATTGAGGCGATTCTTCTATTACTTCGCAAACAAAACCCTACCTCACGGTTCGTAATTTCTCAAAGGAATGGAGCTCCTGTGTCAAAGTCATATATATCGAGGGTGATGAGGGAATGCATTAAAGATGTGTGTACATGATTTGAAAAAACAAATGATAAGAATATATAAAAACTATCGGAATAATGCTGTTGATATTGTTCCGATAATGTGTTATACTACAATCGGAGGCGATAAAATGGACTTTATGACAACCGCCAAAGCGGCAGAAAAATGGAATATAAGCGATCGACGTGTTCGCACTCTTTGCAAGGAAGGAAAAATTGAGGGTGCGGTGCTTGTTGGCAAGACCTACAGAATCCCTGTTGATGCTAAAAAACCGACTGACGGAAGAATAAAAAATTCCGTCGGTCAGTCAGAGTTTTACCTTAAATGGGGTAACGATACAATCGGTCTTATTGATTCTGCATACAATGTTCATTTCATTAATCCGGAATATAACGAGGTCGTAAAGCTCTATACTCACGGTCAGAGCGACTGGAGTCACGAGCAGTTTGTCAGCTTTCTTTCTGAACGAGTTGTGAGCCGTGACAGAAGAGATATTGAGAAAATTCTTTTCCGCTGCGGACTTTCTGCATACGATGTTTTGAGAATCGCCAAGGTTACAAGAGGCATTCATCCCAATGATCTACTCTGGATTGCACGCAGTGAGGACGAAACTCTTGACGAGATAATGACAGAGGTATTTGAATCTGTTTTCTTGCAGAAAATTGACCTTGTCGGCGACAGCGTTGATACTCCCGAAGGCTACAACATCAAACGCTACGGTGTTATGGGAGGCAAATATGGTATCTATAAGCAACGAATCAGTCCGCTTGTGACTGACGTTGAGTCGGAAATTGCTGTATATAAGCTTGCCGTAAAGCTCGGTGTACCTTGCTGTCCCGTTTATCTTCACGATAAGAATACAATCTTTTCAGAATTTCTTTTTGATTTCTCAAATGAATATATAGTGCATTTCAGAAGACTCTTTGATGGTGCACGATCAGATAACGAATACGAAAATCTGCTTGATGTCAGACCTCAATATAAAGATGATTTTATCCGTATGATTCTGCTTGATTTTATTACAAGGCAGGATGACAGACATCTATCAAATATGGCGGTCAAGGTTACATCAGCTGGTGAGATCTTCTATCCGCTTTACGATAACGGACGCAGCCTTTTCTATGAGGATACAGAAGAAACAGTTGAAGCTGCAGTTAAGAATATTGAAATATATGCCACTAATTTCGGTTTTTCAGGCACATATTATGATTATATCTGCGACATTGCTAATGAAGGCGTTGATTTTTCAAAACTCATAAATCTTGATATTACTGATGATGAAATAAATGAGATTCTCCTGGAATCCGGTTTCAAAGGCTACCGTCTGAATGGGTCTGCAAAGTGGATAAGAGGAGCAATTGATTTAATTAAGTCAAAAGTTTATTAATGGACTTCATTTTAATTATAGTGTATAAAAATGGTGATTTAGATAAGGAAACAGCATTAAAAAACTTAAAGACAGAATCACTTTGTAATCAAGTTTTGTTTCATACAGAAAAGTTGCTTGATTTCTTAAAATATATAGAAACGGAGGTAATTGATGAATGAACGAGCGTAGTTTTGAAACTCTTCTTTACTCAATAACCGCCAATGTAACACAAATGATTATGGAACTCAATGGTTGGTCAGAAAATGAAGCAATGGAGCATTTTACACAGTCAAAGCTTTATTCATATCTTGAGAGAGAAGAAACAAAGGTTTGGCAGTATAGTGCTTTTATGTTAATTTAGCTATTTTATCAAGATTATTTTTATAATCGTTAAACTGTTGCTCTATATAATCCTTTTCGCTGGCTCCAAAATATGCCTGTTGAGTACCTAAAGACATTAAAAAAGAATTGCCTTTTACAATTTTTCCACTACTATCCGCAGAATATGAGGTCTTGCCATCGAGGTCTTTAGACATAGTTTCAACAAATATTTTGTTGGTTTCTTCATTTGCCGATTCAGCTTTTAACTCGTTAAGTTCAATCTGTCTTTCTAATTCTGCACTTTGAGCCTTAAGATTATCAAGTTCTGTTTTTTCTGTAAAAGTTAGAGCGTCTTTGCCCTCTAATTCTTTAATCCTATCGGCGGTGGTTTTTAATTCTTGATTTAAAGATGATAGTTCATTTTGAATATCGGAAGATTCTTGTTTTAATTCGGCAAGTTTTTCACGAGATTCATCAACTGATACTGTAAACCAATCGACAACTTTTACTAATGATAAAATACCAGCTACGGCAACAGTTGCTATTCCCAATGGGGTAGCCAACCAAGCTTTTGCTTGTGCCCATAAAGCAGCGGTAACACCTTTAAGAGACGCTGTTAGACCAACATTTGCTCCAGTTTGTGCATTGGTTGAGGCGATTAAGCCAGCTTTGATTAAGATTTGTTCTTTTTCTTCTTCACTTAATGTAGTATTTAAAAGTAATTCTTTTGCTTGTTCTAATGTTAATTGCTTCTTTGTAATAATTAGTGCAATTTGATTTGTATTTAAACCGCCAATTAATCCTTTCATTGTTTCTAAAGACATATTTGACGTTTTTAATATATTGCCTAAATTACTTAAATTATTAAATACCAATCTATTGCGTGTTCTTACGGCGAACAGTTTCTTGACAAAAAGACAAGATTAAATATAATATTAATGAGGTGATTAGTTATGAGAGAAAAAAGAATTTGTAGCAATTGTCAACATAAATATCCTACATATATATGGAATTGCCCAAATTGCGGACATACCCCAGAAGAAATACAAAAACAATTTGACGAATTAAAAAAAAGCAATGAAGAATATAAAGAAAAGATAAAAAATGGAGTAATAAAAAACCCCGCTTTAACCTCTTGCACTGCTTGCAATAGAGAAATATCCAAACAAGCTGAAACTTGTCCTCATTGTGGTCAACCTACTGGTGTTCATATTTGCCCAAAATGTAAAAGTTCAAATACTAAAGTTATATCCGGTGTAAGTAAAGCAGCCTCGGTTGCTCTGTTTGGCATTTTTGCCGCTAATAAGGTCAAGTCTAATTTTCAATGCAACAAGTGTGGACATAAGTTTTAATTGTCAATATTTATTATAAAGCAAAGTCACTCTTAATAAGTGGCTTTATTTTTTTATCATGCATATAACGGGTATAACCTTGCCGCCGTAATACAAACAGGAAAGATATATGCTTCTACCCAATAAATTAAGTCAGTTTGCTTGACTTTAGATTAGAGTATACCTTCACGATTGCTCAACCGTGTGGCTATGATACTCGTTGACCACTCCTGTGAAACACAGGTAAGGTGTGGATTATCTCATTCTTAATCTTTTTACTTTACCAACTCGCTTTCACGGTTGCCACTATAATGTCACCACTACAGTTTAGTAATTAAGAATTACGAGTTTTCCCCGTTCCCATTTATTATAGGAAGTGTGCTGTTTAGACACACCATTTAAGCCATTATTACATATCGCCTTATTGGCACAGCTTTTTAACGAGGAATGTTCTGGTGAATTGTTGTTGCCGGAGGTGTGAATATGAGTAAAACATTAGAATTTAAAGCATTTTGCTTTGAGGCATACCGTGCCGAGAAAAAACTTACAGGCAAAGAAACAATGGCACTTTTTAAACAGTATGGTGTTCTGGATTATCTTGGCACGTGTTATGATGTGCTTCATACTACAGGAAGAGCCTATATAGTAGAGGATATTGATCTTTTTATAGAAAACAGAAAGAGTGCGTAGTTTAAAAGTTGTATTTTTCCTCGATGGATGCAATAGGTAAATTAATGCATGATTTTAACTGTACCGATGCAAAAGATATGTATTATCCAATATTAGCAGAAAAAGTCAAATGTATTAAGGAAACCGAAGGAGGTAATGCTACTATGTGTAAAATGATGGAAGATATGAGAAATGAAGCTGCAACTCAAGCTGCAATAGAAAATGCAAAAAGAATGCTCGACGATAAGCTCCCTTTAGAAAAGGTCGCAGAGTATTCCGGGCTTTCTTTGGAAGATGTTAATTCTTTGGTTACAGGATCGAAAGCTAATGCTTGAAAGATTGGTTTAGAGATGGTGTTACTATGTATAAAAGATTAAGAACTTTTATACACAATACCTATCCAAATCCTCAATAGCCTTTATTTTCTGCTTCTGAATAACATGAATATATGTGTTTTCAGTAACCCTTGTATCACAGTGTCCGAGTAATTCGGACACTATTTTTATTGTATATGAAAACCCCTGGCAGTGCCAGGGGTTCAAAAAAGCTTAAGCAGTGAGTATAAAAATAAAACTCCTTTTGGTAACATAGAAGTGCGGCTACCAACTGCACAAAAACCAAAAGGAGGACATTCAGATGAATGACAACAGTAGTTTAGCACATACAAAATGGAATTGCAAATATCATATAGTATTTGCACCGAAATTCAGAAGAAAAGTATTCTACGGAGAACAAAGGCAGGAAATAGGAAAAATATTGAGAGAGCTATGTAATTGGAAGCAGGTGAACATAATAGAAGCAGAAATATGCCCAGATCATATACATATGCTCGTAGAGATTACACCGAAGATGAGTGTGTCAGGGTTCGTAGGATATCTGAAAGGAAAAAGTACATGAATAATCTTTGAGCGTCATGCAAACTTAAAGTATAAGTATGGCAACAGAAGTTTCTGGTGCAGAGGATATTATGTAGATACAGCAGGAAAGAATGATAAGAAGATAGCTGAATACATAAAGAATCAGTTAGAAGAGGATATGGTACACGACCTAATGACGCTCAAAGAATACACAGACCCGTTTACGGGTAAGTAAGTAACAAACCTTTGCGGTTGGTAGTCGTAGGGTGCGCCTCCAGGCGTCGCCAGTATTGGAAGG